>NZ_JBIWIF010000003.1:0-561113 GCF_044764505.1 Kitasatospora sp. NPDC094019
TCGTGGTCTGGCTCGCCTACCTCGCACCCACCCTCGCCCACTTCTTCGGCCTCCTCGGCGGCCCCGCCAAACCCACCACCCCCGGCACCACCACCGGCACCACCAGCGGCACCGGCGGCACCGGCGACACCGGGGCCCGCCCCACCGCCTGACACCACCGGCCCGCGCCACCCGGCGCACCCGCACCACCACGCAACGCCCCGACCGGAACCCCCGGCCGGGGCGTCCGCGTTCCCCGACCGGACCGGTAGCGGGGCCGGTCCGGTCGGGTCAGGTCCGGTGGGCCGGACACACAGCGAACGGACGCGAACGGGCACCACCGACCACGACTGCGGAGTCCGACCTCTCCCTGTCGTCCGCCCCTCCGCCCCCGCCCGACAAAGGCCCGGCGCGGCCCGTCTCCGCCCGGCCATCCGCGCCGGGCCCCCTCGGCGCCCCACCACAGCCGTGGCACACCCCGGGTTCCGAGGCGTCCGGAGAACACGGAACCCCCGGCCCGGCCACCTCGTCGAGGTGGCCGGGCCGGGGGCACGGGTCCTGCAGAACGGCTTCGACGGCCGTGGTCGGGGCGTCAGACCGCGGCGGCGGGGGCCGGGCGGCGGGCCAGCAGGTCGGAGACCTTCGCCGTCGCGTAGAGGGACACCGCGAGCCCGACCACGAGGGCCGCGCCGGCGGCGAGGATGCTGCCGGAGAAGACCGCCTTGGGGCTGCCGGCCTCGGTACGGGCGGAGCCGGCGATGAAGGGCAGCACCACCAGGACGGCGAGGCCGAGCGCGACCTCGCCCCACACCACCTTGGGGAAGTGACCGAGGGTCAGCTCGCGCAGCGTGGCGGCGTCGTCGGCGAGGCGGGCGCGGGTGATCCGGGGCATCAGCCAGAACTGGTTGAAGCCGCCGGCGGTCACCAGTCCGACCACGAGCACGACCTTGACCAGCAGCGCGATGCCGTATCCGGTGGTCCACAGCTGCGGGATGCTGCCGACGTGCTTCCAGCTCAGCCACAGGCCGGAGAGGGTGATGGCGCCTACGCAGACCATCGCGACGAGGCCGAAGCGCTGCCACAGGTGGGCCCAGAGCAGGCCGGCGCCGTCGCCGAGACGGCCGCGGGTGCCGGTCAGGGCGACCAGCAGCGCCAGTCCGCCGAGCCAGACGGTGCCGGAGACGATGTGGACCTGGTCGAGGACGAGGTCGAGCCAGCGGTCGAAGGTGGTCGGGGTCGTCGTGGGGACGGCGCCGACCAGGGTGACGGCGAGCGCCGCCGGCAGCGCGGCGAGGACGACGCGATCGGTGTACCGGCGGACGGCCGGGACGAACAGGGCGATCATCACGGCCGCGGTGGCGACGAGGACGATGTTCTGCACCAGGTAGACGGTGCCCTGGGCGATCCAGGTGCCCTTGGCGGCGGGGGCGCGGAGGAAGGTCCAGATCCGGTCGGGTGCCAGCGCGTCACCGAAGGGCATCCCCTTGCCGGAGCGGGCGACGCGGGCGGCGAGCTGGAAGTAACCGGCGACCAGCAGCACCACGCCGGCCCAGGCGACGCAGGCCGCCGATCTGGATCTCAGCACCGCGGCGTCGGGACCGGCTCCGTTGTGTTCGGCGCTCCTGAGCGCGGGTCGCACCGCGGCGGCGTAGCCGACGGTGGCGCCGATGGCGCCGCTGAGGCCGAGGAAGTAACCGGTCTTGGTCAGGAGCCGCCAGGTCTGGGGCATGGTGTATCCGGCCGTGTCCGCGGCCAGCATCAGGCTGTTCATAAGGGAAGGCTAACCTTAGGAAGGTGAGCCTTCCCTTACTTTTTATTAACTGATGGTTCTACTGGAACCAAGCCGTTATACCCCGGGAGAAGTCGAATACGAACCGACCATCACCGCCTTGACCAGGGCATTCGAAGATCTGGGCCCCCGGGGGGGCAGCGGCGAACCGGGGCCGGTCGAGCCCGTCAGCGACCGGCCTCGGCCGCAAGCGGGCCCGCCCCGCCCGCCCCTCGGGCGGCGGCCGCGCAGACGCGCCGGAGCAGCGAGTTGAGTTCCACGCGCTGGCCCCGCGTCAGCGAGGCCAGTAGGCCGTCCTGCGCGGCGGAGGCATCGGAGTGCAGCAGGTCCAGCGCGGCCCGGCCCGGGTCGGTGATCGCCAGCAGCTCCTGACGCCCCCCGATGTGGACCACCGTCGACTGCAGCAGGCCCCGGGAGAGCAGATCGTCCAGTGCCCGGTCCACGCCCGCCCCGGGCATCGCGACCCGTTCCACGAGATCCCGTCGGCCGTGCGGCCCCAGGGTGGTCAGGGTCGACAGCAGCGCCTGGTGGGCCGGGGTCAGCCCACGGTGCTCCAGCCGCTCCGCGAGCAGCCGGTCGACGGCCCGGCCGGCCTCCGAGAGGAGGTAGACGGTCTGCTCGAACGGACTCGACGACCCCTTCCGTCCGTCGTACAAACCGTGTCCCCATCGTCGAGAGCGTGCGACGCCCCGCAGCCGGGACGGTAAGCCGAGGCTCACCATATCCACGCTTCCGACCGTTGGTCTACATTGATGTCGTCAGATGCGCCGCCGGCCGGTGCGCGGACCGTCGCCGCAGCTCGGCGGGCGGTTCAGACGCGGGCCGCGCCGGGGCGGTGTCCGTCGCAGAACCACCCCCCGGGGTAGAGCCGGGCACGCCGGCCGCAGGACGGGCCTCGGCCCGCCGAGCAGACGCCGCGCCGGACCGGGACGATCTCCGGGCGCACGATCGGCGCGGGCGCCGCCGCCGGTTCGGGAAGCCAGATCGCCTCGCCGCTGTCGCGGGCCGGCAGGGCGGCGAACCTCCGGTGCCACCGTTCGGCCCGGTCCGCCCGGGCGACGGCGCAGCGGGCATCCCGGTGGGAGTACGGGCGCGGACCGGACACGGCGGAGCGGTGGAACGCCGACACACGACCGGCGGTGGGGCCGGCCGCGCGGTCGGCCGTGCGGTCGGCCGCGCCGGTGTCCGCCTCGTCGGCGGGTGCGAGGGTGCCGCCGCTGTCGAGATAGACGTCGCGGTCCTCGGCCGAGGACCAGAAGCGGTGCACACCCCGACCCGCCCGCACGGTGAGGGGGACGCAGCTCCCGGCGGCGATGTCGCGGACGAGGTCGTCGAACTGCCGGGGCCTGGGCCCCCAGCGCGCGTGACGGCGACCGCAACTGCCCTGGCTGCGGGTGGGACACGGCGTCGGCATACGGTCGCAGAGCTCCAGCGTGAGGGCCCGCACGCCGCCCCGGACCAGCAGGTCGCGTTCGGCGCGGACGGCGGCCGCGGGCAGGTCGTCCGCCCTGGTCCAGTGGACCGCGTCGATCAGCGGCGACCTCGGATCCACCGTGTGCCAGACCGGCGTGACGCCGTCGGCCCGGGCGGCGGCGTCACGGCTGCGGGCGGTGTCGGCGGAGAGGTACGACAACTGTGGTTCGAACCCGTACCGTTGTCCGCCCGCGCCGGTGACGAGCACATCGGTGCGCTGCCTGCCGTTCCCGTCGGTCACCCCCACCTCGGCGGTGTGGCCGGCGCTCTCCGCCGCGCGGACGTACCGCTCCCGGTACGCCTCGCGCACGTCGCTCCCGCCGGCCTGACGGCGGTGCGGATTGTGGTGTGCGGCAATCCGGAGGCCCTGCCGCTCGAAGACGTACATCCAGGCCCGGGCGCCGTGGGCGGACCGGCAGTCGGGGCAGTGGAGTCCGCGCTGGTCCACCGGCCGCCGGTCGCCCGTCAGCCGCTCCCACAGACCGGGGTGGGCGGGGTGCCCGAGGTCGTCACGGTCCAGGTCGAGGGTGGCATTGACGAGGGCGCAGAAGACGGGGTTGCGGGTGGAGGTTTCACCGTCGAAATCATCCATGGCATCTCTTTCTCTGCCTTCGGCTACCGGGGTAGGGTCGGGTGAAAGGGACCGCAGCTGCTTTTCCAACGCGCGAGCTCCCCTGGAACTCCCGGATTCCCTTCCCCCACCGACAGTTGTCCCGATTCACGCGGCGAATCGGCCGCCCGTTCCCGGGAATGCGGTAATTCCCCGCTCTTGCCCGGTATTCACCTGCCCGGAATCGGCCACGACCGCTCCGCGCGTGGTCCCGTGAACGGTTCGCGCGTGGTCCCGCAGGTGGATCCGGAGGCGGTCCGCGGGTGGTCCCGCAGGTGGAGGGCGGTTCAGACCGCGGGGTGACGAATCGCGGCGACCGCCGCCCGTATCGTCGACAGCATGAGCCGAGCCCTGCATCTCTCCAGCTATCTGCTCGCCTTCGACACCCGGGCCCAGTCCTTGCAGGACCGCACCCGGGCCGGCTTCCTGGTCCGTGCCGCCGCCCTGGCCGAGCTCGCCCACCGGGGCGCGGTCGCCGAGGACGGCGCGGGGCACGTCCGGGCCGCCGCCGCCGACCCCACCGGGGACGGCGTCCTCGACGCGCTGCTCGCCGACGTGGGCCGCGCGTCACGCAGTTGGAAGGCGTGGATCCGGCGCGACCGCGAGGACACCCTCGAAGCCGTCGAGGAGCGACTCGCGGTACTCGGCGTGCTGACCGTCGCGGACCGCGACCCCCACGGCCGGGTCGTGCCGCGGCGGCCGGTGGCGATGGACGACCCGCGCGAGGCCCTGGACCTCCAGGTGCGGGTGGCGGAGCTGGTCCGCGGCGGTACTCCGCCCGCCGAGGCGCCGTTCCCCGACGCGGTGCTCGCCGCCCTGGCCGCCCACGGGCACCTGCGCCTGGTGCTCTCCCGCCACGACCGGAAGGCGCACGCCGACCGCGTCACCGCCCTCACCGACCGCCTCGCCGCCGACGCGCCCGGACTGGCCCGCGCGGTGTCCGGGCTGAACCTGACCATGGTCGCGGCCCAGGGCGGCATGGGCGGCGGCTGACCGGTCGGGCCCCGAACCCGGCCCCGAACCCGGCCGCGCGCCGGGGCGGCCGGGCGGCGAAACCCGCTCGCCCCCGGTGGAGCGGTGGGCCGAGACTGACCCGGTGGACACCCGTCGCCCGTGCCCCTGCTGCGGCCATCTCACCTTCGACGCCGAGGAGGGCTGGCCCGGCTCCTCCGTCGTCTGCCCGGTCTGCTCATGGGAGGACGACGCGGCGCAGCTCCGCCGGCCGTTCGCCCCGGGTGCCAACCGTGTCCCGCTCGTCGAGGCGCAGCGGAACTTCCGCGAGTACGGCGCCTGCGACCAGCGCGGGCGCTTCTACGTCCGCCCGCCGGCGGCGGACGAACCCCGGGCCCCCGAGTGGCGTCCGATCGACCCCGTCGGGGACGTCTTCGAGGAGTGGCGCGAGGACGGCTCCGCCCGCCCGTGGCCGGAGGACCGGTCCGTTCTGTGCTGGTGGCTTCCCACCTTCTGGGGCGTCCCCGAGGACCCGGATCCGGACCCGGACCGGCGGGTGCTGATCGACGTCGGCGCAGTCCTCGACGATCGGGGCCTCCACGCCACCTTGCGGCGGGCGCTCGGATTCCCCTCGTTCTACGGGGGGAACCGGAACGCCTTCCGGGACGCCGTCACCGGCCTGGTCGTCCTCCCCGCCGAAATCCGGTTCACCGGCTGGCCCGCCCTGGAGCGCCGTGCCCCGGGCTCGGCGGCGGCCCTGCGCGAGGAGTTGGCGCGATATCGGGAGACGTTCGGGCGCTGCGTGGTCCATTACGACGACGAGTACGACGACGAGCTGTCCGCTGCGCCGTTCGGACCGGGCGAGGATCCGCCCGACGGGCGCACGATCACCGGGGGCGCGATCACCGGGGGCACGGTCGCGGAGGATCCGGTCTCGGGCTGACGGCGTGGTCCTCGGGCGCCTGCGCGGGTCTCCGGGGACCCCGGGGGGCCTCCAAGATCGGTCCGCAGGTGCGCGTCAATGTTTTCGGCCCGGGCCGATGTCCGCCACGCTCGATCCCTCGACGCGAACGCCCAGGTCAGCGGGATGACGGGGGCGCCCGGCCCCGCCGTCGGGCAGCGTGGCGTGCGTCTCATCACAGGCGCGGCCAAGTTCGTTCCCGTCTCAATGTGGTGGGATGTGCGCACACAAGGTGATGACCGTTGGACGGGGGGTGTTCCATGAGGAACGCACTGTTCGGGCTCGGGCCGGACGAGGGGGCCGCCGATCTGGTGGCCGGGGGGCTGATCCGGCTGGCCGTGGAGGAGCGGCTCGGCCTCGCGGAGGGGGCTCCGCCGTGGCTGGGGCAGCTGCGTGCGGCCTCGTTCGCGGACGCCTGGCTGGCCTTCGCCGACCCGGGCGCGCCGGGGCTGCGGGTGCCGGCGGAGTCGGTGCTGCGGGCGGTGGTGGTGCGGGCCGCCGACCTGGTGCTCCGGAGTGAGCACGGGGACGGTCCGGCGGCGCTGGACCGGCTGGGCCGGGAGTCGGCCGGGGCCAGGGAGTGGGCGGAGCTCGGGGAGGTCTCGCACCCGGCCGAGCCGGACGCGCTCGTCCTGGTCTGGTACGGGGTGCGGATGGCCATGGCGGGCACCGACCCGGTCGGGGCCGCCGAGCGGGAGACGCACGGCGCCTGCATCCTCGAACGCGCCCGGGCCCATGTCCGCGAGCACAGCCGGCGCCAGGACATGCTGGCGCTCGTCCTGGCCTGCGCCCGCTCGGCGGCCGCCGCGCTGGCGGAGCTCAGCGACGGCGACCGGGACCGGGCCCTGGTCTTCCTCGACGAGCACGCCGCCCGGCACATGGCGCCCACCGCCCCGGTGCCGCTCTGGGTCCCGGGCCGGCCGGGTCAGCTCGCGGGCTGAGCCGGTCCGGCGGACAGCACGGACGCGGGGGCAGCGGCAGAGGCCGGGGCAGCGGCGGCAACTCCGGGGCAGGGCCCGCCGGGTCAGGCGCTGGTGCTGCGGGCGAGGGCGTACTGCTCCTCGGTGACCGGCTCCAACCAGGTCGTCTCGGGGCTGCCGTCCTCGGTACCCTCCCAGGTCGCGAGGTGTTCCATCGAGCGGTCCGGCGCGGCGCCGTGCCAGTGCTCCTCCCCCGGCGGGCAGATCACCAGCTCACCCGGTCGGGCCTCGATCACCACGCCGTCGCGGGTACCGATCAGGGCCGTCCCGGAGACCACGTGCAGGCTCTGCCCCAGCGCGTGGGCGTGCCAGTGGGTGCGAGCCCCGGGTGCGAAGCGGACCAGGTTGGCACGCGTCCGGCCCGGTGCCCCGCCGGGGTGGACCGCGTCCCACCACACCTCCCCGGTGAACCACTGGGCCGGGGCCGCGCCGGTGGCCGCGGGCTTGGCGAACTCCATGATCATGGTCTCCAGGGGGCGTGCCGAAGGAACTGCGACGTCGCGCCGCCGCGGTTCGCACCCGGCGTCGGTCGCGCCACGACGCTCGCACGCCGCACGGCCTCCGAAAAGGGGACACTTCCGTCACGCGCGGTTTTCAGCGGGGGAGAAAACTCTCCCTCCCACCGGACTTGCCGCCGGGAGCGGTGCGCGGGCACGCTTCTCGCTGCCGATCCCTCCCCCACCACCGGCCGCCGCTGCCACACTGAGGGCATGAGCACCTCAGGCGGCCGCCCGAAGGAACTCGGTGCCTTCCTCCGCACCCGACGGGCCGAGCTGACCCCGCGCCAGGTGGGGCTGCCGTCCGACGGCGCACCGCGCCGGGTCGCGGGCCTGCGCCGCGCGGAGGTGGCGCGGCTGGCCTCGATCAGCACCGACTACTACACCCGGATCGAGCAGGGCCGGATGCCCGCCTCCACTCCCGTACTGGAGGCGCTCGCCCGGGCCCTGCGCCTCTCCCCCGACCAACGGGCCTACCTGCTCGGCCTCGCCGGACGGCCCCCGGCCGAACCGCCGGCCCGCGCCACGGCGGAGGTCACCGAGCACAACCGCCGACTGCTCGCCCAACTCGGCACCGGCCCCGCCCTCGTCCTCACCCGCACGATGGACGTGCTCGCCTGGAACCCGCCGGCCGCCGCGCTGTTCACCGACTTCGGCCGCCACCCCGCCCAGGACCGCAACTACGTCTGGCTGCTCTTCAACGACCCCGTGCTGCGGTCGCGCTACCGCGACTGGGCGGACGGCGCCCGGGCCTGCGTGGCCCATCTGCGGATGCACACGGCCCGCCGCCCGGACGACGCCCGCCTGCACCGCCTGCTCGCGCGGATGGCCGACCACGTCGACTTCCAGCGCTGGTGGCAGGCGTGCGAGGTCGCCGCCCACGCCACCGGGAGCAAGCGGTTCCGGCACCCCGCGGTCGGTGACCTCACCCTGGACTGGGACACCCTGACCAGCGCCACGGCGCCGGACCAGCACATCGTGGTCTGGACCGCTGAACCGGGCAGCGTCTCCGAGCACCGATTGCACGCCCTCGCCGCCCACACGACGTCGCACACCCCGTCGCACACCACCGCGCGCCCCGCCGGCGTTCCCGCCGATCCGGCCGGCGACACCCGCCTCGGCTCACCCGAACCGGCCTGACCCGCCCCCGGACCGGGCCGGGGCAGCCCCCGCCGCCCGTCCCCGGAACCGCCCGGACGCCCGTCCCCGGGACCTCTTGGACGACCGTCGCCCCGGCCGGAGTGCCCGGCCGGGGCGACGGCGACTGCCCGGTCAGCCCTGCGGGCAGCGCTTCCAGGCGAAGTGGTAGACGGTGTTGATGCTGCCGTCGGTGGAGTCCATCGTCATGAAGCTGGTCGTTTTGGTCGGGTCCGAGCTGCCGGCGGCCACTCGCAGCTCGGTGTTGATGTTGAAGTTGCGCAGTTCTCCGCACGGGGCCCAGACCAGGGCCTCGACCGCGACGGTGTCGGTCGCCTGCCAGCTGTCGTCGAGCGCGCCGCTGAAGCTGTGGCTGGAGTAGGCGGTCTGCGGCGAGCCCTGGAAGTAGTAGTTGGCGCGCTGAACGGCGGTCGCGCCCTTCTCCAGGTGGGCGAAGCCCCGGTAGTCGGCGGCCGCGACGGCGTACGTGAAGCCCTGCGGGACATGGACGTTCAGGTTGAGCTGACAGTTCTTGCGGAAGTCCGTCGGCTTGGAGCCGAGGCCGACCTGGGCGACGTAGCTGCTGTAGGTGACGGTGAACGCGGTGTTGTCCGGGGACACCGCGACCGCCGCCGTACCGGCCGGGCAGCCGGAACCGTTCACGGTGGCGACGGAGATGACGATCTTGTCCGGCGGCGGGGTGTCCCACCCGGTGGCGAAGGCCGTGCCGGCGGTGCCGACCGTGCCGACGAGGGCTGTGCCGAGCAGTGCCGCGGCGGCGCTGCCGGCGGCCAGGGTGCGAAGGGACATGGGCGCTTCCTCCCTCTCGCCCGTCGGCTCCGGGCCGCGCACCCCCTCGTGCGGGCCACCGACGGGCTTGACGCGTCCATGTCAGCATGCGCACCCGGCCCCGTCCAGCGGCGCGGCGGGGCGCACACCGGGCGCCCGGGCGGACGGCTCCGGCGCGGGCCGCGCCGTCCACCCCGGACCGCACCCCGACCGTACGCCCGCCGGAGCGGAGGACACGGCGACCGTCCACCCGCTGTCGCGGCACGAGCCGCCGTCACACTCCGGCGTCGCCGCCGATCGACAGGACCTCGGCGCTCGTCCGGCCCCCGGGAGCCTCGTACTCGACGGTCTCGCCCACCGCGCGGCCGAGCAGGACGTGGCCGAGCGGACTGTCGGCGGTCACCAGCTCCGGATCCAGCTCCTCGGCGAGTTCACCGATCCGGACGGTCAACTCGGTGGCGTCCCCGAAGCGCAGGGTCACCGTGCTGCCGACGCCGACCGTCCCGGTGCTCGGCGCGCCCGCGACCGCGGCCTCGCGCAGGCGGCCCTCGATCAGGATGATCCTGTCGTCCAACCGGTCGAGGACGTCGGCCCGTTGCAGTTCATCGGCCTGGTCGGCCCGATCGCCGACCTCCTCGCCACCCCGCAGCGTGGCGGCGACGGCGTCGCGCTCCGTGCGCAGCTCGGCGAGGTCCCGCTCCAGCGCGGCACGGCCGGCGTCGCTGATGGGTTCGGGTACACCGGTCATTCCTGCCTCCCTGGTCGAGCCGCCCGGTCGGGCGGCGCAGGCTGATTCCGGCATTCCGAACATAACAGGACTCCTCCGTACCCGGCTCGGCGACAAGCCCACCCCTGATCGGTAACGACTTGCCCGTCCGTCTTCCCGCGCCGGTCGGATGATCGATAGAACAGCCGTACCACCACCTCCGAGGCAGGGAACCAGCCAGGATGAGCACCAACGGCCCCACCGGGTACGGCCAGAACGAGAACCCGTACGACGGGTCCAACCCCTACGGACAGCAGAACCCCTACGGCCAGCAACCCCCGGCCGGTCAGCAGCCGCCCTACGGCCAGCAGGCGCCGCACGACCAGCAGGCGTACAAGCAGGAGGCCCCGTACGGGCAGCCCGGTTACGGCGTTCCCCCGCAGCAGCCGTACGGCCAGCAGCCGCAGACCGCCGGCCTGCCGCACTGGCTCGGCCAGCCCGGTGGGTACGGCGGCGCCCCGGTGCCCGGCTCCCGTCGGCTCGCGCCGATCGGGGAGCGGCTGGTCGCCCGGCTGATCGACGTCGCCGTGCTGATCATCCCGACCCTGCTGGTCTTCACCGTCCTCGGCGCCTCGATCCTCTACTACCTCGTGGCGGGCCTGCTCTCCTTCGGCTACGAGGCGGCGATGCTGCTCACCCAGGGCGGCCAGACGGTCGGCAAGAAGGTGATGAAGCTGCGGGTGGTGGACCTCGGGCACGGCGGGAAGCCCGCCGAGAACTCGCTGCTGATCCGCGCGGCCGTGTACACGCTGCCCAACGCGGTGTACTGCATCGGCTCCCTCTTCGCGCTCGTCAACGTCCTGTGGCCGCTGTGGGACAAGCCGCTCGAGCAGGCGCTGCACGACAAGGCGGCGAAGACCGTGGTGGTCAAGGAGTCCTGAGCCGCAGCATCCCGCGAACACCCCCTGCACGTTCCGACGCCTTCCGACGCGTCCCAACACGTGCTGACGCGTTCCGTCGCGTTCCGACCGGACGTCGGGCCGAGAACCGGCCCGACGTCCGCTTCGTCCTCCGATGCGGTGTCCGGTCCGGATGGTCCGCCCGTACCGACGGGAAGCCCGGCCCGCCCCGGGGAGGTGACGCCACGTCCGACCGGTGGCCCGTCGGCGCTCCGTGGACACAGTTCGGGCCGGAACGTCAACATTTACATTCCCCGCGCGTCCTCGCATAGTGACAGGCCGAACCCGAGAGGAGCGCTGCCTTGCCGCAGGTCGAGGACAACGTGGTACAGCAGGTCGAGTTGGAGCAGGCGGAGGTGGCCGCCGTCGTCGCACTGTTCGACGAGCGGCTCGCCGACACCCGGGCACGGCTCGTCGGGACACTCGCCGAACAGGCGGACGGCGCCGCCGAGACGTACGAGAGGGACCTGGCCGCCGAGCGGCTCGCCCGGGAGGTGCGGCGTCTCGAAGGGGCCGAGGGCGGCCTGGTGTTCGGCCGGATCGACCTGGTGGACGGCACCGCGCTGCGGATCGGCCGGCTGAGCCTCCGGCGTGACGAGGACGAGCTGCCCGCCCTGGTCGACTGGCGGGCCGACGCCGCCCGCGCGTTCTACGAGGCGACACCCCTGCACCCGATGGGCCTGCGCCGGCGCCGCCACCTGCGGCTGACGGAACGCACCGTGGTCGGAGTGAGCGACGAACTGCTCGACGGCTCCGAGCCCACCACCGAGGACGTCGTCGGCGACGGCCCGCTCACGGCCGCGCTCCAGGCCCGCCGCACCGGCCGGATGGGCACCGCGGTGGCCACCCTCCAGACCGAGCAGGACGCGATCGTCCGCTCCCAGCACCGCGGCGTCACCGTGGTCCAGGGCGGTCCCGGCACCGGGAAGACGGTGGTCGCGCTGCACCGCGCCGCCTACGTGCTCTACGCCTTCCCGAAGGCCGCCGAGCGGGGCGTACTGGTGCTGGGGCCCAACGCCCGTTTCCTGGAATACATTTCGCACGTGCTGCCGTCGCTCGGCGAGAACGACGTCGTCCTCGCGACCTGCGCCGAACTGACCACGCTCGGCGGGGAGAACGGGGCGGGCGTCGGACACGAGCCGGACCGGACCGACGGGCCGTACGGAACCGGGACCGGTCCCGCCCCCGCAACCGCATCCGGTGCCGCATCCGGTGCCGCCGTCGAGCGGCCGGAGGCGGCCAGGCTCAAGGGGGACCTGGCCTTCGTCGACGCCCTGGCGGCGACGGTGCGCGAACGACAGGCGCCCGGCGGGGAGTTCGCCGTACGGGTCGGGCAGGACGACGTCCGTCTGGGCGAGGCGGAGGTCGCCCGGACTCGTGACGCCGCCCTGGTGGGCGGTCTCCCGCACCACCGGGCCCGCGGGCTGTTCAAGGAGATGCTGGTCGACGCGGTGACCAGGGAGCTGGCCCGCGAGGCCGCCGAGACGCTGGAGCGGATCGACGCCGAGGTCGCCGAGCTGACCGGCCTCGACCTCGACCGGGCCACCGGGGCGGACCTGCGCAACCTCGGCATCGAGGCCGAACCGGGCGACGGCGGGGTGGAGTTCGACGCGGACGCGATGCGGGCCGCCCTGAACGACGACACCCTGGTCGAGCGCACGGTCGAGGAGTTGTGGCCGCGCCTCACGCCCGGCACGGTCGTGGACGCCCTGCTCGGGGACCTCGGGACGCTGGCCGCGCGGCTGCCGGGGTTCACCACCGAGGAGCACCTCGTCCTGCTGCGGACCCCGGGCACACCGTGGACCGACGCGGACCTGTCGCTGCTGGACGAGGCGGCCGCGCTGCTGGACGGCCCGCCTGCGCGGACGTTCGGCCATGTGGTGGTGGACGAGGCGCAGGAGTTCACCGCGCTCCAGTGGCGCACGGTGCTGCGGCGGTGCCCGGCCCGGTCGATGACCCTGGTCGGCGACTTCGCCCAGGCCGGCCCCGCCACCACGGCGCGCGGCTGGCACGAGGCGCTGGACCCCCACCTCGGAGGCCGCTTCGACCTGCGCACACTGACCGTCAGCTACCGGACCACCGAGGAGATCCTCGCCACCACCCGCGAGCTGCTGGCCCGGATCGCGCCGGACCAGGCCCCGATCGGCTCGATCCGGCACGGCGAGGCGCCGCGCAGCCGCGACACCTCGCGCGCCGGGCTGATGGACACCCTGCTCGCCGAACTGCGCGAACAGTCGGCCGCCCACCCCGGCGAACTCATCGGCGTGGTCTGCCCGGACGGTTCGGTGGACGCGCTCGTCGCGGCGGGCGCGGACCAATTCGCCCGGCTGGTCCCGGCCGCCGAGGCGCGCGGCCTGGAGTTCGACACCGCCGTCGTGCTCGATCCGGACGCCATCGCCTCGGCCCGGCGCGGCGGCGACCGTGACCTGTACGTCGCGCTCACCCGGGCCACCAAGCGCCTGTGCACGATCGTGGTGCGGCGGGACTGACCCCGGCGGGCGCTTCCCCGGGGGCGGGCGCTCCGCCCGCCCCCGGGGGTCCGGGATCCGGGGCCGACCCGGGCGCCGGACCCGGGTCAGCCCCGGTAGGCGAGCAGCCCCGTCATCCCGGCCTCGCCGTGGTAGGCGTTGTGGCAGTGCGCCATCCACCGGCCCGGGTTGTCCGCCTCGAAGTCGCAGACCACCGTCCGCCCGGGCAGCACGATCACGGTGTCCTTGCGCGGACCGCCGTCACCCACCTGGAAGGTGTGGCCGTGCAGGTGCATGGGGTGCCACATGTCGGTCCGGTTGACGAACTCCAGCCGCACCCGCTCGCCGCTGCCGACGAGGAACGGGCGCGCGGCCGGGTCGGCCATGTCGAAGGCGCGCCCGTTCAGCGCCCAGTCGTACCTGGCCATTCCTCCCGTCAGTTCGATCCGATGGGTCCGGTCGGCCGTCCGCCTCGGCAGCCCGACCTCGTCCGCCGCCCGCAGGTCGCCGGCGGCGAGGATCCGGCCGTTCAGCTCGGCGGGGCGGAACCCGGCGGCCGGCGCCTCGCCCGCGCCGGTGCGGACCAGGGCCCGCCCGACGGCGTCCTTCCCCTCCGCGAGCGCGGTCAGCGGGAAGACGCCGTCCCGGAGGGTGACCAGGACGTCGTATCGCTCGCCCATCCCGATCAGCAGGGCGTCCACCTCCTCGTGGCGGACGGGGTAGCCGTCGGTGTGGGTCACGGTCAGCCGGTGGCCGCCCAGGGCGAGGCGGTAGGCGGTGTCGGCACCGGCGTTGACGATCCGCAGCCGCACCCGGCGGCCCGGCTCCGAACGGCGCACCTCGGGGTCGGCGGCGATCCGGCCGTTCACCAGGTGGTGCGGGTGGCGGACGTCCCCGGCATCGCCGCCGAGCAGCGGGCTGGTGGCACCCATGAGCATGAAGGACCCGGCACCGCCGCCGTCCTTGTCTCCGTTGTTGGGGCCATTGCCCTTGCCGGAGCCGGAGCCGGAGCCGGAGCCGGAGCCGGCGCCGGTGCCGCCGGGCCCGGCTCCGCCGCCCATGGCGTGGCCGGACATCCCGCTCATGTCGTGACCGCCGGAGCCACCGCCGCCCATCCCCCGGCGGAGCTCGGCGAACGCCTGGTCGGGCGTACCGGTGACGCCGTCGAGCCAGTCGTCCAGCACCACCACCCACTCCTCGTCGTACCCGAGCGGCTCTCGCGGGTCCTCGACGATCAGCGGCGCGTACAGGCCCCGGTCGAGCTGGACCCCGACGTGCGGATGGAACCAGTAGGTGCCCGGCCGGTCGGTGACGAAGCGATAGGTGAAGCTGCCGCCCGGAGCGACCGGCCGCATGGTGACCGCGGGCACGCCGTCCATGTCGTTGCGCAGCGCCAGGCCGTGCCAGTGGAGGGAGGTCGGGTCGGGCAGGTGGTTGTTGAGGGTGGCGACCAGGGTGTCCCCGGCCGTGGTGCGGACCGGGGCGCCCGGCAGAGCGCCGAAGGTCCAGGTCCGGGCGGTGGTCCCGCCGCCCAGGTCGACGGTGTCGGCCGTCGCGGTGACGGTGACGGGCCGCTCCCGGCCGGTGCCGCGCCGGGCGGACTCGGCCCGGGCGACGGAGGTTCCGGAGGGGTCGACGAGCGGCGGCGGCGCGGGCTTGTCGGAACAGGCGGCGAGCAGGCCGGCGCCGGCGGCGCCGAGGCCGGCGAGCAGGAGGGAACGACGGTTGACGGTCAATTCGGGCATCGAGATCTCTCGGGTGTGCGCGCGTGGTGGCACGGTTTCCGGCCGTGCCGGGGACGGGGCCGCTCGGCGGCGGGGGCGGGCATTCCGGCTCCCGGCCGCCGGGGGCGCCTATCTGCGCGCGACGGAGAGGACGTCGAGGTCGGGGGGCGGTGCGCCCGGCCAGGGAAGGCCGGGCCGGGCGGCGGCCGGGTGCGGCGCCGGGTCGGGGAGTCGCGGCGCGAGGAGGGCGACCGCGGGCGGGGCGACGGGAGCCGCGCCGCGCGCGGGGACGGTCGAGGAGCAGACCCGGTGTTCGGCACAGGCCCGAACGGGAGCGCCGACGACGGGCACGCCGGCGGTCACGCCAGGGGTGCCGTGCGCCGTCGGCTCATGCGCTGCCAGCTCATGCGCCGCCGCGTCGTGCGCCATCACCACCCGGCCGTGCGAGGCCGGTGTCACGCCCACCGGCAGGGAGTGGTGGCCGATCAGCCCGAGGGCCGTCAGCAGGAGCAGCACGACGGCCGCCCCCGTCCAACGGCGGCGGTCCCGGTACCGGCGCCCGGCCGCCCCGGTCCGGGCGGCGGGCCCGTGCGGGGAGGCTTCGGCGTCCGGGCGGCGACACATGGCGGCACCATACCCCACCCCGGTATGTGCGCGCCGTAAGACCCCCGGCCCCATGAGCCCCCAAGGGCCGTCCTCCGGGGCCACCGTGACGGTCAGGCGGGCTCCGCGGACCAGGTCACCATCGGCGGACGGACCGCCGCGCACAGCGGCAGCCCCTTGACGTCCGTCAGCCCGAGCCGGCCGACCAGCCGCCCGGCGGCCACCGCCTCGGCGAGAATCCCGGCGTCCACCCCGTCGAACATCAGCTTCGCCCGCCGGAACATGGTGAACCCGCCCGCCGGATCGACGTTCCCCCACACCAGGTAGACGAAGCGCTGCCCGGGCCGCCCCTGCACATAGGGACCCTTGAGGTCGACGCCCCCGTCCAGCGGACTCGCCGTACACTCCAGCGTCCACACGGCCGAGGCCGCGTCACCGGGGTGGAGCCCGATCAGTTCGCCGGGCCGCTCGCGCCGTTGAACGGCCACATGCACGTCGAGGAGGTCGGGAGCATCCGGCCCGCCGGGGCAGGAACGGCCGGGAAGGTCGACGGCTTCGATTCGAATCTGCACGAGCACAGTCTTACCGACCCGACCCCACCGGCCCACCCCGCCGGGCCACCCGGCCGCGCGCGTCGCCGCTTGGTGCAGCAGCTGAGCCAGTCGGCGGTGGCGAGCCGGCGCTCGGAGTCGACGCGGCCCACCGCCCCGTGACCACGTCGGGCTCAGAACTGCTACGGGGTCATGAGCATCCGCAAGCGGGCCCTCGTGGCCATCGTCGTCGCAGTCGGCCCCCTCGCCCTGTCCGGCCCGGCTCCGGATCCGGCCATGTTCGCTTCGCCGGCGTGTCATCATCTCTTCGACTCGACCCGGGTGCCGATGAGCAACATTCCGTCAGACGAGGACGCCCACGAGAGTGGCCGAGCTCCGCCTCCTCCCGCGTATCCACCCCGACCCCCGGCGGCACCACGCGGCCGGTGGAGCGAGTTGGCCGCCGTCGTGACGGCCCTCACAGCCGGTCGATCTGCCAGGATCAAGATGCCAGGGCAAGAGCCACCGTCGCCCAGCTGGCCCGTTGCCCACGGGCGGCTCAGTCGACCTTGTCGACGCAGGAGAACCGCGCGGTGTCCAATGGGTTCGGACGGAAGTCCTCGGGATTGTCGATTCCGGGAATGGCGGTCCTCAGATCACGAACCCAGTCGCTGCCGACCACGTATTGCCTGAGGAAGTCCCTGATCCGCCTGCAATCCTCCTGGCGGTTCTTGCGGATTCCCACCCCGTAGTAGTTCTTCGTTCCTACGGTGACCTTCGGGACGACTTTCAATCTGGGGTCGCTCTCGGCTATTCCGTAGAGTAGCAACTGGTCGGTGGACACCGCGAAGGCCCGGTCGGCCATCAGTTCCTCCCGACACTGCTCCACGTCCGACTTCTCGATTACGCGGAGGAAACCACTCTTTGCCAGAATACGGAGCTCTTCCAGCGATGTTGTGCCCGTCCAGCTGCAGACCGTCTTCTCCCTGAACCCTTCCAGGCTGTCGATCTGGGCATTCTCCGCCCGAACCATGAAGCCCTGCTGGGTGACCGCGTACGGCCCGATGAAGTGGACCAGATCCATCCTGGCCGGTGTGATCGAGTAGGTGGCGATCACAAGGTCGTCGGCATGGCTGATGAGCACCGCCTCCCGCTGGGCCGAGGCCACGTCGTTGAAGAAGGGGGTCGACCCGAGCGCCTTGGTGATCTGATTGGCGATCTGGACGTCAAAGCCCTCCCAGTTGTGGTTCGAGTTCAGCATGCTGGTGCCCGGCTGGTTGTTCTTGATCCCCACGTGGATGATCTCCTGGTCGAACATCGACTTCTGCTGATCCGAGCAGCCGCTCAGCGACAACAGCCCGACCAGCACACCCGCAAGGAGCAGCCCGCCGTTCCCCCGCACCACATTCCCCTAATCGTTGGTGAGAACCATCCGCGCAACACCGACATCGAGGCGGCACCCCGTGCCGGCCCTCAACAACAGCAATAGGCGGGGTCGACCGCTGCCGGAGACGAGAGGGACGATCACCGGCTTCCCGTTCAGTGCGTCGGCGACCTGCTTCGCCTTGAGCGCAGTAGCCGCCGCGTCCGTTCCGTCGTCCGAGCGGATCTCGACGAAGGCATCCGGCAGGCACAGTTGGCTCTTCGGCTGGCCTTCGGCCAGCGTCAGGGTGAGCCGCAGATGACTGCGCTTCGGCGGGCCGTCGAGCCGGAGGGTGAGCACCCCTTCGACCGGGGTCGGGCGATCGCCTTCGAGCTGCGCCGCGGAGGTGATGTCGAGGTCCCGGTTGGCCTCCCGCCAGTGCCAGCCGCCCCAGACGGCGCCGACCAGTACAAGCAGCACGGTCACCCCGCCCAGCAACTTGCCCCAGTGGACCGAAAGGTACTTGACGGTGTTGTGGTAGATCTGGACCGGGCCGTAGTTGTTATTGAAGGCGGCGCCCTGCTCCACCTGGTAGCCGCTTGCCGGGCCGGGGTCCCCCCGGGCCAACTCAGTTGCTCCGGGAGAAGTTGAGCGTGACGGGACCGTGGTTGGTCACCATTGCCACGCCCTGGCCGACGTTGAGTACATGCGCGCGCTGCACCAGCGATTCGAGCCTCTCCAGCAGAACCGGGTCCTGAAGGACGGCCTGCCGGACGGCTTCCCTGACCAGTTGCTGGGCCTCCATCGGCAGGGGCTCCGCCGGGGTCGGCACGACGTCGCCGGACCTCAGCCTGAACAGCCGTTCCAAAAGGCGCCGCCCCAGGCTGGCGCTGGTCTGGGTCACCGCCTCCTCGGCCCCCGCCAGGACCGGGCCCGCGATCGCGAGCAGAGCTGGAATGGCCGCTTCCACCGTCTGTGTCACATCCATCGTGTTCCCCCCTAGGTCACGATTGATCGAACGGAGCCGGTGGCGCGACCGGATGCGCTCCGGTCGGCGCCGACCGCGCCCTCGAACGTAGCGTGAAGGAGACGGGGTTGGCTTGGACGAATTTGACCTCGCCCTAGAGGTCGAAAGCCTCGTCCCCCAGGCGGGTGGCGCCGGCCACCCGGCCGGGGGTGAGGCCGGCCAGGGCTCGGAACTCCCGGGTGAGGTGGGCCTGGTCGTAGTAGCCGCAGCTGGCGGCTATCGCGGCGAGGTCCACGGGTTTGCGGGAGAGAAGCTCTGTGGCGCGACGGAACCGGAGGACCCGGGCCGAGGTCTTCGGTGTGAGCCCGACTTGTTCGGTATACCGGCGGACCAGGTGCCTGTGGCTCCAGCCCACCTCGTCGGCAAGTCGGGCGATAGGGACCGCGCCGGCTGAGCCGGAGAGCAGACGCCACGCGTGTTCGACCTCGGGTGCGGGCTCCGGGCTGCGGCCAAGCCGGGCCAGCAGCACGGCGTCCAGCAGGTCGAACCTGGCGGCCCAGCCACAGGCGGACACCAGACGCTCCACCAGCTCACCGGCCTCCGGGCCCAGGACGTCGTCCAACTTGACCACGAGGTTGGTCAACTCGTTCATGGGCATGGCCAGTAGCCGGTAGGCACCGAGCGGTGTGAACTCCAGTCGGATCACCTCTTGCCGACCCCCTGGATGGACACACCAGGCGGGCCGGTCCTCCATACCGACCACCGCCGAACCGATCCGGCCGGTACCCGGGCCCGGCATTCCGAGGCGGCGGATCTGGCTGAACGGCTCGGCCAGGTTGACATGCAGAACGACGTGACCGGTCGGAACCATCCGGACCTGGTAGGGCGGGGCCAGGTGGGAGAAGCCGGTGAGGCCGCACATGTAGGGTCGCAGCCCAGGGTGCAGGGGACGGGTCACCCGCCGCAGGCCGCCGACAACAGAGATCGCGATCCCTCGATCAACTCCGCTACCACGTCCGACCTCACGGTCCACGAGAAATCCCCTTTGCCCGGGACCCGCGTGACGGGGGCCGCATCCCCCTCAGCGGAAGGCCCATCGGTCACGAGGTCCGCGATCGACGACCCCGTTCGTCCCCACGATATACAGAACGCGTCGGAGCACCATAGCGGCTTCGCTGAACCCTCAACTCTTCCAAGCAAGTTGGAGATACTGAACTTGAACTCGTGATGCCGGCCTCGCGGCCCTGCCTGATGGGGGCAGGGAATACGCTCGCGTTCCTCGGACCGGCCTGCGATCGTGTGGACGTGCCAGAGACGTAACGATGCAGCCGCGAACGGCGGACATGAAGTGGTCAACGGGGTCGATCCGGATCATGAATCAGGCGGTCAGGGCGAGCGAGATCTCTGCTCGTCCTGGGCTCGCGGCGGACGCGGAGCTCGAGCGGGGCAGCCTGATGAGCCCGCGCAATCCGGCCAGTGCCCGATGGGAAGGCAGCGTCTGGGTCCTGCGCAGCGGGCTATGAACATGGCCAGGACGGGCGTCCTACCGCTGTTCCCGAGCAAGCGGCGGGGCCTTCCCGCCCGGCGGCAAGTGGGGAATCCGCTGCCGTCGAGGTCCCCGAATCCGAGTGTTCGCCTCTGTCACCCGCACTGGGACTCCCAGGACCGGTGCCCGAGCCGCGCCCGGCGGGGGTGGCCGCTCACCGCCGTGCGGCAGGCCGGGCCGCGGAAGACCCGGAGCACGGACACCTCGGGGCGGCTGCGACACGTGCCAACCCGCCCCCGAGAGCGGAGAGGTCGGGTATTCCGCCAGCCCGGAGGACCGGGGAGGTGGGCCGCTGGGACGTGAGCCTACGACCCTACGACCAAGGGACGATGAGTCCCTTGCCGAGGGTGACCAGCCCACCGGCCAGGGCCAGGGTCAGCACGACGCGGCGGGCGGCGCGTTCCGGGACGCGGTTCGACAGCATCCGGCCGGCCCCGGCGCCGAGGACGATTCCGGCCGCCGTCGTGGACCAGGCGGGGGCGGCCAGGTGCGGGACTCCCTTGGCGGCGATCGAGAAGAGGTTCACGACGACTCCGTAGAGCTGGGCGTTCGGCACGAACTCCCGGGCGGTCCAGCCCGTGTTGACGGCGTAGAGCGACACGGCCGGGCCGCCGACGCCGGCGGCGGCGTTCATGAATCCGCTCGCCGCGCCCGCCGCCACGGCACCCCGGACGCCGCGCAGTGAGGCGGCGCGGATCCCCCGGATCACCAGCAGGGCCGCCGCGGTGACCAGCAGTCCGATGCCGATCAGCAGGGCCGGCGGCGGTATCCGGTCGGCGACCCAGGCTCCCATCGGAACGGTGCAGGCGGCGGCCGCCATCAGCGGCAGCATCCGGAGCAGCCGGACCTCGCGCCAGGTGTCGGCCAGGCCGATCGCGCTGATGACGCCGGCGGCGCAGTTGGACAGGGTCACGCCGTCGCCCGGCCCCAGGAGCAGGACCAGGGCCGGTCCGCAGACGAGCGCGAAACCCATGCCCGCCAGCCGCTGCACGGACGACCCCACCAGTACCAGAAGTCCCAGCAGTAGTGCGCCGTCCCACCCGTCGGCCATGTTTCCCCCTGCATTTAGCGTCCACATCCGTGGCAACCACCACATCCTTGTCCGGATGCGGCGAACCGGGCGTGTGTCCCCGTCCCGGAGCCGCACCCGGCCACCCAACCGCATGTCCGACCGACGCCACGCACCGGGTTCGCCCCGAGAGCCCCATGAACTTCTACAGATCTGTAGAATCTCTCCCACGACCCACGCCGCAGCCAGCAGGGGGAGACATGGCAGACCGTCCGTACCGGGACACCCGCACCAGCGGCAGCACCGGCCCGGCCCGCACCACCGGCCCGGCCGACGGAGCGGGGTGGCAGCCGCCCGAGCACGAGGTCGAGCCCGCGTACCAGCCGGTCCAGATCAATCGCGCGGACGGCACGTGGACGGTGGGCCGGATCAATGGCTGGTGGCGACCGTCCACCGGTTCCCGAGCCTGGTGCCGTGTCCGGGCGCTGGGCCGGGGCGAGACCCCGGTCTGGGTTCCGTTCGACCCCGAGCGACTGCTGCTGCTCCCGGCCTGCGGCACCTGAGGCGACGACCGGAGGACCGGAAGGCGGCCGGGCGGAGGACGGGACCGGAACCACTTCCGGCACCCTCCCCGGTGATCCCGTTGTGCCCATAACATCATCCGCACAACCGATTACCGATCGACAGGCCGGGAGAGGGACATGACCGTCAAGGTCGCAGTCATCCACTACAGCGCCACAGGTACCGTGCACGCGCTCGCGCAGGCGGTCGTCGAAGGAGCGGCCTCCACCGGGGCCGAGGTCCGGCTGCGGCGGGTCGCCGAACTCGCGCCCGACAGCGCGATAGACCGGAATCCGCGCTGGCGGCAGCACGCCGACGCCACCGCGGCTCTGGAGGAGGCCACCCTGGACGATCTGGCGTGGGCGGACGCCTTCGCGTTCGGCACACCCTCGCGCTTCGGCGCGCCGGCCGCGCAGCTCAAGCAGTTCATCGACCAGGCCAGCGGGCTCTGGGAGGAGGGACGGCTCGCGGACAAACCGGTGACGGTCTTCACCGCCGCGTTCAACCGGCACGGCGGGACCGAAGCCACGATCCTGTCGCTGTCCAATGTCTTCTACCACTGGGGCGCCCTGATCGTCCCGCCCGGCTACACCGACCCGGTCGTGTTCGCGGCCGGCGGCAACCCTTACGGCACCTCCTCGACCGGCAGTTCCGAGGACGGCCCCGACGCCCCCACCCTCGCGGCGGCCCGCTACCAGGGCGAACGCCTGGCCCGCACCACGCTCCGCCTCCACGCGGGCGCCCAGGCCCTCGCCACGCCCGACGTCGTCGACGACGCCGACAGTGTCCTGCGCGCCCACGCCGGCTGACGGACCGACGAAGAGTCACGGAACGGCCGGGGTCACCGCCGTCGGGCGGCGGCCCCGGCCCTCGTGCCAGGGCGCTCACGGGCGCCTGGCCGCAGGGGCGACGAGGGCGCGGCGGAGGGCGCGGCGGGCCGCCGAGGGCGGCACGGCGCACCCCGCATCGGTGGGCGGCGGCCGGGGTACACGGACCGTTCGGGGGTGGAGCCGTTCCGCCCTCCCGGTCCCCCGGGCCGCCCGACGACAGAGGGAGCCCGCATGCGGGCAGCGCCCACCGATCCGAACGTCCCCGACGCCTTCCTCACCCCCGTCGGGCAGCTCTTCCGCCGCAGCCACCTCGGGCCGCCACCCCAACTCGACGCCGCCGCCTGGACGCTGAGCGTCGAGGGACTGGTGGACCGGCCGCAGCGACTGGGCCTGCGAGCCCTGCGCGGACTGCCGCGCGCGGACCTCACCGCCTTCCACGAGTGCTACGGCAACCCCGTCCACCCGGACCTGCCGACCCGCGCCGTCGCCAACCTCGCCTGGTCCGGGGTGCCGCTGTCCGCCGTGCTGGACCTGGTCGGCGTTCGCCCGCAGGCCCGTCACCTCTGGCTGGAGGGCGCCGACCGGGGCGCGTTCGCGGGCGAGCAGGGCGTGGCGTACCTCAAGGACCTGCCGCTGGAGGTGGCCCGCGCGGAGGTGCTGCTCGCCGATACCGTGAACGGCGCGCCGCTGCCGAGGGAGCACGGGTTCCCGGTACGCGCGGTGGTCCCCCGGTTCTTCGGCACCAACTCGGTCAAGTGGTTGACCCGCCTCGTCCTGGCCGACCGCCGGCCCGAGCACCTCTTCACCACCCGCCTCTACACCCGGGTCCCGCCGGGTGGCGGCGCGCCTCGACCGGTGCGGGAGGTCGAGGTCAACAGCAGGCTGGTCGGGACGGGCGAGGGGGACGCCGTCCCGGCCGGGCCGTTCCAGGTGACCGGCCGGGCCTGGGGCTTCGACCCGGTGGTCGCGGTGGAGGTCGCCGTCGACGACGCCGGCTGGCAGCCGGCCCGGCTGGAGCCGCGCGGCCCGCAGCCCGTCTGGCAGCGGTTCACCCTGCCCTGCGCGCTCGCCCCCGGACGGCACCTGATCCGCTGCCGGGCCACCGACGCCCGGGGCCGCGTGCAGCCGCCCGGCGGCGCGCGGAACGCCGTCCACGGGATCGAAGTGCTGGCCCGCTGAGTCCGCGCGGCCGGGCCCGACCGGCGCGCCACGGCCCGGAGTCGCGGACCCGAGTCGCGGACCCCAGCCGCGGCCCGAGTCACGGCGCCGGGTCGCGGCCCCGGAGCTCCCCGAGCCGGCGCAGTACACCGTCCAGGTTCCGGCGCGTGAATTCGGTGTCCGGGTGGTCCGGCCCCAGCCGCTCGGTCTCGACGGCGAGGACCGCCTCCAGCTCGGCCCGGGCCTGCGTCAACTCGCCCTGGTCGCGCAGTAGAAGGGCGAGGTTGTACCGGGTGAGGAGAGTGCTGGGGTGCGTGTCGCCCAGCCGCTCCCGTTCGACGGCGAGGACCGTCTCGAACTCCTCGCGGGCACGGGCCAGTTCCCCCTGGTTGTGCAGCACGCGCGCGAGCTCGTGCCGGGTGACCAGCAGATGGGGGTGGTCGTCCGCGAGCTGTCCCCGCCAGCCCGCCATCACGGCCTCGAACTCCGCGAGGGCGCGGACCAGTTCCCCCTGGTTGTGCAGCACACGTGCGAGCTCGTGCCGGGTGACCAGCAGATGGGGGTGGTCGTCCGCGAGCTGTCCCCGCCAGCCCGCCATCACGGCCTCGAACTCGGCCCGGGCCCGGTCGAGGTCCCCCTGATCGTGCAGCACGCAGGCGAGTTCGTGCCGCGTGACCAGGGTGTTCGGATCGGCTTCCCCCAACCCGTCCCGCCGGACGACCAGTACGGCTTCGAGCTCGGCCCGGGCCTCGTCCAGTCTCCCCTGGGTGCGGAGCAGCAGGGCCAGTTCGTGGCGGGTGTTGAGGGTCGCGGTGTGCGTGTCACCGCGCAGGTTCCGTCTGGCATCGAGAACCGCCTCGAACTCGGCGCGGGCGAACGTGAGTTCCCCCAGCTCGCGCAGGACCAGCGCGAGATTGTGCCGGGTGGCCAGGGTGTGGGGGTGGTCGTCTCCCAGGTGTTCGCGGGTCGCGGCGCAGACGGCTTCCAGCACCGTCCGGGCCCGGGCCTGGAGGCCGTCGGTGAGGAGCTGGCGGCCGGCCATGTTCGTGGCCAGCGTGAGGTCCAGCAGGGCCGGATCGGCGAGAGCGGCGAGGTCGGCCCGCTCGAAGACGTGCAGGATGTGCGGAGCGAGCGATCGCCAGGCCGCCGCGACCGCGGGGTCCGTGTCGTCCCCCAGCGCGTCGGTGAGCGCTGTCGTGGTCACGATCCCGGCTGCGACAGCCGTCGTCCCGGCGGTGCGCGAGGCATCCCGGACGAGGGGGTGCATCCGCAGCACGGCGGGCGTTCCGGGGGCGGGTTCGAGGAGTTCGACCAGGCCGAGCGCCGAGAGGGCGGTCAGGTGCTGCCAGATCGCGGGCCCGTCGAGGGCGGCGAGCGGGCCCGCGTCGGCGAGGCGGTCGGGGGTGAGGAGGTGGGTGTAGGGGAGGTCGGCGTCGGCGAAGGCGGCGAGGAGTTCGAGCAGGCCGCGGGTGTGGGCGTGGCCGCGCTGTTCGAGCAACGCGACCGACATGGCCCAGGTCCGGGCGAGGAGGTGGCCCGGGTCCAGCCGGTCCAGGCCCTCCTCCCAGGCCCGCCGGTAGCCGGTGTAGGTGGTCGGGGTGGCGGGGGCCCGGAACGGCGGCGGGGTCCGGTTCGCCAGGTCGAGGTAGGTACCGGCCAGGCGGAGGGCGAGCGGGAGGCCGCCCAGGCGGGCGGCGAGCAGGTGCGCCTCGGTGGCTGTGCCGGCGCTCGCGGGGGCGTGGTCGCGCAGGATCCGGGCGGCGGCGTCGAGCCGGCCGCCGGTCAGCGGCCGCAGCAGGTGGAGCCGGGCGACCGGGCCCCAGGTGGCGCGGTCACTGTCGCGGGTGGTGACCAGGACGGCGCCGGGGCCGGTGGCGGGCCGGATCCAGCCGGTGCCGGCGGCCAGCGAGCCGGGGCCGTCGAGCAGGGCGGGGTCGTCGGCGTTGTCGACGACCAGCAGCCACGGGGTGTCCAGGCGGGCCAGCCGGAACCAGACCAGGTCGGCGGTGTCGCCGCGCTCCAGTTCCTCCTGACTCGCACCGGCCTGGCGGGCGACGGCGCGCAGGGCGGCCTCCAGGGCGGGACCGTTGCGGGCCTCGACCCACCACACCCGGCAGCCGGCGGCGCTGCGGCGGGCGGCGATCTCCAGGGCGATGGCGGTCTTGCCGCAGCCGCCCATGCCGCACAGGGCCAGCAGCCGGCCCTCGGCGCCGGAGTCGGCGGCGAGTTCGGCCTCCAGGCGTTCCAGGGTCCCCTCACGTCCGCGCAGGGGGCGGCCGGGGTCGCGCAGCCCCAGCGGCGGGGTGACGGTCACCGCCAGGGCGGCCGGCCCCGCCGGGTCGGACAACCGCAGGGTGATGTCGGCGCGGCCCGTCTGCACGACGGTGCCGTGCACGGTGCCGCCGGTCATCCGGTTGTCCACCCGGCTGTCCGACCGGCTGTCCACGCGGCCTTCCGGCCGGGTCTCGACCCGGCTGTCCGGCCGGGGCCCTGTCCGGTCGTCCACCCGGTTCACCACACCGCTGTCCGCTCCGGCCGCCTGTTCGTGGTCCCGGCTCACTCACAACCCCCAACCCCGCCATCCGCGTTCGTCGGCCTACATCCTGGCGCACCGACGGCCCGCCGGCCGGAGAACGGCGAGATCCCCCGGCCTCGGGAGCCGGGAGCGGCGGCGGCGACCCCAGGAGTGGGGACGACAGTGCGCGGGATCCCCAAGGGGTCTTCGCAGAATGTGTCATGACGGATCGTCAGATAAAGAGCCGCTCGCCGAGGACGGTCCCCGGCGGGGCGCCGGGGAGGATGTAGGCCACGGCGGAGGCGGTGTGGGCGAGGAAGGGGTTGAGGGCGTCGCGTTCGGCGAGACGGCTCTGCACCCGGGTGAACTGGGCGGTGTCGCGCACGAAGGCGGCGAAGAGCAGCCCCCGGTCGTCCGGGGCGTCGTCGTAGCTGTAGCCGCGGCGGAGCATCCGGGCACCGCCGTCGAGGCGGGGACCGGTGAGCCGGACGTGCGCGGTGGCCGGGATGACGTAGGCGCCGTCCGGGTGCTTGGCGTAGAGGTCGGGCTCGTCGCGCTCGGCGGCGCCGGTCAGCGGGGCGCCGTCGCCGACGCGGCGGCCCATCGCGGCCTCCTGCCCCTCGGTGGGGAGGGCCGCGAAGGCGGCGGTGTCCATCCGGATCCGCCGGTAGACCAGGACGGTGGCGTTCTCGTGCGGGCCGGGCGGACCCCAGACCCACTGCCGGGCGGCGTCCTCGTCCGGGTTGGCGGTGCCGTCCTTGAATCCGAACAGGTTGCGCGGGGTGACGCCCGGCCGGGTCGGGGGCAGGAATCCGGACTGCGACCAGCGGGGCAGGGCGCCGGCGGAGTGGGCCGCCGCACCGGCGAGTTCGGTGAGGACGGCGAGCGTCCAGGGGTCGGCGGCGGAGAGCTGGAGCAACAGGTCGCCGCCGCCGCGCGCCGGGTCGAGGCGGTCGCCGGGGAAGACCGGCGGCTCGGCCAGGCCGCCGGGCACGGCGAGGGACAGCCTGGCGGCGAGCGCCGGGCCGAGACCGACCAGCGAGGCGGTCCGGGGCGGACCGTCATCGCCCCGCAGTCGCGGGTCCGGCGGCGTGCCCGCCGCCGTGGCGGCGAGGAGGCCGGTCCACTCGGCGAGCACGGTGCGGAGGGCCGTGCGGTCGGCGACCGGGGAGTTCGACGGCAGGTCGAAGGCGAGCAGCCGGGTCGTGGCGAGTTGAGGGCCCGTCAGTCCGCTCTGGCGGACTCCGTGGAAGGGGATCGCGGCCTCCGGAGGCGGCGCGCCGACGCCACGCGCCGGGGGTCGGCCGGAGCCGGTGGACCCGCCGAGCAGCGAGCCACCGAACACCGAGCCGCCGGGCGCCAGTTCACCGGCCGCCGCGCCGAAGCCGGCGGCCAGTACCGCCCCCACCGCCAGCAGTGCGCGGCGCCGCCCGGGACCGCTCGCGGACGGACCGGCGGGCGGGTCCGACGGCGGCGGGCCCGATGTCGGCGTGTTCTCCGGAGAAGCGAAATCCGGCGGCGCGTTCTCCGGTTCGGTGGGCATGCGCCCTATTGGAGACGATAGAACACGTCCTATGCAAATCACGTTTCGTGTTCGTCAGTTGACTCTTGCGGTAGTGGTGGCGCTGGCCGCCGGGACGGCCAGCGGGTGCTCCTCCGGCGGATCGGACTCCGCCGACGCCGCGCACCCGGCCGGCACCGTGGTGCGGGTGCCGGAGGACTTCCCCACCGTCCAGCGGGCCGTGGACGTCGCGCGCGAAGGGGACACGGTGCTGATCGGCCCGGGCACGTACCGCGAGAGCGTGCGCGTGACCAGGAGCAACCTGGTACTGCGCGGGACCGACCGCTCCGCCGTGGTCCTCGACGGCGGGCTCAAGCTGGCCAACGGCATCACCGTCACCGGCCCCGGCTCGGTGGTGGAGAACCTCACCGTGCACCACTACCTGGCCAACGGCGTGCTGTTCACCGGCGTCACGGACGAGAAGCTGCAGCAGCGCGGCGCGGGCGGCTCGGCGTACGATCCGCTGGACACCGCCCGGTTCCCGCCCGTCCAGGGCTTCCGGGCGACCGGGGTCACGGCGTACGACAACGGTTTGTACGGCATCTACGCGTTCGACGCGCGCGGCGGCGTGATCGAGGACTCCTACGCCTCCGGGCACGCCGACTCCGGTATCTACGTCGGCCAGTGCAAGCCCTGCGACACCCTGGTGCGCGGCAACACGGTGGAACGCAACGCGGTGGGTGTCGAACTGACCAACGCCTCGGACGGCCTGTCGATCCTGGGTAACCGGGTGGCCGGGAACCGGGTCGGCGTCACGATCAACTCCAACGACCTGGAGGCCCTGGCCCCGCAGCACGGCGCGGTGATCGCGGGCAACGTGGTCGTCGACAACAACGCCGCCGACACTCCGCAGCAGGCGGACGGGGGCTTCGGCATCGGGATCGGGATCGGCGGCGGCACGGCGAACCGGGTGGAGCGCAACCTCGTCCGGGGCAACCGCGCGGCCGGGGTGATCGTCACCGATCCGGCGGGCCACCCGGCGAGCGGCAACCGGGTCGAGGGCAACCAGGTGGACGGCAACGGCGCGGACCTCGTCCTGGCCTCGGCCGATCCCGCCAACTGCTTCGGCGGCAACCGGCCCGGCACCGAGAGCCCGGAGGGGCTGGAGGCGGCGGCGCCCTGCGGTGGCGCGGGACGCGGACCGCTGGCGGCCGGGCGTCCGGCGCCTGTGCAGGCTCCGCCGGGGGTGCCGTTCAGCCAGGTGGCGGCCCCGCCCGCGCAACCGTCCGCCGTCGACCCGGCGGCGCCCGCCCGCCCGGCGACGGGGCTGCCGGGGCCGGTGGACCCGGCGGCGTACCCGCTGCCGACGAACGTCGGCACGCTCCCGCCGCGTCCGGCCGGGTAGGCGGGCACGGCCGGGCAGGCGGGCACGGCCGGGCAGTCGGGCACGGCCGGGCAGTCGGGGCAGGCGGGCGCGGTCGGCGGCGGCGACACTCCGACCGGCAGTCACGTTTCCCAACGCTTCGGGTACTTATTGTCCGTTGTGCGAGGGAAGTCCCCCTTGCTCTTGTCACCTTTGTCGAGAGGCTGACCGAAATGGTGATGACCGGACGTGAGCGCGTGCGCGGCCTGAGCCGCCCCCGATGGCGACTGGGAGCCTGCGCGCTGGTCGCGGCGCTTCTTCCGCTGACCGCTCTCACCGTCCCCAGCGCCGCCGACCCGGACCCGGCGGCGGCGACCGCCCAGGCCGAGCAGCCGTCGGCCATCGCGAACGAGCTGCGGGCGCTGGGCCTGACGGTGATCGAGAACGACGGCCTGCTCGGAGCAGAGGGTCCCGCCGATGCCGTCATGCAGGCCGTCCACACCTACGAGAACCGCCCCGGGGGCGTGGTCGCCGCCTTCACCGAGGACAACGAGCAGGGCACCGGCTACCTGATGCTCCGCACCACGAACTTCGGCCACTGGGCCGCGATCCGGACCCCGACCGGCCGGCCCGTCCGCTCGCTCGTCGACCACAGCGGGAAGCCCACCGCGGTCTGGGCGCTGGGCACCGGGCGCCTCATCGCCGCCGCACAGCCCCACGAGGAGGAGAACCTCCCCGTCGTCACCGGCCCCGGTAGCCGCCGCAGCTCCAGCGCCAACGGCGTCCTCGTCGCCGCCCCGGGGACCCTCTCCGGCGACCGGGCCGCGATTCCCGTCCAGGTCGACAGCAGATGCGTCAGCGGCGACAACTCCTTCGCCGTCCTCGTGTACGGCGCCCTCGGATCGTGCGGCCAGGCATGAGCTCCTCCCCCGGTCGCACGCCGGACGGTGTGTTCGAGCTCGGCGAGGGCCCGACCGGCACCGGGCCCGTCGCCCGCGAGGGTGCTGCGGGCCACCGCCTGGACTCACGTGCCGCGTGGCCCACGCCCAGGCCGCCCCGGTCGAGTTCGGCCTCCACCACCCGGCCGGTCGGCGACAACATCAGCTCCGCCATGCCCTCTCCCGTAGCCCGGGTGGCACAATGCAGAGAGGTGCCCGCCCAGCCGTCGAGGGAGTACGCAGCATGGCACAGCCCGACTCCGTCGACCCGTGGAGTTCCTTCCTCAGCAGCGCGCAGAGTCCTCCGGCCACGGCGGGGTCCTACGTCCAGTCGGCCGCCGCCCCCGAGGGCGCGCCGCTGTCCGGCACCGCCACCGAGCTGCTTCGGGCAGTCGTGGCCTCCGGCCCGGTCACGGTCGACGGGTTGCGGGAGCAGCTCGGGTTCAGCACCCTCCAGATGGCGCAGGAAGTGATCGTGCTGCGGGATCTCGGACTCCTGGAGGTGCAGACCCAGGACGGCGAGGACTCCCTCCGGCTGACCGAGTCCGGTACCAGGTTCGCTGCCCGCTGGCTCGGCTGAACCTCCGGAGGGGACAGTGGTCGGTTACCTCGTCGCCTGCGGGCTGGCCCTGCTCGTCGGCCTGGCCGAACTGGTCTCCCGCTACCGCGACCGGCCGGCCGCCCTGCTGCGGGTGCCGAGCGCCTGGACGTACGCCGCCATCAACGCGGCCTCCGCCGGCAGCGCGCTGTACCTCGCCCACACCTTCGGCTGGACCTTCGGCGCCTCCGGGGCCAACGGCATCGCCGCCACCCAGGTGCTGGTGGCCGCCTTCGGAGCCCTCGCGCTGTTCCGCAGTTCGCTGTTCACCGTACGGGTCGGGCAGCAGGACATCGGGGTCGGCCCGAGCACCGCGCTCACCATCCTGCTGACCGCCGCCGACCGCGGGGTCGACCGGGCCCGGGCCCGCGAGCGGTCCCGGCAGGTCGCCGCCATCATGCACGGCGTCTCCTTCACCAAGGCCCACCTCGCCCTGCCGACCTTCTGCCTCGGCCTGCTCCAGAACAGCCCCGCCACCGAACAACAGGAGCTCGGCACGGCCGTCAGGTCCCTCGCCGGGAGCACGATGACGGATGCCCAGAAGTCCTTCGCCCTGGGCCTGTTGCTGATCAACATCGTCGGAGCCGCCGTTCTCACCGACGCCGTCGCGGCCCTGGGCGGCGAGATCACCGCCGGGTAGCACACCCGCTCCGCTCGACAGACATCGCCGAGTCCGGGCTCGACCCGCACCAGCGCTTCCACTCCCCCCACCACTTCGAGTGCCCGGTACGTGAAGCCTTCGGGGCCGTGGGCTGCAGGACCTCGAAGGCCCAGGGCTTCCGCGACGACGGCGTGAACACCGGTGAAAGGGCGCATGGCGTCGGCGCGGGCGCGAGCCTCGCGAGCGTCATCGTCGGTCGGGGCGCAGGCCCGGGACCACCGAGGCGCGCGACGCGCATCACCCCCGGCTTCGCGGCCGCGCGGACCGCGGCCGGGCCCCGCGCGGGAGAGCGGCCGGTCGACCACCGGGACTCCACGCCGCCCGGCGGATAGTTAGGCTACCCTTACCTGGCTGGCGAGGCGCCGGTCCGTCCATCCGGACCCACTGCGGCACGCACTCGCATCACCCACGGCCGGAGGAGATATGACCTTGCCCCAAGAAGCGAGGCGCTTGTACGCGGACCGTGCCACCCTCCGGTACGGTGACCGGGCCGTCGCCACCGATCTCTCGATCGGTGTGCCGGACGGGTCGTTCACGGTCATCGTGGGCCCGAACGCCTGCGGCAAGTCCACACTGCTGCGCGCCTTCGCCAGGCTGCTCAAGCCGACCACCGGGCAGGTTCTGCTCGATGGCGGCCAGATCAACGCGTTGCCCGCCAAGGAGCTCGCACGTCGACTCGGCCTCCTGCCGCAGAGCTCCACGGCGCCCGAAGGCATCACCGTCGCCGACCTGGTGGCCCGGGGGCGGCACCCGCACCAGGGCCTGTTCCGCCAGTGGTCACGCGAGGACGACCGGGTGGTGACGGAGGCGATGGCCGCCACGAACGTCGCGGAACTCGCTCACCGCTCGGTCGACGAACTGTCGGGCGGTCAGCGTCAGCGCGTCTGGCTGGCCATGGCCATCGCCCAGCAGACACCGGTCCTCCTGCTCGACGAACCGACCACGTTCCTCGACATCGCGCACCAGATGGAGGTCCTGGACCTGTGTGCCCGGCTGCACGAGGAACAGGGACGCACACTGGTCGCGGTGCTCCACGACCTGAACCAGGCCGCGCGCTACGCCTCCCATCTCATTGCGATGCGCGACGGAGCGGTCATGGCCGAAGGCCCGCCGTCCGAGATCGTGACAGCCGATCTGGTCGAGAAGGTCTTCGACCTGCCCTGCCAGGTGATCGAGGACCCGCAGTCCGGTACACCTCTGGTGGTCCCGAAGGTGTCGCGGCGTCTGGCCACCGCGTCTTGACGCTGGTATTCGGCAGCTCGCAGGTCCGGTACGCGGCCGACGGAGACGCCGAGGCCCTGTACGAACTCTCCCGGCCGTTCATGGATTCCGGGGAACTGCGCCGACGCGACATCGCCGACTACCGCTCGGCCGGCGACCGGTTCCTCCTGGTCGACGGGCCCGACGGCCCCGAGGGCTGCCTCGCGCTGCGCGTCCTGGAGACGGAGGAGGGGTGGCAGCCGGTTCCCGGCCTGCTCCACAACTTCTGCGTACGGGACGGCCGCCATGGCCTCGGCCTGGGCGCGCGCCTGTTGGAGGCCCAGCTTCTCGAAGCCTCCAGGGCCGGGCTCCGCCACCTGTTCACGGCCAGTACCGGCACCGGAGCGCTGTTCCGCCGACACGGCTTCGTCGAGGTCCCGCCGACGCTCGCGCCGCGTGCCTGGGCGAGTGGCCTCGATCCCACCAGGGGCTCGCGGGTCTACCTCCGCCGGTCGACCGGTCCCGGGGCCCGACCCGGGCTGCCCACCCGTGACGTCTCCTGAAGGCCGACGGACGGACACGATGACGGAGCCGGACCGAGCGATGCCCCGGTCCGGCTCCGTCATCGTGTCCGGGTCCACCAGGCCCGACTACGACCGCTCGATCAGCTGCGCCGGCCCCAGGTCCGCCCGATGGGCGTCGACATGGTCGACGCACGCCTGGCGGGAGTCCTCAGCGTGGACGACCGCCCAACCGGCCGGCACAGCGCGGAGGCAGGCCGGAGCGAGGGCCGGTTGTCGGCGTCGACGAGTACCCGGTAGGGAGCAGCGTCGTCGTCGAAAGGGTTCGTGGCGCTCATGTCGCTCCCGGAGCCGATGGACGTGACTTCCTCGGCGGAGTCCTGACAGCTACTCCGCCACCGCACCGAGCCGGCCGTCCTCGGCCCGCAACTGGCGGCCGGTGTGCCGCAGCAGGAGCGAGTCGCAGATCTCGCCGGAGCGGACGGCCAGCGTGGACAGCAGGGACGACGTGATGCCGTGGGTGTGCTCGGTACCACCCTGGAGGTAGACACCGACCTCGATGTGGTCCTCCGTCATGACACGGTGGTCCCGGTCGACTCTGATCCGTCCGAGGTCGTCGGTGCGGCAGGCCGGCGCGAGATCACCCAGAAGGTCTCTCGGGTCGACGTGGCTGTAACCGGTGGCGAGCACGACGGCATCGGAGTCCAGGAGGACGTCCCGGTCCGTGGTGATCGAGTGGACCACCGCGCGCACCCCGTCGGCCGTGTGCTCGACACCGATGAGCCGACTCGCGTTGAGGAGCCGCAGACGCTCCCGGCCGTCCACCTTCTCCTGGTACACCGTTCGGTAGAGCTGGTGAATGAGGTCGCCGTCGACCACCGAGTAGTTCGTGTTGGCGTGGTAGTCCAGCAGAGTCCGCTTGGCGTCGGAGGGTGCGGCGTAGAACTCGTCGACGGCGTCCGGGTCGAAGATCCGGTTCGCGAACGGACTGTCGTCCGCCGGGCTGTAGCCGTAGCGGGTGACGACGGCGCAGATCTCGGCGTCCGGGAAGACACGGTGCAGGTAGTCGACCGCCTCGGCCGCGGACTGGCCGGCGCCGACGACCGTGAAGCGACGATGACGCAGGGCTTCCTTGCGCCGCGCCAGCTCATCGGCCCGGAACCGGAGGTCACGAGTGTGCCACACACGGTCGCCTGCGGAGACGCCGTCCGGCAGACGCGGTTTCAGCCCCGTGCCCACCACGATGTTCCGCGCCCGCCGCACCGTGCGGTCCGCCGGGTTCGCCACGGACTCGGAGACGACGTCGACCATGTCGACGATCCCGTTCTCCCCGACCGGTCGGATCTCGACGACCCGGCGTCCGTACTCGGTCCGGGCATCGAACTCGGCCGCGCACCAGTCGAGGTAGTCGTGGAACTCCAGCCGGGTCGGGTAGAAGGACTTGAGGTTGATGAAGTCGGCCAGCCGGTTGCGCTCCTGGAGATAGCACAGGAAGGTGAAGCGGCTGCGCGGATCGCGCATCGTCACGAGGTCCTTGAGGAAGGATACTTGCATCGTGGCACCCTCCAGCAGCATGCCGCGATGCCATCCGAAGCGTTCCTGCTGCTCGATGAACCCGACCTTGAGCGCCTGGCCCGGGTCACGTTGGTTGTGCTCCTCGATGGCGATCGCCAGCGCCAGGTTGGCGGGGCCGAAGCCTATGCCGACCAAGTCGTCGGCGTCGCCGCCTCGATCGAATGCGCCGTGTTCGCGCGTCATGACCGTCCTTCCGTTGACTGCGTATCGATGTGTTCTCGCGAACGCCCGGGTGAGCGAGCGGTCGCGGTTCGCCGCCCGATCGCCCTCCGAGGCGGGGCCCGGGGGGTGTCCGCGAAGTGGCGACCCGGCGGGACTCAGCCGGCATCCGTCAGGTGCGGTCGCCTGCCGGGCTGTGCGGCGGAGTGTGCAGAAGCACAGGGGAACCCGGGGTCGGTGCGAGCCCGGTGGGGCCGTCCGGGGTTATCTCGGTCCCCACTCCGGGTTCCCCGAACACGCGCGAGAGACAGTGCCGTGCCCGTCCGTCGATCACCCTCACGCTGCTCACTCCGGACCTGACCGCGCGCAGGCATGCCTCCATCTTGGGCGCCATACCACCGGTCAGCGTCGGTAGGAGTGCTCCCAGTTCGGAGGCCGTGAGCCGTGCGACGACCTCGTGCGTGGCCGGCCAGTCCCGGTACAGGCCGGGGACGTCCGTCAGCATGACGAGTTGTTCGGCACCGAGGGCCACGGCGAGTGCCGAGGCGGCGGTGTCCGCGTTGACGTTGTAGACGAGGCCGTCGGCGCCACGTGCGATCGAGGAGATCACCGGGATGCGCCCGTCGGCCAGCAGGGTCCTGAGCACGGAGGGATCGATCTCGGCGACATCGCCGACGAGGCCGATGTCGACCGGCTCGCCGTTCACGACCCCGTACCGTTTCACCGCGGTCATGGTGCGGGCGTCCTCGCCGGTCATCCCGACCGCGAACGGGCCGTGCTCGTTGAGCAGGCCGACCAGCTCCCGCTGCACCTGGCCGGCCAACACCATCCGGACCACGTCCATGACTTCCGGAGTGGTGATCCTCAGCCCGTTGGCGAACGACGACCCCAGCCCGAGCCTGGCCAGTTGAGCACTGATCTGCGGACCGCCGCCGTGCACGACGACGGGACGCAGCCCCATGTCCCGGAGTTCGACGACGTCCTGTGCGAACGCGGCTTTGAGCGGGTCGTTCACCATGGCGCTGCCGCCGAACTTGACGACGACCGTTCGGCGGTCGCGCCCGGGACCGCCCTGCGTTCGCGACGGCGGGGGAACGCCGCCGCCCCGACTCCAGGTCCGACGTCTGCTCGGGCGACTGCTCACTGGTATCCCTGGGGTGGAGGACTTGGGGGGTGGGCCGGGCCCTGGCGGGGCGCGGCGGGCGTGCCGTGACGACCTCTCAGTCCCGTGCGAGGGTCCTTCCGAGCGCCCGCTTGTCGATCTTGCCGATGGCGGTCAGCGGAAGATCATCCACTTCGACGACGCGGTCAGGCAGTTTGAAGGCCGCGACCCCGCGCTCCAGGAGGAACGCCCGGACGTCCGCCAGCGCCGGGAGCTCCGCGCCGTGGACAGGGACGGCCGCGACACAGATCTGCTGTTCCTGACCGTCGCCACCGAGGCCGAGCGCGGCGCAGCGGGCGATCCGGGGGTGGGCGTGAACGTGGCTCTCGACCTCCTCGGCCGAGACGCTCTCGCCGTTGCGGTCGATGGTGTCCTTCACCCGGCCTTCGACCACGAGGTGGCCGGACGGCAACTGCCGGACCAGGTCGCCCGACGCGTAGAAACCGTCAGGGGTGAACGCGGTCGCGTTGACCTCGGGTGCCCGGTAGTAGCCCCGCAGCGTGTAGGGGCCACGGACGAGCAGTTCGCCGGCCTCCCCCGGCGCGACCTCGCGTCCTTCGGCATCGACGATCCGGAGTTCGTCGTCGGCGCTCAGCGGCCGGCCCTGGGTGGAAGCGACCGTTTCCTCGTCGTCCTCGGACCTGGTGTAGTTGAGGAGGCCCTCCGCCATGCCGAACACCTGCTGGACCCGACAGCCCAGCGCTCCCGGCACGGCCCGGGCCAGGTCGGCCGAGAGTTTGGAACCGCCGGCCTGCAGCACTTCCAGGCTCGACAGGTCGGACGGGTCCCACTGGGCGGCGTCGAGCCAGAGCGGGATCAGCGGCGGGACGAGCGCGGTGTGCGTGACACCTTCCGCCTCGATCAGCGGGAAGACGTCGCCCGGGGAGGGGGAGGGAGCGAGCACAACGGTGCCACCGACCGCGAACGTCCCGAGCATGCCGGGGCAGGCGAGCGGGAAGTTGTGCGCGACCGGCAGGCAGGCGAGGTAGACGGTGTCGCCGTCGAATCCGCACGCCTCGGCGCTGGCCCGGGCGTTGAAGCCGTAGTCGTTGTGGGTACGCGGGATGAGCTTGGGCACACCGGTGGTACCCCCGGAGACCAGCAGCAGCGCCAGGTCCGCCGGATCCGGCTCGGGAAGGTCCAGCGGCTCCCCGTCGACCGACGCCAACGAGGTGTAGGGGCCGGGCTCGCCGTCCACCAGGACGTGGCGCAGGTCCGGTGCCTGCTCAAGGACCTCGGCGGCGAGTTCACGGTAGTCGAACCCCGCGACCTGGTCGGCCACGACGTAGGCGACCGCGCCGGAGAGCCGGGCGAGGTGGCCGATCTCGGTGATCCGATGGGCGGGCAGGGTGAGGACGGGGACGGCGCCGACGCGGGACAGCGCGAAGAGCAGCACCGGGAACGCCCCGGTGTTGGGCAGCTGGACCAGGACGCGGTCGCCCGCCGAGACACCCAGGTCCACGAGACCTGCGGCAAGCCGGTCGGCCCGCTGGTCGAGGGTGCGGTACGTCAGCCGTTCGTCGCCCGCGACCACGGCGAGGCGGCGGCCGTGGGCCGCGGCCCAGTCCTTCAGCAGTCGCCCCAGGGTGCGCCCGTCCCAGTGTCCGGCCGCGGCATAGCGTTCTCCGTCGTCGGCGGGCCAGGGGGTGAGCCCGGAGGGCAGAGGAGTGGTCCGGCCGGCGGCCATGTTGCTCATGGGTAGTCAGTGCTCCGTACTCAAAGGGACTTTCACGGCTGGTCAGACGACGCCCGGTTCGCTCCCACCATGCGATACGTTCCCGTCGCGAGGCGCCAGAAGAATGAAGGTTAGGCTACCCTAACCCTTGCTTCCGGTTGAAGCCCTGCCCTTCCCGATCTCGGAGATCCGCATGTCGTATGCCCCCAACCCCTCCACGGCCGCGTCGAGCCCCAGGCGCGCCCGGTACCGCGGTAGACACCTCCCGGTCGCCGCCCTGGCCGCCGTCGTCATCCTGACCGGATGCTCGTCGACGTCCGCCGGAGACGCCCCGTCCGGTGGGAAGACCGCCGCAGACGCCGGGTTCCCCCGCACCCTGAAGACCACCCTCGGCGATGTGACCATCGCGAAGAAGCCCCAGCGTGTGGTGACGGTCGGCTTCCCCACGGGCACCGCGGACGCGGCCCTCGTCTCCGGCGTCGTCCCGGTCGCCATGCCCAAGGCGGTCGGCCAGCCGGGGGACGTCGAGCCGTGGGTGTCGAGTCTGCTGGGAGGCACCAAGCCCACCCTGATCGAGGCCAACAAGGTCGACATCGAGCAGATCGCCTCCCTCAAGCCCGACCTGATCCTGGCCGGCATGCACCGCGGAATTCCCACGGACTACGAGAAGCTGTCCAAGATCGCACCGGTCGTCACCTACGAGGGCAAGGCCGCCTTCCAGGACACCTGGCAGCAGCAGACCGCGCTGGCCGGCAAGGCGCTCGGTACCGAGGAGAAGGCCGCGGCGGCCGTCAAGAAGGTCGAGGACAAGTTCACCGCCATCCAGGCCAAGCATCCGGGCTGGAAGGGCAGGACGTTCACCTTCACCCAGGGCGCCTCGCTCGCGCAGATACCGACCGTGACCGACCCCAACGAGGCATCGGCCCGGCTGTTCTCCTCCTTCGGCCTCGAACTCGCCCCGGGAGTGAAGGCCCTGGGCGACAAGCGTGAGGTCTCCTCGGAGAACCTCGCGGTGCTGAACGCCGACCTCGTGGTGATGTTCTTCCCGTCCGCCGAGGCGCAGAAGACGTTCGAGGCCAACGCGGCCTTCTCGCAGATCCCCGCGGTCAAGGAAGGCCGTTACATCACGGTCGATTCCTCCGAGGCGTTCGCGCTGATCTCTCCCGGTGTGCTCAATGTCGAGTGGGCCGCCGACCGGATCGTGCCCCGGATCGAGAAGGCCCTGCCGTAACACGGCGCGCCGGCCCCACCCGGCCGCAGCACGACGGTCCCGGCCCCACCCGGCCGGGACCGCCCTGCGGATCGAGCCGGATCGAACAGTTCACCGACGCCGTACCCCGACGGAACGACCCTGCGTAGGAGCACCCTTGAGTAACGACGCCGCCGCAGTACCGGAGTCCCCAGCAGATCGACGTCGCGCCCTGCGGCAGCGTCTGCTCGAGAAGCGCGGAGTCTCCCCGGCGACCGCCCGGAACCTGATACCGGTCCGGCCGGCCGGTGTCCCCGTTCCGCTGTCCTACGCACAGCAGCGGATGTGGTTCATCCACCAGGTCGACCCGACCGGGGCGGCGTTCAACGTGTGCATCATGCTTCGCTTCGCCGGCCGGCTCGATCGCGACGCGCTCCGTCGCAGCTTCGTCCGCATCTCGGATCGGCAGGAAGTGCTGCGCACCGTCTACCGGACCGACGCGACGGGCTCTCCGTACCAACTCGTGCTCGACCGGTTGGCGCCGTCATGGGCGACGTCGGACCTGACGGGTCGGGAACCGGCGGACCAGGAGCGAGCCCTGGCTGCCCTGGCCCGCCAGGACGGCCGGGACCCGTTCGACCTCACTCAGGACAGCCCGCTCCGGCTGCGCCTGGTCCGGCTCGCGGAGGACCGCCATGTGCTGGTGATGGCGGTCCAGCACATCGCCTGGGACGGGATGACGTTCGGGGTGCTCTCCCGTGAACTGGAGTCCGCCTACCGGGTGGAACACGGCGGCGAGCGCCCGCCGGCGGATCTCGCGGTGCAGTACGCGGACTTCGCCGCCTGGCACCGCGCCCGGTGGGAGAAGGACCCCGACCGGTCCCAACTGGACTACTGGCGGGCGGTCCTGACCCCGGAGCCGCCCCGGGTGGACCTTCCGGCGGACTTCGAGCGCACGGCCACCGCCACGAGCGAGGGCGACCGCTGGACCCACCGGATCGGCCCGGAACTCACCGGCCGGCTCGCCGCGCTGGCCGCGGAGGAGAAGGCCACGCCGTTCATGGCGCTGGTGGCCGGACTCGCCGCCCTGCTCGGCCGCTACACCGGCGCGGAGGAGTTCGCGATCGGCACCCCGACCCTCAACCGGGACCACGCGGACCTCACCCGGCTGATCGGCAACCTGGGCAACACCCTCGCCCTGCGGATGGACCTGACGGGCCGGCCGACCTTCCGGGAGCTGCTCGGCAGGGTCCGGACGACCTGTCAGGATGCCTACGCCCACCAGGACGTTCCCTTCGACCTGCTTCTCGACGAACTCGGTGTGGAACGCCGTCTGGACCGCGGCCCGCTCTTCGACACCACCATCGTCTTCCTCACCCAGGGCATGGAAGGACCGACCCTCCCCGACCTCGACATCGAATGGGAGACCTTCCACAACGGCACCGCCCAACTCGACCTCTCCTTCGAGGCGTTCCTGCTGGGGTCCGGGGGCGACGCCGCCTTCTCCATCGAGGCGACCTTCCGCACGTCCCTGTTCCGTCCCGAGACGGTCCGACAGCTGATGCGCCGTCTGGAGGCTTTTCTCGCCCAGGCGGTGGCCGATCCCGGGACGCCGGTCCAGACGCTCGACCTGCTGCTGGACGAGGAGCGGCCCCTCGTTCTGGGCGCCTGGGCCGACCGCCCCGCTGCCGAGGGTGCGGGCGAGGACCCGGCGTCGACGGTTCCGGCCCTCTTCGAGGCCCAGGTGGACCGCGACCGCGCCGCTCCCGCCGTGGGCGACGGCCGCACCGAGCTGACGTTCGGCGAGCTCTCCGACCGGGTCAACCGGCTGGCCCGGCTGCTGGTCTCGCACGGGGTGGGCCCGGAGAGCCGGGTCGGCATCGCGCTCCACCGCTCGACCGAGGCGATGACGGCGATTCTCGCGGTGCTCACGGCCGGTGGCGCGTACGTCGCGCTCGACCCGGACTACCCGGACGACGCCCTGGCCCACATCCTGAGCGACGCCGCACCCACCGTGCTGATCACGGCGGTCGGCACCGATCTGCCGGCATCCGGCGACACCACCGTCCTGGTCCTCGGCACCGAGGCGACCGAGGCCGCGATCGCCGGGCAGGGAGCCGAGCGGCTCTCGGACGCCGAACGCACCGAACCGCTCCGACCCACCCATCCGGCGTACGTCGTGTACACCTCCGGCTCCACCGGCCGCCCCAAGGGCGTGATCGCCCTGCACCAGGGCCTGGTGAACCTCTTCCACAGCCACCGGGCCGATCTCCACCGCACGGGCCGCGAGCGCACCGGTCGTGACCGCCTGCGTGTCGGCCACGCCTGGTCCCTGTCGTTCGACGCCTCCTGGCAGCCCCAGCTCTGGCTCCTGGACGGGCACTACCTGCATGTCCTGCCCTACGAGACGTACGCCGACCCGGAGCGGCTGGCCACCGAGATCCGTGACCGCGCGTTCGACTTCATCGAGCTCACCCCCTCCCTGCTCGAGGAGACCCTCAAGCGGCTCGCCGCCCTCGGCGCTCCGATGCCGGCCGTGCTCGGCTTCGGTGGCGAGGCCGTCTCCCCACAACTCTGGAAGTACCTCTCCGAGCGTTCCGACACCGCCGCGTTCAACCTCTACGGGCCCACCGAGGCCACGGTCGACAGCCTGATCGCCCGTGCGGAGCCCGGTACGGCACCCTCGGTCGGCGGTCCCGTCGCAGGTTCCCGGGCCATGGTGCTCGACGCCGGTCTGCGCCCCGTCCCGCCGGGTGTCCCCGGCGAGCTGTATGTGGCCGGCGCCGGACTCGCCCGTGGCTACCTCGGCCTGCCCGGTCTGACCGCTTCCCGCTTCGTCGCCGATCCGTTCGGCGCCCCGAGCGAACGCATGTACCGCACCGGGGACCTCGCCCGGTGGACCTCGGACGGGCGGCTGGAGTACCTCGGCCGGACGGACGACCAGGTCAAGATCCGCGGCTTCCGGGTCGAACCCGGCGAGGTCGAGGCGGTTCTGCGCCGGGTCGCCGGCGGCCTGCCCGCCGCCGTGGCCGTCCACGAGGACCGCCCGGGCGACAAGCGCCTGGTCGGCTACGTGGTGGCCGACCCCGGGACGACACCCGACCTCGCGCAGCTCCGGACCTCGATCGCCCTCGAACTCCCGGACCACATGGTCCCGTCCGCCGTCCTGGCACTCACCGCCTGGCCGCTCCTGCCCAACGGGAAGATCGACCGCAAGGCTCTGCCGGTTCCGCCGCGTGCCGCTGTCGGCACCGGGCGGGCCCCACGCACCGCGGGCGAGGAGACGTTCTGCCGCATCTTCTGCGAGGTGCTCGGGCTCGACCGGATCGGCGCGGAGGACGACTTCTTCGAGTCCGGCGGCGACAGCCTGGCCGCGGTGCGCCTGATGCGTGCGTCCCGGGAGGCCGGCCACGGTTTCGGGGTTCGCGACCTCTTCTCCAACCGGACCCCCGCAGCCCTCGCGGCACTGACCGTCCCCGCCGCCGGCGACGGTGTCGCCCCCAGCCCGGCCGGCTGACCGGCACCCTCCGTCGGACCGCTGCCACCTGCCCTCGACACGAAAGGCCACTCCCCCATGCCCACCCTGGACGACCTGCGCCGGCTCGCCGCCGAACTGCTGGGCCCGCAGGCCCCCGTGCCCGGCGACGACGACCACCTGATCGCGCTCGGCCTGGATTCCCTCAAGCTGATGCGGATCTCCGGTGCGCTTCGCCAGGCCGGCCTCGACGTCGGCTTCGCCGACCTCGCCCGCCGTCCGACTTTGGCCGCCTGGGCCTCCCTGGTCGCCGACCGCACCGCCACCGCTGCCTCCAGAACCGGCGAACAGGCCACGATCCCCGAGGGGGAACCCTTCCCGCTCGCCCTGATGCAGCACGCCTACTGGGTGGGCCGGGCCGGTGGCCAGACCCTCGGTGCCGTGGCTGCCCACCTCTACACGGAGTTCGACGGCACCGGGGTCGACCCCGACCGGCTCGGTACGGCCGTGGCCGCCCTCGCCGAGCACCACCACATGCTGCGAGCGCGCATCCTCGACGACGGCCGCCAGGTCGTCGAGCCGTGGCGCCACGGCACCGGGCTGCCCGTGCTCGACCTGCGCTCGGCCTCCGGGAGCGAGATCGCCGAACGCACCGCGCAGCTGCGCGACCAGCTCTCCCACCAGCTGCTCCCGGTCGAGAGCGGCCAGGTGATCGACGTTCGGGTCACGCTGCTTCCCGAGAACCGCACCCGGGTCCACATCGACGTCGACATGCTCGCGGCCGACGCCCGCAGCTACCGCACGCTCCTCGCCGACCTGGTCCGCCTGTACCTGCATCCCGACCGGCCCTTGAAGCCGATCGACTACCAGTACGCCCAGTACCTCGCCGAACGCCGCTCCCAGGCGGTCCTGCCCGAGGACATCTCGTGGTGGCGCGACCGCCTGGCCGACCTGCCCGGCGCACCGGCCCTGCCGACCCGCGCCGAAGCAGACCGCGGCGACCCGAACCGCGTGGTGCGCCTGCACCACTGGCTCGACCCGAAGACCCGGGCCGGCCTCGTCCGCCAGGCCCGCCGGCACGCGGTCACCCCGGCCGTCGCGGTCGCCACCGCCTTCGCCGAGGTGCTCGGCGCCTGGAGCGGTGAGCCCCGCTTCCTGCTCAACGTGCCGATGTTCGACCGACGCCCGCTCCACCCCGACGTCGAGCGGCTGGTCGGCGACTTCACCAGCTCGGTCATGCTGGACATCGACGTCAGTGCCCGGGCGGACTTCGCCGAGCGCGCCCAGACCGTGCAGGACAGCATGCACGAGGCCGTGGCGCACTCCTCGTACTCCGGCGTCGAGGTCCTCCGCGACCTCTCCCGCGAACAGGGCGCCCAGGTGCTCGCGCCTGTCGTCTTCACCAGCGCACTCGACCTGGGCGAGCTCTTCGGCGCCGAGGTCGAGCAGGTCCTCGGCGAGCCCGTGCACATCGTCTCCCAGGGCCCGCAGGTCATCCTCGACGCCCAGGTCACCGAGGTCCACGACGGACTCCTGGTGAACTGGGACGTGCGCGTCGACGCCCTTCCCGACGGTGTCGCCGAGGCGATGTTCGACGCCTTCACCTCACTCGTCGGCCGACTGGTCGACGGCGGCGCCTGGGAAGAGCCGGCCGACGGCCTGCTCACCGACGCCCAGCGGGCGGTCCGCGCCGCCGCCAACGCGACCGACGGCCCGCTGCCCGGGCAGCCGCTGCACACCGCCTTCTTCGCACGCGCCGCGGCGGAGCCGCAGCGCGCCGCCGTCGTGACCGCCGAAGGCACGGCACTGACGTACGGCCAGCTCGCCGACCAGGCCCTCAGGCTCGCCGGCGCGCTCGCCGCGCGAGGCGTGACCGCCGGGGACGCCGTTGCCGTCCGTCTTCCCAAGGGCCCCCGGCAGGCCGCCGCGGTCCTCGGTGTGCTGGCCGCCGGCGCCCACTACGTACCGATCGGGATCGAGCAACCGCCGGCCCGTGTCGAACGGATCAGGGCGCGCGCGGGGATCACCGCGATAGTCGCCGAGGAGTCCCTCGACAGGGACACCGTCGCCTTTGCCGAGGGCGTCAACTGGGCGCGGCCGATCGCGAGCCCGGCCACCACAGACCCGTCGGCCGTCGCCTACGTGCTCTTCACCTCGGGATCCACCGGCGAGCCCAAGGGTGTCGAGGTGTCCCACCGTGCCGCCGCCAACACCATCGACGACCTCGTCGAGCGCCTCGCGATCGGCGCGGACGACCGCACCCTCGCACTCTCGGCACTCGACTTCGACCTCTCGGTCTTCGACCTGTTCGCGCCGTTGTCCGTCGGAGGCGCGTTGGTCACCGTGGACGAGGAGAGCCGCAAGGACGCCGCGTCCTGGACGGCGCTCGTGCGCGAGCACCGTGTCACCGTGCTCAACTGCGTACCCAGCCTGCTGGACATGCTGCTCAGTGCCGGCACGGTCGACCCGCTCGGCGACAGCCTGCGTGCTGTCCTGCTCGGTGGCGACTGGGTGGGCGCCGACCTTCCGGCCCGTCTGGACGCGCAGGTCCCCGGCTGCCGGTTCCTCGGACTCGGCGGCACGACCGAGACCGCCATCCACTCCACCGTCCAGGAAGTGCGCGGTGGAGCCGTGCCGGCCGACTGGACGAGCGTCCCGTACGGCACTCCGCTGCGCAACGTCCGCTGCCGGGTCGTCGACGCCCAGGGACGGGACTGCCCGGACTGGGTCGCCGGCGAACTGTGGATCGGTGGCGCCGGTGTCGCGGACGGCTACCGGGCCGATCCGGCACGCACCACCGACCGGTTCGTCACCGTCGACGGTGTCCGCTGGTACCGGACCGGTGACCGCGCCCGGTACTGGCCGGACGGCACCCTGGACTTCCTCGGCCGCGCCGACGACCAGGTCAAGATCCGGGGCTTCCGGATCGAGCTCGGCGAGATCGAGGCCGCGCTCGCCGACCACCCCGATGTCCGGCACGCGAGCGCCCTGGTGGTCCGCGGCGGTGCCGCGCCCAAGCTGGCCGCGGTCGTCGTCACCCATGAGGGCCGTACGCTCGGGGACGGGGCCCTGGCCGCGCACGCGGCCGAGCGACTGCCCGTCCACATGCTGCCCGACCGCCTGGTCGTCACCGGCGACCTGCCCCTCACGGCCAATGGCAAGGTCGACCGCAAGGCCCTCAGGGCGCTGGCCGAGAGGCAGGCGGACACCGTGGCCGGCCACCGGGCTCCGGTCACCGCCCTGGAGCGGGCGGTGGCACACGTCTGGGAGCAGACGCTGAAGCGCCCGCAGGTCGGCCTGGACGACGACTACTTCCTGCTCGGCGGCGACTCCGTGCTCGCGACCGTCATCACCGGCCGGCTGCGCGAGGCCCTGGAGACCGACGAGGTCCGGATCCACGACGTCCTGTCCTGCCTCACCGTCGGCCGGCTGGCCGACACCCTCGCCGGGCGCGACCAGGACCCCGAGCGTTTGGAGGCCGTCGCGGACATCTACCTGGAGGTCGAGGCCATGACCGACGAGGAGCTCGAAGCGCAGTTCCTCGACTCCGAGGAAGAGACGAGCTCCGACCGTGCCTGACCCCACCACCCCGGTCTCCCAGGACGACCCCTGGATCCGACGCTACGTGCCGCGCCCCGGGGCGGCGGCCAGGATCGTCTGCTTCGGCCCGGCCGGCGGCTCTCCCGGCTTCTACCGCGACTGGTGCGACCTCGCGCCCGCCGACGTCGAGGTGCAGGTCCTCGCCTACCCGGGGCGGGAACGCCGCTTCCTGGACGAACCGATCGAGGACATGGGAGCGCTCGCCGACGCCGTGCACGACGTCCTCGCTCCCCGGATGGACCGGCCGACCGTGCTGTTCGGCCACAGCATGGGGGCCTCGGTCGCCTTCGAGACGGCGCGCCGACTGGAGGCGTCCGGAGCGGCCGGACTCGCGGCCCTGGTGGTGTCGGGCCGGCCCAGCCCGCGCACCCAGCGGGAGATCGGCTCCGAGATCGCGGACTTCGACGACGACCGGATCGTCGAGCACCTCCACGAGCTGGGCGGTACCCCACCCGGCCTGCTGGACGATCCCGACGCCCGCGAACTCATCCTGCCCGCGTTCCGCAGCGACTTCCGGCTGATCGGCCGCTACGCCCCCGCGGCGGACGCAAGGATCAGCACCCCGCTGGCGGTGCTCCACGGCGATCAGGACCCCAAGGTCACGACCGAGGACGCCCGCTACTGGGCCGAGGCCGCCGACCGCGTCGTCGCCACCGAGTCCATGCGAGGCGGGCACTTCTACCTGCTCGACCACGGTCCGGCAGTCGTCGGACGGGTCCTCGACGTGCTCCGGACCCACGGCAGTGCTCCGGCGGGAGCCCCGTGACCGAGTCGCCGTCGCGCGGTGACATCACCGTGGTCCCGGGCCCGGCGGAGGTCTCCGCCGGGCCCGGCCCCCGGCCGGTGCCGACCACAGGACACGGGCCCTCGCCGTGGCGCCGGCTTCCGGCGCTCGCCCTGGCGGCGGCCCTCCTGACGCTGGTGGTCGTGCTCAGCATCGGCGTGGGCGCCCGCTGGTTCCCGCCCGGCGAGGTCTGGCGGGTCCTGCTGCACCCGGACGGCACCGAGGTGTCGGCCGTCGTGCACGACCTGCGGGTGCCCCGTACGCTGCTCGGGCTTCTGATCGGTTCGGCACTCGGTGTGGCGGGCACCCTGATGCAGGCCGTCACCCGGAACCCACTGGCGGACCCGGGCCTGCTCGGCGTCAACTCGGGCTCTTCTCTCGCCATGGTCATCGGCTTCACCGCGGTGGGGACCGACAGCATCACCGGCCAGCTCGGCTGGTCCTTCGGCGGAGCTGTGCTCGCCGCCGTCGCCGTGTACGCGGTCGGCTCCCAGCGCACCACCGGTACCACCCCGATCCGGCTGGTACTGGCCGGTGCGGCGGTCTCCGCCGCCCTGCTCGCCGTTGTCCAGGGCATGATCCTGCTGGACCCGATCGCCCTGGACCGGTTCCGGTACTGGGCCGTCGGCGCGCTGGCCGGCCGCGACCTCGGCGTGACCGGTGCTGTCACCGTCCCCGTCCTGGCCGGACTGCTCTGCGCCGTGGCGCTCGGCCGGTCCCTGAACGCCTTCGCACTCGGCGAGGACTCCGCGCACGCCCTCGGCGCCAGGCCCGGCCTGGTCCGGGCCGGCGCCCTGGTGTCGATCACCCTGCTCTGCGGCGCCGCGACCGCGGCCGCCGGCCCGGTCTCCTTCCTCGGACTGGTGGTTCCCCACCTGGCCCGGCGCTTCGCCGGGGCCGACCAGCGCTGGGGCGTCGCGTGGGCACTGGTGCTCGGGCCGCTGCTCTTCCTCGGCTCCGACGTGATCGGCCGGGTGATCGACAGGCCGGCCGAGATCCAGGTGGGCGTAGTGTGCGCGTTCCTCGGCGCACCCGTCCTCATCGCCCTCACCCGAGGGAGCAAGGCGGTGTCCGCATGACCGACCCCAACCCCGACCCCCCGGTCGTGGACGCTGTCAGTGGCGTCGTCGCCCCGTCGGACAGCGGCCGGTCCGGCCTCGGGATCACCCGTCTGCCGGGCACGCTCGGCTGGGTCCTGCGCCACGACAGGCGCGACCTCTCCCTGCGGGTGACACCGAGAGCCGCGACGGTCGCCCTCGTCCTCACCGCGGTCCTGCTGGCGCTGATGGTGGTCGGGATCGTCGTCGGAGGCTCGACACTCGCCACCGCGGACGTCCTGCGAGCCCTGACCGGCCGGGCCGACCCGGCCACCGTCTTCGTCGTCCAGGAACTCCGCATGCCCCGGGTGGCCACCGCCGCCCTGGTCGGTGGCTGTCTGGGGGCGGCGGGCCTGGTCTTCCAGCGGGTTGCCCGCAATCCGCTCGCCAGTCCCGACCTCATCGGCTTCACCGCCGGCGCGTCCACCGGCGCCGTGTTCCAGATCCTCGTCGTCGGCGGCACCGCCTTCGCCGTCCCCGCGGGGGCTGTCGCCGGTGGGCTGCTCACCGGCGTGGCGGTGTATCTGCTGGCCTGGCGGGACGGCCTTCAGGGGAGCAGGCTCGTGGTGGTCGGGCTCGCCCTGTCCGCGATGCTGCTCGCCACCACTTCCTACCTCCTCTCCCGGGCCAGAATCACCGACGCCGTCGCGGCCGCCCAGTGGCTGGTGGGCTCGCTCAACAACCGCGGCTGGGAGGACGCCGCCCCGGTGGCGGTGGCGGCCGTTCTGGTGCTGCCGCTCCTCGCCGCGCTGATGCCGAAGCTGCGGATGCTCGAACTGGGCGAGGACCACGCCCGCGGCCTCGGGGTACGTGCGGACCTGATCAGGGTGCTGGCCCTGCTGAGTGGTGTGGTCCTCACCTCCGGCGCGGTCGCCGCCGCGGGTCCGGTACCGTTCGTCGCCCTCGCGGCTCCCCAGATCGCGGCCCGGCTCGGCAGGGGAGCGCCCACCACGCTCTGGCCCTCCGTCCTCTGCGGCGCCGTCCTCACGCTCGGCGCGGACGCGCTGACGCAGCAGCTGTTCCCCGGCGCCAAGCTGCCGGTGGGCGTGGTGACCGGCGTGCTGGGCGGCCTCTACCTCGCGGTCCTGCTGCGATGGCAGCGGCGGAGCCGGTGAGCGCGCCCGGACGGCACGCTCACCGGCCGGGCTCACGCGTCGCCGTGCTGCGCCCGCTGACGGTTCCAGTAACCGAGCGCGCTGACGGTCTCCTTGGGCAGCTGGCGCTCCTTCAGGAGATGCGCCCGCAGGCTCTGGATCACCAGCGACTCGCCCGCCGCCCAGACCTGTCCACGGCCCTGCGGGAGTTCCAGGCCGCGGACGAGCGCTTCCGCCTCCCGCCCGTGACCGGGCTCGCGGCCACCACGACTCACCCAGTGGACGACGGCGTCGCCGGAGTCGAACGCCGGCCGCTCGGCCTCGTCCCGGACCTCGGCGACGGCGATCACCGGATGTCCGGCCGGCAGGCTCGCCACGATCGCCGACATGGCCGGCAGCGCGGTCTCGTCGCCGACCAGCAGCGTCCACTCCGCGGCCGGGTCGAGGACCCAGTGGACCCGGCTGCCGCCGAAGCCCACCGTGTCCCCCGCCCGGGCCGCGGCGCCCCATCGGCTGGCCCGCCCGTGGTCGCCGTGCAGGAAGAAGTCGATGGTCAGCAGACCGGCCTCGCGGTCGATCTCCCGGATCGTGAAGTTCCGGGTGTGCTGACCGGCCGCGTGGTCCGGGAACCGCCAGCGCCCGGGCTGCGGCAGCACCGGCTCGCCGCCGCCCTCGACGGGCCAGATCAGGGTGATGATCTCGCCGGGCTGGTCGACCACCAGGTCCTCCAGCGCCGGGCTGCGGAACACCAGTCGGCGGATCAGCGGTGTCACGTCGGACGCGCTCACGACCTCGAGCAGGCCCACCGACTGCGGGAACGGGCGGACGAGCGCCGGGGGCTTCGCCTCCGGGTCGCCGTCCGGCCGCACCGCTACGACCCGGGTGTTGTGGACGTTCGTCAGACCGGCCTCGAAGAGTGCCCGCAGCGCCTCGTCGATGAAGCTGTCGGCGTCCTCGCCGAGTGCGTCCGCCTGACTGGCGAAAGCAGTGGTACGGGTGACCCGGCGCAGCGACTGCGGGTCCCGCGGACCGGGTATCTCGACGTCGCGCTGCTCCACGACGATCTCCAGCCCCTCCGACTCCAGGACCTCGCGGACGAGCTCCACCGGATGATGGAACATCGCGAGCGGTGTGGCCGCCAGCCGGTCCCGCCAGGCCGGCCGGGCAACGACGGCCTCCAGGACGTCGCGCATCGGGAAGCCCTCCTCGGCCGGCTGCCCGAAACTCCACTGGAGAACGAACTGGCCGCCCGGACGCACCGCGCGCGCCATCGTGCGGAGCGCGTGCCGCGGGTCCGTGAGCCAGTGGATCATCCAGGAGGAGTGCACCACCTCGAACTCCCCTTCCGGCAGTTCGAGGTGGTGGGCGTCCTGGACCTCGACCGTGACGGACTTGCCGGCACACCTACGGCCGGTGGCCTCGACCATGGACGGCGAACCGTCGTTGGCGGACACGGTGAAATGACGGTCGGCCATGGCCTCGGCGATCTCACCGGTGCCGCACCCCACATCGGCGAACCGGCCGCCCGCGTGAAGGTGCGCCCCTGCCAGCGCGAGCGCCTCCATCGCCGTGACGAACTGGCCGGAGTTCTCCGACCCGTAGTCAGCGGCCTTCCAGGCTGCGGCTCTGTCGGCGGTGGTCCCTGCCTCTGCCGTGGCCACCTGGCCGGTCGCGGGCGCATTGATCGCCATTCGTAGATCCTCTCCAAATGATCAGTTTGTAAGGTTAGGCTATCCTAACCATCTCTCACCTGTCCCCCGTCGAAAGGGAATAGAGACGTGACCACCCATCACCGCTTCCACGAGCGGAGCCTGCCGTTCGACGCGGACTCGATCGCCGTCGGAGCGGCTCTGGCCGCCTCGTGCACGGACGACTACGTCCTGTTCGAGCACCGGGGCGCAGTCGCCTGGGCTGAGGCCCCGTACGCCACGGTCGAGGCGGCAGCCGGAAGCACCTCCCTCGTCGTCGACGGACGGACCCACCACTTCGAAGCAGGCAGCCGGCCGTTGGACCCGGTGGGCCAAGCGCTGGCCGAGCTGAGACTCGAGGGCTGGCGCGCCTACGGCTGGGCACCGTTCGAGCTCAGTTACGCCCTCCACGGCGCGGGCCGCCTGACCCCGGACACACCGATCGCCCATCTGGCCGTTCCACGCCGGGAGATCCGCCTGGAGAGAGGCACCGCCCTGCTGCGGGCCATCGACGAGAACGACCTCGACTCGCTCGAACTCCGGCTCAGCACCGCGGTGGCGGCCGCCGACAAGGACATCCCGGAAGAACGCATCGAGGCGGACGTCCAGAACCACGACGCCGACAGCTACCGCGCCTCGGTGGCGGCGGCGGTCGCCGAGATCCGCTCCGGCGCGCTCGACAAGGTCATCCTGTCCCGGGTCGTCCCCGTCGACGAGGCCGTCGACATCCCCTCGACCTATCTCGTCGGCCGCCGGGGCAACAACCCGGCCCGGTCGTTCCTCCTGCGCCTCGGAGGCTGGCACGCCGCGGGCTTCAGCCCGGAGATCGTCTCCCGGGTGACCGCCGAAGGACGCGTCACGACACAGCCGCTCGCGGGCACCCGCGCCCTGGAGGGCGACCCGACCGCCGACCGCGCCCGCCGGGCCGAGCTCTACCGGGACCCCAAGGAGGTCTTCGAGCACGCCATCTCGGTGAGGTTGGCGGTGGACGAGCTCGACCGCGTCTGCGAGCCGGAGACGGTCACGGTCGACGACTTCATGATCGTGAAGCCGCGCGGGAGCGTCCAGCACCTCGCCTCGAAGCTGTCCGGGAACCTGGCACCCGAACACACCGCCTGGGACGCACTGGCCGCGCTGTTCCCGGCCATCACGGCCTCCGGCATACCCAAGCGGCCCGCCTGCGACCTGATCGCCAGGAGCGAGTCGCAGCCGCGCGGCCTCTACAGCGGAGCCGTGCTCACCGTCGACGCCGACGGGAGCATGGACGCCGCGCTCGTCCTTCGGAGCATCTACCAGCAGGACGGCCGGACTTGGCTTCGAGCCGGAGCCGGAATCGTCGCCGACTCCACTCCCGAACGAGAGCTGGAGGAGACTCGCGAGAAGCTGCGCAGCGTTTCCCGGTTCCTCGTCCCGGCCGTCGACGCCCCGCTGTCCAGGCAGCTCACCGCGGCGGCGGTCGACTGACGACACCGCACAGGTGGCCCGCGTTCCCGACAACGGGGACGCGGGCCCGGCCCGGCTGTCCGGGGGCGCTCGCCGATCGGCCTCGTGGAGGCGTGTCGCCCGGGAGGAGCGCGGGACAGCTGATCAACGGCGCGGCGTGGATCTCTGGCGGTTGTCGTCGCGGGCGATGCGTCCGCGACGGCGCCTGGTGCTGGTGCTGGTGCTGGTGCTGGTGCTGGTGCTGGTGAGCAGGCTCCCGCCGAGGACGAGCAGCGCCGGGAGTCGCCGCACCGCCGGCTGCTGATCGACACCGTCCACGACCTGGGGGCCCCGTTCGCCGCCGGTACACGGCGCCTGCTGGACACCGGCCGCGCGGTCCTGCTGCATTCGGTCACCAAGGGGTGGCTGTGGCCGCGCACGTTCGGCGTCGTCCTGCTGGGTGACGCGGAGGCCGAACTGGCCGCGGCCTTCCGGGCGGATCCGCCGACGCCGGAGCAGTTGCGGCTCGCCGACCACCTGCTGACCGCGCACGGCGACACGCCCCGGCAGGTCGTCGACGAACTGGCCGCACGCGCCGAGCGGTTGTTCGCACGGTTGCCGGACGAGGTGCTCGCGGCGATCCCCGCCCCCAGCCGGACCTGTCCCGGCAACTACTTCTTCCCGGTCGACGTCCCCGCGGAGACTCTCCGGCGCCAGTACGGCCTGCTCGCCGTTCCGGCCGGCGTGTTCGGGGACGGCGGCTGGTCCGGCTCCGTCCTGACCAGCCTGGCCGCCGCCTTCGGCCCGACGCCGGTGGCGCCTCCGGTCGCGCCACCCCCGGCGCCGGCGTCGGCACGACCGGTTCAGGGGGCGAGCTCGCGGCCGGCCGTTGACGGATCACTGACGATCACTGACGACCGCCGACGGGGCCACTGACGACCGCTGCCAGTCACCGACGGCCGCTGACGATCCCCGCGGTCGCCACGCCCTCCTGGTGGACCGGGCGTACCTGCGAGGTACCGCGAATCATCAGGGCCGGGTCCGGCGTTCCCCGAGCGACGCGGCGGTGGCCGGCCGATCCGGGGATCGGCCGGCCACCGGGTCTACCGGGCCGTGCGGGCCACCGGGTCTACCGGGCCGTGCGGGCCACCGGGTCTACCGGGCCGTGCGGGCTACTGGGTGGCCGGGTTGAAGATCCAGTGGAGCTTGGCGGCGGTGGAGGAGGGGCTGCTGAGTTCCGTGTCGTCGGACGCCGGACTCCTGGTGAGGTTCAGACGCTCCGTCGGGCTGGTGTGGTTGGTCAGCAGGGTTCCGCTGCCGCCGTCGGGGGTCACGCACCACAGGTAGCCGTCGTCGTTGGGGCGGAAGTCGCCCATCGTGACGACACTGTTCGCCTGCGGCTGCCCCGGACGGGCCGCCGTCGAGTTGACGTACTGCCCGCCGTTGACCAGGTAGTAGCAGAGCTCTCCACCGCTCCGGCCCGCGGGGATCACGCCGAACCGCTGGGTGCCGCGGTGGGTGTTCGGGGACAGGAACACCGACTGGGGTACCGGGTCCCGGTCGTCGACCGAGAGCGCCGACGACTGGGTCCCGCCGTCCGTCGAGATGATCTCGTCGAGGTTCGCCACCTGACTGGGGGCCTGGAGGAACCAGCGCTGGGCGGCCGAGCCGTCGTAGTCGCGACCGGCGAGGTTCTGGCCCCGGCCGAGGTCCGTCAGGAACTGCCGGGTGTGGTAGTTCTGCAGGGTCCAGGTGCCGTCGCCCTGGTCGACCGGCGCCCAGAGCTGGTCCACCGCCGGGTTCGGCCACAGCACCGTCCGGGCGTCGCGGGCGTCGCCCTCCTGCCCCAGGTAGCGGCCGGCGAAGGGCGCGGTGGCGTGGAAGAGGCGGTAGTAGCCGGGGTATTCGGGGTCCGCCGACAGGCTGAAGGTCTGCGACGGGAGGTCGGCCCGGTTGACCGGCTGGTCGCCGACCACGTGGCTGCTGCCGGACGGGCCGGCCACGTTGGTGGTGGCGGCGCTCTGCAGCACGGCCCCGGCGGGCACGGTCGGCGCGGGCTGTTGCTGCGCCGGTGGCGGCGCGGCGGGCAGGTCGGTGAGGGTGAGGACGACGGGGTAGTGGTCCGAGGTGGTCAGATTGACCCGCCTCTGGTCGGTGACGGTCGGCTGCCCCTGGGCCGTGGGAGCGACGGCGTAGTCGATGGTGGAGGGACCCGTGCTGGTACTGACCAGCGGCGTCGGACGCGTCGGCTCGGCCGGGGCGTGGACGGTGAACTGCGGGCCGACCGCGTTGCGCAGGCTGTCCGGTTCGCGGTTGTAGTCGCCCAGGGCGATCCAGGGCAGGCCACCCGCTTGGGCCATCTGGTCCCGGATGAAGCCCAGGTGCTGGGGGACATCGCTGCCGCTGGTCCTGGAGGCCCCGTGCACCGAGAAGTAGACGACGCCGTCGACGTTGCTCGGCGACGATCCGGTCCCGTACCCGCGGGTCGATCGGCCCGGGCAGCACCGAGTCGAGCAGGGCCCGGGCGTCCACGTCGGCCAATCCGCGCAACGGGAGGTCCGGCAGGCCGGAGAGGCGCTCCGCCCCGGTGACCCGCTCGGCGAACACCAGTGCCACCGATTCGGCGTCCAGCCGGCGACCGACGAAGCCCAGGATCCGGAAGGACATCAGGTCCAGCCACTGCGCGTCGTCGACCAGGCAGACCAGCGGGGTCTCGGCCGCCGTCTCGGCGAGCAGGCCGAGGACGGCCATCCCGACCAGCAGCAACTCGGGCGCGGGCCCGGCGCTGAGGCCGAAGGCGACCCGGAGCGCGTCCTGCTGCACTTGCGGCAGCCGGTCGAGGTGCGACAGCAGCGGAGCACACAGGCGTTGCAGGCCCGAGTAGGCGAAGTCCGACTCGGCTTCGGTGCCGACCGTGCGCACGATCCGCATCCCCGGCGTCCGGCGCACCTGCGCGGCCAGGTGGTCGAGCAGCGCGGACTTCCCGATCCCCGCTTCGCCGCGCAGCACCAGCACCTGGCTCCGCCCGTCGCGCACCTCGCGCAGCAGGACGCCCAGGGCATCCAACTCGCACTGTCGTCCGAGCAGTCGGCGCTTCGTTGCCCGCCCCATTGCTTCCTCCGCCGCCAGCCCCCTTCCGGAGACGCTTCGCCACCGTCCTACGGACATCCCGCAGCGCTCAAGATCATCCGGCTTGCGCCCGAGGTCGCACTGGAGCCGGTGACACCCACGGGCTCCACCACCTCCGCCGGACGGCCGACCGGGCACTGCCGCGGCGTCCCGTCCTGGCGTTCCCCTGCTCCACCGCCTTGGGGGCCGACGGTCGGCGACGGACCGTGCGACGGCGAGGACGTGGTCCCGCCACAGGCCCCACCGGGCACTGCCGGCGCCTACCTCAGGGTGAGGCGCGCGTGGAACGGGCGGGGCATCAGGGAGGCACTGCGCGCCGGGCGGACGGGCGAACCCGCCGGTAGGTCCAAGCGCCAGGTCGCAGCGATGGTGGCGAGGACGAGTGTGGCCTCGATCGTGCCGAACTGGTCGCCGATGCAACGCCGGGCGCCGCCACCGAACGGGATGAAACTCCCCGGAGCGTGCTTGCGCCCCTCCTTCCAGCGCGCGGGGTCGAACGTTTCGGGGTCGGGGAACAGGTCGGCGCGCCGGTGGATCAGGTACGGGCTGTAGACGACGGTGGCCCCGGCCGGCAGCCGGTGGTCGCCGAGGCGGGTCGCCCTCGTGGTCGCTCGGGTGAAGAGCCAGCCCGGCGGGTACAGGCGCAGGGTCTCGGTGACGACGCGGCCGGTCGTCTCCAGGGCGGGCAGGTCCTCGTAGTGGGCGGCTCGGCCGGACAGGACGCGGTCGACCTCCGCGTGCAGTTCCTCGCGGACGGGCGGGTGGCCGGCCAGGAGTTGCCACGCCCAGGAGAGCAGTGCCGCGGTCGTCTCCATCCCGGCCAGCAGGAAGGTGACGACCTGGTCGTGGATCTCGTCGTCGCTCAGGGCCTGCCCGTCGTCGTCCCGGGCGGCCAACAGCGTGGACAGCAGGTCGTGGTGGTCGGCGCCCTCGGCCCGGTAGTCGGTGATCAGCAGCCGGGTGAGCCGGCGCAGGTCGGCCTGCGCGCGTCGGAAGCGCCGGTTTCCCGGGGTGGGCAGGCGGTCGAGGCCGGGCACGGGCAGCAGGACCCGGGCCGCGATGCCCTTGGTGACCTGGTCCATGCAGGCGTGCACAGGGAGCGCGCCGGCCCGCTCGTGCGCGGCGAACAGGCAGCGGGCGGTGACGGCGGTCGTGATCCGGCACATGGCGGCGGGGACCTCCACGACGTCACCGGTGCGCCAGTGGGCGGTGGCGCCGGCGATCTCCTCGGCCATCGTGGCGGCGTAGCCGGGCATGGCGTCGCGATGGAAGGCCGGCTGCAGCATGTGGCGTTGGCGGCGGTGGGCGCCGGCGGGGCAACTGGCGAGGCCGTCGCCGATGACCTGGCGGATCTTGTCGAAGAAGGGGCCGCCCTTGTCGAAGGTCCGGTCGTCGGCCAGGACCCGCCGCGTCAGATCGGGGTGGCAGGCCACGTAGGCGTCCTGCGGTCCCAGGCGGATCCGGACGAGGTCACCGTGGACCGGCAGGCCGCTGATGAAGCCGTAGGGGTCTCGGGCGAGGGCGGGCGCGTGGCCGAGGACTGGAAGGGCTCCCGGCACGATGGGCGTGGTGGACGCGGGCCTCATGAGGAATCACCTCCGGGTGCGGGGCGGGTGGGGCGGTCACGGTTCGCCGCGGCCGGTGCCCGGCCCGGGCGTGGCGCTCCGGGCCGGTCTCACGGTTCGGCCGGATCCTGGGCACCGGCCCCCGGGGCGGGCGGGTCGGTCGCGGCTCGGCGCTGGGCGTCGAGGTAGCGGGCGGTGCGCAGTTCCCATTCGTGGTAGCCGCGCATCATGTACTGCATGCTGCCGACGTACCTCCCCACGCCCTGGCGCTGCTCGGCGTCCAGCCCCAGGCCGTCGCACAGCAGGTACAGGGAGTCGGTGAGGACGGCGAACTCCGCCACGTGCCGGGCGACCACGGCGCGCACATGCCCGATCGCCCGGTCGGTGGAGAGGCCCTGGTAGTGCCTCGTGGCCGTCACCAGGTTGTTGACCTCCCGGTCGCCTTCCTTGTCCAGGGAGTTGGCGTCGTTGGTGAACACCGGGACCTCGGCGGCGATCAGCAGCATGCGCTGGATCTGCGGGCTGTGGTGGACGAGGGCGGGCACCGTGTAGTGCTCGACCCGCTCTGCGAGGCAGATCAGGAAGTCGGCACCGCCGGAGAAGCGCCGCAGGATGCGGAACAGCTCCCAGGGCGCGGGTGCGCCGGCACGGCGGTAGTACGCCTCGAACGCCGGGGCCGCGGCGAATTCCTGCCATGCCAGGGCGGCCCGAACGCACCACTCTCCGGGCATGCCGGTCCGGGCCCGGTCCCACAGCCGGCCGGCCGCCGTCGCCAGTGGCGTACGGGCCCCGCCGGGGTCGTGGAGGGGACGGGTGGCGGCGAGCAGTTCGTCGCAGACTCGGCCCGCACGCGGCGGGTCCAACCCCAGGCGTGTTTCGAACCGGTCGTCGATCAGGAACAGCAGCCCCAGGACGTGGGTCGCCAGGACGAGGTCGGCACCGCGGGCATGCGGATACATGAGCCCGGCGAGCAGGGCCACGTTCCAGCGCTCGTAGCGTGGGGCCGAGTCCGTCCCGTCCAGCAGCCCCTGCTCGTGGAACCAGCGCAGGTTCTCGCACCGGGCCCGCTCGATCTCGGCCACCGGTGCCACCACGAGCGGGTAGGGGAAGGGAAATCTCGTCATCGGCACCGGGGATCGTCTCCAGCCAGGAGTACGGAGGGCGTTGGGATGCGGGAGCCGGCATCCCAGGTCCGCGTCCCGACCGGCATCGTGCCCGTCCAGCACGATCGGCTAACGAACGGCGCGGGAGACGTCGGAGGAAAGGTGGTGGCACGACCGGCCGGTGGCGCACAACGGCGCGCCCGTGAGCGCGCGGCGGCGGGTGTGTCCTGCCGGGCGGCCACTCGCCGGGCCGGGCTGTGCCTATCGGTGGATCAGCGCCGCGAACACCGGTCTGCGGCCCGTCGTCCGGTCCAACGAGGAGTCACCCGGCGCAAGGCCAGGCGCGACACGGTCACCGTCCACCGGACCGTCTCCACCCTGCGCAACGCCCTCAGCACCGCCGTCCGCGCCGACTCGGTACTCGACACCTGCGCGTAGCGGGAGCCACCGGCCTGATCCGACGGATGTGGTCCCTGTCCTCGGGACGGGACGGCGGCCACATCCATGGCTGGTCACAGCCCGCTGTCAAGTCGGCACCGGGAGCTCGTGGTCGCCCGCGAGGAACCGTCGCCACGACGCGTGCTTCCGGTCGCCGTCGAGAGGCCGGGTGGCGGCGCCGGTCGACGGGTAGCCAGGTCTCGTCGGCAACCGCCGGCCGCTTGGCGTGCCGGGAAACGGCACCAGGGGCGGATCGCCTCGAAGACAGGGACCACGCCGATGGCCGCACGTCACCATGTTCCGCAGGGGATGTTCGACAGCAGGGGCGAACCCATGACCGAGTGGCCGGTCTGGGACGACCGCATCCATCCCCAGACCGTCGAGTTCGGGTGCCCGTGGCCTGTCCGCGGGGTGCACCCGGATGTCGACCTCCTTCGTGAACGCGCGGTCATGTGGATGGACGCCTTCGGGCTGACCGAGGACAGCGGGTTGAACGCGGACCGGTACGCCGACTGGCTGCTGGCCGAGAGCGCCGCCTGGTGGTTCCCGGACGCGGCCGAGGCTCCCACCGAACGCCTTCAGACCGTCGCGGACTACATCGGCTGGGCCTTCACTCCGGTCGACGACGTCTTCGACGGCCCCGTCGGCCGGGACCTGGCGGCCGCGACCGACCTCTGCCGGGCCATGCTCGCCGTGCTCGACGCCCCCGACGACCCCGTGCCCGCCTCCGCCGCACCCAGGGTGCACGCGTTCGCCGACCTGTGGCGACGACTGCGGCAGGGCCGCTCCACCTGGTGGGTCCAGCGGTCGACGGCCCACTGGCGGGCGTTCTTCGCGGCCCAGGCATGCGAGATCGCCAACCGCGTCCACGGCCGCACCAGCACACTGCGGCAGCTGACCGTGATCAAATGCGCCTACCCGATCTTCGACATGGCCGAAGCGGTCGGAGACTTCGAGGTCCCCTCCCTGCTCTGGTACTCGCCGTGGCTCACCGAGATCCGCACCTGCCTCGCCGAGATCATCACCATCAACAACGACCTCGTCTCCTCCGGCAAAGAGGCCGCGGCCGGAGACCACCGCAACAACCTGCTGCTGATCTCCGAGGGCCAGGACGGCCGCACCCGGCGGGACTCCCTCGCGCACCTCGCGCGGATGACCCACGAACGAAGCACGCGTGCGCTCGCCCTCGAAGCGCAACTCCCCGACCTCGAAGTCCTCCTGACGCCCGCCGAACGCCGGGACGTCCGCCGCTACGTTCGCCGCCTCCAGGGCATCGTCGCGGGCGACAACCGCTGGGAACGCCTCAGCGGCCGCTACCGCTGAGGCACGTCAAGGCGAGCCCGAAGTCGTCTTCTGTGCGGATTCCGCGTGGACGAGTTCACCCCGTTCGACCTCCGCGCCACCCTGGCCGCCAGTGGGCCGCGTTCGGTCCGGACGCCGACAGCACCGGCCCGACGCGAGAGGGTCCCCGCTCCCCCGTGAGTGTCCGATCGGGTGTGTCGGACACTCACGGGGCGCTCGGTCCCCGAGGCGGTCCCGCCCGGGCGGCGAGCTGTGCGCGTCGCCGGCCCGCGCGGCTCGGCCTTCGGGCACCGGCCGAGGGGTTCGCCGGGGTGCCGTAGGCGTGCCGTAGGGGTGACGGATGACGGCCCGTGGCCTGTGGGGCCGGTCCGGGTACTCGGGCCGAGTCCGTGTCCTGCGGGGCCGGTCCGGGCACTCGGGCCGAGTCCGTGTTCTGCGGGTCCGGTCCGCGTGCTCGGGCCGAGTCCGTGTCCTGCGGGGCCGGTCCGGGCACTCGGGCCGGACCGGGCGCGGGTCAGTCGAACGAGCGCCAGCGTGCCGACAGGAAGGAGAAGATCCCGAACAGCAGCAGGCCGAACGCCACGGCGGCGAGCAGTGAGGGGCCCGCGGCCGTGTCCGCGAAGCTGCGCAGGGTGTCGTCGAGTCCCTTGGCCCGCTGCGGGTCGAAGCGGACGGCCGCGGTGACGAGGAAAACACCCACCCCGGTGAAGACCGTGCCGCGCGCCGTGTTCCCGGCCACGCCCACGACGGTGACGGCCGTCCGGGTGCGGTGTCCCATCCGGCCGGTGGCCAGCTTCCGCAGGAACCGGCGCCGCAGGGCCTGGACGGCGGTGCCCACCCCGACCGCCACCACCACCAGTCCGGCCGCGGCGACCAGGACGCGTCCCGTCGGGAGGCCGAGCGCGTGCGCCGTCCAGGTCCGGGACTTCCCGTCGCCGTCCGACCCGCCGTCCGACCCGCCGCCCGATCCGGCGGCGAAGACCGCCGTGCCCCAGCAGACCGCGGCGTAGAAGAGCGCGCGGCCGGCGTTCAGCAGCCGCTTGGCGGGTCTGTGGTCGCCACCCCGGCCGAGGACCGCCGTCGACGCGCGCCACAGCGCCATGCCTGCGAAGCCCGCCACCAGCAGCCAGAGCGCGGCCGTGCCGAAGGGCTGCTCGGCGACCTGGCGCAGCGCGCCCTGTCGGTCGGCCTCGTCCGACCCGTCTCCGGCCGCGATCCGGAGGGCGAGCAGGCCCACCAGGAGGTAGACGACGCCGCGGGCCGTGAAACCGGCGCGTCCGGCCAGGCGGAGGCCCCGTCCGGCGGTGGGGGCGCTCCATGGCCGCCGGGCGGGCGGTCCTTCCACAGTTCGTGAGTACACCGTCAGCTCCCTCTTCTCGCTGGTGCGGCCGCCGGTTCGGGCCGGGTGGGTCCGGCCAAGTCCGGGTCGATACGGGTCGATACGGGTCGACCGTCAGTACCGGGGGGAGCGGCGGCGGCGGGCCGCCGAGCGGCCGAGCCTGCTCACGAGGCCCGCCGCGACCACGGTCAGACCGAGCCCGGCGCTGAAGAGCAGTATCACCAGAGCCATGAGCGCCACTGTCGTCATCATGGGGGCTGTCCTCTCCTGTGCGGTTCGGCGGCGCCCGGCCCGGTGCCGGGAGCCGCGTGCGGGCCTCGCCTTCCCCGGCACGCCCCGACCATGCGGGCCCGGCGGCGGGGACGCTGCCCGAACGGCCGTGTGCCGAAAGCGCGTGCGGCGGCGGACGCGCCGTAGTACTCCTGGGGTCGTAGGAGACAGCTTCGTTCTCATGGGGAGTCCATCGATGGCCGTTCGCCGCGTCGTGCCCAACATCGTCTCCGGTGCCGCACCGGAGAGCCGGGAGTTCTACGGGCTGCTGGGCTTCGAGGAGGTCATGAACCACGGTTGGATCATGACACTCGCCTCTCCCTCCAGCCCGGCGGCACAGATCAGCGTCATGACCGAGGACCGGACGGCACCCGTCGCCCCCGACCTGAGCGTCGAGGTGGACGACGTGGACGCGGCGTACGCGGTGATGTGCGAGAGCGGCGCGGAGATCGTCCACCCGTTGCAGGACGAGGACTGGGGAGTGCGCCGGTTCTTCGTGCGCGATCCCAACGGACGGGTGATCAACGTCCTGGGACACCGCTGACGGCCCCACTGACGGCCCCGGCCGGACCGGGCCGCGGGCCGGACGCCGGCCGGACGCCGGCCGGGCGGCCGGGCGGGCGGCCGGGCGGGCGGGCGGCCGGGCGGGCGGGCGGCCGGGCGGGCGGGCGGCCGGGCGGGCGGGCGGCCGGGCGGGCAAGCCGGTCGACGAGCGACCGCCGAACAGGGCCTGGCCTTCTGCGGCTCTCGGGGTCGTACACGACCCGCCCCCAAGGACACTCCTGAAGACCTGGACGACTCAACAGCCTCCGACCACCGTCGCGTCCCGACCGGCGGACCCGCGGCGGGGAAGCTCTCGGCAGGCTCCCCGAGAGGACTCCCCTCGCGAGCAGACGACTTGAAGATGCCCAGCTCGAACTCCCGGTCGCCGATCCCGCCGTCAGCGCCGACGTTCGCATCGGATACGCACAGGTGTCCCCACCGACGGACAGAAGCTCGACGGCGGCGACCAGTACTTCGCGGCCCGCGCCGCCTCGACGGCTGGCCTCCGGGCAGCGCCCCCCGGCTCGGCGCCGACGAACCCGCCTGCCCCGCCCTCAGGACCTCGTCCGAGCGGGCCGCCCCTGGGCGACCTTCCCGGGAACGGGGCTGGCATCGTAGGAGTCATGAGACCCGCAGGACCGACACCGGCCCCGGACACCCCCGTGCGGGGCGGCCTCACGACACTGGGCGAGGTGGCGTGCCGCTATCAGGCAGACGAGATCCGCCCGGAGGAGCTGCCGATGGTTGCTGCCGAGGCGCTTGCGGCCGGATTGGACACCCCGACGCTGTGTGAGCTCGCCGGTTGGCCGTGCAGCGCGGATACCCACGATGTCCGCAACGCGTTCGAGCAAGCACTCTCCGAGTCCGGGATCGAGTTGCCCGATCCGGGCCTGGCGCGACGCCACGCCCTGCGCCGCCTGGCGGCGAGACTTGCCGCTGGAGAAATCGCCCCCGCCGACCTGGCGACGGACAACCGGTGGGAGGCGGAGGCCGAAAGCGAGGAGGAGCGATCGTTCGCGCGGCTGATCCCGCAGTGCGTGTGCTGCCTTGAGTACACCTTGAGGCTCGACCAACATACGTGGGCGGCCGAGCTGCGGATCGCCGCACTCAGCCTGACATCGTCCGCGCCGATCAGCCCCGGTTGCTGACTCTGCCGCGACGGCATGCCCGTCCTCACCGATGACGTGGTCCCGATGGAGCGGGCATCACCGAAGTGACTGTTCGGCGGCCTCGCCCAACAGCGCCCGGATCGCGCCGGATCGCGCCGGGCCCGCCCAGTGAGGGATCGCGTCCAGCGGTGACGGACACGACGGCTCGGTGCAGGGTATGCCTTGCCGAGTTGGTCGGGTGGCCAATTAGGCCCTATGTGGATCGGCATGCTATTGGCCGCACGACCAATAGTGATATTGGGCATGCGGCCAATTAGTCAGCCGGTGAGCCAGGGGGCTTCGGGGAGGGTGGCGGCGCTGTCCTGGCCGGAGAACTCCACCGTGGTCGGTGTGCCGAGGCCGGGCATGCGCATGGTGACCCGTCGCAGGCCACCGTCGGCGTCCACCCAGTAGGTCAGTGGGGAGCGCTCGCCGTTGGGGGTGGCGCCCTGGGCGCGGGGGCCGGCGAAGCGGTCGTAGTCCCGGCCGTCGAGGCGCTCGCCGCCGAGCCGGCGGGCGCCGGACTGAGCGAGCAGGAGCGGGTTGTCCGGGCGGTCGGCGCCCAGTTGGACGATGAGCTGGAGCCCCGCGTCCAGGGGGTCGGCGGTGTAGGTGCGGGGGGACCAGCCCTGCCGCGGGACGCGTTCGGCCTGGGTCCAGGCCGGGGTGCCGGCGCTGTCGACGCCCGCCGGTTCAGGGGCGAGTCCGAGGCCGCCGGCGTCCCAGACCACGAGGCCGTGGTCGAGCGGACCGCTCGCGCCGGTGACCTGGTAGCGGCCCACGCCGCGGCGGGTGCGGTAGTCAACCACGCCCTCGACGCGGACCGCGACGTCCCCGCCCTCGGCAGCGGTGAGGGAGACCTCGACCGGGCTGGCCTGGAAGAGATTGAGGCGGGACAGCGCCAGCCGGGACGCCTCGTCGACGGTCACCGGGCGCTCGCCGGATCCGTCGTCGAGGCTCCGCTGCGCGACCAGGCCGCCGAGGGCGGCGGCGGCCACCGCGAGGGCTGCCAGAACCGCCGTCCGGGGCCGAACGCGACGACGGCGCGGTCCGGCGGGGCCGTCCGGTGCCGGTGCCGTCCGGGCCGGCTGCTTCGAAACGGCCGGAGTCGTCCGCGCCGGGGTCGTCCGGGCCATGCGGGTCCCTTCCCTCGTTCGTCGCTCGTTGTTCGTCGGTCGGCGGTGGTCGTTCGTCGGTCGTGGTTCGTCGGTCGGTGACCTGGTGCGGCGGCCGGTTCGTGGTCGCGCGTGAGCGGGCGGATCCGGGGCCCGGAGGCCACGGACCCGCCCGCTCGGCGACAGCCCGTCAGGGCGGTCGGCCGGGTTGCCGTGCCGGTGCTCCTACTGCTGCCGCGCCCTACGTCGGCGGGCCAGCAGGAGGAAGGCGGCGCCGAGCACGGTCAGCGTTCCCGCGGCGGCCAGCAGCACCGGGATGCCCTCGCTCGCGCCGGTACTGGCCAGGTGCGATCCGGGGGCCGGGGCCGGCGGAACGGGCGCCGGCACCACCGGGCCCGGCTGCGCCACCGGCCCGGGGCCGGGCGGCTGCACGACGGGCGGCACCGGGGTCGGCGTCTCCGTCGCGGTGGGCGTGGGCGTCGGGGTCGGGGTCGGGGTCGGGGTGAGCGTCGGCGTCGGGGTGGGCGTCGGCGTCGGCGTCGGGATGAGCTTGTTGACGGCCGTCACCGAGACCCCCGCGGCGAGGTTCTCGGCGGTCAGCGCCAGCGGGCCGAACACCGTGACCTCGGGGGCGGAGTAGCCGTCCGGCGGACTGGTCTCCTGCCAGTAGTACGTCCCGACCGTCCCGGCGCCCTGGCAGATGCCGTCGGCCCCGGTCGTGCACGGGTCGCCCACCGCCGTGTCGGGCTTGTCACCGGTGCTCTGCAGCCCCTCGGTGCCGTTGGTGTCCTTCCACAGCCGGAACTTCGCGCCCGCCAGCGGCTTGCCGTCCTGGTCGTGCTTGACCAGGCGCAGCGCGCCCTCCTGCTGCCGGAACCCGAAGTCGTAGGTGTGGTCGTTCTCCCCCGGGCCACCGGTGGTGAGGGCCCGTTCGACGTACTGCCCGCCCGCCGGGACGACGCCCTTGGAGTCGATGAAGCGGTTGTCGCCGACGTCGGCCGTGGTGGGCACCCACTGGTACAGGGGACCGCCCTTGGCGTAGTCGGCCGGGTTGTCGAGCTTGACCGTGTACTTGGTGCGCGGCTTGAGGCCGCCGGTGACGTTGGAGTCGTCGAAGTAGTACTCGCCGCGCTCGGTGGTCCTCGTGGTGCCGACGAGCTTCCCCGACTCGTCGTACAGGTCGACCGTGGCCCCCGGCACCGGGCGCTGGCCCGGGAGTTGGAGGCCGGAGCGCTCGGGGTCGTACCAGACCCGGTTGCCGATCTGGAGCGGAGCCTGGTCGCAGAGGACCTCCAGGTCGCCCATCGACGCGCCCTTGCCGAACGGCGCCGCCGCGCCCGCCGGGTTGAGCCGCAGGCCGAACTTCGGGTCCTGCTGGCCGTTCCGCTGGAGGAACGAGGTGCCGTAGCCGTAGGCGGTGTGGTTCGGGTCGAACGCCGAGGTGGCGATGGTGTTCTCGACCTTGGAGAAGGCCATGCCGGCGAAGGCCGTGTTGCGGTGGCCGCCCCAGGTGAGGTCGAAGAACCGGGTGCCGCGGGGCGACAGCCCGCAGCCGTTGTTGGTGTCCATCACGTAGGTACCACCCGCCGGACACGCCTTGTTGAGGTCACCGCCCGACATGACGACGGCGACGGATCCGGGCGTGGGACCGGCCGGGGCGCGGTCGCCGAAGCGGTCCCGGAAGGACAGCAGCATGGAGCCGTCGGTCTCGAAGGCGATCTCGCCGAGCTCCGGCTCGGGGTTGGCGATGGTGGCGGCGCCGCAGGGGTTGCCGTTCTGCGAGGTCGGATAGGTGTTGGTCCACGGGAACCAGCCCGCCCCCTCGCAGGGGCCGCCACCCACGGTGGTCTGCCGGGGGTAGTCCAGCGGCTGGTTCAGCACCGCCGCCGCGAAGGCGCCGGTGCCGAGGTCGAACGGCAGCACGACCGCGCGCAGATCGGCGACCTTGCCGGTCGACTCGCCCGAACAGACGCCGCCGAGGTAGCCGGTGCCGTCCTGGAGACCGAGACCGAACGGCCGCCAGTCCACGGCCGCCGGGCAACCGGGGTCGGGGATCGGGTAGGACGCCTTCGGCGCGGCCGCCGTGGGCGCGGTGGCGTCGTAGCGGTAGAGCTTGCGGTCGTTGAGGTTGACGACGAAGAGGTCCTTGCCGTCGTCGGTGGTCTTGATGCCACCGAGGCTCTCCTTGCCGGGGACGGCGAGGAACGCGTCGTCGGTGCCGCCGCCGTGCGCGGTCGCGCCGGCGTTGGGGACAGTGGTGAAGAGCTTGGTGGTCTTCGTGACCGGGTCCGTCACGTAGACCGCGCCGGCGCCGCCGGGGCCGTAGTCCGTGGTGCGCTTGGCGACGGCGGAGGAGAACAGTCGACGGTCCGCCCGGTTCCAGGCGATGCCGAACAGCGTGCCGGTGTCGGCGTTCGTGGCCAGGTCGGTGGCGTCGACGTCCACGCCCTCCTGGCCGCGCGCGCTGTAGGGGAAGGACAGCAGCGTGCGCTGCGCCCCGCCCTCCCGGGTGGTGGGCTGGCACGCGGCGACCAGCGGGGCGTTCTTCTGGCAGTAGTCGCCGGGGCTCCACAGCCCGGTGGTGTAGGAGACGTTCTTGCCGCCGGAGAGGTCGACGAACTCCTCGTTGCTGCTCAGCTGGTTGGGCGCGCCGGTCAGGCCCTGACGGGAGGCGAAGGCCGGGTAGAGCTTGCCGGGCTTCGGATTCACCACCTGGACCCGGTACTTGCCACCGGTCGGTTTGGCCGCCGCCGGCGCCAGCGTCACGGTGCCGTCCGCCGCCGTGGTGCCCTCGATGGCGGTGCCGGCGTCGTCGGTGAGGGTCACCCTGACGCCGGCCAGTCCGGGTTCCAGCGCGGGCGTCCACACCCCGCTGGTGTCCACGGCCCGCACCACGCGGACCGTCACGGTGCCGTCGCCGGGCTGCGGGAACGCCGCCGGTGCGGCCACCAGCGAGACCGCGCCGATGCCGACGGCCAGCGCCACCGCGCCACCGAGGGCCGCGCGGCCGGGAACCCCCGGCCGTCGTCGTTCCGGGCCGCGTACGGCGCCCGGTTCCTGTGCGTTTGTCGTTGTCATCCCTGCTCTCACGATGGAGTTGGGCACGGTGGATTCGGGCCTGCCGCCCCCGACCTCGAACGGGGTCGCGTGTGGCGGAAAGCCGCCGTTGGTAAGGGGAGCTTAAAGGGGTGTTACGGAAGTTCGCAGGGGAACCAGGAACTTTGACGTTCCATCAGATGTTCCGCCCGCTTCGATCTGAGTGACCGTCAAATACTGCTCCAGGAGCGCACGCAGGCGTGAATCCCGATGCCGCCCGCGCCCCCCTCGTGCGCCCGGCGTAGGGTGCGGTCCGAACGAGAGGGGATCATCGATGCGGGACATCGTGCGGGAGTCGGCGGAGGCCGGACGCCTGGTGGTGTGGGAGGAATCGGCGCGCGACGGCGCGCAGGCCAAGACCTTGATGCCGGGAGGCTTCCGGGTGCGGCTGGCCCGCGAGCACGGCGCGGTGTTCGGCGCGGACGGGCCGCGGCACGTGGTGTTCGCGGCCGGCTTCCCCGCCGTGTGCACCGAGGAGTTCGAGGCGGTGCGGCGGGTCGCGGTCGAGACCGAGGGGCAGGTTTCGGCCGCGGCCGTCTGCCGGGGCACCGAGGCCGACGTCCGGCAGGCGGTGGCCTCGGTGCGCGGCGTCGCCCACGCCCGGGTGATGGCGGTCGTCCCGGCCTCCGAGGCGATGGCCCGGGTGATGACGCACCGGGGCGCCCGCGAGGCACTCGCGCACGGCACCGAGCTGGTGAGGACGGTGCGCGACCTGGACGAGGGCGTCGCGATCGACCTGTGCCTCGCCGACGCCTCCCGGGCCGACCACGGCCTGATGGCCGAAGCGGCGGCCGGGTTCACCGCCGCCGGGGCCGGCGCGGTGGTCCTCGCCGACACCGTCGGGCGCCAACTGCCGGACGAGACAGCCGAGATGTTCCGGCGGGTGGCCGCAGCGGCCGGCCCCGGGGTGATCCTGGGCTCGCACCTGCACAACGACCTCGGCCTCGGCCTCGCCAACACCGTCCAGGCCGTGCGCAACGGCGCCCGGGTGGCGTCCAGCTCGTGGCTCGGCATAGCCGAGCGCTCCGGCCTGGTCGCCACCGAACAACTGCTCTTCCTGCTCGCGCACGACCCGGAGCGCGCGGCGGCCCTGCTCGGCCCCGACGGGGGCGCCGCCGACCTCTGGTGGCGGGCACCGGACCTCACCCGGCTCCCGCGCATAGCCGCCATGGTCTCGGAGCAGACCGGGACACCGCTCACGGTGACCACCCCGGTGGTCGGCACCGGGGTCGCCACCATCTCCACCGGCACGCCCTTCGTCGACCCCCGGCTGTTCCAGCCCTACGACCCGACGGCTCTGCTCGGGGTCGAACCCCGGATCGTGCTGACCCAGTTGGCCAGCGCCCGGGTCGTCACGGCGGCGGCCGAGCGGCTCGGCCACCGACTGGACGCCGCCGGGGCCCGCGCGGCCGCGGCCTGGGTGAAGCGCCGGGCGTTCAGCACCGGCCGGGCGGTCGTCGACGACGAACTGTTCGCCGCCTACCTGGACGGCCTCGCGCGCACCGACGGCATCGAGGACACTCCGTGACACCGACACCTCCCGCCCGCGAACCGTCCGACCTCGCGACCGTCCGCGCCGCCCTGGCCCTGGGACGGGCCGTGGTCCTACCCAACCCCGCCCCGCTGACCTGCGTCGTCGCCGCCACCCGGCCCGACGCCGTCAACCTCGCCAAGCAGCGCCCGGCCGATCAGGCCGTCGCCCTGTGGGCCCACCACCCGGACACCTACGGCGCGTTGACGGAACACCTCGACCTCGACCCGGACGCGCTCCGACTCGCCCGGCGGCTGCTCGCCGAGGAACACCTCACCCTCCTCGCGCCGGTGCGCCGGCCCGAGGAGGCGCCGCCCTGGCTGGCACCGGCCGTCCGGGACGGCTGGACGCTGCTGTTCGGCGCCCGCTGGGAGCCGCTGTCCGGCCTCCTCGACGACTTCCCGGTGCTGTACGTCAGCAGTGCCAACCGGACCGGCCACGAGCCGGCACCCGGGCCCGCCGAGGCTCTCGCGATGTTCCCGCCCGAGGTGCCCGTCCTCCGCTCCCCCGCCCCCGACGGCCCCGCGGCCGGCCGTCGGGCCGCCACCACCACCGTGCGCCTGCACCCGGACGGCCGGCTCGGCCTCCACCGGCACGGCGCCCAGGACCGCGGCTTCGCCGACCCCGAGCAGTACCTGGCCCGGCTCCGGGACGGCCTCCGGCGGTGAGGTCCGCGCCGTAGGGCCCGTACGGTGACGCCCCTGCGGTGACGGCCACCGAGGTCCGGCGCGCCCCGGCGGCCGTCGGGGGCTGGTGCGCCCCGGCGGCCGTCGGAGAGACTTCCCACCGGGGGGTGAGCGCGTTGGAGCGTCGCGCGGTGTCCGGACGGGGACGGGCCGAGGTCGAGTTGGACCTCCCCGATCCCGCCCGGCCGGTACTGGTCACGGTCGAGACGGAGGTCACGGCACGGATCGCGCTCCGGGCGGCCGGTCCTGGCCCGGCCGGCCGGCACGACGCCACCGAGGGCCGGGGGCACGCCGCGCTGCTGCTGTCGCCGGAACGCCAGCGGGCCGTCCGCCGGGTGGCCGTCGATTCGACCGCCCGGTGGACCCTGCGCATCCACGCCCCGGACAGCATCGACGAGTTCACCGCGCACACCCGCGGCAGCGGGCCGCGGATCCTGGAGCACCGGCGCGGAACCGCGCGGGCGGCGGCGAGCCAGATCGAGGACACCTCCGGAATCCTGCGGGTGGTGCGCTACCCCGACGGCCCGGACGGCCCGCCCACCGTGGTCGTGGACGAACTCCGCTCGACTGTCGGCGGCACCCCGTGGGCCGGATTCGTGCTCGACCGCCCGCAGTTCGTGGTCGTCGAGTGCGGCAGCTTCTGGTTCCTCGACATCGCCCCTACCGACGGGTTGTCCACGACCCCCCTGGTCCGGCACGGCTTCGACCGCACCACCGAGTACTTCGACCGGCCCTACCCGGGAGAGCCGGCGGTGCTGGAACTGGTGGCGGAGTTCGGTTCCTGTCGCATGACGGTGATCGACGGGACCGGCCGGGAGCTCGGCAGGCACTGGGTGTCCGCCGACGCGGCCCCGGTGCTGGTCCCGCTCTGGGCCGGCCCGGAGGATGCCGCCCTCGATCGGCTCGGTGTCCGGGTGGAGTTCGGCCGCGCGGCCTGGCGGATGGTCCTGCGACCGGACGAGCCGAGCCGGTCGCTGACCGGCCCCACCGAGGGCTCCGGCGACGAAGTGCTCCGCTACGGCGGCCCGCCCGCCGTGCTGCGCGTGCGTCTCCCGACCGGGCAGGGCCGCCCGCTGACGGTGGAGACGGGGTACGGGGCCGTCCGGAGCCGACGCGGGCAGCAGCGGTGCGGGGAGCTGCTGGTCGGGGCGGCCGGGCACCCCGAGGTCGTGACGGTGCGGGCCGAGGGCGGATGGCTGCTGGAACCCGCCCCGCTGGACGGGCTGCGCGCCTTCGACGAGCGGCTGACCGGCCGCGGCACGGAGGTGGTGCGCTGGACCGGCGCCCGGGAGCGGCTCGTCGTCCGCGGCCGGTCGGGGCTGCCCCGCCCCGCGTGGTACGCCGCCGTCTCCACCACCAGTTGGCCGGGGCTGCTCCCCGACGGGCCGACCGGCGGCTGCCTGCTGGTCGTCAGCGACCCGCGCCACCGCGGCTGGCGGCTCACCGCCCGCTGATCCGGCGTCCGAACGGGCGCTACCCCCGGTCCAGGGCCGACACCGGACTCGCCACCGTCACCGTGTTGAAGACGAAGGCGACGACCGCGTTGGCCGCCACCGTGCGCCGCACCTCCCGGGAGGTCACATTGACGTCGGTGGTGCCGAAGGTCGTCATCACGGACACGGCGAAGTACATGTGGTCGGCCCGGACCGCGGACTCGGCCCCGCTGCCGCTGCCGGTTCCGCTGCCTGTGCCTGTGCCTGTGCCGGTTCCGCTGACGCTGCCGGGGAACTCCAGCGCGCGTTCGTCCTCCACCAGGTTGTCGGCGGCGCGAAGCCCCTGGCGCCGACGGCTCGACGCGCGCCGAACTCCGTGGCCACCGGAGCCGGAACCGGGCGTCAGAATCCGGGAGTCAGATCCGGGACAGCAGTCGGGCGAGCCAGGCGGTCCGGGTGCGGCGGGCCGTGACCGAGAGCGCCGCCTGGGGGTGGAGGGCGTCGAACCCGTGGCACCCCCCGGCCCACACGTGGAGTTCGGTGTCTCCTCCGGCCGCCCAGAGGCGGCCGGCGTAGTCGGCGCACTCGTCGCGGAAGACCTCGGCCGAGCCGGTGTCGAGGTAGGCGGCGGGCAGACCGCCGAGGAGCTACATCGGTGAACTCGACCTGTCCCCTTCTGCTCGGGGGCGTCTGACGCCACCGGACAACGGGGGCGACGATGACAGGGACATTTTCGACTGAGCTTCTGCCGGTTCCCTATGACGCGCTGCTCGACCTCGGCCTGTCCGATGCCGACATTGCCGAGGCCCTGGTAAGCCGGGTGGCCACCCTAGCTGAATGGCCAGCTACCCGGCCACCAAAAGAATTCTAGTAGCTTGCGTCCAGAATCTCCCAGTTCTCGCTAGCAGCACCGTTGCACTGCCAGGCGTAGACCTTCGACGAAGTGCTGTCCAAGCACCAGTTCTTCCCGTCATAGCGGGTCACCAGAGTGACCACGTTTCCGGGGGTGATTGACTTGGAGGGAAATAGGCCAGTAGGCCAATAGCCGCAATTCCATGCTTCGGGTTTCGAGTCGGCATGCGGCCACAATCCAAGGCAGCCGCCATACGCCTTGTTTTCGAACTGAGTGGCGCCTGCCAAGGTGGACGGAGACGGCCAGAAACGCTGGTCGTCATAGTCTCGGCAGGGATAGATCCCGATGTCTGACCCATGGCCGGTGTGGAAATACAGACACTTGTCGTAGTGGACGTTCCGGAGTTGGATCCATCCGGTTGAAGCATTCGCACTGGTAGTTATGCCTGCCGATGCGACGCTAAGCGACGTCAATGCGGCAAGCGCTGCGATGCGAACCTTTGCACGCATAGCGATTCTCCTTTGCGGAATCACGAAGCGGAGCCTTGCTCTGCCAACGATCTGCCCGGCCAGTCGGGGTGGCCATTTAGAGAGAGCTATTCGAGTGAATGCACAGGCGGTGTTTAGCAGATCTCTGTGTACGTTCCAAAAATATAAATCCAAGATCAACATCAATCACGGAGGAAACCCCATGGAGATCATTAAGGCCCGCCCGGCCCGCCTGGACGCGGTCGTGGCTGCCTCGGTCGCCCTGGTCGCGCACTACGCGCCGTCCCTGCCGGTCGTCCTGGTGCTCGCCCTGGCAGCGGCGGTGCTCGGCGTCGGCGAGGCGGTACAGCGGGTCGAGGATGCCAAGACCGCCGAGGCCCTGGCGACCCCGACCGATCCGGCTCCGGTCGACCAGGCCGACGCCGAGGACGACCAGCTCACCTTTCCGTTCGAGATCAGCGAGTGAGCTACAGGCACGTAGCGCTGATTGGCCGAGCCCGCTCCGGTAAGGACACCATCGGGGCCCGGCTCGGCAGCCGCTTCGCGTTCGTCCGGGTCGCGTTCGCCGACTCCCTGCGGAACACCGCTCTCGCCCTGGACCCGGTCGTGGCGACGCAGCCGCTCGGTATGGGCACTGTGCCCCTCCGGCTGTCCGAGGTGGTCGCTACTGAACTTGAACTCGTGAAGTCGGTGTAGCGCCTCGCTGCGCCTCCGGAGCCGCTGCTCTACGCCCCGGTGGCTGGTAACCGTGCGGCGACAGTTGCCACGAAGTGCTGCAGCACGGCGAACGGCAGCGTCTGCGTCCCGTCAAAGAAGACCTCTACGGGCTTCTCCTCGTCGGAGGCGTAGGCGACCACTGTCACGGCTGTCGGCCCGGGAACGGGTGAAGCAAGCACGGAGGGGGACCCGTTCGCAACGATGCGGGCCTCGCTGAGCTCGAAATGGGTGGTTCGGCCCTCGCCTGTACCGGTCTCGGTAGTGAGAGTGCAGTACAAGTCACCGTCGTGGTCCCAGGTCAGCAAAGACATGGCGGCGATGCTGTCACAGCCGCGGCCGTCCACGCCGGACACAAGGGCCGGCCGATCGTCAGTGAGCCGGTGCGAAGCTCAGACCGGTTCCGATCAAGCAGCCGTCGACAAGGTCGGGGCGGTACTGGATCCTCTTGAGTCTGCGCTTCACGGCTCGGGTGATCTGGGCGAGGTCGGCCGCGGCGAGGTTGCCGATGTCGCGCTCGACCTGCGACCACACGCCCTCGGTCGGGTTGAGGTCCGGGGCATAAGGTGGGTAGCTGGAACACGGTGAGCCATTCGGCGTTCGCGTCGATGAACTCGCTTATGCCGGCCGTCAGGTGCAGGCGGACGTTGTCCCAGACGAGCACGATCGGGCCGCCGAGCTGGATGCGGGCGCGGATGATCAGGTCGCGGAAGTCGCGCCAGCCGAAGCTCTTCGGCTCGTCCCTTGCGGCCTCGGTACTCGCGAATCGCGTAGATCAGCCGGGACCGCCGGCCCGGCTTGTAGCAGGCCATCCCTGCCATCGACACGCGACCCGAGCCCCGACCCCTCACTCTCACGACCGGGGTCCGGCCGATCCGGCCCCAGGTCCTGGCACGCGGCGGAGTCATCGACTGCCCGGCCTCGTCCTCGAAGACGATCCAGGCGTTGCGCTCCGCCCCGGTGCTCTTACCCGCGGCCAGGTCTCCTTCTTCCAGACCTCGACCGCGTCGTCGTCACGCTCGATCGCCCGCCGGGCGGGCCGGCTGCTGCCAGCTCCAGCCGTGCCGCTTCAGCAGCCGCCAGGTGCCCTCGACCGTGTAGGAGACATGGAAGAGTCGGCCGATCAGCGTCCTGATCCGTGCCAGTGTCCACCGCTGGTCCGCCCAGCTGTGGGCCAGTGGACCGCGCTCCAACTCCTCCTCCAGCCTGGCAATCTGGGCCTCACTGAGCCGTGGTCTTCCCGGCGACCCCTTTGAAAGGACGCCCACCTCGCCGCCTTCGCGCCAGGCCCGGCACCATCGCTCGACCGACCGCACGCTGATCCGCAGGGCAGTGGCAATCTCCGGGTTCTTCTGCCCACCCTCGAAACGCTCCACGGCTTGCAGCCGTAGGCGCTCCCGCGTCGTCCTCTCGGCGTCGGTCAGCCCGCCGCCCTGCGCGTACCTCACACCCCAGGGCTACCGGTGCCAGCGCCCACCTGTCAGGCAAACCACACCGACATCACCCAATCAAGTTCAGTTGCCCTGCTCTATGTGCATTGGCCGCTCGCAATTCAATTTCTGAGTTTGGTTGCAACGCAGCGACCGAGCGGAAGCAAAACGCCCCGTCCTGCTGACCCGGGACGGGGCATTTTTATGCCCTCTTCCAAACCCGGGCGCCGACCGGGAGCGCGGACCCCAGGTGGCCGGGGCGCCAGACCAGGGACACCACCAGCGCGGCCGCCGCGACGAAGACCGACACCCCCGGTCCCGGGGCGGTGCCGAGGAAGTAGCGCTGCAGGACGGTGCCGCGCTCGGAGCGGCGCGCCCAGTCCCGGATCCGCTCAGGCGAGGCGCCGGCGAAGGCCACCAGGGTGACGGTCAGATAGGCCGACAGATAGGCGAACAGCACCAGGACGGCGAGATCCGCGCCGGACAGCGGCGCCGGCCCCTGGCGAAGCACGAGCAGCAGCACGAGCACGCCCGCCGCGACGGCTGCGACCAGCAGGCTCGCGGCCGAGCGGCGACGTTCGGACAGCCAGGAGTGCACCGGCGGGCTCCTCGGGCAGGGGGGCTGGCGGGGCGGCCGCTGACGCCGCGGCGGGCCGCCAGTGTAAGGGTCGCGGCAACGTCGGCCCCGGAGGACGGGCCCGGCGCCACCCAGGTTTCCCGGGGAGGAGGAAGTCACCGCGGATCCGTGTCGCTTCCCCGATCGGGGGCACCCGAACGGTGACCGGACGAGAAGGGAAGGAATCCCCGTGGGCATCGGAGACCGAGACCAAGTCCAAGAACAGGTCCAAGACCGAGACCAGATCCAAGGCCGAGGCCGAGGCCGAGGCCGAGACCTGCCGACCGCGCCGGGCCGGCGCCGTGAACCGGGCCGTGAACCGGGCCGTGAACCGGGAGACGAGTCGGCATGACCAGACTCGGAGCAGTGGGATGGGCACGACGGCTGCCGCTCTCGGCCCCCGTGCGCGACGGCCGGACGTGGGCCCGCAATCACCTGCGGACCCTGGGCTGGGGCAGTGACACAGCGGTGGCGGACGCGGTGGTTCTCGCGGTGTCCGAGCTCCTGACGAACGCGCACGTCCACGCGCGGAGCGACGCGGAGCTGGTGCTGACCTGGGACGGCCGGTGCCTGCGCCTGAGCGTCCACGACCACAACCCCGCGCTCCCGCAGCGCCGGCACGCGGGCCCCGAGGAGACCGGAGGGAGGGGCCTGACACTGGTGGCCGCCATGGCCGACCACTGGCAGACCCACCCGCACGCCGACGGCAAGACCATCACCGCGTGCTTCCACCCGCCCCGGTCGGCCGAAGAGGCCGGTGCCTGAAGCACGCCCCGACGCGGGCCGAGGACCTGCGCCGTCCGACGCTCACGCTGCCCGACCCGTCCCGCCACGAGCGGCGTGGGCACGCCGACGAGCTGGTCGCCGACCGCCCGGTTGCGGGACCCCGGTCCAGCGGCCTTCCCGGCTTCGCCACCGAAGTGCTGTCCACTCCCCTGCCGTCCGCATCCCTGGGAGCATCCGTCCTGGGGCGTCGGGGAGGCGCCCGTCGACGGCGGTCCCGGGAGGTTGCCATGAACGCTCGCAGTAGGACGACGAGGGTTCCGACCCGTTCACCGATACCGGTCCTGCTCGTCCTGGCAGGACTGGCCGCCACCGTGGTCGGCTTCGTCTGGTTCGCCGGGGCCGACATCCGGGTGTACGCCTACCGCGACGCCCCTGCGTGCGGCGCGGCGGAGCAGCGGCCCGACGCGAACTGCGTACGGCACGAGACAGGCACGGTGACGGCCAAGAACGTCCACTCCGGCGCCGGCCCCGGCGCGGCGAACCCGTCCGCGGGTCACACGGTGACCGTGGGACGCGCCGCGGCCGCCGCGCGGGGCTACGAGGTCCCCGAAGCCTTCTACGACCGCGTCCGGGTCGGCGCGGACATCGACCTCACGGTCTTCCGGGGGCGGGTGGCCGCGCTCACTTACCAGGGCCACCGCGCCGACAACCAGGATGTGTCCTACCTCGTCTCCTTCGGAGTCCCCCTCCTGCTCGGCCTGGGTTCGGCGGTCACCACGCACGGCCTGACCTGGTCACGCCCGGGCCCGCGAGCGGCCCGCTTCGGCACCGTCGCCGGCACAGCCCTCGTCCTCGCGTTCATCGGCTCCCTCTGCTTCGTGTCCCTGCCGATGCCACCCGCCCTCCTCGTGGCCGTCCCCGTTCTCCTCTGGCTGGCCGTGACCGCCGCCTGCACGGTGTTCGCCCGGAACTTCTGACACTCGGCGCCCGGAGCCCGACCGGGCACGGCCGAGTCATCGGCACCAGGGCCGACCACGGTCGGCGCAGGCTCGGCTCCACTGCCGATCGGACCTTCGCCCCACAGCGGCATCTGACGGTATGTCATTCACACCGGGCGGAAGCGAGCATCCGCACGAGTGGGCCCTCACGTAAACGCACACACTCACCTTGGATCCCTCCAGCCGCTCGATCTGTGTCGATCCGACCATCGATCCGGATGATCGACACGGCCCCGAGTGCACCGACAAGCGTGACGGATCGGGTGCGAGGGGTGACGCGTTGTTCGCCTCAGGTCTTCCTGGCCCTCTACAGACGGCCGTACTTCTTCAAGTAGTCTCGCCAGCCGGGCCCCCCGGGGGCTCGTGACTTCCTTGCTGCTCACGATCCTTATCTACGGCTGGAGTTCACGGCGATGACGGCGGCGACCGGGATTGACGCGCGCTTTGCGTACCGTGTCTACCTCTCACTCCTTCGCACCGAGGACAGCGGCATGTGCCCGGAGGATCTCGCCCGGGACCTCGGCGTCGGGGCCGACGAGGTCCGGGAGGCGGTCGGATGGCTGGCCGGTCACGGGCTGCTCGACCGGGACCGGGGGGCGCCGCCGGCGACGCCGCAGAGCGTCCTGAGACGGTTGGTCGCCGATCAGCAGGAGCGTCTGGCCGAGTTCACCCGGGCGCAGGAGCTGATCTCCGACCTCACCGACGGTTTCCTCGCCACTCCGGCCTCCACGGGGGAGAGTCCGGCGGTCGAGGTGGTCGAGTCACGGGCGCAACTTGGGCGAAGGCTCGGTGAGTTGCACGCGTCCAGCCGGTCCGAGGTGGCGGTGATGCTGCCGACGGCGGCCGAGCGGGAGCCGCTGCACCCGTGCATCCGCGAGGACGTCGAGCTGCTGCGCCGGGGTGTCCACTACCGGCTGGTGGCCCCGGCCTCGGCGCTCGGGAGCCCGGCCGTCGTCGAGTACGTGAACGCGCTCCAGGAGGCCGGTGCCGAGATCCGGACGGCGGAGTCGCTGCCGTTGCGGCTGGTCATCGTCGACCGGGAGAAGGTGGTGACCCGGTCGCAGGTGGAGGGGCTGCGGCGCAGTGTGGTGATCGACGGCGGGCTGCTCGCCCAGCTCTTCACCCGGGTCTTCGAGCACAGTTGGTCGACGGCCGCGCCGTACACCCGGCGGCGGCGTGGCGCCGCTTCGGCGCCGGTACTGTCCGGGACCCACCGGCTGGTGCTGCGGATGATGGCCGCCGGGGCCACCGACAAGGCGATAGCCCGTCATCTCGGTTACTCGGACCGGACGGTGCGACGGTTCGTCGCCGAGATCCTGCGGGTGCTGGAGACGGACAGCCGGCTCACGGCGATGGTGCGGGCCACCCGGCTCGGGCTGCTGGAACACGAGGGCAGGGAGGCGAAGGAGGTCGCGGCGGCGAAGGCGGTGACAGAAACGAAGGAGACGAAGGAGACGAAGGCGGTGACGGGAACGAAGGAGGACCGGGTGACGCAGGGCTGAGCTCGGTCCGGCACGGACGCTCTCGGCAACTCCGGCTACAGCAGGCCCCGTTCGGCCGCGATCCGGGCCGCGTCGAAGCGGTTGCGCCCGTCGAGCTTGCGCATCGCGCCCGAGGTGAGGTTGCGGACCGTCCCGGCGGCGAGGTAGAGCTCGCGGGCCACCTCCTTCACCGAGGCGCCGGTCGCGGTGAGTCGGAGGATCTCGCGCTCCCGCGCGCTCAGCACCTGCTCGGCGACGACCGGCCGGGCCGTCGGCCCGTCGGGCACCGGGCCGGCGTCACCCGGGACCGGACGGCCTCCCGCGGCGGCGTCCCGGATCGCGTCGACCAGGCGGGGGATCTTCGTCTGCTTGGTGACGACACCGAGCGCCCCCGCCGACACCGCCCGGTCCACCAGGGTCCGGGTGGGCCGGGCCGCCATGAGGACGACCCGGCAGTCGGGTAAGCGTTTTCCGAGCTCCCGCACCAGGCGGAAGCCGCCCTGCGCGGTGCCCATTCCCAGGACGGCCACGTCCGGCCGGCGGCGCACCGCGACCGGGACCACCATCGAACTCCGGTTCACCGCCCCCACGACCTCGAAGTCCTTGACGGACGCGAGTACTTCGGCGATCGCGTCCAGGGGCAGCAGTTGCTCGTCGGCTACCAACACACGAATGGTCATCACCAGGTCTCCCCCGAGGATCCCGTGAACGGAACTCAGTGATCGTTTCGGCCGCGCCCCAGTGTGCGGCGAACGGCCCGCTCCCGTCGACGGCACCCGGGCGTCCGGGTGCGGACATGTCCTCAGCAGGACCGGTGGGTCTACGCGTGTCATTCGGTGACCCCTCAACTTAACCCGGGTCCGGTGGCCGACCCGATGCCAGCGGGCAGGGACGTGACAAGTGTCAGTAAAAGCAGGTCACAGCCTTGTCGGCGGTGACCGGCCGGGAGCACGATGCGCACTGGTGATCGACTGCCGCATTGAGCCCGTCCGCTCCGCGCGGCCCCCGTCACCCGCTGCCTCCCGACCCGAAACCGCCCGCGCGGCACCCTCCCGCGCGGGGCCCGTCCGCCCCGACCCCTGCCCGTGCCCCGCCGCCACCCCGCCCCAGCGTGCCTCCGCACGCCCCGGTCGGGGCGCCGGCCCGCGCCCGGACCGGCTCACACGGATGCCCGAGGAAGAGGACATGCACACAGACCCTGTGGTCCAGGACCCGACCCAGGCCCTGGCCGTCGTCGGCATGGCGGGACGGTTCCCCGACGCCCCGGACGTCGAGAGCTTCTGGCGGCTGATGATGGAGCGGCACGACGCCATCGGCCCCGTCCCCGCGAGCCGTTGGGACGCCACCGCGCAACTCGACCCGCAGCGCGAGATCCAGGCGGTCGGCGGATTCCTCACCGACGTCGACCGGTTCGACGCCACCTTCTTCGGCATCTCCCCCCGCGAGGCGGAGATGCTCGACCCGCAGCAGCGGCTGATGCTGGAGGCCGCCTGGCGGGCGCTGGAGGACGCCGGGACACCGGCCCGCGCGCTGGCGGGCAGCCGGACCGGCGTGTTCGTCGGCGCCGGCTGGCACGACTACGAGCACGTCGGCCGCAAGAGCGCCGCCGGGGTCACCCAGCACACGGCGCCCGGCTACGCGCTCGACATGATCGCCGCCCGGGTCTCCTACTTCCTCGGGCTCACCGGACCCAGCCTGGTCGTCGAGACCGGCTGTTCCTCCGCGCTGGTCGCGGCGCACCTCGCCGCCCAGGCCCTGCGTGCCGGCGAGGTGGAGGCGGCGATCATCGGCGGTGTCGCGCTGATGCTCGACCCGACCGCCTCGATCGGTCTGACGTACTTCGGCGGCCTCTCCCCCGACGGCCGCTGCAAGGCGTTCGGCGCCGGGGCGAACGGCTTCGTGCGCGGCGAGGGCGTGGGCGCCCTGTTCGTGAAGACGCTCGCCCGGGCGCGGGCGGACGGGGACCGGATCCACGGGGTCATCGCCGGTACGGCGGTGAACAACGACGGCGGCGGACAGAGCGTCGTCGCGCCCAGTCCGCTCGGCCAGGAGCGGCTGCTGCGGGACTCCTACCGGCAGTGGGGCATCCCGGCGGACCGGGTCGCCTACGTGGAGGCGCACGGGACCGGCACCTCGGTCGGCGACCCGATCGAGGCCGGCGCGGTCGGCCGGGTGCTGGGGCAGACCCGCAGCGCGGACGCCGGTCCGCTGCCGATCGGTTCGGTGAAGACCAACATCGGCCACCTGGAGGCCGCCGCCGGCATCCCCGGGCTGTTCAAGGCGCTGCTGGCGCTGCGTCACGGCGTGGTGCCGCCGAGCCTGCACTCGGCGGAGCTCAACCCGGAGATCGCCTTCGACGAGCTGAACGTGACGGTGGTCCGCGAGCCGCTGCCGCTCCCGGCGGACGAGCAGGTGTTCCTCGGTGTGAGCAGCTTCGGCTGGGGCGGCACCAACGCGCACGTGGTGCTGACCGGGGCACCGCGGACGGAAGCACCGGCCCCGAACACCGACCGCACCACCGACGAACGCGGCACCACCCACGAACACGGCACCACCGACGAGCACACCGCCCCGGTCCTGCTGCCGGTGTCCGCGCACTCCGAGCAGGCCCTCGCCGCGCGCGCCGAGGAGCTGCGGGCGCTGCTCACCGGCCCGGCCGCACCGGCGCTGCCGTCGCTGGCCGGAACGCTGGCCTGGCAGCGCGACCAGTTCCCGGTCCGGGCCGCCCTGCTGGCCGCCGACGCCCCCGGCGCGGCCGCGCAGTTGGAACGGCTGGGCGCCGACCCGGCCGGTGCCGAGCCAGTGCCGGGCGTCTTCACCGGAAGGGCCGCGCCCGTCGGCCGGACGGCCTTCGTGTTCCCCGGCCAGGGCTCCCAGTGGCACCCCATGGGGCGCGAACTGCTGGCCGCCGAGCCGGTGTTCGCCGCGGTGATCCACCGCTGCGCGGCCGCGCTGGAGCCGTACGTGGACTGGGACCTGGTCCGGGTCGTCTCCGGCGAGGCCGGGGACGAGTGGCTGTCGCGGATCGACATGCTGCAACCGACCCTGTGGGCCGTGTCGCTGGGCCTGTGCGAGCTGTGGCGGGCGGCCGGCGTCGAGCCGGACGTGGTGGTCGGCCACAGTCAGGGCGAGGTCACCGCGGCCACGGCGGCGGGCATCCTCTCCTACGAGGACGGCGCGATGGTCGTCGCCCGGCGCAGCGCGATCGCCCGCCGGACCTCGGGCAAGGGCCGGATGCTGGCGGTGGACCTCTCGCTGGACGCGGCGAAGGCGGCGCTGTCCGGCTTCGAGGAGGGCGTGTCGCTGGCCGTGAACAACGGCCCGAACAGCTGCGTTCTCTCCGGTGACACCGAACTGGTGCTGGCGCTCAAGGAGTTGCTGGAGGCCGAGGGGACGTTCTGCCGACTGGTGAACGTGGACTACGCCTCGCACAGCCCGCAGATGGACGAGCTGGAGGACGACCTGCTGGCGGCGCTGCGGTCGGTGCGCCCGGGCCGGGGCGAGGTCGGGCTGATGTCGACGGTGCGGGTGGCCCCGCTGGAGGGGCCGGAGCTGGACGCCCGGTACTGGGTGGACAACCTGCGCCGGCCGGTGATGTTCGCCGACGCGATGGAGCGGCTGTTCGACACCGGGGTGACCCATGTGGTCGAGATCAGCCCGCACCCGGTGCTCACCCCGGCGCTGGAGCAACTGGCGGCGCAGCGGCCGGTGCCGCCGCAGGTGCTGTCGACGCTGCGGCGCGACCAGGGTTCGCCGGGCACGGTGCGCGAGTCCCTGGCGCGGGCGTACGTGAGCGGCCTGGAGCCGTTCGGCGCACTGCCCCGGGCCGCCTGGGCGCCGGTGCCGCCGTACCCGTGGCAGCGGGCCGCGCACTGGGTGGAGCAGGGCCGCCGGCGGGCCGGGAGCGGGGCCGGGGAGGAGCTGCGGCTGGTGCCGTCGGTGACCGAGCAGGGTACCTGGACGGGTCTGCTGGAGCTGGCCCCGGCGGACATCCCCTGGGTGCGCGACCACCGGGTGTACGACGCGGTGGTGCTGCCCGGCACCGGGATGCTGGAGCTGGCGCTGCGCACGGCGCTGGCCCGGACCGGCGGGGCGCACCGCACGCTCGCGGAGGTCGGTCTGCACAGCCATCTGACGCTCACCGAGGAGCCGGTGACGGTGGCACTCGGCTGGCGGGACGATGTGACGGGCGGCGGCAGTTTCACGCTGTCCTCGCTGGAGCCGGGCGGACAGGGCTGGGTCCGGCACGCCTCGGCGCGGGTGCTGGCGGAGGACACGGCGCCGGAGGTGCCGTCGTTCCCGGAGCGGCTGCTCGGCCTGGACGCGGCGCCGGCCGAGGCGTTCTACGCCGACTGCGCGGCGCGGGGCCTGAACTACGGTCCGGCGTTCCAGGGCGTGCTGGGGCTGCGGGCCGGGGCGGCGGAGTGCCTGGCCGAGGCGCGGCTGCCGGAGGGCTGCCTGGCCGGGGGCCATCCGCACCGGCTGCACCCGGCGCTGTGGGACGCGGCGCTGCAGACCTCGATCCCGCTGTTCCCGGGCGGGGAGGCGGCGGTGCCGGTCGGGGTCGGGCGGGTGCATCTGCACCAGGACCTCGCCGAGCCGGTGACGGAGCTGTGGTCGCACGCGGTGCGCCGCAACGGCGGCGAGGAGGTGGACCTCTTCGTGTTCGACGCCGCGCGGCGGCCGGTGCTGAGCCTGCTGGGCCTGCGGATGCGGGCGCTGGCGGCCTCGGCCGATCCGGGTGCCGCGGACGCGGAGCGGATCCACCGGCTGGAGTTCCGGCCGAGGACCCGCCCCGCCGCCGGGGAGACGGACACGGCGCGCGAAGCGGACGAAGCGGAGCGAACGGGTACGGACACGGCTCGGCGGACCGGCCGTTGGGCGGTGTGCGCGGCCGACCAGATCGGCGGCACGGCGGCCTGGGCACGGGCCGGGGAGCTGGCCGAGGCGCTGGCCGCGCGCGGCGGGACGGCACTGGCCCAGGTGGCCGACGGCGCGGACGCGGCCAGGACCGAGGTCTGGGAGGAGCGGCTGGCCCCGGTCGAGGGGCTGGACGGTGTGGTGTTCCTGGCGCCGGGCGCGGAGGCCGGGCCGGACGCCCAGCGGGCGGGCCTCGCGGCGCTGGCCGCGCTGGTGCGGGCCTGCTCCGCGCGTCCGCTGGTGCCCCGGCTGGTCGTGGTGACCGCCGACGCCCAGGTGCCGCCGTCGGCGGCGGGGGCGGTGGATCCGGGTGCGGCCCTGTACTGGGGCTTCGGGCGGGTGCTGCGCCGTGAGCACCCCGAGCTGCGGCCGGTGCTGGTGGACGTGGCCGGGGACGAGGCCGACTGGGCGGCGCGGTGCGCGGTCGAGCTGTCGGCCGAGGACGGCGCGGACCAGGTGGTGCTGCGGGGCGGGGAGCGGCTGGTCGGCCGACTGGTGCGCGGCGCGGCGGGCCCGGTGGACGGTCCGGCGGAACCGGCCCGGCCGCGCTGGCTTTCGGCCGCCCCGCAGCCGTTCCGGCTGGCCCCGGACGGCCGGGGCACCTGGGACGGGCTGGCGTTCCGGCCGCTGGAGCGGCGGGCGCCGGGCGCCGGTGAGATCGAGCTCGCGGTGGGGTCGGCGGCGCTGAACTTCATCGACGTGATGAAGGTGATGGGCACCTATCCGGATCCGACGGCCGACGCCCGGCTGCTCGGTCTGGACGGTGCGGGTGTGGTGACCAGGACCGGCGCGGGTGTGACCCGCTTCGCCCCCGGTGACCGGGTGGTGGCCTGCACCAGCGGCGGCGCGCTCGCCACCCACTGGACGGTGCTCGCCGACCACGCCCAGCACGTGCCGGCGGGGATGGCGGACGCCGACGCGGCGGCGTTCCCGGCGGTGACCATCACCGCCTGGTACGGCCTGCGGCACCTGGCCGCGCTGCTGCCGGGCGAGACGGTGCTGATCCATTCGGCGGCGGGCGGGCTGGGGCTGGCGGCGGTCGCGGTGGCGCGGCTGCTGGGCGCCGAGGTGATCGCCACGGCGGGCAGCGCGCACAAGCGGGCCCGGCTGCGCGAGCTGGGGGTGCGGCACGTCTTCGACTCCCGGGACCTCTCCTGGGCGGACGAGGTGCGGGCGGCGACCGGCGGCCGCGGGGTGGACGTGGTCCTCAACTCGCTGACGGGCGCGGCGATCCCGCTGGGCCTGGAGGCGCTGGCCGAGGGCGGGCGGTTCGTCGAGGTCGGCAAGGCCGACATCTACGGCGGGCGCACGCTGGCCCTGGACGCGTTCCGCAAGGGCATCTCCCTGGCCTCGCTGGACCTCGCCGGGGTGATCGCCCGCCGGCCGGCCCTGTTCACCCGGCTGTTCGCCGAGGTGTGGGAGCGGGTGGAGGCGGGCGAGCTGGCCCCACTGCCGGTGCTGGCGTACCCGTTCGCCCGGGCCGCCGAGGCGATGCGGGAGATGTCGCACGGCCACCACATCGGGAAGTTCGTGCTGTCGGACCCGTCGACGGTCACGGAGGTGGTGCCGGAGCCGCTGCGGGACGGCCGCTTCCGGGGCGACGGCACCTATCTGATCACCGGTGGGCTCGGGGCGCTCGGCCTGTCGCTGGCGGAGTTCATGGCCGGGCGCGGCGCGGGCCGGCTGGCCCTGGTGGGCCGTTCGGCGCCGGGCGCGGAGGCGGTGGCCCGGATCGGGGCGCTGCGGGCGCGCGGCGTGCTGGTGGAGACCTTCGCGGCCGATGTCGCCGACGCGGCGGCGGTGCGCCGGGTGCGCGAGCAACTGCCGCCGCTGCGCGGGGTGGTGCACGCGGCCGGCCTGCTGGACGACGCGACCGTGCTCAATCTGACGGTCAGTCAGCTGGAACGGGTGCTGGCTCCCAAGGTCGACGGCGCGGTCCACCTGGACGCGGCGACCGAGGGCGACCCGCTGGACTTCTTCCTGCTGTTCTCCTCCGCGGCCGCGCTGTTCGGCAACGCCGGCCAGGCGGCCTACGCGGCGGGCAACGCCTTCATGGACGCGCTGGCGGTGGACCGGCGTCGGCGCGGACTGCCCGCGCTGAGCGTGCAGTGGGGACCGTTCAGCGATGTCGGACTGGCCGCCGCGAAGGACAACCGCGGCGCCCGGCTGGCGGAGCGCGGCATGGCGGGCTTCTCCACCGCCGAGGCGTGGCGGGCGCTGGAGGGCTTCCTCGGCGGCGACGAGCAGGTGGTCGCGTACGTGCCGATCGACCTGCGGCAGTACCTGGAGGCGTACCCGGACACCGCGACGCTGGGCAGCTGGAGCGCGCTGCGCGAGCTGGCCCGGCACGGCGGGGGCGGCAGCAGCGCCGGCGCGGCGTTCCTGGCCGGGCTGCGCGAGGCGCCGCGGGAGCGCTGGCCGGAGCTGCTGGAGGCGAAGGTGCAGGAGCTGGCCGGGCGGGTGCTGCGGCTGGAGGCCGGCGCGATCGACCGGGACACCCCGTTCAAGTCGCTGGGGCTGGACTCGCTGATGGGTCTGGAGCTGCGCAACCGGCTGGAGGCGGCGTTCGGGCTGCGGCTTTCGCCGACGCTGCTGTGGACGTACGGCTCGGCCCGGGCACTGTCGGCGGTGCTGGCGGAACGGCTGCTGGGCGATCCGGCGGCGGGCGAGGACGGCGCGGCAGGCGGGGACGGCGCGGCAGGCGGGGACGGCGCGGCAGGCGGGGACGGCGCGGCGGGCGAGCCCGACCGGGCCGCCACGGACGGCGAGGGCTGAGCAGATGACGGAGCAGCAGCAGAGCGGCACCACCGCCCCCGCGCCCACCCCGCTCACCCGGGCGCTCGACACCGTCCGCAAGCTGCGGGCGCAGCTGGACGCCGCCAGTGGCACCGGCCCGCTGGCCGTGGTCGGCATCGGCCTGCGGCTGCCGGGCGGCATCGCCGATCTGGACGGCTACTGGGCCGCGCTGGCCGAGGGCCGCGAACTGGTGGGCCCGCTGCCCGCCGGGCGGCGCGGGCCGTTCGCCGCCGAGTGGGAGCGGCTGCCGCACAGCGGCGGGTTCCTGGACGAGGTGATGGACTTCGACGCGGAGTTCTTCGGCATGGGCGCGGCCGAGGCCCGGGGCGTCGACCCGCAGCAGCGGCTGCTGCTGGAGGTCGCCTGGGAGGCGCTGGAGAACGCGGCGCTGCCGCCGGACCGGTTGGACCCGGCCCGCACCGGGCTGTTCGTCGGAATCACCGGCCAGGAGTACTGGGACTGGCACACCGGTGAGCTGGACACCCACTGGGCGGGCGGCAACGGCCACTGCTTCACGGTGGGCCGGGTGGCGTACGCGCTGGGGCTGGCCGGTCCGGCGATCACGGTGGACACCGCCTGCTCCTCCTCGCTGGTGTCGGTGCACCTGGCCCGGCAGGCGCTGGCCCGCCGGGAGTGCGACGTCGCGCTCGCGGGCGGGGTGAACCTGGTGCTCTCGCCGCGGGCGACCCGGCTGCACCAGCTGGCGGGCACGCTGTCGCCGGACGGGCGGTGCCGGCCCTTCGACGCCCGGGCGAACGGCTTCGCCCGGGGCGAGGGCTGCGGCGTCCTGGTGCTGAAGCGGCTGGAGGACGCCCGGCGGGACGGCGACCGGGTGCACGCTGTGGTGCACGGTTCGGCGGTGAACCAGACCGGTCGCTCGACCGGCTTCACCGCGCCCAACGTGCTGGCGGAGGTGGCGCTGACCGAGGCGGCGCTCGCGGACGCCGGGCTCTCCCCCGCCGACATCGGCCTGGTGGAGGCGCACGGCACCGGCACCTCGCTCGGGGACACCATCGAGATGGAGGCGATCGCCTCCGCCCTGGGCCGGCGCAACGGCGGCGCCGAGCTCAGCGTCGGCTCGGTCAAGGCCAATCTGGGCCACCCGGAGTCCGCGGCCGGGGTGATCGCCCTGGTCAAGGCGGTGCTGTGCCTGCGGCGGCGGGAGGTGCCGCCACTGGCGAACTTCGGCACCCTCAACCCGCTGATCGACCTGGACGGCACCGCCATCACCCTGCCGACGGCGCTGCGGCCCTGGCCGGAGCGCGGCGGGCGGCACGCGGCGGTGAACGCCTTCGGCATGGGCGGCACCAACGCCCAGGTGATCCTCGGCGCGGCCGAGGACACCGGCCCGGACACCGCCGCGAACGGGGCCGTTCCTGTGACGGGCTTCGAGGTCTCGGCCCGGACCCCGGAGGCGGTGCGGGCGCTGGCCGGCGCCCTGCACGACCGGCTCGCCGGGCTGCCGGACGGCTCCTACCCGGCGTTCGCCTACACGGCCGGGGCAGGGCGGGCCCGGCACCGCTGGCGGGCGCGGATCGCCGCCGCCGACCGGGCCGCCGCGCTGGGGGCGCTGCGCGGGCTCGCCGGAGACGGGGCGCCGGGCGACGTGGTGCCGACCGAGCGGGAGCAGGGCCGGGAGGACGACGGCGGCGGGTTCGCGGAGCTGCCCAGGGTCGTGCTGGACCTGCCGAACTACCCCTGGCAACGCCGCCGGTACGCCCCCGAGGGCATCGCGGAGGCCGTCACGGAGGCCGTCAGCGCGCAGACCGCGCCCGAAGCCGTCCCGGAACCGCCCGCCGCCGAGCCGGCCCGCGCCGCCGAGCCGGCCCGTGCCGCCGGCCGGGCCAGCACCGTCGAACCGGCCCCCGCCGGGGAGCGGCCGTCCGCCGACGAGGGCACCGGCGCCGCCCTGTTCGCCCTGGAATGGGCCGAGACCGGGGACGGTCAGGCCGCGACGGCCGGCGCGCCGGGCCGTTGGCTGCTGTTCGCCGACCGCGCCGGAACCGCCGGAGCCCTCGGCGCCGAACTCGTCGCCCGGCGCGGCAGCTGGGTGACCGTCACCCCGGGCAGCCGGTCCCGGCGGATCGACCCGCTGCGGTACGAGCTGGACCCGGCCCGGCCGGAGGACCTCGCCGCCCTGCTCAAGGAGCTGCGCGCGGTCGGCGACGAACCGTGGGCCGGGGTCCTGTACGCCTGGGGCCTGGACGCGGCCACCGGACCGGTCCCGAACGGCCCGGGCCCGTTCCCGCTGGCGGCGGCCGCCGCCGACGCCGTCCGCCCGGCCCCGCTGCTGCTCCGCGAGCTGGCCGAGGAGGGGCTGCCCGGCGGCCCGCGCCCGGTGCTGCTGACCCGGGGCGCGCAGCGCGTGACCGAGCGGGACGGGGCGCCCGACCCGGCGCAGGCCCTGCTGTGGGGTGCGGCCGCCACCGCCCCGGCCGGGGCCGACACGCCCCGCCCGCTGCTCGTGGACCTCGACCCCGACCCGGCGCGGGACGACGCCGCCCGGCTGCTGGACGTGCTGCTGCGCCCGGCCGGGGAGCCGTCGGCCGCGCTGCGCGGGCCGGTCGGGTACACGCCGGTCCGGGTCCCGCAGGACTCCGCCGACGGCACCGAACCGGCTTGGCAGCGGCGGCCGTTCGACCCGGAGCTGGACACCAACCAGCGGCTGCTGGCGGTCCGGCCCGGGCTCCTGGAGAGCCTGACCCCGACCCGCTGGGAGCGGACCGCGCCCGGCCCCGGCCAGGTGGAGATCGAGGTCGCGGCGGCAGGGCTGAACTTCAGCGACGTGCTCAAGGCGATGGGCTCCTACCCGGGCGCGGCCGGGACGGTCCCGCTGGGTGTCGAGTGCGCGGGCCGGGTGAGCGCGGTCGGCGCGGGCGTCGGGCGGTTCCGGGTCGGCGACCGGGTGATGGCGGTCGCGCCGTCCGCGTTCGCGGCCTGGACCACCACCGAGGCGCACCTGGTGGCACCGAGGCCGTCGGCGCTGGACGACGAGCAGGCGGCGGCGGTGCCGGTGGCCTTCCTCACCGCCGTGTACGGGCTGGTCCACCTGGCCCGGCTGCGGGCGGGCGAGACGGTGCTGGTCCACTCGGCCAGCGGCGGGGTGGGGCTGGCCGCGCTCGCGGTGGCCCGGCGGTGCGGGGCGCGGGTGTTCGCCACCGCGGGGACGCCCGCCAAGCGCCGCTTCCTGCGCGAACTCGGCGGGGTGGAACTGGTCGCGGACTCCCGTTCGACGGACTTCGCGGCCGAGGTCGCGGCGGCCACCGGCGGGCGCGGGGTCGATGTGGTGCTCAACTCCCTGACCGGGGAGGCGCTTCGGCACGGTCTGGCGCTGCTGGCGCCGGGCGGCCGGTTCGTCGAGCTGGGCAAGCGCGACATCCACGACGACAGTCCGATCGGCCTGGGCCGGCTGAAGGCGAACCGGGCGCTGTTCGCGGTCGACCTGGACCACGCCTTCCACGCCCGACCGGACGTGCTGGCCGAGTTGTTCGAGGAGGTGGTGCGGGGATTCGAGGACGGCGGCTTCGGGCCACTGCCGGTCACCGTCCACCCGTTCGCCGGGGCCCGGGAGGCGTTCGCCACCATGGCGCAGGCCCGGCACACCGGCAAGCTGGTGCTGCGTCCGGAGCCGGCGCCGGAGCTCGCGGTGCCGCCGACCCGCTCGGTGGTCCGGGCCCGGGCCGGCTACCTGGTCACCGGGGGCACCGCTCCCGCCGCCCTGGCGGCGGCGCGCCGGCTGGCGGACCTGGGGGCGCGCCGGATCGCCCTGCTCCGCTCCCCCGGTTCCGTCCCGGACGCCGCCGCGGAGTCGGCGGTGGCGGAGCTGCGTGCCCGGGGCGTGGAGACGGTACTGCCGGTCGCCGACCCGGCCCGCGTCGAGGAGGTGGCCGCCGCGCTGGCCGCGTTCGACAGCCCGGCGGCGCCGCTGGCCGGGGTGGTGCACCTCGCGGGTGCCGAGGCGGCGCACGAGGCGCCGAGCAGTGGGCCGGACGGCGACGGGCCGGACGAGGCCGAGGACGACCCGCTGGGCGCGGTCACCCCGGCCGCCGACGCCTGGCGGCTCCATCTCGCCACCGCCGGAAGTGCGTTGGACTTCCTGGTGCTGTCCGACCCGGCGTCCGCCCCCGGCCGGGCGACGACGCTCGGCACTTGTCTGGACGCGCTCGCCGGGCACCGCAGGGCGCTCGGACTGCCCGCGCTGAGCGTGGACGGCGCGGGCCTGCCCTCCCTCGCCCGGCTGCTGGGCAGTCCGGCCGCGATCGTCCGCTCGGCGGGCGGCGCGGGCTCCCCGGCGAGTTCTCCGGCGGGGGACGCCGCGGTGGCGGACTCCGACGGCGGGGAGGCGGTCCGGCGGCAGCTGCTGGCGGTCGAACCGGGCCGGCGCCGCCGGGCCGTGCTGGTCCGGCACTGCCGGGAGCTGGCCGCCCGGGTGCTCGACGGGCCCGGCGCGGGCGCGCCGGACGCGGCGGCGATCGACAGCTCGGCGCCGCTGGCCGGCCTCGGCTTCGACTCGATGCGCACCCTGGAGCTGCGTTCGCGGCTGGAGCTGTCGCTCGGTGTCCCGCTGCCCGCCACGCTGGGCTGGCAGTACCCGACGCTGGACGCCCTGGTGCCGTTCCTCGCCGAACGGATGGGGATCCCACTGGAGGCCGCCGCGGCGCCCGCCGCCGGACCGGCGGCTCCGCACCGCCCGGACACCGGCCCGCACCACGTCCACGGCTCCGGCCTCGACCTCCACCGGCCCGAGCATCCCGGCGGCTCCCACGGCTCCCACGGCTCCGAGGAACTCGACGGGCCCGATGACCTCGACCGGCTGTCGGAACGCGAGCTGGAGGCCCTCCTCCTCGCCAAGACCGAGCAGTTCGACACCAGTGCCGATCCGACCGACCGGGGGCAGGGACGATGACCACGCGCGAGCACACCACCCGGGGCGACACGCCCGAGGACCGCACCGGCTCGATGACGGCGATGAAGCGCGCCTATCTGACCATGGAGCGGATGCAGCGCCGGATCGACGAGCACGAGCGGGCCAGGACCGAACCGATCGCCATCGTCGGCGTCGGCTGCCGCTTCCCCGGCGGAGTCACCGACCCGGACTCGTACTGGGAGCTGCTGACCGCCGGCACCGACACGATCGGCGAGATCCCGGCCGACCGCTGGGACGTCGACGCGTTCTACGACGAGCAGCCGCGTACCCCCGGGAAGCACAGCACCCGGTGGGGCGGCTTCCTGGACCACATCGACCGCTTCGACCACGAGTTCTTCGGTATCTCCCGCCGCGAGGCGGTGTCGATGGACCCGCAGCAGCGGCTCGTGCTGGAGGTCGCCTGGGAGGCCCTGGAGGACGCCGGGCAGGCGCCGGACGCGCTGGCGGGCAGCCGGACCGGGGTGTTCCTGGGGATCTGCAGCAACGACTACGCCGGGCTGCTGTTCCGCGAGCCGCAGGACATCACCGCCCACGCGTCCACCGGCATCGCGCACAGCATCGCCAGCGGCCGCCTCTCCTACCTGCTGGACCTGCGCGGGCCGAGCGTCTCGGTGGACACCGCCTGCTCGTCCTCGCTGGTCGCCGTGCACCAGGCGTGCCAGAACCTGCGGCTCGGCGAGTGCGACCTCGCGATGGCGGGCGGCGTCAACGCGGTGGTCGCGCCGGACGCGGCGATCTCCTTCTCGCAGTTCCCGGAGATGCTGGCCGACGACGGCCGCTGCAAGACCTTCGACGCGGCGGCGAACGGCTTCGTCCGCAGCGAGGGCTGCGGGGTGGTGGTGCTCAAGCGGCTCTCCGACGCGCGACGCGACGGCGACCGGGTGCTCGCGGTGATCCGCGGTTCGGCGGTCAACCAGGACGGCCGCAGCTCGGGCCTGACCGCGCCCAACGGCGCCGCCCAGCGCGAGGTGTTCCGCCGGGCGCTGGACGCGGCCGGGGTGGCTCCGGACCGGGTCGGCTACATCGAGACCCACGGCGCCGGCACCAAGCTGGGCGACCCGATCGAGGTGTCCGCGCTGGCGGAGGTCTACGGCCGGCCCGAGGGCGCGCCGCTGCACCTCGGCGCCGTGAAGACCAACCTCGGCCATCTGGAGGCGGCGGCCGGGATCGCCGGGCTGATCAAGGCCGCGCTCTGCGTGGACCGCGGGCAGATCCCGCCCAATCTGCACTTCGTCGAGCTCAATCCGCACATCTCCTTCGAGGGCACCACCTTCGCCGTGCCGACCGCGCTCACGCCGTGGCCGTCCGACGGGGCCCGGCGGCTGGCGGGTGTCAGCAGCTTCGGCTTCAGCGGCACCAACGCGCACCTGATCGTCGAGCAGGCACCGGAGCAGCCGGCCGCCGGGCCGGAGGAGGCTGCGGAGACGGGGCCGGAGAACGCGCAGGACGACGGCCGCCCGCTGTCGGTGCTCGCCCTGTCGGCGCGCAGCGGCGGCGCGCTGCTGAAGCTCGCCCGCCGCTACCAGGACCGGCTGGCGAAGGCCGGGCCCGAGGGCGCGGCGGACCTGTGCTACTCGGCGAACACCGGCCGCTCGCACTTCCCGCACCGCCTCGCCGCGGTCGGGGCCACTCCCGGCGAACTCGCCCAACGCCTCGCGGACTTCGTCCGGGACGACCCGGGCGAGGGGCTGCTGCTGGGCCGGTCCGGGGGCGCCGCCCCGGCCGGGCCGGGGTCGACCGCCGAGCCGGTCTTCCTGTTCACCGGCCAGGGTCCGCAACGCGCCGGCATGGCGAGGCAGTTGTACGAGACGGAGCCGTTCTTCCGACGTACCCTGGACCAGTGCGACGAGATCCTGCGCGGCGTCCTCCCGGCGCCGCTGCTCTCCGCCGTGCACCCCGTCTCGGCGGCGGACGGCGAGCTGATCAACACCATGGAGTTCGCCCAACCGGGCCTGTTCGCCGTGGAGTACGCGCTGGCCGGACTGTGGCGGTCCTGGGGCGTGGAACCGGCCGCCGTGATCGGCCACAGCCTCGGCGAGTACGCGGCCGCCTGCTTCGCCGGCGCGCTGTCACTGGAGGACGGCCTGCTGCTGGTCGCGGAGCGCGGCCGACTGCTGCAGCGGCTCGCCGAGTCCGGCGCGATGGCGGCGATCGCCGCCCCCGCCGACGAGGTCGCCGCCGAACTCGCGCGCCACGACACGGCGTTGGTCGCCGTCGCGGCCGTCAACGGCCCGGCGAACACCACCGTCTCCGGGGTGCGGGAGGTCGTCGACGAGGTCTGCGCCGCGTTCGCGGCGCGCGGCGCGGAGGTCCGGCGGCTGCGGATCTCCACCTCCTCCCACTCGCCGCTGGTCGAACCGGTGCTGGAGCCGCTGCGGGCCGCGCTGGAGAAGGTCCGGTTCGGCGCGCCGGCCGTCCCGCTGCTGTCCAACCTGACCGGCGGGCTGTGGCCGTGGGACCGGCCGCTGGACACCGACTACTGGCTGCGGCACGCCCGGCAGCCGGTGCTGTTCGCGGACGGGGTGCGGGCGCTGTACGAGCTCGGCCACCGCACCTTCCTGGAGGTCGGCCCGGCGCCGACGCTGCTGGGCCTGGTCGGCGAGGTGCTGACCGGTGACGACGTGCTGATGCTGCCCAGCCTGCGGCCGAAGTACGACGACTGGGAGATTCTGCTGGGCAGCCTCGGCCGGCTGTACGCCGAGGGGGCCGAGGTCGACTGGGCCGGGTTCGACCGGGGGTACCGCCGGGCCCGACTGCCGCTGCCGCACTACCCGTTCGCCGCCACCCGCTGCTGGCACGAGCCGAGCGGCGACGGCCCCGCCGCGATCCCCGCCCGGCGGCCCTCGGCGCGCACCGATCGAACCGAGCGCGTCCAACGGCCCGTACGCGCCACGACCGAACGGACCGAACGGACCGAACGCGCCGAACGCGCCGAACGGACCGCGTCCGCCCGGCCGGTCCCCGCCCGCCGACTGTTCGGCGCCCCGGGCCGGGCGGCGGCGAGCGTGCTGCCGACCGCCGAGGAGCTGCTGGCCGCGCCCGCCGGGCAGCGGGTCGAGGCCCTGGTCGCCGGGCTCACCGCCAGTGTGCGCACCGCCCTCGGCTCGCGGGCGGCGGCCGTGGACGCCGACGCGCCGCTGTCCACCCTCGGCCTGGACTCGTTGATGGCCGTGGAACTGCGCAACGAGATCCAGGGCCGACTGGGCGTCAAGGTGACCGTCGCCGAGTTCCTCAAGGGCGCGACGGTCCGCAGCCTGGCCGGACAGGTGGTCGAGGGGCTGACAGCCACTGGTACCGCCACCGGTACCGCCACCGCCGGGGACGCGGCGCCGATCCGCCGGGCGCCCCGCGCCGCCGACCGGACCGCCCCCGCCCCGGGCGCCGACCCCACCGCCGAACTGCTCGCCCTCCTGGAGCAGGTCACCGCCGAGCGGCCGGAGCGGGTCGATGACTGAGCTCGACGAACGCCTCGCCGCGCTCACCCCGGAGCAGCGGGCGCACCTGGAACGGCTGCTCGCCGAACGGCGGGACGCGACCGCCACGCCCGCCACCGCAGGCCCGCCCGCACCCGCACCCGCACCCGCACCCGCACCCGCCGAGGACGTCTTCCCGCTCTCGGTGTTCCAGCAGGGCATGTGGTTCCTGGAGCAGGTCCGGCCGGCCAACCCCGCCTACGTGGTGCCGGGCGCGGTGCGGGTGCGCGGCCCGGTGGACGCGGAGGTGCTGCGCGCGGCGTTGCGCGAGGTGGTCCGCCGGCACGAGGCGCTGCGCACCACCTTCGCGCTGCGCGACGGCCGCCCCGCCCAGGTGGTGCGGCCCGCCGTCGAACCCGAACTGCCCGAGACCGATCTCCGGCGGGCCGGTCTCAGCCCGGCCGAGCTGGACGAGCGGATCGTGGCGGCCGCCGTCGGCGAGCCGTTCGACCTGGAGGCCGGGCCGCCGCTGCGGCTGGCCCTGCTGCGCACCGGCGAGGACGAGTCGGTGCTCGTGCTGGCGCTGCACCACCTGGTCTCGGACCGCTGGTCGTTCTGGGTGCTGCTGGCCGAACTCGCCGCGCTGTACGAGGCGTTCGCGGCCGGTCGACCCTCGCCGCTGCCGGAGCTGCCGGTCCAGTACGCCGACTTCGCGCTCTGGCAGCGCGAGCAGCACGAACAGGGCCGCTGGACACAGCAGTTGGCATACTGGCGGGAGCGGCTGGCCGGGGCGCCCGCCGCGCTGGAGCTGCCCACCGACCGGCCGCGTCCGGCGGTCCAGGGCTTCAACGGCGGCACGCTGCCGTTCGAGCTGCCCGAGCCGCTGCTGCGCGGGCTGTCGGAGCTGGCCCACCGCCGGGGCGCGACCACCTACATGGCGCTGCTGGCCGTGTTCACGGTGCTGCTGTCCCGGTGGGCGCGCCGGGCGGACATCCTGGTGGGGGTACCGACGGCCGTCCGGGACCGGCCCGAACTGGAGCCGATGATCGGCTACTTCGTGAACACCCTGCCGATCCGGACCGAGTTGGGCGGCGAGCCGTCGTTCACCGAGGTGCTGGACCGGGTGCGGGCGGCCTGCCTCGGCGCCTACGAGCACCAGGAGGTGCCGTTCGAGCTGGTGGTCGGCGAGCTGGGCACGGCACGCGACCTCAGCCGGCCGCCGGTGTTCCAGGTGAGCTTCGCCTACGGGCGGGAGGCGGTGCCGGACCTCACCCTGGGCGGCGCCCGGCTGGAGCCGGTGCCGGTGCGCGGCGGCGGCGCGCGGTTCGACCTGGAGCTCCAGGCGTTCGACCGCGACGGCGGCCTGAACGGCTGGTTCGAGTACGACCGCGACCTGTTCGACGAGTCCACCGTCGCCCGGCTGACCGCCCACTTCGGCCGGCTGGCCGAGCAGGCGGTGGCGGCCCCGGAGCGGCCGGTGGAGCGGCTGGAGCTGCTGACGGAGGCCGAACGCCACCGGGTGCTGGTGGAGTTCAACGACACGGACCGGGAGTGGCCGGCCGGGGAGGGCTGGATCCACCAGGCGTTCGAGGCGCGGGCGCGGCTGTCCCCGGAGGCGGTGGCGCTGCGGTTCGAGGGCCGTTCGGTGGGCTACGGCGAGCTGGACCGGCGGGCCAACCGGCTCGCGCACCGGCTGCGGCGGCTCGGCGTCGGCCGGGACGCGGTGGTCGGCGTCGGCATGGAGCGCGCGCCGGAACTGGTGGTGGCGCTGCTGGCGGTGCTCAAGGCGGGCGGCGCCTACCTGCCGCTGGACCCGGAGCTGCCGGCCGCCCGGCTGGAGCACATGGTGCGGGACGCCCGGGTGCCGGTGCTGCTCACCCAGCGCCGGGTGCTCGGACGGCTGCCCGTGTCCGACGCCGAGGTGCTGTGCGTGGAGGAGTTCGAGGCCGGACCGGGCGAGGAGCCGGACACCGCCCCGGAGGTGGTGGTCGGCGGCGAGGACCTCGCCTACGTCATCTACACCTCCGGCTCAACCGGCACTCCCAAGGGCGTCATGAACGTGCACGCGGCGATCCGCAACCGGCTGCTGTGGATGCAGGACGCCTACCGGCTGGACGCGACCGACCGGGTGCTGCAGAAGACGCCGTTCTCCTTCGACGTGTCGGTGTGGGAGTTCTTCTGGCCGCTGGCGACCGGCGCCACGCTGGTGCTGGCCCGGCCGGAGGAGCACCGGGACGCCGGCTACCTGGCCCGGACGATCCGGGCGGAGGCCGTGACGACGGTGCACTTCGTGCCGTCCATGCTGCAGTCCTTCCTCCGGGAGCCGGTGGAGCAGTGCGTGAGCCTGCGCCGGGTGGTGTGCAGCGGCGAGGCGCTGCCGCGCGACCTCCAGGACCGCTTCCTGGCCCGCTCGACGGCCGCCCTGTACAACCTGTACGGCCCGACCGAGGCCGCCGTCGACGTGACCCACTGGACCTGCGGGCCGGACGACGACCCCCGGCGGCCGGTGCCGATCGGGCGGCCGATCGCCAATACCCGGATCCTGGTGCTGGACGAGGCGATGCGGCCGGTGCCGGTCGGGGTGCCCGGCGAGCTGCACATCGGCGGCCGGGGCCTGGCCCGGGGCTATCTGAACCGGCCCGAGCTGACCGCCGAGCGCTTCGTCCGGGACCCGTTCGCCCCGGACCCGGCGGCGCGGCTGTACCGCACCGGGGACCTCGCGCGGTTCCGCGAGGACGGCGCGGTGGAGTTCCTGGGCCGGCTGGACCACCAGGTGAAGCTGCGCGGCCTGCGGATCGAGCTCGGCGAGATCGAGGCCGTGCTGGCCGAGCACCCGGGGGTGCGCGAGGCCGTGGTGACGGCCCGGCCGCACCGGACCGGGGACGTGCGACTGGTCGCCCATCTGACCGCGGCCGACACGGCCGGGGCTCCGCCCGGACCGGCCGAGCTGGCCGCCCACCTGCGCGGCCGGCTGCCCGGGTACATGGTGCCCGCGGTGTTCGCCGTGCTGGACGCGCTGCCGCTCACACCGAGCGGCAAGGTGGACCGCAACGCGCTGCCCGAGCCGACCGGCGACGGCGCGGCGGCGGGCGCGCCGTTCACCGCGCCCGGGGCCGGGCTGGAGCGCTCGCTGGCCGGGCTGTGGCGGACGGTGCTGGGGGTGGAGCGGGTCGGCGCCCACGACAACTTCTTCGACCTCGGCGGGCATTCGCTGCTGATGGCCGAGCTGCGGTCGCTGCTGGCGGCGGACCTCGGGCACCGGGTGTCGATGGTCGAGCTGTTCCAGCACCCCACGGTGGCCTCGCTGGCCGCCCATCTGAGCCGGTCCGGGGCGGATCCGTCCACGGCCCCCGGCGCGGCCGCGCGCGAGCGCGCCGAGAACCGACGCCGGGCCGGTGCCCGGCGGCAACAGGCGGCCGTGCGCCGTGCCCGTTCCTGAGAGCGCGATGTGAGAGAGCGACAGGTGGCCCCGATGCCGGAGATGTCCGAAGAACTCGACCAGATCGCCGTCGTGGGGATGGCCGGCCGCTTCCCCGGCGCCCCCGACGTCGACACTTTCTGGAGGAACCTGGAGGAGGGCCGGGAGTCGATCGAGGTGCTCTCCGAGGCCGCGCTGCTGGCCGCCGGAGTGGACCCGGAGGTGTCCGGCCGGGACGGCTACGTCCGGGCCAAGGGCGTGCTCGCCGGGGCCGACCGCTTCGACGCGGCCTTCTTCGGCTACAGCCCGCGCGAGGCCGAGATCATGGACCCGCAGCACCGGGTGTTCCTGGAGTGCGCCTGGGAGGCCCTGGAGTCGGCCGGCTGCGTGCCGGAGGACTTCGAGGGCCGGATCGGGGTGTTCGCCGGCGCCGGGATGAACACCTATCTGCTGCACAACGTCACCGCCAACCGGCGGGTCTTCGAATCGGCGGGGCCCTACCAGACGCTGCTGGCCTCCGACAAGGACTTCCTGGCCACCAGGGCCGCCTACAAGCTGGGCCTCACCGGCCCGGCGATGAGCGTGCAGACGGCCTGCTCGACCTCGCTCACCGCCGTTCACCTGGCCTGCCAGAGCCTGCTCAACGGCGAGTGCGACCTCGCCCTGGCCGGCGGGGTGTCGATCGGCTCCCCGCTGGAGCAGGGCTACCAGTACGAGCCGGGCGGCATCCTCTCCCCCGACGGGCACTGCCGGCCGTTCGACGCCTCGGCGGGCGGCACCGTGCCCGGCAACGGCGTCGGCGTGGTGGTGCTGCGCCGGCTCGCCGACGCGCGGCGCGACGGCGACCCGGTGGACGCCGTGGTGCTGGGCTCGGCGGTCAACAACGACGGTTCACTGAAGGCCGGTTACACCGCGCCGAGCGTCGACGGGCAGGCCGCGGTGGTCTCCGAGGCGCTGGCGATGGCCGGGGTCGACGCGGGCTCGGTCGGCTACGTGGAGACCCACGGCACCGGCACCGCGCTCGGCGACCCGATCGAACTCGCCGCGCTGACCCGGGCGTTCCGCGAGGACACCGAGGACACCGGCTACTGCGCGATCGGCTCGGTCAAGAGCAACATCGGCCACCTGGACGCCGCCGCCGGGGTCGCCGCGCTGATCAAGACGGTACTGGCGCTGCGGCACGAGGCCATTCCGCCGTCCCTGCACTTCACCAAGCCCAATCCCGAACTCGATCTGGAATCCGGTCCGTTCTTCGTCAACGACCGGCTGCGGCCGTGGCCCCGGGGGGAGCGGCCGCGCCGGGCCGGGGTCAGCTCCTTCGGCATCGGCGGCACCAATGCGCACCTGGTACTGGAGGAGGCCCCCGCACCGGACCCCTCGCCCTCGGCCGCACTCGTCGACGAGGACACCGCGCCCGTCCTGCTCCCGTTGTCCGGGCGCACCGCGGAGGCCGTCGCCGAGGGCGCCCGACGGCTCGCCGACCACCTGGAGGCCCACCCCGGCCTGCGGCTCGACGACCTCGCCCACACCCTGGTCCACCGCCGCCGCGCCTTCGGCCGCCGCACCACCGCGGTGGCCCGCGACCGGGCCGGGGCGGTGGCCGCGCTGCGCGCCGTCACCCGCGCCGGCACCGCCGAGGCTTCCGAGGGCGCCCGGGTGGCGTTCCTGTTCCCCGGTCAGGGCACCCAGTACGTCGACATGGCCCGCGGCCTGTACCGGCGGGAGGCGGTGTTCACCGCCGAACTCGACCACTGCGCCGAGCTGTTCGCCGCCGAGCTGGGCGAGGACCCGCGCGCGCTGCTGTTCCCCGCCGCCGGGGACGCCGAGGCGGCGGCGGAACGGCTGACCCGCACCGAGTACGCCCAGCCCGCGCTGTTCCTGGTGGAGTACGCGCTGGCCCGGCAGTGGAACGCCTGGGGCGTGCGGCCGGACGCGATGGTCGGCCACAGCGTCGGCGAGTACGTCGCCGCCTGCCTGGCGGGCGTGTTCGACCTGGCGGACGCCGTCCGGCTGGTGGCGGCCCGGGGCCGGCTGGTCGCGGCGATGCCCACCGGGTCGATGCTCACCGTGTTCCTGTCCGAGCGGGAGCTCGCCCCGTGGCTGGCCGGGGGCTCCGGCCTCGCCGTGGCCGCCCTCAACTCCACCGGTCTGAGCGTCGTCTCCGGCCCGGCGGACGCGGTGGACGGGCTGGAGCGACGGCTGAAGGAGGCCGCCGTCCCCTGCCGCCGGCTGCACACCTCGCACGCCTTCCACTCCCCCGCCATGGACGGCGCGGTCGGCCCGCTGGTCGAGGCGGTCCGCGCGGTGCGCGCGAACCCGCCGCTGATCCCGTTCTGCTCCAATGTCACCGGCACCTGGATCACCGGGCAGGAGGCGACCGACCCGGAGTACTGGGGCCGCCACCTGCGGCAGCCGGTCCGCTTCGCCGACGCGGCCGCGCTGCTGCTCGCGGACCCGTCCTGGGTGTTGCTGGAGGTCGGTCCCGGGCACACCCTCGGCGACTTCGTCCGCCGCCACGGCGCCTGGCAGGAGGGCCGGACGGTCGCCGGCTCGCTGCGCCACCCGCAGGAGCGGGAGGACGACGCGCTCGTGCTGCGCCGGGGCCTGGGCGCGCTGTGGAGCGCGGGCGTGCAGGTCGACGCCGACGTCCTGCGGCCGGGTGCCGACGGGCAGGTGCTGCGGCTGCCCGGCTACGCCTTCCAGCGGCAGCGCTACTGGGTGGAGCCGGACCGCACCGGGCCGGCCGACCCGGCGGCCGCCGGGCGTGTGCCCGCGGCCGGGCCGGTCCCGGTCGAGGACTGGTTCCGCACCCCCGGCTGGCGGCGCCTCGCCCCGCCCACCGGCCCCGCCCGCACCGGTGCGGGCGGGACGGAGGGCGGGCCACTGTGGGTGGTGCTGGGCGACGGCACCGGCCTCGGCGCCGCGCTGGCCGGGCGGCTGGCCGAGGACGGCGCCGCCGTGGTCCGGGTGGGCGTCACCGACGGCTCCGAGCGCTCCGACGGACTGCGCGTCCCCGGTCCGCACGCCCGCGGCGCGAACGCCTGGTCGCTCGACCCGGACGACCGCGCGCAGGCCGCCGCGCTGCTCGGCGCGCTGGACCTCCGGGGCGCGACCTCGCTGCGCCTGGTGCACCTGTTCAGTCTCGGTGACGGCCTGCCCGACAGCGAGGTCCTGGACAGCGCGACGACGGCCGGCGGGGCACTGGACGAGGCCCGGCTGAACGCCGCCCGCCGCCTCGGCCTCGACAGCCTGGCCGCCCTCGCCCAGGCCCTGACCGACGCCCGCCCCGCCGTCCCGGTCACCCTCGACGTGCTCTGCCGGGGCGTCCACAGCGTCACCGGCGACGAACCGCTGCGGCCCGAACAGGCCCTGCTGGCGGGCCCCTGCGCGGTGATCCCCCAGGAGTTGCCGGACGTCGAGTGCCGCCTTCTGGACGTCACCGGCACCGACCCGGCCGCCCCGGCCGCGGAGGCGCTGCGCGCCGTGCGCGAGCTGCTGCTGCGCGACCCCGCGGAACGCGAGCTGGCCCTGCGCGGCCGGCACTGGTGGGCCCGTGACTTCGACCCGCTCCCGCTCCCGGCCGCGGACGCGGCGGCCGACGACGACGCCGAAGGGCCGGACGGACCGGGCGCCCGCCCGGCGCACCTCCGCGACGGCGGCGTCCACCTGGTCACCGGTGGCCTGGGCGGTGTCGGCCTGGCCCTCGCCGAACAGCTGGCCGAGGTCGTGCGGGAGCCGGTGCTGGGCCTGCTCGGACGCTCCGACTTCCCCGCCGAGGAGGACTGGCCGGCCTGGCTGGAGGAGCACGGCGAGCAGGACCCGACCTCCGCCCGGATCCGCCGGCTCACCCGGCTCCGGGACCGCGGCGCCCGGATCGTCCTGCTGCGGGCCGACGTCACCGACGAGCGCGAACTCGGCGCCGCGCTGGCCGCCCTGCGCGCCCGGTTCGGCCCGCTGAACGGCGTGGTGCACGCGGCCGGGGCGCCGTCCACCGGCATGCTCGCCCGCCGCACCCGGGAGGACGCGGACGCCGTCCTGGCGGCGAAGACCGTCGGCACCCTGCTGCTGGACCGGCTGTGCGCGGACGACCCGCTGGACTTCCTGCTGCTCTGCTCCTCCGTCAGCGCCGTGCTCGGCGGCCCCGGCCAGAGCGACTACGGCGCGGCCAACGCCTTCCTGGACGCCTTCGCCCACTGGCGCCGCCGACAGGGCCGACCGGTGACCGCGCTCGGCTGGGGCACCTGGGAGGGCGTCGGCATGGCCGCCGGACTCACCGGCCGGGCGGCCGCCACCGGGCCGGAGACCGGCCACCCGCTGCTGCGCCCGGTCCGCGCCGAGGGCACCACCCGCGTCTACGAGACGGTGCTCTCCACCGCGGACAGCTGGATCGTCGACGACCACCGGCTGATGGGCCACGGACTGGTGCCGGGCACCGCCTACCTCGAACTCGTCCGGGCCGCGCTGGCCGGGCAGGCCGGGGGGCGGGAGATCGAACTGCACGACGTGCTGTTCATGACACCGGTGATCGTCCCCGACGGGCAGCACCGGGCGGTGTTCACCACGATCGAGGAGCGGGACGGCCGCCCGCACTTCACCGTCCGCAGCCGCCCGGCGCCGGACGCGCCGTGGCGCGAGCACGCGACCGGCTCGGCCTCGTTCCACGAGCGCGGCCCGGACGTCGTCCGCGACCTGGCCGAGGTGGCGGAGCGCTGCGAGGTGACGGAGGTCCTGGAGACCGAGGAGGAGATCCGCCGTCGGCTCGGGGTGGAGCGGTTCGAGGAGGGAGGCGGGCCGCTGCGGTTCTGGTTCGGGCCCCGCTGGCAGGTGCTGAAGACCATCCGCACCGGTGGGCGGCGGATGCTCGCCACCCTCCGGCTGGACGACGCCTTCCTCGCCGACCTGGCGGACTACCCGCTGCACCCGGCCCTGCTCGACATGGCCGGCGGCGTCTTCCGGCTGCACGCCGAGGACCCGTACTACCTGCCGCTGACCTACCGCAGCCTGCGGATCCTGCACCCGCTGACCGGCACGGTGGAAGTCGCGGTGGAGATCAGGCACCCGGCCGGTTCGACCGGCGAGACGCTCACCTGCGACCTGGAACTCCTCGATCCGGACGGCCGGTTGCTGGTCGCCGTGACCGACTTCACGGTCAAGCGGATCAATGACGTCGAGGCGCTGCTGACCCAGATCGGACGGACCGTCGCGGAGGCCGAGGCGGCCGGCGCGGACGCCGGGGACAGCGGCGCCGGCGGGGCCACGGGGGCCGGGGCAGGTACCGGGGCCGGCGGGGCGCTGGCCGCGCTCGCCGAGGGCTTCGGCGAGCCGGAGGGCCGGGCCGCGTTCGCCCGGGTGCTGGCGCAGCCGGAGCCGCCCGCCCACCTGGTGGTCACCCCGCAGGACTTCACGGCGCTGCGGCGACTGGCCCGCTCGATCACCCCGGCGCTGCTGGCCCGCGAACTGGAGCAATTGGCCCCGCTCGGCGGCAGTCACCCCCGGCCGGAGCTGGCGACCCCGTTCGTGGCGCCCGCGACCGAGCGGGAGGAGGCCGTCGCGGCGCTCTGGCGGGAGGTCCTGGGCGTCGAGGAGGTCGGCGTGCACGACGACTTCTTCGCCCTGGGCGGCCATTCCCTGGCCGCCGTGCAGATCAACACCCGGATCCGGAGCCGCTTCGGCACCGAGCTCGACCTGCGGGACTTCTTCCAGTCCCCCACCGTCGCGCACACCGTCGACCTGCTGGCCGGGGGCGGCGACGGGAGCGGGGGCGGTGCGGGAGGCGCGGCCGGGGACACCATCGAGGCCCTGAGCCGCGCCGGGGGCGACCGGACGACCACCGACCCCGGCGGGCTCCACGGACTCGACGGAACCAACGGGCTCGACGGGCTCGACGGGCTCGACGACTTCGAGGACTTCGACGACCTGTCCGACGAGGAGGTCGAGGCGCGCCTCCAGGCCCTGCTCGCCGAAGAGGCCGCCGCGGAGGCCGCCGAGCAGGCCACCGACCGGGGGGACCAGGCATGAGCACCCGCGACACCCACGGAACACCCGAGGACGGACGTGCGATGACCACCCCCGACCCCGCGACGCTCACCGCCGCCGAGAAGCGCGCCCTCCTCGCCGAGCGCCTGCGCCGCAAGAAGGCCGCCCGGCCCCGGGAACACCGGTTCCCGGCCTCCTTCCCGCAGCAGCGGATGTGGTTCCTGGACCAGCTGACGCCGGGCGACACCGCCTACAACGTCTGCGGCGCCACCCGGATCCGCGGCCCGCTCGACCTGGACCTCTGGCGGCGCGCCGTCTCCGCGATCGCCCGGCGCCACGAGGCGCTGCGCACCACCTTCCGGGCGGTGGACGGCGAGCCCGTCCAGGTGGTCACCGAGGGTGCCGAGCCGGGCTTCACCGTCGTACCGTGCGAGCACCTGGCCGGGCCGGCCGGCGAGGACGGCGTGCGGGCCCTGGCCCAGGAGGAGTTCGCCCGCCCGTTCGACCTGGCCGCCGGCCCGCTGGTGCGGATGCGCTTCCTGCGGCTCGCCGACGACGACCACGTCCTTCTGCTGACGATCCATCACATCGCCGGTGACCTCTGGTCCACCTCGGTGTTCCTGGACGAACTGGTCACGCTCTACGGCGGCTTCGCGAGCGGCACCGAGCCCGCCCTGCCCGAACTCCCCATCCAGTACGCCGACTACGCGGTGTGGCAGCGCAAGCGGCTGGACGGGGACGGCGCGAGGTCCGACCTGGAGTACTGGAAGCGGACGCTCGACGGCGCCCCGGCCGCCCTGGAGCTGCCGACCGACCGGCCCCGCCCGCCCGTGCAGAGCACCCGGGGCGGCTCCCGCCCGTTCGCGCTGTCCGCCGAACTGATGGATCAGGTCCGGAAGTTCAGCCGCTCCGAGGGCGTCACCCCGTTCATGACCCTGCTCGCCGCCTTCCAGGTGCTGCTGCACCGCTACACCCGGGAGGAGGACGTGGTCGTCGGCGTGCCGGTCGCCAACCGGGGCCGGCCCGAGGTCGAGCGGCTGATCGGCTACTTCGCCAATATGCTGGCGCTGCGCACCGATCTCTCGGGCGCGCCGTCCTTCCGTGAACTGCTCGGCCGGGTGCGGCCGGTGTGTCTGGGCGCGTTCGCGCACCAGGAGCTGCCGTTCGAGCGGCTGGTGGAGGAACTGCACCCGCGCCGGGACCTCTCCCGCACCCCGGTGTTCCAGGTCTCGTTCGTGTTCCAGAACATCGCCATGCCCTCCTTCGACGCGGCGGGCCTGCGCCTGGAGCCGATCGAGGTGCCCGGCAGCACCGCCCGGTTCGACCTGGAGCTCCAGGTCTTCGACCGCCCGGACGGCCTGAGCGGCCGGTTCGAGTACAACAGCGACCTCTTCGACCCGGCCACCGTCGACCAACTCGCCACCCACCTGCGGCTGCTGGTGGAGCAGCTGCTCGCCGGTCCCGACCGCCCGGTGGGCGCGGTGCCGATGCTCGCGGCCGAGGAGGAGCGGCAGCTGCGCGAACAGGGCGACGGCACCCGCCGGGAGTGGCCCGACCGGACCCCGGTCCACCGCCTGTTCGCCGAGTGGGCCGCCCGTACCCCGGCCGCCGAGGCGGTGCGCTGCGGCGCCGAGGCGCTGGACTACGCCGAGCTGGACCGGCGCTCCGACCGGCTGGCCCGCCGCCTCCGCTCGCACGGCGTGGGCCGGGACGTCCTGGTGGGCGTCTGCACCGAGCGCTCGGTCGACCTGGTGGTGGCCCTGCTCGCGGTGTTGAAGTCGGGCGGCGCGTTCGTCCCGATCGACCCGGAGTTCCCGCCGGAGCGGATCGCGTACATGCTGGCCGACTCCGGCCTGCGGGTGCTGCTCACCCAGCGGCCGGTGGCGGAGCGGCTGCCCGCGACCACCGCCGAGCTGCTCTGCCTGGACGAACCGGAGGACTTGCCGGGCTCCGGGCCCGACGCGGCGCGGGTCGCCGAGGAGGACCTCGCCTACGTCATCTACACCTCGGGCTCGACCGGGCAGCCCAAGGGCGTCCAGGTCCCGCACCGGGCTCTGGACAACTTCCTGCGCTCGATGCGGGAACGGCCGGGCCTGACGGCCGGGGACACCCTGCTCGCCGTCACCACCCACTCCTTCGACATCTCGCTGCTGGAACTGCTGCTGCCGCTGGTCACCGGCGCCCGGGTGGTGGTCGCCGAACGCGGCGCGGCCGCCGACGGCGAGCGGTTGTCCCGACTGCTGGCCGCCTCCGGGGCGAGCGTCGTCCAGGCCACGCCGTCCACCTGGCGGATGCTGCTGGACGCGGGCTGGCCGGGCGCGCCCGGGCTGCGGGCCCTCGCGGGCGGCGAGGCGCTTCCGGCCGAACTGGCCCGGCGGCTGCGGGCCGGCGGCGTGGAGCTGTGGAACATGTACGGACCCACCGAGACCACCATCTGGTCGGCGGTGGCCGAGGTCGGGGACGGCCCGATCTCGATCGGCGCGCCGATCGCCAACACCGAACTGCACGTGCTCGACGAGCAGGGCCGGCTGGTGCCGGCCGGGGTGCCCGGCGAGCTGTACATCGGCGGCGCCGGCCTGGCCCGGGGCTACCTGGGCCGCCCGGAGCTGACCGCCGAGCGGTTCGTCCCGCACCCGTTCGGCGCCGGGCCGCAGGACCGGCTCTACCGCACCGGGGACCTGGTGCGCCGACGGCGGGACGGCGGCATCGAGTTCCTCGGGCGGCTGGACCACCAGGTGAAGGTGCGGGGCTTCCGGATCGAGCTCGGCGAGATCGAGAGCGAGCTGGCCCGGCGGCCCGAGGTCGGCCACGCGGTGGTGACGGTCCGGGAGGACGTCCCCGGTGACCAGCGGCTGGTGGCGTACGTGGTGCCGGCGGCCGACGGGGGCTCCGGCCCGGCGGAGGAGTGGCCGGACCAGGTCGAGGAGTGGCGCCGGATCTGGGACACCGCGTACGACGACCCGGACGCCGCCCCGGCCCCGGCCCTCACCCCCGACACCGACACCGGCGCCGATGTCCCCCGCGAGGACCTGCGCGGCTGGAACAGCAGCTACACCGGCGAGCCGATCCCGGCCGGGGAGATGCGCGAGTGGGCCGACCGCACCGCCGAGCGGGTGCTCGCCCTGCGCCCGCGCTCGGTACTGGAGATCGGCTGCGGCACCGGGCTGATCCTCCAGCGGGTCGCCCCCGGCGTCGACCGCTACTGGGGAACCGACATCTCCGAGGTCGCCCTCACCGGCCTGCGCGAGGTCGTCGACGGCGGCGGTGACACCCTCGGCGAGATCGCGCTGCACCTCTGCGCGGCCGACCGGCTCGACCGGCTGCCCGAGCGGCTCTTCGATGTGATCGTGCTCAACTCGGTGGTCCAGTACTTCCCCGACGAGCGCTACCTGCTGCGGGTGATCGAGGGCGCGCTGCCCCGGCTCGCCCCGGGCGGTGCGCTGTTCCTCGGCGACATCCGCAGTCTGCCGCTGCTGGAGTCGTTCCACCTCTCGGTCCAGCTCGCCCAAGCCGAACCGGGCCTGCCGGACGCCCAGTTGCTCGCCCGGACCCGGCGCCGCCTGGCCGAGGACGAGGAACTCGTCCTCGACCCGGCGCTGTTCACCGCGCTCCCGAGCCGGTTCCCGGCGGTCCGCGAGGTCCGGGTGCTGCCCAAGCGGGCCGCCACCGCCAACGAGCTGACCCGGTTCCGCTACGACGTCGTCCTCACCACCGCGGCGGCCACCACCGGCTCCGCCGCGGAGGCGCCGGGGGCCGAGCCGCTGGACTCCGAGTTGCCGCGGGCCGAACCGCTCGACTGGGCCGCCGAGGGCCTGACCGTGGCCGCGCTGCGCGAGCGGCTGGCGACCCGCCGCCCCGCGCCGCTCGACGTCCGCGGAGTGCCCAACGCCCGGCTCCGCGACCTCGCCGACACCCTCGCCCGGCTCGACGACGGCCCCGAGCCGCCCGCGGACCGGCCCGAGGCCGTCGACCCCGAGGAACTCTGGGCCCTCGGCGAGGCGCTCGGCTACCGGATCGACCTCGACTGGTCCGGGCACGGCCCGGACGGCGCGCTCACCCTGCTCGCCCGTCCGCTCGACACCGACGGCGGGCCCCGGTCCGCCCTCCCGCCGGCCCTCCCGCCCGCCGTGCGGGCACCGGCGGCGGAGCCGGACTGGAGCCGCCTCGTCAACGGCACCCGTCGCCGTCTCGCCCGCCGGCTCGTCCCGGTGCTGCGCTCGGCCCTCGCCGAACGGCTGCCCGGCTACATGGTCCCCTCCGCGTTCGTCCTGCTGGACGCGCTGCCGCTGACGCCCAACGGCAAGACCGACCGCAAGGCACTGCCCGCGCCCGACGGCGACCGCCGCGACCTCGACGCGGTGTACGTCGCCCCGCGCGACGAGCGCGAGGAGGCGCTCTGCGCGCTGTTCGCCAAGGTGCTCGGAGTACCGGCGGTCGGCGTCCACGACAGCTTCTTCGACCTGGGCGGCCACTCGCTGCTCGCCACCCGGCTGGTCTCCCAGATCCGGGCCGCGCTCGGCGCCGAGGTCCAGGTCCGGGCGCTGTTCGAGACCCCGACGGTGGCCGGACTGGCCGAACGCCTCGCCGAACGCCTCGGCGCCGACACCGACGGCGACGGCGGCGACGGCGACGGCGGCCCCGGCCGGTCCGCCGCCGCGCCCCGCCCGGCGCTGGCACCCGAACCCCGGCCCGCCGAACTGCCGTTGTCCTTCGCCCAGCGCCGCCTGTGGTTCCTCGACCGGCTGGAGGGACCCTCCGCCACCTACAACATCCCGATGGCGGTACGGCTCACCGGCCCCCTGGACACCGACGCCCTGCGGGCCGCGCTCGCCGACGTGGTGGAGCGGCACGAGGCGCTGCGCACCGTCTTCCCGGACACCGGCGGGGTGCCGCGCCAGCACGTCCTCGACCCGGCCGCCGCCCGCCCGGCGCTGACCGTCACCGCGGCGCCGGAGAGCGAACGGTCCGGGACGGAAGCCCCCGCGTCCGCCGCCGTGAGGGCCGCCGCGCGGCACCGCTTCGACCTGACCGCCCACCTCCCGCTGCACGCCGAACTGCTGGTGCACGGCCTGGAGCGGCACACGCTGGTCCTGGTGGTGCACCACATCGCCGCCGACGGCTGGTCCGTCGCCCTGCTCGGCCGCGACCTCGCCACCGCCTACACCGCGCGCCTCGGCGGGCGCCCGCCGTCGTGGGCGCCATTGCCGGTGCAGTACGCCGACTACACGCTGTGGCAGCACCGGCTGCTCGGCGGCCAGGACGACCCCGACAGCCTGCGCCACCGCCAACTCGCCTACTGGCGCGAGGCCCTGGCCGGACTGCCGGAGCGGATCGCGCTGCCCACCGACCGCCCGCACCCGGCCGCGGCCACCCACCGGGGCGGCACCGTCGCCCTGCGCTGGGACGCCGGGCTGCACACCGCCGTCGCCGCGCTCGCCCGCCGGTTCGACGCCAGCGAGTTCATGGTCGTGCACGCGGCCCTGGCCGCACTGCTGCACCGGCTCGGCGCCGGGGACGACATCCCGGTCGGTGCGACCGTCGCCGGCCGCACCGACGCCGCCACCGAGGACCTGGTCGGCTTCTTCGTGAACACCCTGGTCCTGCGCGCCGACCTGTCCGGCGCGCCGACCTTCCGCGAGCTGCTGGCCAGGGTCCGTGAACGCGGTCTGGACGGGTACGCCCACCAGGACGTCCCGTTCGAGTTCCTGGTGGACGCGCTGCGCCCGGCCCGCACCACCGCGCACCACCCGCTGTTCCAGGTGCTGCTGGCCTGGCAGAACGTCCCGGACGCGGTGCTGGGCCTGCCCGGCCTGGCCGAGGAGGCCGTGCCGGTGGACAGTGGCGGGGCCCGGATGGACCTGGTGTTCTCGCTGACCGGCCGACGTGCGCCCGGCAACGGCGCGCCCGCCGGGATCGACGGCGTCGTGGAGTACAACGCCGACGTCTTCGACCCGGGCACCGTCGAGCTGTTGGCCGAACGCCTGCGGCGGATGCTGGCGGCGGTGTGCGCCGCGCCGGACCGCCCGGTCGCCGAGGCCGAGCTGCTCTCCACCGACGAGCGGCACCGGCTGCTGGCCGACTGGGCCGGCGCCGCCCTTCCGGCGGCCCCCGCCGGCCCAGTCGGCCAGGAGCACGCGGCAGCCGTCCCCGCCACCCTGCCCGCGCTGTTCGAGGCCCGGGCGGCCCGTTGCCCGGACCGGACCGCGGTCGTCGACCCCGGGCGGGAGCTGACCTACGCGCAGCTGGACGCCGAGGCCAACCGACTGGCCCGTCTGCTGATCGCCCGCGGCGCGGGCCCGGAGCGGCCGGTCGCGGTGGCGCTGGGCCGCTCGGCCCGGTCGGTGGTGGCCATGCTGGCCGTGGTCAAGGCCGGCTCCGCCTACCTGCCGGTCGACCCGGACTACCCGGCGGCGCGGATCGCCTTCCTGCTCGACGACGCCCGCCCGGTGCTGCTGCTGACCGACGACCGCTCGGCCGGCGCGCTGCCGGACGGCGAGGTCCCGGTGCTGCGACTGGACCGGCCCGAGGTGCTCGCGGAGCTGGCCGCGCAACCCGACGGCGCGCCGACCGACGCCGACCGCGCCGAGCCGCTGACCCCGGCGCACGCCGCGTACATCATCTACACCTCCGGCTCCACCGGCACCCCCAAGGGCGTGGTGGTCACCCACACCGGCATCCCCGGCCTGGTCGCGGCACAGGCCGAGGGCTTCGGGCTGGACGAGCGCAGCCGGGTGCTGCAGTTCGCCTCGCCGAGCTTCGACGCCTCGGTGGCGGAGCGCTGCGACGCACTGCTGACCGGCGCCGCGCTGGTGGTCGTCCCCAAGGAGGAACTGCTCCCCGGCGAGCCGCTGACCCGGACCTGCGAGCGCTACGGCGTCACCAATGCGACGCTGCCGCCCAGTGTGCTGGCCGCCGTGCCGGAAGGCGGGCTGCCCGCCGGGCTGTCCCTGGTGGTCGCGGGCGAGTCCTGCCCGGCCGCGCTGGCCGACCGCTGGTCGGCGGACCGGCGGATGGTCAACGCCTACGGGCCGACGGAGACCACGGTGTGCGCCACCCTGACCGGGCCGCTGGCGCCCGGCGCCGGTGCCCCGCCGGTCGGCCGGCCGATCGCGGGCGCCCGGGTGTACGTCCTGGACGAGCGGCTGCGACCCGTGCCCGCCGGCGTGCCCGGCGAGCTGTTCGTGGCGGGCGCGGGCCTGGCCCGCGGCTACCTGGGCCGGCCCGGGCTGACCGCGCGCCGCTTCCTTCCCGACCCGTACGGCGCGCCCGGCACCCGGATGTACCGGACCGGGGACCTCGTCCGCTGGCGGGCGGACGGTCGGCTGGACTTCCTCGGCCGCACCGACCACCAGGTGAAGGTCCGGGGCTTCCGGATCGAGCTGGGTGAGATCGAGTCCGCTCTGGCCGCCCGCCCGGACACCGCCCGGGCCGTGGTGACGGTCCGGGAGGACCGGCCGGGGCAGCGCGTCCTGGTCGGCTACCTGGTCCCGCGGCCGGGGGCGGCGCCGGACCCGGCGGAGGTGCGGTCCGCGCTGGCCGCCGAGCTGCCGCCGTACCTGGTCCCGGCCGCGGTGGTGGTGCTGGCCGAACTGCCGCTCACCGCCAACGGCAAGGTGGACCGCGACCGGCTGCCGGCTCCCGGCTTCACCCCCGGCGCCGGGTCCGGCCGGCCGCGCACCCCGGCCGAGAAGACCTTGTGCGCGATCTACGCCGAGGTCCTCGGGCTGCCCGAAGTCGGCACCGGGGACGGCTTCTTCGACCTCGGCGGTGACAGCATCCAGGCCATCCAGGTGGTCTCCCAGGCCCGCAGCGCCGGGCTGGTGATCAGTGCCCGGGACGTCCTGGCCCACCAGTCGGTGGCCGCGCTGGCGGCCGTGGCCGTCCCCGCGGACGGCGCGGCCGGGGTCGAGGACCCCGGCACCGGCACGGTCGGGCCGACCCCGATCGTCGAGTGGCTGCGCGAACTGGACACCCCGATCGGCGGGTTCAGCCAGGAGGCGGTGGTCGCCCTGCCACCGGCCGGGGTGCTGGACCTGCCGCGACTCACCACCGCGCTCCAGGCGCTGGTGGACCACCACGCCGTGCTGCGATCCCGGTTGACCGCGGGACCGGACGGCCGGTGGGGGCTGGAGGTCGGCCCGGTCGGCTCGGTGCGGGTCGCCGAGCACCTGGTCCGGGTGGACGCCGTCGGCGCGGACCCCGAACGGCTGCGGGCGCTGACCGCCACCCGGGCGGCAGCCGCCCGGCGCCTGTTGGACCCGGCCGCCGGGGTGATGCTCCGGGCGGTCTGGCTGGACGCCGGGGAGCACGCGCCCGGTCGGCTGCTGCTGGTCCTGCACCACCTGGTGGTGGACGGGGTGTCCTGGCGGATCCTGCTGCCGGACCTGCGGGCCGCCGGCGAGGCCGCTCTCGCGGACCGTCCGGTGGTCCTGGCTCCCGTCGGCACCTCGGTGCGCCGCTGGTCCGAGCTGCTGGCCGCCGAGGCCGCGGACCCGGACCGGCTGGCCGAACTCCCCGCGTGGCAGGAGCTGCTGACCGGGACCCCGGCGCTGCTGCCCGCAACGGGTGGGGTCGTCGGCTCCGACACAGGCTCCGACACCGGGCCCGGCACCGGCTCTGACACCGACACCGGCTCCGACACCGGGTCAGGCTCCGTCTCCGGGCGTCTCGTTCTCACCCTCCCGCCCGAGGACACCGCCGCCCTGCTCGGCACCGCCCCCGGCGCGTTCCACACCGGCGTGCAGGAAGTGCTGCTGGCCGCGTTCGGCATCGCCCTGGAGGAGTGGCGCCGCCGCCGCGCACCGCTGGACCCACCGGCCGACGGCGTCCTCGTCACCGTGGAGAACCACGGCCGTCAGGAGGATCTCGCCGACGGCGTCGACCTGTCCCGCACCGTGGGCTGGTTCACCAGCGTCCAGCCGGTCCGGCTCGCCCCCGGCCCACTGAGCTGGACCCTGGTCACCGAGGCCGGGAGCGAGCTGGCCGCCGCCGTCGTCCGGATCCGCGAACAGCTGGCCGCGCTGCCCGGAGACGGCCTCGGTCACGGGCTGCTGCGGCGGCTCAACCCCGCGACGGCCCCCGTGCTGGCCGAACTGCCCTCCCCCCAGGTCGCGTTCAACTACCTGGGTCGCTTCGCCGACGCCGGACCGGACACCCCCTGGGCGCCGGTCACCGCCGACGCGGCGCTCGCCCTGGGCGACCCGGACGCCCCGGCCGGGCTGCTCACCCACCCGGTGGAGCTCAACGCCGTCACCTACGACAGCCCCGACGGCCCCCGGCTGGCGGCCGGCTGGACCTGGGCGGAGGGCCCGCTGACGGAGCCCGAGGTGCGCGAACTGGCGGAGACCTGGTTCGCCGCCCTCAGGGCCGTGGCCGGGTGCGCCGCCCTGCCCGGCGCCGGTGGTCCGCCGCCCGCCGGGCCCACCGCCCGCCGCCGTACCCGGCCCACCCGGGCAGCCCGGGCCGGCCTGGCCGGCCCGGCCACCGACCACGTGCCGACGGCCGACCGCACCCACGGCCTGCCGCTGTCCTTCGCCCAGCTGGACATCATGCACCAGCCCGTCGACCCGGGATCCTCGCACCACAACGTCATCACCGCGACCGTGCTCACCGGCACCCTCGACCCGGCGGCGCTGCGGGCGAGTCTCGACACGATCGTGGACCGCCACGAGGCGCTGCGGACCAGGATCGTCGAGGACGGCCCCGGCGACTGGCGCCAACTGGTCGACCCCGTCGGCGGCTGGCCGCTCGCCACCGTCGACCTGCGCGGCGAACCCGCCGCCGACCGCCGGGAGGCGGTGCGCCGACTCGTCGCGGCCGAGGTGGACCGCCCGTTCCGGCTGGCCGAGGGCCCGTTGGTACGGGGCACCCTGGTCGCCACCGAGCCCGGCGAGTGGGTGCTGGTGCTGGTGCTGCACCACATCGTGGTCGACCTGTGGTCGTACGCGCTGCTGGGCCGCGAGCTGGGCGAGCTGTACGCGGCCCGGGTGCTGGGCCGCGAGCCGCGCCTGCCCGCGCCGTCCGCGCAGTACCCGGACTGGGCGGCCTGGCAGCGGCGACGGCTGGCGGACGGTGTGTTCGACGAACATCTCGCCTACTGGGAAAGGCTGTTGGCGGATCTGCCGGCACTGCCCAGGTTCGAGGCGCCGGAGCACCAGCGGACCGGGGCCGTCACCGGGTACACCAGCGGCTTCGTGCTGGAGCCCGCGCTCACCTCGGCCCTCAAGGAGGCGGCGCAGCGCGAGGGCGTGACCCTGTTCATGCTGCTGCTGACCGGCTTCCATCTCCTGCTGCAGAGCTACGCGCGGAGCGAGGAGCCGGACCGGACCCCGACCGGAACTCCGACCGGAACTCTGGACGGGACTGCGGACGCGGCTCCGGGCGGTGACCTCGCGGTCGGCTTCCCGCTGGCCGGCCGGGAGCACCCGCAGACCGAGCAGATGATCGGCTTCTTCATCAACCCGGTCGTGGTCCGCCCCCGCCCGGCCGCCGACGCGACCGTCCGCGAGCTGCTGGCCGCCGTCCGGGCCGGTGTCCTGGACGCCCACCTGCACCAGGAGGTCCCGCTGCGGCAGCTCCGCAAGGACGCCGGGGAGGACCACAACCCGCTGCGGCTGCTGTTCAACCTGCTGAACGTCGCGGGCGATCCGCTGGACCTGCACGGCCTCACGGCGGCGCCGCTGAGCCTCGCCGTGGGCGACGCCGAGGTGATCCCGGAACTGGTCACCGAGATGCGCCCGCACAACGCCGACCTCTACCTGATGATGCACGAGTCCGAGGCCGGGCTGCGCGGCCTGTGGCTGTACTCGCCGGACCGGATCGACCCGCGTTCGATGGCCGCCATGATGCGCCAATGGCCCCTCGTGCTGGAGCTGTTGACGCACCGGACCGACCTCCCGCTGGCCGAGCTGCGGCGTCGCGTCCGCGACCGTCCGACGACCTGATCCCCCGCCGCCTCCCCGGCCCCTCCCCGCCCGATCTCCCCTCGACTCCCCGCCCGTTCGACCCGAAAGGCCCTCGATGAACCGGACCGCCGACCCCGTCGCGCTGATCACCGGTGGCACCCGCGGAATCGGCCGCGCCACCGCCCTGCGGCTGGCCGAGGACGGATACGACATCGCCCTCTGCTACAGCGCCGACGCCGAGTCCGCCCGCTCGCTGGAGAAGGAGCTGCTGGACCTCGGCCGCGCCGCCTACGTGCGCCGGACCGACGTCGCGGACGCCGAGGCCGTCCGCGACCTGGTGGACGGCGCCGAGGACGCGCTCGGCCCGATCACCGCACTGGTCGCCTCGGCGGCGATCCTCCGCGACACCCCGCTGCTGCTGATGGAGGACCAGGACTGGCAGGACGTGCTGCAGGTCAACCTCAGCGGCGTCTACCACGCCTGCCGCGCGGTCGTCGACGGCATGGTGCTGCGCCGCCACGGCGCCATCGTCACCCTGTCCTCCGTCGCCGGGATCTGCGGCAATCCCGGGCAGACCAACTACGCGGCGACCAAGGCCGGCATCATCGGCTTCACCCGCTCGCTCGCCCAGGAGGTCGGGCGCTACGGCATCCGCGCCAACGCCGTCGCCCCCGGCTACATCGACACCGACCTGGTCGCGCAACTGCCGGAGGAGGCCGTCGAGCGGTCCCTCGAACAGGTCGCCCTGCGTCGCCTCGGCCACCCGGAGGAGGTGGCCGACCTGGTCGCCTTCCTCCTCTCCGACCGGGCGAGCTACCTCACCGGCGAGGTCCTCCGCATCGACGGCGGCTTCCGCTGACCGACCGCCCCGTCCCCTCGTCCCTGGAGCCCACCGTGCACCTGGAGCCCGCCGTGCAGTGGACCGTCCTGGTCAACGACCAGCAGCAGCACGCCCTCTTCCCCGCCGACCTGCCCACCCCCGCCGGCTGGCACCCCACCGGCTTCACCGGCACCGAGGACGCCTGCGAGACCCACGTGGACGCCACCTGGCCCGACATCCGCCCGCTCGCGTAGGCCGCCGGGACCCCGGCCGGACGGCACGCGGGGCCGTGCCCCGGGGAGGTGTTCCCCGGGGCACGGCCCGATCGGCGTCCGGCGCCGCTGTGGCGGCACTCATGCAGGGGGGTCCGCCGAGGTTACGGCACCCAGTAGTTGCCGGAGGCCACGATCATCGACTGGAGCTGGACACTGCCCCCGTAGTAGGTGGACGGGCTGATGGGGGTGGCGACCAGCTTGCTCCAGAGCGCGTCCAGCCAGGTCTGGGAGCCCGGGTCGGTCATCGCGGTGACCACGAACGGCGCGGTGAAGGCCATGTCGCTGCCGGTGTCGAAGGCCGAACCGTTGAGGTGGTAGCCGTTGGCGACCGAGCCGGCGTTGCCGCCGGTCTTGGCCTTGATCCAGGAGTTCAGCTTGCGGGCCGAGGCGAGCGAGGCGGCGTCGCCGCTGGTGACGGCGTCGGTGCCGATCCGCCACGGGTCACGGCACGCGTTCCAGCCGAAGTCACCGTCGTTGGGGCTCTCCAGCACCTGTCCGGCGGCCGGCTTCGGCGTGGTGTTGGTGTTGACCACGAAGTCGGCGAGCAGACCGGTGGAGGCGGCGTACTTGGACTGCTGCGAGGTGATCAGGTTCTGGTGGGCCGTGCGGATCGTGTCCCAGGCGCCGTCACCGGTCGCGGTGCGGAAGGCGCGGAAGTGGTCGATCATCCAGTCCGAGGAACGGGTCGTCCAGTAGTACTGGTCACCCGAGTCGGACCAGTCGCCGAGCTTCATCAGGTGCGTGGTGGGGTTCACCTCGCTCGCCTTGATGGCGTTGATGTGCTTGATCGCCAGGTCCTTGTAGTTGTACGTCCCGGCGGATCCCCACTGCTTGTCGGCCAGCAGCAGCCCGTAGGCGACGTCGAGGTCACCGTCGGTCGCCGAGTCCGAGCCGTTGACGCTCCGGCAGGAGGTGTCCTGCTCGGCGGCCAGCAGGTTCGCGTTGTTGACCGAGGGGTGGGCGAGCACGTACTTGACCAGGCCGTCGAAGGCCGTCTTGGCGTTCGGGTCGGCGCCGGCCATCAGGGCCGTGATCACCAGGCCGTAGCCCTGGCCCTCGGCGACGTAGGGGTGGTCGGCGTCGGGCGAGATGACCTGGTACCAGCCGTTGCCGCAGTTCTGCTTGAGGAAGGACGCCTTCCAGGAGTTGTACTTGTCCACCACCTGCTGGTCGACGGCGGCCGTGGTTCCGCTCGGGCGCAGCGTGCCGGCCGCGTACGGGAAGGCGTGACTGCCGAACGGGACGGCCGGGCCGCCGCCCGCGGACTGCGGAGTGACGTCCAGATAATCGGCGTTGGGTCCGCCGTTGGCCGTGAGGGCGGTGGCGCGGACGGTGTTGGTGCCGGCCTTGAGCTGGACGGTGAGGGTGACGTTCGCCCAGGTGTCCCAGGTGGTGGTGGCGGGGAAGGAGAGGCCGGCGGACGCGACGGTGCCGTTGACCTTGATCTCCATCCGCCGGTCGGCGGTGGTGCCGTTGGCGTAGCGAAGGGCGAGGGTGGCGGGCCCCGCGGCGGCCGAGGTCACGGTCCACTCGACGTAGCCGCCGGTGACGTTGGTGTAGTCGACGAAGCCGCTGCCGGAGTAGCCGGTGTGGTTGGTGGCGACCGCGCCCTGGGAGAGAAAGGCGTTCTCGGCCTCGTAGCGGGTGGGGGCCGCGGCGGTGGGGGCTGCGGCGGTGGCGGCGACGGGCAGCAGGGCGAGAACGGTGGGGGCCAGTACGCCGGCCGCGAGGGCACTCCTGAATCGGTGCACGTCTACTCGATTCTCTGATCAGGGATCACGTGGGGGGAGGGCGCCTGGAACACGGCGCCGCGTGAGCGCGGGTGGCCACCGGGCACGCGGTGTTCAGGATCGCTACCCGGCACGGACCCGTCAATAGATATAGTTAGGAAAGTTTCCCAAATAGGGTGGCGGCGCGCGCGAGGGCGCGCGGGGGTATTTCGACCCCCCTCCACTCCGAGGCGATCCGTCACCGGGTGGGTCATCGGGTGAGTCGTCAGATGGGTCGCCGGGTGGGTCATCGGACGAGTGGCCGAGAGTCCACCGACCAATCATTCGGAAACTTTCCTAACCAAATCCATTGACCACGGCGCCCGGTGCCCCGATTCTGTGAGACACCCGCCGCGGACCGTCGCCGTCCGCCACGGCCGCTCCTCCCGCCTCCCCCTGACCTCCCGCCACCCCCGGTACGGTGGATCGACGAAAGCGAGTTGGCATGCGCAAGACCATCGGAGTCCGCCTGACCGCCCCGCTGCTGGCCGCCACTCTCGGGCCGGCCGCCCTCCTGCTGGCCCCGGTGGCCTCCGCCGCGGCGGACCCCGCCGTCGCGGCCGCGCCCGGGATGGCCGTCGCGCCGTACGAGTACCTCGGCTGGGGCAACCCGCAGAAGCCGACCGATGTGATGAAGGCGACCGGCGTCAAATGGTTCACGCTGGCCTTCATCCTCTCCGACGGCGGGTGCAACCCGAAGTGGGACGGCAGCCGCCCACTCACCGGGGGCTCCGACGAGACCGCGATCAAGTCGATCCGGGCGGCCGGCGGCGACGTGGTCGTCTCCGTCGGCGGGTGGAGCGGCAACAAGCTCGGCGAGAAGTGTTCCAGCGCCGGCGCGCTGGCCGGCGCGTACCAGAAGGTGATCGACGCCTACAAGCTCAAGGCGTTCGACATCGACATCGAGGACACCGAGTTCAGCAACGCGACGGTGCGTCAGCGAGTGGTCGACGCCCTGAAGATCGTCAAGACGAAGAACCCCGGGATCGTCACCTACATCACCATGGGCACCACTCCCACCGGCCCCGACGCCACCGGCAAGGACCTCATCAAGCGCGGCGCGGCGGCCGGCCTCGCCAACGACGGCTGGGTGGTCATGCCGTTCGACTTCGGCGGCCACAGCGGCACCATGGGGCAGGCGTCGGTCGGCGCCCTGGAGGGCCTGAAGGCCGCGGTCAAGAGCGCCTACGGCTACAGCGACGACGCCGCGTACCGGCACATCGGGGTGTCCTCGATGAACGGGAAGACCGACGAGGCCGGCGAGACCGTCACCACCGCCGACTTCCGCACCCTGCTCGGGTACGCCCAGCAGCACCACCTCAGCCGCTTCACCTTCTGGGCCGTCAACCGTGACCGCGCCTGCGGCTCCGGCACCGACGCCGACGCGTGCAGCGGCGTCTCGCAGTCCCCGTACGACTTCACGAAGATCATCGTCCAGTACCAGGGCTGAGGTGCCCCTGGGCCGTGGACCGGCGGCGCTCTGCCCGACGCCGCCGGTCCGCACGGCCGGCCCGGCCCGCGAAGCCCGTACGGCCCGCTCGCACCGGCCGTCGCCCGGGTGACTCCTGCGGCTCTCGGCCCGCACGGGCCCCCCTACGGCCGCCGCACCTCGTACGGCTCCCCCCGACACCCGGTCGCGGCCGTCGCGGAACCCTGCCCGGACCGGCCGGTCCGGGCAGGACCGCGAGCACCTCGGGCCGACCCGCCCCGACCAAGGCGCGGCCTCCGGAGAAGTCCCGAGCACGACACCCACCTGCCGCGAGGTGCCACCGACGGCGACCGCCGTGCCGCCGACCTCCTCGGGCGCCGCACTCGTCGCGCCCTCCGCGACCACCGGGCCAACTCGGGCCGGTACCCGCGCCGCCGGGCCGCAGACCACCCCTCAGGGCAGCCCCACCACGTCCGCACACCCACCGCGAACGGTGAGAGCCCGAGGTCACGTTGCCAAGACAGCGTCAGGCGGAGGAAGAGCGCGAACAGCGAGCCCGGCGCCGGTCACACGACCGACGCCCTCCCCCGGCCGCGGGCACCGGTCCGCACCGGTTCGGGTCCCGACGGGACCCGGGCACAGCCGGGAGTGGCGACCCCGACCCGGCCCGTCGGAACCACGTGCGGCTCTCTCCTCCCGGGCGGCTCGCCGATCGGCGGGCAGCGGTCGAGGAACAGCGGCGCCGGTGCCGGTGCGGCCTCCGCGAGTACGTCGGCGTCGGACACCTGCGGCACACGGGTGAGGTGGGGCGCGAGGTGCTCGCGGGTCGACGGCGGAGCGCCGCCGACCACAGTGACGCCGAGCAGCGCCCACCGTTCGCGTCCCACGGCGGGCGGTCACCTTCGGCGGAGTCCGCCCCGGCCTCCGCCGTGCGGACTCGCGCCGCCCGGCCGCCCACCGCCCCGCCCCGCTCCGGCACCACCGGACACTCCTGGGGACGCCCGGTCCGACCGATGCCGTCGGCCGCCGTGACCGGCCGTCCCGTCACGGGCGCGGCGGACGGTGGGCCCGCCCCGGGCACAGGAGGTCACCCACCGGACCTCGGAGTGACGTCGGACAGCGGACCGGGCGCGAACGCGAAGCCCGGCGCGGCAACCAGGCCGCCGTGCCCGGGGGCGGGCGCGGGCTCGGACGTGTCCGGTGCCGGGTCAGCCCTCCGTGCGACCGTTCACCCGACGGGGCACCCCGAGCGGGTTGTCGTCCCGGAGCTCCGGCGGGAGCAGGGTCTGCGGGGTGTTCTGGTAGACGACCGGGCGCAGCCAGCGCTCGGCGGCCGCCGTACCGACCGAGGTGGCGTTGGTGGTGGCGGCCGGATAGGGGCCGCCGTGGTGCATGGCGGCGGTGACGGCGACGCCGGTCGGCCATCCGTCCACCACCACCCGGCCCGCGAGCGCGCTCAGCCGGGCGATCAACTCGGCTGTTTCGGGGCCGTGTTCGTCCTCGGCGAGGTGGACGGTGGCGGTCAGGGTGCCGGGGATCCGGGCCAGCACGGCGGCAGCCTCGGCGGGGGTCCGGTAGCGGGCCAGCACGGCGACCGGCCCGAAGCACTCCTCCAGCAGCGCGCGGTGGCTGTCGCCGGCGGCGAGCCGGGCCGCGGGCACCGCGAGCAGCCGGGGGCGGACGGCCCCGGGAGCGGCCGCACCGATGGGAACAGCGTGATCCACCGGCACCTCGGTCACATCGGGGAGTTCGGCCATCGTGCGGACCCCGGAGCGGAAGGAGGAGTCGATCCGCTCGTCCAGCAGCCGTCCGGTCGTCGCGCCGCCGGCCGCGGCGGCGGCGGCGATCACGGTGTCGCCCGCCGGGCCCTCGGGGAGCAGGACCAGACCGGGCTTGGTGCAGAGCTGTCCGAGGCCCAGGGTGAAGGAGGCGGCGAGGCCGGCGCCGAGCTCGGAGCCGCGGGCCGCCGCGGCCGCCTCGGTGATGAACACCGGGTTGAGGCTGCCGAGTTCGCCGTGGAACGGGATCGGCCGGGGGCGGGCGGCGGCGAGGTCGTGCAGGGCCCGGCCGCCGTGCAGCGACCCGGTGAAGCCGACGGCGGCGGTCAGCGGGTGTTCGACCAGCGCGCGGCCGGCCTCGAAACCGTGGACCACGCCCACCACGCCCTCGGGCAGGCCCGCCTTCGCGGCGGCCCGGCGCAGCAGCCGGGCACAGAGGTCGCCGGTCGCCGGGTGGCCGGGGTGGGCCTTGACCACGACCGGGCAGCCGGCCGCCAGCGCGCTGGCGGTGTCGCCGCCCGGCAGGCCGAAGGCGAGCGGGAAGTTGCCCGCCCCGAACACCGCGACCACGCCCAGCGGCACCTTGGTCCGGCGCAGGTCGGGGCGGGGAGCGGGCCGGGCGGTGGGGTCGGCGTGGTCGATGGTGACGTCCAGCAGCGCGCCGGTCCACGCGTGGTCGGCGAAGGCGAGCAACTGATCGTGAGTACGGGTGAGTTCGCCGTCGAGTCGGGGGGCACCGAGGCCGGTCTCGGCGTCGGCGGTGGCGACGATCTCGTCCCGGGCGGCCGCGAGCAGCTCGGCCGCGGTGCGCAGCAGCCCGGCCCGGAGGGTGCGGTCGGCGAGCACCGGACGGGTGGCCTCGGCGGCGCGGACGACACGGTCCACATCGACCGGGGTGGATGCGGTGCGGCCGGGTGCGGGGCTCGACATGTTCGATCCTCCGTTGGTGTTCACGGATGTGAATGCGCGTCAGACAGCTGGACGGCTGCGCCACGACGGTACGGAGCGTCCGGGTGGGTGGTCAAGGGTCTCCGGCAGGCCATCGGACCAGATCCACATATGTGGACTCAAGTCACGATTTTGGATAGCCATTGACCTGATGGACACCGGTCATCACCATGTTGCTCGGCACCTCACCCCCACCTTTCTGGAGGTCCCTTGTCCACGCGATCGCTCGTCGCACTGACCAGTGCGACGGCTCTGCTGCTGGCGTCCGGCGTCATCGCCGTCGCCGCCGGCGCGGCACCGCCGACCGGCACTCCCGGCCGGGCCCAGGCACAGGCGCAGGAGCAGGCCGGTGCCGCGCTCACCGCGCTCGACCTGTCCAAGGCCAACCGGCGGGCCCCCGTCCCCGGGCTCTACGACTGGTCGAAGGCCGGCTACCGCGGCGGCGCCGACCTGCCCGGCGCCTCCGAGACCACCACGGACGCCGCCTGCCGGATCACCCCGGCGCTGCTCGCCTCGAAGTACAACGTCAGGCCCGACGACAGCAAGGACGACTCGGCCGGACTCCAGTCCGCGATCGACTTCGTGCGCGGCACCTGCTCCCCGGGCGCGGGTTACGGCAAGCTCTCGCTGATCACCCTCCCGGCCGGCACGCTCAACCTCTCCCGGCAGATCGGCGTCGACGCCGACTACCTGGTCCTGCGCGGAGCGGGCAGCGGCACCGGCGGCACCCGGATCGTGTTCCGCCCGGACGCCGACACCCGCTACGACACCCTCACCCCGGACGGCTCCGACTGGGACGAGGACGCGATGGTCTCGGGCGCCGGCAAGGGCGGCTGGCTCTGGCCCGGCCGCGGTGTCTTCCGCGTCCAGTCCCGGGCCGTGCACTCCGCCTACGCCTCGGACTACGCGGCGGCACCCGCCAACCGCAAGGACATCTTCGAGGGCACCGTCAACGTGCACTGGAAGTCCGGGGTCAAACTGCGGGAGAAGACCGGTGACCCCGGCTTCGCCGCCCGGACCGGTGACACCGTCGTCCCGCTGGCCCCGTCCGGCGCGCTGACCGACCTCAAGGTGGGCGGCCTGGTCAACGTCCGGGCCGCCAACTCGCTCAAGTTCTACGCGCAGCAGGACATCCGGCCGGCCGACGGCCCGCTGCTCAACATGCACATGCGCCAGCAGATCTTCACCATCAAGGCGGTCGACACCGCCGGTCGGACCATCACCCTGGACAAGCCGCTGGAGTACGACGTCCCGGTGACCTCGGTGTCGGACGGTTCCGCCCCGATCGACGGCGCCGTGTACGACTCCAAGGCCGCTCCGCTCGTCGACCCGGTGGTCGGCGTGGGCTTCGAGGGCTTCTCGCTGACCCAGGAGATGCCCGGTCTCGATCCGGCGGCCGCCGTGCACGACTACGGCAACATGTCACCGGCCGACGAGATCCACGGCATCGTCTTCAAGTGGGCGGCCGACTCCTGGGTGAAGGGCGTCCGCACCGAGATGACGGGCTCGCACCCGATCGTCACCGAGGAGGCGTACCACCTGCAGATCGTCGACAACCAGCTGGACGGCTCCTGGAACAAGGGCAAGGGCGGCAACGGCTACTTCCGCGGTTCCCGGGTCTGGGACTCGCTCTACGCCGACAACACCTCGCGCAACCTGCGCCACTTCACCTTCCAGTGGTCCTCCTCCGGCAACGTCGCGATCGGCAACGACTTCGACTCGGACGTCAACCTGCACGGCGGGTGGGAGCGCAACAACCTGATCGAACTCAACACCGTGACGGTGCCGTACGAACACCGCTCCGCCAACTGCACCTCCAACTGCGGTGAGGAGGGCGGCGGCGGGCCCGACGCGTCGACCTGGTTCCCGATCTGGTGGGGCGCCGGCAAGAAGGCGGTCAAGTGGTCCGGCTCGACCGGACCGCGGAACGTGTTCTTCAACAACGCCATGTCCAAGCAGGTGACGGCGGGCGCCGGGTACACGGCCTACTACCCCGACCGGCACCGGATCTACCAGTTCGGCTGGACCGGCAACGCGTTCGCGCACCTCGACCAGGGCGGCACGGCGATCCCCGACTGGGCCGGCCGGGAGCAGCTGGACTACACCGGCGGCCACGGTGTGGACGCGAGCCGGACGGACGCGGCGGCCTCGCTGTTCCTCAAGTCCACCGGCGGCAGCACCCCGTCCCCGACCGCCTCCCCGACCACCTCGCCCACCGCCTCCCCGACCGCTTCGCCGACGGCGTCACCCACCGCCTCTCCCACCGCTTCGCCGTCGGGTACGCCCGGTGGCTGCCTGACCGTGCGGACGGCCCAGACCTCGGTCTGGAGCAGCGGGTACGGCATGAACGTGTACATCCGGAACAACTGCGCGACTTCCACGCACGGTTGGTCCGTCGCCTTCGACCTGCCGGCCGGAACGACGGTCACCAGCAGCTGGTCCTCCACCCGGACGCAGACCGGACAGCGTCACACCTTCACCAACGCCTCCTACAACGGGGACATCGCGCCCGGCCAGGAGGAGAGCTTCGGCTTCAACGCCGGCGGCCTCGGCCTGCCGTCGGGCTGCACGGTCAACGGCGCTCCCTGTGCCGGCGGTTCGGGGCCGGGGACGCCGACGGCGAGCCCGACGGCCTCACCCACCGCCACCCCGACCCCCACGGCCACGCCGACCGCCACCCCGACGGTCACGCCCACCGTTCCGTCCGGCCCGGTCGTGGACGTCGCGACCGCCGCCCAGCTCACGGCCGCGCTGGCGGCCGCCGCGCCGGGGCAGACGATCCGGCTGGCACCCGGCGAGTACCACGGCGCGTTTCTCGCCCGGCGGGCCGGGACGGCGTCCGCGCCCATCACACTGACCGGCCCCCGCACCGCCGTGCTGGTCAACGACGGACCGAGCGGGGACGCCCCGGCCTGCCCGGAGCCCACCGCCGGCTGGGACTCCGGCTACGGCCTCTGGCTCTCCGCCGCGCCCTACTGGAACCTGACCGGTTTCACCGTGAAGGACTCCAAGAAGGGTGTCGTCCTGGACAACTCGCCGCATGTCGTGGTCGACGGCCTGTACGTCCATCACACCGAGGAGGAGGGCGTGCACTTCCGCCGCTCCTCGGCGGACGGGGTGCTCCGCAACTCGGTGATCGAGTACACCGGTCTGGTCCAGCCCGGCTACGGCGAGGGCGTCTACCTCGGCTCGGCCTCCTCGAACTGGGCCTGCCACGGCAACACCGGCGGGGTCGACCGCTCCGACCGGGTGCTGGTGGAGAACAACCGGATCGGCCCGTACGTGGCGGCCGAGGCGATCGACATCAAGGAGGGCACCTCGGACGGGATCGTCCGCGGCAACACCTTCGACGGACGCGGGATCTCCGGCGAGAACTCGGCGGACTCCTGGGTCGACGTCAAGGGCAGCGGCTACCGGATCGAGGACAACCGGGGCGGCTTCGCCGCGCCGGGGACCTTCGCCAACGGGTACGAGACCCACAACCCGTCCACCTCGCCGTCCTTCGCCAACGGCTGCGGCAACGTCTGGCGGGGGAACACCTCCGACCTCGGCGGGGTCGGGGCCTACGCGATCAGGATCACCTCGCCCTCGGCCTGCGCGGGCCGGCCGAACGTGGTGTACGCCTCCAACACCGTGACCGGGGCGGTCTCCGGGCTGACGAACATCCCGGTCACTCCCTGATCCGCGGTGCCCCGGCCACGGCCGGGGCACCCTGCCCGCCCGAAGGCGGACGGATCATCTGATCCCGTGCCGCCGGAGGGTGGTGGCGAGGGCGGTGGTGTGCGCCACCACCGCCCGTGCCACCCGGTCCACCTCCAGCGACGTGGCGACCTCGGCCGGCATCGAGCAACTGATCGCGTCGGTGGCGGGGATCCGGTACGGGACCGGCGCGGAGATGCAGGCGATCCCGACGGTGCCCTGCTCCGATTCCAGGGCCCAGCCCCGGTCCCGCACCTCGGCGAGTTCGGCGTGCAGATCGACCCGGTCGGTGATGGTCTCCTCGGTGAACTCCGCCAGGGTACGGGGCAGTACGGCGTCCACCTCCTCGGTGGTCAGCTCGGCCAGCAGGGCCTGCCCCAGCGCGGTGATGTGCGCCGGCAGCCGACGGCCCACCCGGGAGATCACCCGGGTGCTGTCGCGCGACTCCCGACTCGCCAGGTAGAGCACGTACGCCTCGTCGCGGCGGGCGAAGTGCACCGTGTAACCGATCTCCGCCCGCAGGTCCTCCAAGGCGTCGAGCGCATGGGGCAGGGCGGGGTCGCGGTCGAGGTAGGCGGTGCCGGCCAGCAGGGCGTGCGGTCCGACGCCGAACGCGGAGCCGCCCTCGTCGGCCTCGACCCACTTGACCTCGCGCAGGGTGCGGACCAGCGCGTGCAGGCTGCTGCGCGGATAGCCGAGCCGTTCCTGCAGCTCCGCGAGGGTCAATCGGGTCGGCGAGGCCGCCAGGGCCTCCAGGATCCGCACCGTGCGCTCGGCCGACTTCACCGTCGCGATGTCCGACTGGGCTGGGGTCATGTCCACCGTCCGGTTGGGTGCTTCAGGAGTGTTGACGGTCATGGTACCGAACGTTAACTTCTCCTTGAAGCGCTGCCATATCCAGAGATTCTGTCCATATATGTAGACGGGAATCCGATGCTCAGCAGAAATGCACGCCTCCGGACGGCCGTCATGGCCTCCGCACTCGTCCTGACCACTGTCGCGGGATGCGCCTCGGGCAGCCCGGGCGGTTCGGGCGCCACCGACGACAAGTCCGCGTTGGAGATCTGGGTCCGCAAGCCCCCCGGCTCCAACACCGAGAAGACCCACCAGAGCCTCGCCGCCGCGTTCACCACCGCGACCGGTGTGCCCACCCGCGTCACGGCACTGTTCGACGACTTCGAGACCAAGCTCCAGCAGGCCGCCGCCCAGAAGAAGCTGCCGGACCTGATCGTGAACGACACCGCGCAGCTCGGCACCCTGGTCAAGCAGGGACTCGTGCGGCCTGTCGACCGCGGCGCCCTGGCCGGCGGCGACCGGCTGGTCCCCGCCGCCTGGGACGCCGCCAAGGGGGCCGACGGCAAGTACTACGGCGTCCCGTTCTCCGCCCAGACCTTCGCTCTCTTCGTCCGCCGCGACTGGCGCGAGAAGCTGGGCCTGCCGGTACCCACCACCTGGGACCAGCTCGACGCCCTCGCCGCGGCGTTCACCACCCGGGACCCGGACGGCAACGGCAAGGCCGACACCTACGGCTACGTCGTCCCCGGCAGCACCAAACGCGGCTACCTCGACTGGTACTTCTCCAGCTTCCTCTGGGCCGACGGCGGCGACTACTTCACCGGCTTCCCCGGGAACCTGAAGCCGGCGGTCGACAGCCCCGGTTCGCTCGCGGCGGCCCGGTGGCTGCAGAAGCAGTTCTGCGCGGACCGGAGCGTCACCCCGGGCGCCGTCACCACCGAGACCACGCAGGCCCACCCGCTGTTCGAGACCGGCAAGGGCGGAATCTACTTCACCGGCCCCTACAACCTGGCCCGGTTCGACAAGAGCCTCGGCCAGGACAAGTACGAGATCGTCGCCCTTCCGGCCGGCCCGGCCCCGGGCGGACGGCCCGCCGTGCTCGCCGAGGGCGAGAACATCTACCTGATGGCCGGCTCGCGCAACCCCGACGGCCAGCGGAAGTACGCCGAGTACCTGATCGGCACCGAGGGCCAGCGGACCGGCATGGCCGGCGACACCGACGGCAACGTGGTCCGGCTGCCGGTCAACCAGGACGTGGACCTGGGCTCGGTGCGGACCGACAAGCGCTGGCAGGTGTTCGACAAGGCGTTCCGCGACTCCGGCCGCTACGTGCCCGCCGTCCCGGAGTGGACGCCGTTCCGGCAAGCGTCCGCCGAGGCCCTCAACTCGCTCGCCGCCGACTGCGCGGCCGACCCGAAGGCCACCCTGGGCAAGCTCGCCGGCACCTTCGCCACCGAGCTCAAGAAGCAGGGAGCCGGCTCCTGATGGCGGCCGCCGATGTCACCGCCGGACCGGCCGGACCGGCGGCGGGGCCCGACGGCGGCACCGCACCGGCCGCCGGACGCGCGCCCGCCGACCGCCCCCCGGCGCCACGGCCGCGGGCGCGCCCGCGGCCGTGGCGGCACCGGCTGACCGGCGGCCTCACCCCCTGGCTGTTCCTCGCCCCCGCACTGCTGCTGTTCGGTCTGTTCAAGTTCCTGCCGATGGCCCGGGCCCTGGAGATGAGCTTCCACGAGGTCCGCCCGTACCTGGGCGACCGGTGGGTGGGCGGCGCCAACTACCAGCAGGTCGTGACCGACGACGCCTTCCTCCAGGCGATCTGGCACACCGTCCTGCTGGCCGCCGGTCAGACCGGCGGCTCGCTGGCGCTGGGTCTGCTGCTGGCCCTGCTGCTGGAGGGCACCGCCCGCCACCTGTGGATCGTCCGGACGGCCGTCTTCCTGCCGGTGGTCACCGCGATGGCGGTGGTCGCCGAGGTGTGGCGGATCCTCTACCACCCGGCGGCGGGCGGCGCCGTGAACACCCTGCTCGGCTGGCTCGGCCTCGGCCCGTCGCAGTTCCTCAACGACCCGGACACCGCGCTCTGGTCGGTGATGGGCGTCGGGATCTGGCGGGGCGCGCCGTACGACATGATGATCTTCCTGGCAGCGCTGGCCGGCGTCGACCGCACCCTGTACGAGGCGTCCGCCGTCGACGGTGCCGGCACCGCGCGCCGCCTCTGGCACGTCACCCTGCCGGCCCTGCGGCCCGCCTTCGCCGTCCTGCTCACCCTGGCCGCCGTCCGCGGGCTGCGGGTCTTCACCGAGATCTTCCTGCTCACCAACGGCGGCCCGAACGGATCCACCGAGGTCCTGATGACACTGGTGTACAAACTCGGGTTGGAACGCGACGAGTTGGGGGTGGCCGCGGCCGGCTCCATGGTGCTGCTGGGCGCCACCGTCGTCCTCACCCTGGCCCTGCGGGCACGACGCGGCGAGCCCCGCGCCCGACGGCACGCGGTCGGGACGGCGGGCCGATGAAGCGCCGGACCGCCACAGGCCCCACCATCACAAGCCGGACCACCCGCCAGAGCTCCCGCCGGACCACCACCGTCCCCGACACCGCCCTCGGCCTCGCCACCCGCCGCGGCCCGCTCGCCGTCCTCTCCCGCACCGCGCTGTACGCGCTCCTCGTCCTGGTCTTCGCCGGACCGCTGCTCGCCCTGCTGGCCAGCGCCTTCTCCAAGGTCACCGACCCCACCGCACTCACCCTGCTGCCCACCCGGCCCACGCTGGAGAACTTCCGGGCCGCGTTCGACCGCGACGTGCTGCGCTACCTCGCCAACTCGCTGATCGTGGTCGGCGGCGCCCTGCTGCTCCAGATCGCGGTCAGCGTCTCCGCCGCCTACGCGATCGCCCGCCGGCGCTTCCCGGGCGGGCGGCTCGTCCTGCTGCTGATCCTCGGCACGATGATGCTTCCCGAGGAGATCCTCGCGATCCCGCTCTCCATGGTGCTCTCGGACCTCGACCTGATCGGCACCCTCGCCGGGATGATCCTCCCGCTCGGGGCGTGGGGCTTCTCGATCCTGGTCACGGCGGAGTTCATGAAGGAGATCCCGGTCGAGCTGGAGGAGGCCGCCCGCCTCGACGGCGCCGGCGATCTGCGGATCTTCTGGTCCGTCGTCCTGCCGCTGTGCCGCCCCGCGCTGGGAGTGATCGGCATCTTCGGCTTCACCATGATCTGGGACCAGTACCTGCTGCCGATGCTGGTCGCCACCGACGCGCGGCAGTTCACCCTGCCGGTGGCGCTGCGCACCCTGCGCTCCGACGAGGAGGTCGGCATCGGGGTGCTGCTGGCCTCCGCCCTGCTCGCCCTGCTGCCGAGCGTGCTCGCCTTCCTGGCGATGCAGCGGCAGTTCATGCGCGGCCTCACCTCCGGCGCCGTCAAGGGCTGAGCGCCCGCCCCACCCCGCCCCATCTCACCTCACCTCACCCGGTCCCACCTCACCCGGTCCCGTCCCACCTCACGTGCTCCCGGTCATCGGATCGTCAGACAGGAATCCCCATGCGCCTGCACGGCCTGCTCTCCTTCCCCCTCACCCCCTTCACCCCGGACGACAAGATCGATCTCGCCGCCTACGCCGAGCACCTCGAACGACAGCTCGCCGCCGCCCCGGCCGCCCTGTTCGTCGCCTGCGGCACGGGCGAGTTCACCGCGCTCGGTCCCGACGAGTACCGGGACGTCGTCGCCACGGCAGTCCGGGTCGTCGACGGCCGGGTCCCCGTCGTGGCGGGCTGCGGCGGCGGCCCCCGGCTGGCCCGCGAGTTCGCCCTCGCCGCGGCGGCCTGCGGAGCCGACGGACTGCTGTTGCTCCCGCCGTACCTGGTCACCGGCACCCCCGGCGGCCTCGTCCGACACGTCCGCTACGTCGCCGAGGCCACCGCGCTGCCCCTGGTCGTCTACCAGCGGGCCAACGCCGTGCTCGACCCGGCCGCCGCCGTCGCCCTGCTCGACATCCCCACCGTCACCGGTCTCAAGGACGGCCTCGGCGACGTCGACGCGATGCTCCGCCTGGTCACCGCCGTCCGCACCAGCGGCCACCCGCGGGCCGCCGCGTTCGGCTTCCTCAACGGGCTGCCCACCGCCGAACTCACCGTCCAGGCGTACCGGGCGATCGGCGTCGAGAGCTACTCCTCCGCCGTCCTGTGCTTCGCCCCCGACCTCGCCCTCGCCTTCCACCGCGCCGTGGAGCGCGGCGACGAGCACGCCGTCCGTACCCTGCTCGCCGAGTTCTACCTGCCCTTCGTCGCCCTGCGCGACCTGGTCCCCGGCTACGCCGTCGCCCTGGTGAAGGCGGGCGCCCGCCTCGGCGGCCTCGACCTCGGGCCGGTCCGGCCCCCCTTGGTCGACGCCGCCCCCGAACACGTGGAGCAGCTGGCCGGGATCCTCGCCCGCGGCCGGGCCGCGCTCGCCACCCTGGACGGGGCCGCCTGATGCGGATCCGCGAGGTGGTCGTCACCCCCGTCGCGTTCCCCGACCCGCCGCTGCTCAACTCGGCCGGCGCACACCAGCCCTGGGCCCTCCGCGCCGTCGTCGAACTCCGCTGCGGCGACGGCCTGGTGGGTCTCGGCGAGACGTACGGCGACGCGCCGCACCTGGCCCTGCTGCGCCGCGTCGCGCCCGCCGTCACCGGCCTCGACCCCTTCGACACCAACGGCCTGCTCCGCCGGATCGCCGGCGTCCTCGGCACCGCCGACTCGCCCGACCGGCACGGCCTGACCGGCGCTTCCAGCCCGCAGCGGACCACCCTGAAGGTGCTCAGCCCCTTCGAGGTGGCCTGTCTGGACCTCCAGGGGCAGTTGACCGGCCGACCCGTCGCCGACCTGCTCGGCGGCCGGGTCCGCGACGAAGTCCCGTACGCGGGCTACCTCTTCTACCGCTGGGCCGCGCACCCGCCGCAGGCCGGGCCACTGCCCGACCCGGGCGGCGATCCGTACCCGGAGGCGCTGGACGCGGGCGGGATCGTCGCGCAGGCCGGACAGATGGTCGAGCAGTACGGGTTCCGCTCGCTCAAGCTCAAGGGCGGGGTGCTGCCGCCGGAGGAGGAGGTCGAGGCGATCCGCGAACTGCGCGCCGCCTTCCCCGAGCACCCGCTGCGGCTGGATCCCAACGCGGCCTGGTCGGTGGAGACCTCGGTCCGGGTCGCCGGCCGGACCGAGGGCCTGCTGGAGTACCTGGAGGACCCGACGCCCGGCATCCCCGGCATGGCCGAGGTGGCCCGCCGCGCCCCGATGCCGCTGGCCACCAACATGTGCGTCGTCGCCCCGGACGACCTCCCGCCCGGCTTCGGCGCCGGCGCCGTCGGGATCGTCCTGGCCGACCACCACTACTGGGGCGGGCTGCGCCGCTCGGCCGAACTCGCCGCCGTCTGCCGCACCTGGGGCGTCGGGGTGTCGATGCACTCCAACAGCCATCTCGGGATCAGTCTCGCCGCGATGACCCAGCTCGGCGCCGCCCTGCCGGAACTCACCCACGCCGCGGACACCCACACCCCCTGGCAGCACGGCGTCGACGTGGTCGCCGATCCGCTGCCGATCACCGACGGGGCCGTGCGGGTGCCCGACGGTCCCGGCCTCGGCGTCCGGCTGGACCCGGACGCGCTCGCCCGGCTGCACGAGAACTACCTGCGCTGCGGTGTCCGGGAGCGCGACGACACCGCGTACCGCGCCCGGTTCGAACCCGGATACCGGAAGCGGCGCCCCCGATGGTGAGCCCGCGCGTCTCCGTCCACGCCTACCCGTGGGACGTCCTCGGCGACCCCGGCTTCGCCGGCCGGGCCCGGGCGACCGGCGCCGACGCCGTCACCCTGGCGCTCAGCTACCACTCGACCCGCGCCGCCACCCCGCACCACCCGCGCCGGCGGTTCGTCGACGCCCACCGCGGCGCGCTCCACCGGCCGGTGCGCGCACCGGTGTGGGCGGGCCGCCGGCTCGCGCCGCTCGGCGCCGACTGGCTGCCCGGGGACGACCCGGGCGGCGCCGCCGTGACCGCGCTCGCCGGGGCGGGTCTGCCCGTCACCGCCTGGATCGTCCTGGCCCACAACGGCCGCCTAGGCCGGCTCCATCCCGACCTCGCGGTGGTCAACTGCTTCGGCGAGCCCTACCCGTACGCGCTCTGCCCGTCCGCGCCCGAGGTCCGTGACCACTGCGCGACCCTGGCCGCCGAGGCCCTGCGCGACCTGCCCGCCGGCGCCGTGCACGGTGTGTCGCTGGAATCCGCCGGCCAGCTCGGCGCGGTGCACGCGGGGTGCCACGAGAAGACCGACGGCGCCTACGGGCCGACGGCGCTGCGGGCGCTGTCGGTGTGCTGCTGCGAAGCCTGCCGCGCGGGGTGGCGCTCCACCGGGTCGGACCCGGACGTCGTCGTCGGGCAGCTCCGCCGGTCCGCGGAAACCGGGGCCGCACCGCCCGCCGAGGTCGGGGCGGTGGTGCTCGCCGTCCGGCACGCGGCCGCCGACGCGCTGCGCGGCGGAGCCCTCGCCGCCGTGCGCGCCGCCCTGCCCGGAGTGCCCGTCACCCTGCACGCCCACCCCGACCCGTGGGTCACCGGCCCCTCGCCCGGACTCACCGCCGCGGCCGCCGGGGACGTCGACGCCGTGCTCGTGCCCTGCTGGCCGACCGGTCCGGAGAGCGCCGAACTGGTGCGCCGCGCCGTCTCGCGCCATCCGGTGGTGGACGCGTACGTCACGCTGCTGGCGCCGGCCGACCCGGCCCTGCTGCCCGGCCACGTCCGCCGCCTGCGGGCGGCCGGGGCGAGCCGGCTCAGTCTGTACCACCTGGGTCTGCTGCCCGTCGACCGGCTGCCGCTGGCCGCCGCCCTGGCGGCGGAGTTCCGCGCCACGGGACCCACCGCGCCCACAGCCACAGCCTCAACCGCACCCGCCGCACCCACCGCCGACTCCCCCGCACCCCCGGCCGACGGCGCGCACGCGTCCGGCGCCGAGATCGGAGCACCATGACCGGCCCCGTCCAGCGCACCGGCTCCGTCCAGCGCACCGGCACCGTCCTGCTCACCGGCGCCGCGGGCGGCGTCGGCACCTTCCTGCGTGAGCGCCTGCCCGCCCACGGCCACCGGCTGGTCGCCGCCGACCGGCTGCCGGTCCCCGGAGACCCCGACGCGCTCCGCTTCGACCTGGGCGACGCCGAGGCCGTCCGGGCGGCCGTGCGCGGGGTCGATGCCGTGGTGCACCTCGGCGGCATCTCGGTCGAGGACGGCTTCGAGGCGATCCTCGACGCCAACATCCGCGGCACCTACCACCTGTACGAGGCCGTGCGCCGGGAGGGGGTGCGCCGGGTGGTGCTGGCGAGCAGCAACCACGCCGTCGGCTTCCACCCCCTCACCGGCGGGACCCCCATCGGCTCCGACCTGCCGCCCCGCCCCGACACCTACTACGGCCTGTCGAAGGCGTTCGGCGAGAACCTGGCCACCCTGTACTCGGACAAGTACGGCGTACAGACGGTCTCGTTGCGGATCGGCTCCTGCTTCGCCCGCCCCCGGTCGGTGCGGATGCTCTCCACCTGGCTCAGCCCCGACGACTGCGCGCGCCTGGTGCACGCGGCGCTCACCGCGCCGGACGTCGGCCACACCGTGGTCAACGGCATCAGCGCCAACACCCGGGCCTGGTGGGACCTCTCCTCCGCGCGCGCCCTCGGCTACCGCCCGCGGGACGACGCCGAGCGGTACGCCGGGGCGGTGCTCGCCGAGCACGGCGAACTCGACCCCGGCCATGTCGACGCCCGGCTGATCGGCGGTCACTTCACCGAGACCGAGCCTCCGGGGGGTGCCGCCGGGTGAGGCAGCGCGGGGACGGCCGCCTCGGGGCCGCCCCCGTCGGGGAGACGGTCCCTCAGTCCGGCAGGCGGCCGTCCCGGGCGACCACCCGGCCGGCCCGGACCACGAGTTCGCGCGGCGGCAGGTCGACGACGACCTGCGGGAGGCACTCGCCGGACACCAGCATGAAGTCGGCGGGCGAGCCCGGCGCCAGGGTGGCGCGCGGCAGGTCGAGCAGTTCGGCGCCCCCGTCGGCGGCCAGCGCGAAGCACGCGGCGAGGTCCTCGTCCGTCCTGGCGTCGGTGGTCCAGCCGAGCAGGTGGGCCCGGTGCAGCATGTCGGCGTTGCCGTACGGGCTCCAGGAGTCCCGCACGCCGTCCGAGCCGAGGCCCACCCGCACTCCGTGCGAACGGAGTTCACGGAACGGCAGCACCTGGTGCGCGGAGGGGGCGACGGTGGTCAGGCCGACGCCCGAACCGGCGAGCAGGCCGGCGAGTTCTTCGAGCGGGCCGCCGGTCAGCTCCGGGACGCAGAAGGCATGGCTGACGACGACCCGGCCGGCCAGACCGGCGGCCTTCGTCCGCGCGGCGATGTCGCGCAGCGGGCCGAGCCCCCGGTCGCCCCGGTCGTGCAGATGGACGTCCACCCGCAACCCGTACCGCTCGGCGAGGTCGAAGACCAGGTCGAGCTGGGCCGGGCCCTCACCGTCCGACCCGCCGTCGAAGCCGGCCGGGTCGATGCCGCCGACGGCGTCGACCAGCCCGCTCGCCGCGGCCTCGGCCAGCAGTGCCCCGGCCCCGGCCGCGCGGCGGACGCCGTGCTGCGGGAAGGCGACCAGCTGCACGTCCAGCACCCCGGCCAGCCGCTCCCGCGCCTCGGCGAGCCCGGTCACCCCGGCCAGGCCGAAGGCGGGGGCGACGTCCACGTGCGCCCGGACGGCCCGGGTCCCCGAGGCCACGGCGTGGGCGAGCAGCCGGTGCGCGCGGTCGACGAGCGGGGTGCGCTGGTGGCGGTACAGGTCGACGTCGCCGTCCACGTACTCGGGCAGCGACCCGGCCGGGCGGCGGCTGTACCAGGGCTCGCCCCAGGCCGTCTTGTCCGGGTGGATGTGCGCGTCCACCAGGGTGGGCAGCGCGATCCGGCCCGCGCCGTCGACCAGCCGCGGTTCGGCGCCGTCCGGCAGGCGGTCGACCAGCAGGCCGTCGACGGCGTACAGGTCGACGGCCCGTTCGGCGCCGTACGGGCGGACGTTGCGGAAGGCGGTGACGACGGGGGCGGTGGGTCCGGCCATGGCGGGTGGGCCTCTCTCGGTGCGACGGCGCTGGTGGAGGGGAACCACCCAGTCTCCCGGGGACTCCCGGCCGGGGGGATCGACCGATCGGAGGACACCGCCGTCCACCGACCGTCGCCAGCGGAGGGGCCGAGCCGCCGATTCCCCGGCGGGACCGGAGGGTGGAGGGTGGGAGGCGGACCAGTCCGAGGAGGAGCCGTGACCACCCGTGCCGTACTCGCCCGCATCGCCGTCCCGACCGCGCTGACCGCCGCGCTGCTCGGCGGCTGCGGCACCCCGGACCCCGCGCCCGCGCCGACGTCCGCCCCCGCTCCGACAGCCGCGCCCACGCCCACCTCCACTCCCGCGCCCACCCCCACGCCCGCCCCGGCCGATGGCTCCCGCGCCCCCTCCCCCACCCTGCTCGTCACCGACTTCGGCGCCGACACCGTCACCTTCGTCGACCCCTCCCGCCCGGGCGGCGCCGCCGACCTCGGCTCCGTCCGGGTCGGCACCGCCCCGTACGGGCTCGCCGTCGCCCCCGACGGCACGGCCTGGGTGGCCACCGCCGAGGGCGTCGCCGCCGTCGACACCCGTGCCCGCGCCCGCACCGCCCTCGTTCCCCACACCACCCGTACCGGCCCGGTGACCACCGGTGAGTACCGGGGCGGCGGCATGGGCATCGCGCTCTCCCCGGACGGCACCCGCGCCTACGTCGGCGTCAACGTACCCGGCGGCAACGGCACCCTGGAGGTCGTCGACACCGCGACCAGGACGGTCGTCCAGGTGGTCCCGGTCGGCCGCCGTCCTTTCGACGTGGACGTCTCCGCCGACGGCCGCCAGGTCTATGTCACCGACCACGACTCCTTCGACGTCACCACGGTCGACACCACCACCTGGACCACCCGCCGGATCGAGGTCGCGCCGTACGGCACCGAGGGCGGGCTCGGTTCCTGGCTCAAGCCGCACTACGCCGCCGTCCGCCCCTCCGACGGCGCACTGCTGCTGCCCTTCGAGGGCGAGCGCCTCGCCGTCGTCGACCCGTCGACCGGCCGGGTCACCGTCGAGCCGATGACCGCCAACACCCACCAGCACGGCGTGACCGCCGCCCCCGACGGCACCCTCTACGTCGTCGGCACCGGCCCGATCGACCCCGCCGTCGACGCCGGACCGACCCTCACCGTCCGCGCCCCCGACGGCGGTGAACGCCTCGTTCCGCTCGACGGCCCGCACGAGACCGTCACCCTCTCCCCCGACGCCCGCACCGCGTACGTCTCCGGCGGCTTCACCCGCGAGGGCGGCTGGGACGGCCTCACCGTCGTCGACACGGCCTCCGGCCGCACCACCCGCCTCCCCGTCGGCCACCTCCCGCTCGCCGTCGCCGTCCTCCCGGACCGCCCCTGAGGACGGCTCCCGAAGGACTCGCCGAGGCCGGGTTCACGCCCCGCGCCGGCGGATCGCACGGCGTTCCGTTTCCGTCGTCCCGCCCCAGATTCCCTCCACGGCGACGTTCAGCGCCCAGTCCAGACACTCCCGCGACACCGGACAACGGCCGCACACGGCCTTCGCCTCGTCGTTCTGCGCGAGTGTCTTGAAGCCGGTGCCGATGCCGATGGGAAAGAAGAGTTCGGGGTCCGTGCCCCGGCACCGGGCCGACTCGCGCCAGTTCGTCTCCCGCACGGTGTACTCCGTTCTCGCGGTCTCCTCCCCTATGACTGCGCAAGGGCGGCGATTGTGACATCGGCCGCCGGGGGGCGGTGGGAGGGTGCCACCGTTGGGCTGCTGCTCCGCGCGTCGGCGGCGGCGGACGGGCACCGCGACGGGGCGGCGCGACAGCCTGTCCGCCGGTGGAAGTCCAGCCCCAAGGTCAGGTAATAATTCGGCCCTATAAGTCAGTTGACGTATCTTTCACCCCGGATCCTCCTCGATCGTTGACGACCGGCCGCGCCGAGGATTGGCTTTCCCGAAAAGCCCGCCACCGGGAGGGAGCCCGGCCGGGCGACCTGAGGGGAAGACTTGATGACACGTACCAACCGGACGTCCCGCAACCGGTGGCTCGCGGGCGGCGGTGTGCTGGCCGCGGCCGCCGTGATCGCGGCCACCGCCGCTCCGGCCCAGGCCACGGCCCGGCCGGTGGCCCGCGACACCGTCCAGATCAGCAACGGGGTGAACGGCACCGCGCCCGACGGGCAGTCGTTCGGCCAGGGCGTCAGCGCCGACGGCCGCTTCGCCCTGTTCACCTCCTGGGGCACGAACCTGGTGGAACAGCCCAGCAAGGGCGGGCGCGACGCCTATGTGACGGATCTGCGCAACGGGCGCACGGAGCGGGTCAACCTCTCCGACTCGGACCAGCCGCTGGACGGCTTCACCGACTACGTGGCGATCAACGCCAACGGCCGGTACGTCGCCTTCGAGAGCGACTCCGAGGGCGTGACGGCCGACCCGAGGGTGACCGGACGCACCGAGGTGTACCTGCGGGACCGCCGGACCGGGCACACCGAACTGATCAGCGGCAGCGCGGCCAGGACCGACACCGACCAGTACCACGCCTCGTACGCGCCCTCGATCAGCGCGGACGGCCGGTACGTGGCGTTCGTGTCCTCCCGGACCGACCTGGACCCGACGGTGGTGGACACCGACCCCCCGGCGGACGGCGCCGACCCCTCGCTGGCCCGGCCGTACACCTGGAAGTACAACGTCTATCTCACCGACCGGCGGACCCACACCACCCGGCTGATCTCCCGGGACGTGAACGGCAAGCCGGGCGAGAGCCTCTCGGTGCACCCGACGATCAGCGCGGACGGCCGCACCATCGGCTTCTCCTCGCTCTCCGAGCTGCTGCCGCAGGACCAGCCCCCCGCCCCCGAGGACGTGGAGACGACCCCGGGCGCCGCCGAGGCCGCGCGCCGGATCGTTCCGCAGGGGGCCGCGGCGTCGCTCGCCTCCCACCCGACCGCCGCCACCTACTACGTCTACGACGTGCCCACCCGGCGTCTCACCGCCGTCAGCACGGGCACCGACGGCACGGTGGGCGTCTCCAGCTTCGCGGCGACCATCAGCCCCGACGGGCGGCGCGCGATCTACACCCTGGCCGAGCCCGGCGGCTCGACCAACGGTCACCGCTACCACACGGTGATCCACGTCCGGGACCTGCGGACGGGCACCGTGACCAAGGTCAGCGGCGGCCTGCCGGGCACCAGTTCGCTCGGCTCCTCGGACCACGGTTCGATCACCGCCGACAACCGCTGGCTCTACTTCGAGTCCGCCGCCGACAACCTGGTGGCCGGCCCGCAGCACACGGCCTGGGACATCTACCGCCAGGACCTGCGCACCGGCCGCACCGAGCGGGTCTCCACCGCCGCCGACGGCTCGCTCGGCAACGGTTCGTCGAACGAACCCTTCGTGGACGCCGCGGGCCGGACGGTGGTGTTCGGTTCGACCAGCCGCAACCTGGTGGACGGCCCCGGCGCTCCGGCGGCCGAGGACTCCCAGGCATTCGCCGCCTCCGTCGGGCACCACCGGGGCAACGGCGACGACCGGGGCGAGGACGACAGGGGCTGACGGATCCGGACGGGACAGGCCGGGGTACCCCGGCCTGTCCCCAGCCACGCGCCCCGGCACCGCCCGTCCCCGGTGACGGGCGCTTTTGCGATTAATAATGCCCAGTATTAATCTTGGGCGCATGGCAAGGACGTCGGCGGGCCACGAGACCCGCGAGAGGCTGCTCCGGGCGGCGGAGGAACTCTTCGCCACCCGGGGTGTGGAGGCTTCGCTCACCAAGGACATCGTCAGGCTGGCCGGACAGAGCAACCCGTCCGCCGTGCAGTACCACTTCGGCTCGCGCGAAGGGCTGCTGGACGCGATCATGGCCGCCCGGCAGGACCGCACCGAGCGGGCACTCGCGCCAAGGCTCCCCACCCTGGCCGAGCAGGACCTCCCCGGACTGCTCGACGCCCTGGTCACCGCCGAGGCCACCGAGCTGCGCACCGAGCAGGGACGGCGCTGCCTGCGGATCTCGGCGCAGGTCAGCCACAGCAGCGGGGTCCGCACCCGGACCCCGCACCCCACCCTCGCGGGCGGCGGCTACTGGCGGCTGATCGCGCTCACCGAGGAGCGGATCGCCGGCCTTCCGGAGCCGATCCGGCTGGAGCGGCTCGACCTCGCCCTGACCCTGATCGGCGCGGCGCTGGCCGACCGGGCGCGGCAGTACCTCGCCGCCGCCACCCCCCTGACGGACGAGGAGACCTTCCTCGCCGACCTGGTGGCGATGTCCGCCGCCATGCTCTCCGCCCCCACCCCCTCCAGGAGCACGTCATGAACGACCTGACCGGCAAGACCGTCATCATCACCGGTGGCGCCCAGGGCCTCGGCGCCGAGGCCGCGCGGCTGGCCGTCGCGGCCGGCGCCAACGTGGTCGTCACCGACGTGCTGGAGGAGGACGGCCTGGCCACCGTCGCCGAGCTGGGCGGACGGGCCCGGTTCGTGCGGCACGACGTGACCTCGGAGGAGGACTGGCAGCGCGTGGTGGACCACGCGGTGGCGGAGTTCGGCGCGGTCCACGGTCTGGTCAACAACGCGGGGATCTCCACCGGCACCCTGCTCGCGGACGAGAGCGTGGCGTACTTCCGCAAGGTGCTGGACGTCAACCTGACCGGTGTGTTCATCGGGATGAAGACGGTCGTCCCGGCGATGCGCGCGGCCGGCGGCGGCTCGATCGTCAACATCTCCTCGGCGGCCGGCCTGATGGGCCTCGCCCTGACCGCCGGCTACGGCGCCTCCAAGTGGGGCGTGCGCGGCCTCAGCAAGATCGGCGCGGTCGAGCTTGGCACCGAGCGGATCCGGGTCAACTCGGTGCACCCGGGCATGACCTACACCCCGATGACGGCGGCGGTCGGCATAAAGCAGGGTGAGGGCAACTACCCCAACACCCCGATGGCCCGCGTCGGCGAGGCCCCCGAGATCGCCACCGCCGTGGTGTACCTGCTCTCCGACGACGCGTCCTACGTGACCGGCGCCGAACTCGCGGTGGACGGCGGCTGGACCACCGGGCCGACCGTGAAGTACGTCATGGGGCAGTGAGCCCGGCCCCTCCTCAGGAGCCCGCCGCGCGCCGCGCCCCCGGGGGGGACGTTCCCGGGGGCGCGGCGCGCGGCGGCCCGTCGTCCTCCTGCTCGCCGTACCTACCGCACCCCCTCCAGCAGCACCGGGAGCTCGCGGTGCCCGTTGGAGATCAGCGACTCGACCGGCCGCAGCTCGGTGTCCGGGGCGAGGGCGAGGTCCGGGAACCGCTCGAAGAGCAGGCGCAGCGCGGTGGCCCCCTCCAGCCGGGCCAGTGGGGCGCCGAGGCAGAAGTGCGGGCCGTGGCCGAAGGCCAGGTGCTCCTTGACCGCGCGGGCGACGTCGAAGACGGCGCCGTCCTCGCCGTAGCGGACGGGGTGGCGGCCGGCGGCGGCGTAGGAGGCCAGGATCGGATCGCCCTTGCGCAGGACCGTCCCGCCGGGCAGCTCGATGTCCTCGACGGCGTAGCGCAGCGGCAGGTGCGCGACGGGCGCGTCGCGGCGCAGCGCCTCCTCGACCACGTCGCCCCAGCCGACCTTGCCGTTGCGGACCAGGGCGAGCTGTTCCGGGTGGGTGAGCAGCGCGGCGATGGCGTTGTCGATCAGGTTGACGGTGGTCTCGTAGCCGGCCGAGACGACCAGCAGCAGGGTGTCGCGGAGTTCCTCCTCCGTCAGCGCCGAGGCGCCGGCGGCCCCGCCCGACCCCTCCGCCCCGCCCGACCCGTCCTCCCCGCCCTCGCCGTCGCCGGTGTCCCGGGCGGCGATCAGCAACGAGGTCATGTCGTCGGCGGGCTCGCGGCGCTTGGTGGCGATCAGCTCGTCCAGCATGCCGTAGAAGGTCGTCAGGTTGGCGACGGCCTCCTCGACGGTGCGGGTGGTGTCGAAGACCCGGTCGACAGTGGTGCGGAAGCTGTCCGCGAGGGCGTCCGGGAGTCCCAGCAGCCGGGCGATGACCTGGATGGGCAGCCGGTAGGCGAGGTGTTCGCGCAGGTCGACGGGGGTGCCGGCCGGCATCGCGGCCAGCTCGTCGAGCAGGACGGCGGTCAGTTGCTCGACCTGCTCGGTCATGGCGTTGATCCGGCGGACCGAGAACGCGGTGCCGACCAGTCGGCGCAGCCGCCGGTGCTCCGCGCCGTGGGCGGTGAACATGTTGCGGGCCGCCACCCAGACCGCCAGCGGCCAGGTCGGGACGACCTCGGCGAAGTCCGGCCAGTGCTGCAGGCCGTCCTTGGACACCCGGGGGTCCTTGAGCAGCTCCTCCAGCAGCTCCGGATCGGCCACCGCCCAGGCCCGCACCCCCAGGATGTCGATGGGCGTCGCCGGACCGCGTTCGAACAGCTCGGCGGTCTCGGCGTCGCGGTCGCGACCGGTCGGGTCCAGCACGAGTCGTTCCACGGGGGCTCCTTCGGTCGGGTGACGCGGGCGCGCGGCGGTCGGGCCGCGCACGGGGACGAGCATGCCGCCGCGGGCCGGTCGCGTCGAGAGGGCCTGTGCCGCCCGGACGGTGACGGCTCGTCAGGTGCCCGGGGCCCCCGGCGGCGTAAATCGGGTGGCAGCCGACATCCCCGACTGTTAGCCTGCCGGGACCGTTGATCTTTTCTGTGATCACTTCCTCAAGGAGACCGGACATGGTGGTGGACGACGACATCTCCGGGTGATACCCGGAGCCGACAGGCCGCTCGCCGGTGCGCCGAAGCACCGCTGCCGCGGCCAGCTTGTCGTCCCCTTCTCCCCTTTGTCCGGCACCCCGGGCGGGTGTGTGCTGCCCCGCCCCGTCACTCCGCGAGGTCACCGCCATGTCCGGCGCTTCCGTCGTCTGCACCAACCTGTCCTTCTCCTGGCCCGACGACACCCCCGTCGTCCAGGACCTCTCCTTCGCCGTCGGCCCCGGCCGGACCGGCCTGGTCGCGCCGAACGGCAGCGGCAAGAGCACCCTGCTCCGGCTCCTCGCCGGTGACCTGCTTCCCTCCGCCGGGTCGGTGACCGTGGACGGCCTCCTCGGGTACCTCCCGCAGTCCCTCCCGCTGACCGCCGGGCTCACCGTCGCCGAGGTCCTCGGCGTCGCCGACGTGATCCGGTCCATCGACGCGGTGGAGGCCGGGGACGTCGACGAGCGGCACTTCACCGTCATCGGCGAGGACTGGGACATCGAGGAGCGCACCCGCGACCGGCTCGACCGCCTCGGCCTGGGCCACCTCGCCCTGGACCGTGACCTGGACACCCTCAGCGGCGGCCAGATCGTCTCGCTGGGCCTGGCCGGCCAGCTGCTGCGGCGCCCCGACGTGCTGCTGCTCGACGAGCCCACCAACAACCTCGACCGCGAGGCCCGGCACCGGCTCTACGACGCCCTGGACGACTTCCACGGCTGCCTGTTGCTGGTCAGCCACGACCGCGAGCTGCTCGACCGGACGGACCGGATCGCCGAGCTCGACCGGGGCGGGCTGCACTTCCACGGCGGCAACTTCACCGCGTACGAGGAGGCCGTCCGGGCCGGGCAGGAGGCCGCGGAGCGCAACGTCCGCAGCGCCGAGCAGGAGCTGAAGCGGGAGAAGCGGGAGCTTCAGCAGGCCCGTGAGCGGGCCGAGCGCCGGCAGAGCAACGCCGCCCGCAACCTGAAGAACGCCGGGCTGCCCAAGATCTTCGCCGGCACCATGAAGCGCGGCGCGCAGGAGGCCGCCGGCCGTTCCGGCCAGGTGCACGCCGGCCGGGTCGACGAGGCCAGGGCGCGGCTGGACGAGGCCGGGCGGGCGCTGCGCGACGAGCAGCGGATCGTCGTGGAGCTGCCGGACACCCAGGTGCCGGCCGGCCGCACCCTGTTCCTCGGCGAGGGGCTGCGGGTCCGGCTCGGCGGGCGGGAGCTGTTCGCCGGCCCCGGCGTCGACCTGACCGTCCGGGGTCCGGAGCGGATCGCGCTGACGGGGTCGAACGGTTCGGGCAAGACCACCCTGCTGCGGCTGCTCGACGGGAGCCTCACCCCGGACGGCGGCACCACCCGTCGGGCCGAGGGCCGGATCGCCCGGCTGTCCCAGCGGCTGGACCTGCTCGACCCGGACCGCACGGTCGCGGAGAACTTCGCCGCGGCCGCCCCGGAGCGGCCGGAGGCCGAGCGGATGAACCTGCTGGCCCGGTTCCTGTTCCGGGGTGCCGGCGCCCACCTGCCGGTCGGGCTGCTGTCCGGCGGCGAGCTGCTGCGCGCCACCCTCGCCTGCGTGCTGTGCGCGGCCCCGGCGCCGCACCTGCTGCTCCTGGACGAGCCGACGAACAACCTCGACCTGGTGAGCGTCGGCCGGCTGGAGAGCGCGCTGAACGCCTACCGGGGTGCCTTCGTGGTGATCAGCCACGACGAGCGGTTCCTGGAGCGGATCGGGGTGACCCGCAGGCTGCACCTGTCCGACGGCGGGCTGCGCGAGGCGGCGGCTCCCTCCGCGTCCTGACCCGGCCGCCGGGGTGGAGGGTCCGGCAGGTCGGCCCCTCCACCCCGGCCGCGCCCGGCCCCGGCACCGCCGGCGGGGCGACTACCGGCGAGTACGGGCGTGGGCGGCGCGGCGGCCCGGGGACGCTGCTCCGGATCGGTGCACAACCACGCCGAAGACCGGGAGCCTTCATGCCGCCGTCCGATCCGCCGTCCGATCCCCGGGCCACGCCGCCGTCCGGCCGCCGCGGCCCCTCCGCCGCCGCGCCGACGGCCAAGCGCGCGGGGCTGCGCCGGCTGGGTGAGTGGTGCGCCCGCCACTCCGTGCTGGTCATCGTGCTGTGGATCGTGGCGCTGGCCGCCGTCCAGACGGCGAACAAGACCGTCGGCGGCGAGTACTCGGACGACTTCTCGCTCCCCGGCTCCCAGGCGCAGCAGGGCCAGCAGGTCCTCCAGGCGCATGTCCCGGCGGCCGCCGGCACCAGTTCCCAGGTGGTGCTGCACGACGCCCAGCCGCTCACCGGCTTCGCCCCGCAGGTGTCCCAGGCGATCGGCTCGCTGACCCAGCTGCCGCACGTGCTGGGCGCGCAGAGCCCGCTGCCGCCCGCCGGGCAGCCCGCCCCGCCCGGCGGACCGCTGGCCGCGGACGGCCTGACCGGCTACATCACCGTCCGCTTCGACACCAATCCGACCCTCCTCGACCCGGACTACCTGGACGGCGTGGACGCGGCGGTGGCCCCGCTGCGGGAGGCCGGCGTCCAGGTCGAGTACGGCGGGCCGCTGGGCGAGCTGGCCCAGCCGGAACCGGACGACCGGCTCAGCGAGGTGATCGGCTTCGCGGTGGCGATCGTCGTGCTGCTGGTCGGCTTCCGCAGCGCGATCGCGGCCGGGCTGCCCCTGGTGACGGCGCTGTTCGCGGCGGTGGTCGGCCTGGGCGCGCTGGGACTGATCGCGGCCCTGTCCACCTTCGCGACCGTCGCGCCCACCCTGGCGACCATGATCGGCATCGGGGTCGGCATCGACTACGCGCTGTTCCTGCTCACCCGGCACAGACAGAACCTGATGGACGGGGTGGACCCGGTCGCGTCGGCCGGGCAGGCGGTGGCCACCAGCGGCCGGGCGGTGCTGGTCTCCGGCTGCACCGTGATCATCGCGCTGTCCGGGCTGTCGGTGTCGGGCATCTCCTTCATGGCCAAGCTCGGGATCGCCGCCGCGGTCACCGTGGTGTCGGCGGTGCTCGGCGCGCTCACCCTGCTGCCGGCGCTGATGGGTCTGATCGGCCGCCGGATGGACCGGATCACGGTCGGCCGCCCGATCGCCGAGAGCAACGGTGAGGAGGGCGCCGAGACCGGCGTCTGGCACCGCTACGCCCGCCGGGTCGAGCGGCGCCCCTGGTGGTACCTGATCGCCGGCGTGGTCGCGCTCGGGATCCTGGCGATCCCGCTGTTCTCCATCCAGCTCGGCCACATCGGGGACGGCGCCGACTCCACCGACTTCACCGACCGGCGCGCCTACGACCTGATGTCGGAAGCCTTCGGCCCCGGCTCGAACGGCCCGCTGACCCTCGTCGTCGACCAGTCGGCCGTGCCCGCCGAGAACCGGCCGGGCGTCCAGAGCGCCGTGCAGCAGGCCCTCACCGGACTGCCCGGCGCGGCCAGCGTCGGCCCGCTGCAGCTCAGCCCGGACGGCGTGGTGCTGTTCAACACCGTCGTCCCCGCCACCTCGCCGCAGGAGCGGGCCACCACCGACCTGGTCAACAACCTGTCGGACACCGTGCTGCCGGACTCGGTCACCGGCACCGGCGCCAGGACCTACGTCACCGGCAACACCGCCGCCCAGGTGGACTTCCTGGACATCGTGTCGAGCCGGCTGGTGCTGATCATCGCGGTGGTGGTCGGACTCGCCTTCCTGATCATCCTCGCCGTCTTCCGCGGCCTGCTGGTCGCCGTCAAGGCGGCCGTGCTCAATCTGCTGTCGATCGCCGCCTCCTACGGGGTCCTGGTTGCGGTGTTCCAGTGGGGCTGGGGCGGCCCGGCCCTCGGGGTGAACGGCGACGTCCCGATCGAGAGCTACGTGCCGATGATGATGTTCGCGATCGTCTTCGGGCTGAGCATGGACTACGAGATCTTCCTGCTCTCCCGGGTGCACGAGGCGTGGCTGCGCACCGGCCGCAGCCAGGACGCCGTCGCCCACGCCCTGGAGATCACCGCCCGGGTGATCTCCTGCGCCGCGCTGATCATGGTGAGCGTCTTCGCCGCCTTCATCGTCAGCGACAACATCGTGATCAAGATGATGGGCCTCGGCCTTGCCGTCAGCGTGCTGGTGGACGCCACCATCGTCCGTCTGCTGCTCGTCCCGGCGGTGATGACCCTGCTCGGCTCCGCCGCCTGGTGGACCCCCCGCTTCCTCGACCGGATCCTCCCCCACATCGACGCCGAGGGCGAGGGCGAGCGGGCCGCCTAAGCCTCCCCCCGAGCCCCCTCCTCCGGCCCGGTCCCCCAGCGCGGGGGGACCGGGCCGGGTGCCGCGTCGGTCACGGCGACCCGGGGCAGGGCGTACGGGAAGTTGTCCCGCAGGTACCCGATCAGGTGCTCGCGCAGGCGGCAGCGGAGCTCGAAGGCGTCCTCGGCGTTCGCGGCGGTCGCCAGCGCCCGGACCACGATCGTGGTGGGCGTGGTGTCGACCACCTGGAGGGCGCTGCCCTCGCCGTCCCAGAGCGGCTCCCCGGACAGGAAGGCGTCGAACTCCTCGCGCAGCTTCCCGACCGGGGCGTGGTGGTCGAGGTGGAGCAGCGCCGTGCCGGTGATCCGGCTGGTCCGGCGGGACCAGTTCTCGAACGGACGGCCCACGAAGTACGACATCGGCATGACGATCCGCCGCTGGTCCCAGGTGGCGATGACCACCGCCGTCAGCGTGATCTCCTCCACCGTCCCCCACTCCCCCGCGACCACGACCACGTCGCCGATCCGGGCCAGGTCGCCGAACGCCATCTGGACACCCGCGAAGACGTTGCCGAGCGTGCTCTGCGCCGCCACCCCCGCCACCAGTCCGACCAGCCCCGCCGAGGCGAGCAGGCTCGTCCCGACCCCGCGCACCGCCGGGAAGGTCATCAGGATCGCGCCCAGCGTCGCCAGGGCCACGACCGCCTGGCAGATCCGGCCCAGCAGATCGGCCTGGGTCCGGGCCCGGCCAGCCCACGCCGGGTCACGGCGGTGCACCGCGAGCCGCACGGTCCCGTCCACCAGCAGCGCCACCACCCGGGCACCGAGCCAGCCGCCGGCGGCGATCGCCAGGATCACCACCAGGTGCCGCAGCGCGTCCCCGGCGGTGGGCGGCGCGTCGATCCACGGCAGCGCGCCGAGCAGGAGCAGGCACGCCGTCAGCGCCAGCAGCGGCCGCCGGCACCGGGCCAGCACCCGCGGCACCCCGGTCGCCCCGCCGTCGGTGCTCACCCGCCGCACCAGCGACCGCTCGGCCCGGTCCAGGCCGTACGCGAGCAGCACCGCCGTGAGCGCCGCCACCAGCAGTCGTACCGGACTCCACCCCATGTCCCGCTCTCCCGTCCGCTCCACCGCCGGGCCACCGCGCCCGGTCCGCCGCCTCGCCTTTCCCGCCCGGGCCGGGGCACACCTTCCCGGCAGCCGCCCGCCGGGAAGGTGGCATGGATTCCGCGGACCGGGGCACCCGAGCGGCGAAGGCCAACCCGACCGGGCGCACCACCGGCCCGAACGACGGAAGGGAGAAGGACACATGAGCGAGGGCGTCAACCTCTGGCAGTTCCGTGACACTTCCGGCCACACCGCCGGGACCGACCTGATCGGATTCCACGTGGAGGCCGTGGACGGCTCCGTCGGCAAGGTGGACCGCCTCTCCGAGGCGATGGGTTCGCAGTACATGGTCGTCGACACCGGCCCGTGGATCTTCGGCCGCCTGGTGCTGCTCCCCGCCGGCACGGTGATCCGGATCGAGATCGGCGAACAGAAGGTCTACATCGACCGCACGAAGGACGACGTCAAGAACAGCCCCACCCTGGGCGTCGACGACACCGACCGCGGCCCCGACTTCCAGGACCGCTACGCCCTCTACTACAGCCCGTTCTACGGCGGCCGCCGCTTCTGACCGGCCCCTGCGCCGCGGGCCCGGGGCCGCCTGTCCGTCGGGCGGCCCCGGGCCCGCCCGCGTGGCGGCGGCCGGCCGGTCCCGCCGGGCGCGGGCCAGGTCCTCAGGTGGGCAGCCGGTGCGACCGCAGGGCCTCGTCGACGGTGGCGTGGACGACGAACAGGGTGTCGGTCTCGGTGAGTTCCAGGGTCCGGACGGTCCGCGGCGACGGAGCGACCAGCACGAGCGGGACGCCCTCGGCCAGCGCGCGGCGGCGGGCGATCAGGAGCAGGTTGAGGCCGGTGGAGGTGAACAGCTCGACGCCGGCGAGGTCGACGGCGAGCAGGGCCGGCCGGCTGTCGAAGGCGGCCGCGAGCGTCCGGGCCGCGACCGGCTCGCTGTCCAGGGTCATGTCGCCGGCGAAGACGCACACCAGCGCGTCGCCGATCCGGACGGTCTCCGCCCTCATGGAGGCCAGCACGTGCTGCTCCTCACGCCGGAGAAGGGGACGGAGAAGGGGACGAGGACGGAGCAGCGGACTGGCCGGGCAGTCGGACGGCGCCGGTGGCGGGCTCGGGGAGCCCGGCCGCGATCCGCTCCAGCCCGTGCCACAGGTCGAGCGCCCGCTCGTGCAGTCCCGCTGCGGAACTGCCGGCCTCCACCGCGCCGAGGTAGGCGTCGATGCCGGTGACGGCGTGGCGCACCTGCCTTCGAAGGGGTTCCACCCGGCCCGCGTTCTCGCCGTGCTCGCCGGGAGCGCCGACGCGTTCGGCCAGCAGGTGTTCGAGCCGCGCAAGACCTTCCCTACTGATCGGGTCCACGTACATCACCTCCGGTCGGGCGGCCGCCGCGCGGATCCGCTGCGGAAGCGGTACCGGGGCGGCGGTCCCTCCACTGTTGGCCCGATCGGCAGACATGTCAACCATTGCACGAATTCGCTGTCGTGTTTCAGCAGTCGTGAATGATCCGTCCTATGGTGGAGGGATGGAGAACGGCGCGGGGACCGAGCGGCAGTGGACCTTCCTGACCAACCACGCCCGCGTGCTGGTCCAGATCGCCCGCGACCCCGGCATCCGGGTGCGGGACATCGCGGACCTGTGCCTGCTGACCGAGCGCGCCGTGCAGCGGATCATCACCGACCTCGAACAGGCCGGCTACCTGAGCCACGAGCGCCGCGGCCGCGCCAACCACTACAGCGTGATCGCCAGCAAGCAGCTGCGGCATCCGGCCGACGCCGGTCCGACGGTCTCCGAACTCCTCGCCACCCTGCTGCGCTGGCCCGCCGACGGGCACCGGGCCGAGGCAGGCTCCGGTCCGACGGCGTCCCTCCCGGCCGTGCCCCTCCCGGCCGCAACCGTCCCGGCGGCGTCCCTCCCGGCCGTCTCGCTCCCGGCGCCGTCCACGGCGGCACCCGAACCGCCGTCCGCGCACTGACGCGAGAACCCCGGCTCCGCCGCGTCCCGGACACGCCGGTGCCCGTCGGCCGGGCGGCCGACGGGCACCGGAGGTGTGGCGCGGAGCGGCTACCAGCGGTACCACCGCCCCCGACTGCCGGTGGACGTGGTACCCCGGGCGATGAAGCCGAGCAGCCAGACGGCGAGCACGACCAGGCCGACCCACCACAGCACCTTCAGTGCGAAGCCGAGGCCGAACAGGAGGAGGACGAGAAGGAGGACCAGAATCAGGCCGAACACTGCGGACTCCTCACGTTGGGGAACGGTTCACGGCTCGGGTGCCCCGGTTCCGCCGGATCATGCCCCGCCCTACGACGCCCCGCCGTTCGCCCGGTTCCGCCGGCCCGTCTCCCGGGCCGGGATCGCCAGTGCCCGTTACGGGCGGTGACTTCGGGGCATACGGGGGCCGACCGGGGAAGCGTCCGACGGGCGGGAGGCGATCGGCGGTGCTGTGGGTGTGGATGGGAGTGCTCGGCGGATACGGACTCGGCGCGGTGGTGACGGCCCGCACCGTCTTCGAACGCGGCAGGGCCTGCTACCTCGACGGAAGCGCCGGGGGCTCGGCGGGCGGACGCTCGGTGGCCGAGTTCGAGCGCCGGGAGCGTCAGCACGTCGAGGCGGTCGCCCTGTTCGCCGGGGTGCTGTGGGTGACCGTCGTCCCCGTGCTGCTGCTCAGGCGCCTCGTCGCCGGGCCGGGTCCGGGCGGAGCGGACCCGCAGGCGGTCCGGGATCGGATCGAGGAGCTGGAACGCACCCTGGGCATGGGCGCGTACGAGAACGGCGGCCCGGCCGCCGGGCCGTGGCCGCCCCCGTCCGGGCCCGGCCTCCGGCGTCCGTGAGACTCGACACGGCGCACGCAGGTTCGAATCGATCCTTCACGAATCATTCACATGAGAAGTGGGCGTGGAAACCGCGGGAGCGGGTACCGGGGGACGGACCGCAGCACCGAGGGAAAGGACCGGCATGGCCACGACCAGTGACAACATCCTCCTTGCCACGCCCGAGCACCGGACCGGCCCGTCGACGGCCGCCGCACCCGCCCCGACCCGGACGGCTTTCCCGGAGCTCGCCGGTGTCGAGGACCCCCGGGAGGTCGCACCGGCCGACGCCCGGGAGCTCACCCGGACGCTCCTGGCCCGGCTCTCCACCCTGGAGGAGGGCACCCGCGAGTACTCCTACGTGCGCTCCACCCTGGTCGAAATGAACCTGTCGCTGGTCCGGTTCGTGATCCGCCGCTTCGGCTCGCACCGCGAGAGCGCGGACGACCTGCTCCAGGTCGGCGCGGTCGGCCTGATCAAGGCGATCGACCGTTTCGACGCCGACCACGGCGTGGAGTTCACCACCTTCGCCGTCCCGACCATCCTGGGCGAGATACGCCGCCACTTCCGCGACACCACCTGGGCCGTCCACGTGCCGCGGCGGCTGCAGGAACTGCGGATCACGCTCGCCAGGGCCCAGGAGGCGCTCTCCCAGCGCCTGGACCGGGCCCCGACCGTCGCCGAACTCGCCGAGCACCTGTCCCTGTCGCCGGAGGAGGTCGTCGAGGGCCTCACCGCGGCCAACGCGCACGACACCGACTCCATCGACCTGGTCGGCGGCCGCGACGACGAGGGCACCAGCCCGCTCGCGGACCGCCTCGGCGACCAGGACCACCGGCTCGACCTGGTCGAGGACCTGGTGTCCCTCCAGCCGCTCGTGGCCGCGCTGCCCGAGCGGGACCGCCTGATCCTGTCCATGCGCTTCACCCAGGACATGACGCAGTCCCAGATCGGTGCCCGCCTCGGCCTGTCCCAGATGCACGTGTCACGCCTGCTCAGCCGCACGCTCCAGCAGCTGCGGCGCGGCCTCGACGGCGGCTGAGCGGGCCGCGGTACCCGGCCGCCGGACACCACCCGTGTCCGGCGGCCGCCGTTCGACCGGACCACGCCGGGTGCGTGAGTCCGTGCCGACCACCGTCGCGGGACAGCCGTCGCGAGGACGGCCGTGGAGGGGACAGTGGAGGGGACATCCGTGGAGGGAACGACCATGCCGGCCCAGAACGACCCAGCAGCCGCCCTGCGCGAGGCCGTCGGCGCGGCCGGAACCGGCGTCGCCGGGCTGCGGTCGGTCGCCGACCGCGCCGCCGTGTGCGTACTCGTGGGCGACCTCGACATCGAGACCCTCGCCCCGGCCGAACAGGCCCTCGACGAGGCGCTGCGGACCGCTCCGCGGGTCCTCGTGGTCGACCTCGAACAGGTCGCCTTCTGCGACTCCTCCGGCCTCAACCTGCTGCTGAAGGCCCGGATGGGAGCCGTCGCGGCCGGCGCCGAGCTGCGCCTCGCGGCCGCCTCCCCCACCGTGCTGCGACTGCTGGAGCTGACCGGCGCCAACACGGTGTTCCCACTCCACCCGTCGGTCGCGGACGCGCTCGCCGCACCCCGGTGAACGCGGGTGACGGACGAGCGGCGTGGCGCGATCGGGGCACGCGGTGCATGAACCGGAGCCGGACGGGAAGCAGACCGACGGAGAGCGCCGAACCGAAGGGGAACCCGTTCATGAACACTCGCCGGGAAACCCTGGACGAGACGCGCACCACGGTCGGGTCCGTCCGGGCGGTGCTGCCCGCCGGCGGACACCAGCGCCGCCGGATGCCCTTCGCCGGGCAGCACAAGCCCGTCGCCCGGGCCAGGGAGTTCACCCGCGCCGCGCTCGCCGACTGGGCCTGGCCCGAGGCCGGTGACGTCGTCCTGCTGGTCGCCGAACTCGCCGCGAACGCCGTGCTCCACACCGACGGCCCGCTCGAACTCGTCCTCGACCTCTCCCCCGCGCGACTGCGGATCGAGGTCAGCGACACCTCCCCGGCCCTGCCCGCGCCGCGCCGCCCGCACCACCCCGGCCTGCCCGGCGGACACGGCCTGTACATCGTCCAGCAGGCGAGCGACCGCTGGGGCGTGGTACCGCACGAGCGGGGCAAGACCGTCTGGGCCGAGATCGACGCCCGGCCCGTCGCCGTCCGCTTCTGACGCACCTGGCGATCCCACCACGCGGGGCGCGGAGCTCCCACGGCCGGATCCGATGACCCCTTCGTACGGGACCAGCGGTGTGAAGGGCCGTCCGCGGGGCACACGGCGACTACCGCAGGCGAGAGGGAGGGCAAGGCATGGACAACGTGTCCGCACGCGTGGTGATGCGACTGATCACCGACGGCACGCACAGCCGGGAGTTCGCCGTCGAGTGCCACTACAGCCCGGACAACCCCTACGCCGTCCGCCTGGAATTCGGCGCGGCCGCGCACGACGCGGTCTGGGTGCTGTCCCGCGAACTGCTGCTTCGCGGGCTGCGCGGGCCGGCCGGCGAGGGCGACGTCCACATCGAGCCCGGCGCGGACGACACCCTGTTCGTCGCCCTGCGCGGCCAGGACGGGACCGCGCTGCTGGACGTCCCGTACGGCCCGCTCGCGCGGTTCCTCACCGCGACCGAGGAACTCGTCCCCGCCGGTCGCGAGCCCGCGCACCTGGACTGGGACCGCTGGCTCACGGAACTCCTGTCCGCCTGACTGCTCCGGACCGGGAGGTGTTCGGCGTCCACCGCGTGCCCGCGCCCGCCGGGGCCGCCGCCTCCGGAATCCCCTGGTTTGCCTCCCCGGATCGGGGACAGGCGGGGAGCATGGAAGATCTGGAACCCACGGCCCGCACCGTCGTGATCACCGGGGCGAGCGCGGGCATCGGCCGCGCCTGCGTCGCGGCCTTCGCCGCCCGCGGGGACCGCCTCGCGCTGATCGCCCGGGGCCGGGCCGGACTGGACGCGGCGGAGCGCGAGGCCAGACTCGCGGGCGCCGCCGAGGTCATCACCGTCGAGACGGACGTCGCCGACGCGCAGGCCCTGGAGACGGCCGCCCGGCTGGCCGAGGAGGAGCTCGGCCCGATCGACGTCTGGGTCAACACCGCCTTCGCGTCCGTCCTCGCCCCCGTCACCGAGATCACCCCCGAGGAGTTCCGGCGGGTCACCGAGGTCAGCTACCTCGGCTACGTCTTCGCCACCCGGACCGCCCTGGCCCGGATGCTGCCCCGGGGCACCGGCGTGGTCGTCCAGGTCGGCTCGGCGGCCGCCTACCGCGGCATCCCGTACCGGAGCGCCTGCAGCGGGACCGAGCACGCCGTCCAGGGCTTCAACGAGGCGGTCCGGTGCGAACTGCTCGCCTCGGGCACCCGGGTGCGCACCACCATGGTGCAGATGCCCGCCGTGAACACCCCGCAGTTCGACTGGGCCCGCTCCCGCCTCCCGGAGCGGCCGCGGCCGGTGACGCCGGTCTTCCAGCCCGAGGTGGCCGCCCGCGCCGTGCTGTTCGCGGCGGACCACCCGGGCCGGCGGGAGTACTGGGTCGGCAGCAGCACGGTGGCCACCCTGGTCGCGAACGCCGTCGTGCCCGGTCTCCTGGACCGCTACCTGGCGCACACCGGGCGCTCCTCCCAGCAGGACGGCCGCGGGCGCCGGACCGGGGCGCCGAACAACCTGTTCTCCCCGGTGGACGGCGGACGGGACTTCGGGGCGCACGGCCGGTTCGACCACCTGGCCCGCGACCGCAGTGTCCAGCAGCGCGCCTCGCACGCCCTCGTCGGACTCGCCGGTCGGGCGCGCCGGGCCGCCGGCCGGGTGGCGACGGGCGGTCGCCCCAGGATTCCGCGCCCCCGGATCCTGGGGCGCGGAATCCTGGGCCCACGCTCCCCGCGCTCGGCCCCGGGAACGGAAGGAGTGACCATGCCGCCGCCGGACGCCCCGGGCTGACCGGGCAGGAACCGCACACGTCCCCGATCGACAGGAGATCAGCACCCATGGGCACCGTCCCCGTCCCGCAGGACCCCGACCTCACCCCGACACCGCCGCCCGCGCCGCCGGTGCCGCCGACACCGCCGGAGCCGGGCCGGCCGCCCATGACCCCCGACCCGCCGGCCCCGCCCGGCCGGCCCGTCCCGCCCGAGCCGCCGGAGCCGCAGCCCGAACCGGACCCGGACCAGCCTGCCCCCGACCGGACCGACCCCGGGCGACACAGCCCCGCCGAACCGCCGGACTGACGGACACCCCGCTCCGGCCCGCCCCGACCCGGGCGGGCCGGGGGTGACGCTTTCTTCCTAGAGGCGCTCCTCCATCCGGACGGCGGCCCTGAGGTCCTCGTGCGCCTGGCCCGGCTCGCCCTCCTGCTGTTCGAGCAGGGCCCGGGCGATCGCGTCCAGTTTGCGCTGGACGGCGTGCTCCGCCCGCCGCTCGGCGTTCTTCAGCATGGCCAGCAGCAACAGCGTCACCGCCGCCATCGAGTCGCCCACCAGGATCTGCCACTCGATCGGCAGCCCCGCCAGGTGGACCGCGAAGAACGCCACCACCAGCCCCAGGCAGAGCACCGCGAACACCGGGGAACTGGTGAAGTTCGACGACAGCTCGGCGAACCGCTCGAACCGTCCGCGCCGCCCCTCCGTCCCCTTGCGTGCCGGGTGCTGGAATGTCATGGCCCCGCTCCTCTCCGCCCTCGCCCACCAGGTCCGCCCACGCCCACCGGGCCGTGGGCGGACTCGTCGCGTTCGCCCGGGTACGGGCCGGGCCCGACCCGTCCCGCAGCGTGTGCCCCGTTCACGGGCGGGCAGTCGGCCCGCGGGTCCCCGACCCCGCCCCGGAGGGACCGGCCGCCGCCACGGCGCGTGGCTACCGGCCTCCGCCGGGCGCGTCCGCCGCAGCGGCAGCAGCAGCCGCCGCGCGGTAGACGTGCTCGCGGGAGGCCACCGCCACCGCCCGGAGGGCCGGGAGGTCGACGTCCAGCAGGCGCCCGGCCCACTTGCGGACCCGGCCGGCGATCAGGACCGTGTCGATGTTGCGGGCGTCCGCGCCGAGGACGACCGTGCCGATGGGGTCGTTCAGCGGGAGGTTGTTGATCTCGTCGGCGGTGATCATCAGGAGGTCGGCCTGCTTGCCCGGCGTGAGCGTGCCCGTCGTCGCACCGAGACCGACGGTGGCCGCGCCCTGGCGGGTGGCGAAGTCCAGCACGTCGACGGTGGTGATCCGGTCGCCGATCCGGTCCGCCGACCCGACCGCGCCGGGAGTCGCGCGCGCGGCGTGGACGGCATGGACGGCGCGCATCCGCTGGATCGCGTGCAGCGCCCGCATCTGGGTGAACATGTCGCCCGCCAGAGCCACTTCGACATCGAGGCCCAGGCCGGGCCGGACGCCCGCCGCCAGGGCCTCGTCCACCGCCGGGACGGCGTCCTCCAGACCGATCTGGGCCTCGGAGGTCGGGGCGAGCGACACCCGGGTGCCGCTCGCCCCGATCGCCCGCCACGCCTCACCGGTCAGCCCGGTGGCGTGGATCAGGGTCAGCCGTTCGCCGAGCAGGCCCTCGCGCTCCCAGTCGAGCACGGCCGCGGAGGAGGGCCGGCCGAACACCGCGTCCACGCTGACGCCGAGACCCAGCTCGTCGGCGACGCGGGCCAGCTCCGGGCCGTACGCCAGTGCGGGGCCGGCGATCTCCGCCGTCGCCAGGGCCGCCAGACGGAAGGTGACCAGCCCGCCGCCGAACCGGTCGGCCAACCGGCCGAGGTCGGCCGGCCACTGCCGGTCCCAGTCGCCGAAGTGCGGCCCCATCGCCGCGTGGATCCCGCGGATCCCGCTGTCCAGCAGGGCCTGCACCGCCGCGTCGGAGTGGGCGGCCGTACGGGAGTTGTGCGAGAAGTCGAGCATCGTGGTGATGCCCGCGTCGACGGCGCCGAGGGCGGCCAGCCTCGTCCCCACGTACATGTCCTCGGGACGGTACGCGGGCGCGTACCGGGCCAGTGTGGTACCCACGTAGCCCGCCAGGTCGTCGACGTCGGGGATGATCCGGCGCAACTGGCCCTGCCAGGCGTGGCGGTGGGTGTCGACGAACCCGGGCACCAGGACCGTGCCGGAGGCGTCGACGACCACCGCGTCCGCCGCAGCGCCGCCCGCCCGCAGATCGGGGCCGACGGCGGCGACCGTGCTCCCGGCCACCAGCAGATCGCCGGTGGCCAGGGTGCCGAGGGCGGGGTCCATGGTGACGACGGTGGCGCCGGTGAACAGGATGCGCCGCGCCGGGTCGCCGTCGGAGCGGCGCAGCAGGTCGAGCAGGGCGGGCCGGGCGGTGTCGGTGGGGCGGTGGACGGGGTGAACAGGGTGGACGGGGTGCACGGTGGTCCGTTCGTCGGAAGGGGCGGCGGGCGTCCGGCGGGTATCGGGCACGTGCGTTCGAGGGTGCGCCGGGCACGGGCCGGGGAGGGGGCGAGGCAGGTCGTTGCTCACGGCCCCCACGCTGGCACCGGGTCCCGACCCGCTCCAGGCCGCGCTGTTCCTGGGTGCGGCCCACCCCCGCTCAGGGCTTCGCACCGCCCCGGCCGCCCCGTAGCCTCGCCCGCATGCACACCGACGAACCCCCTCGCCCGCCCGGGCACCCCGACCGACGGCGGGTGGAGGACCCACGGGACGACCGGTCCCCGGACGGGACCCCACGCCACGACGACCGGCCGCGGGCCGGGCGGGCCGGGACCCGCGACAACCCCCTCGGCGAGTACCTGCGGGCCCGCCGGGAACAGCTCACCCCGGACCGGGTGGGCATCCCGCGGGTAGGCCACCGGCGCGTCCCCGGGCTGCGCCGCGAGGAGGTCGCCGTGCTGGCGGGCGTCAGCACCGACTACTACACCCGGCTGGAACAGGGCCGCGAACGCGGTCCCTCCCCCCAGTTGTTGAACGCGGTGGCCCGTGCCCTCCGCCTCGACGAGCACGCCGCCGCGCACCTGCTCCGGCTCGCCGCCCCGCGTCCCGCCCATCGGCCCGCCCGCCGGGCCTCCGAGCTGCCGTCACCCGCGCTGCGGCAACTCCTGGACAGCCTGGACACCCCCGCCCTCGTGGTCGGCACGGCCCTGGACGTCCTCGCCCTCAACCGGCTCGCGGCGACCCTGTACACGGCCTTCGCCCCGGTGGACAACCTGGTCCGGATGACCTTCCTCGACCCGGCCGCCCGCAGCTTCCACCGCGACTGGGACCGTGCCGCCCACGACGCCGTCGCCGCCCTGCGCGCGGCCGCCGGCCGTGATCGCGAGGACCGTCGACTGATCGAACTTGTCGGCGAACTCTCCTTGAAGAGCCAGGAGTTCGGTCGCCTGTGGGCCCGCCACGACGTGCACGGCAAAACCGGCGGCGGCAAACCGGTCCACCACCCGCGGATCGGCGACCTGGACCTGCGCTACGAGACGCTGACGGTCAACAGCGCCCCGGGCCAGCAGCTCGTGGTCTACCAGGCCGCGCCCGGGAGCCCGTCCGCCGAGGGCCTGCTGCTGCTCCGCGCGCTGACCCCGGACTCCTGACCAGGGTCTCCCGAATCCCGACTTCTGACCCCCGACACCCGACGGCCCGACGAGCCGACGACCCGCCGGCTGTTTCCCCCTGAGCCTCGGACGTCAGCTCCGGGCGGCGTGGATCGCGCGGCTCTTGCGGGACTTGACCGTCTGCGGGTGGAACTGGCCCAGCACCCGGTGCCGGTCGGCCGCGACCTGCTCCAGCAGCCGCGCCGCCTCCCCGTGGTGCCCGGCCTCGCCCAGGTTGCAGGCGTGGTTGTGGCGGGCGGTGAGGGTGTGCGGGTGGTCCGGGCCGAGGACGCGACCCCGGTCGGCCGCCACGGCCGCCAGCAGCCGCGCCGCCTCCCCCCGGAACCCGGCCTCGCCCAGGTAGTAGGCGTGGTTGTGCCGGCTGGTGAGGGTGTGCGGGTGGTCCGGCCCCAGCGCGTGGTGCCGGTCGGCCGCGACCTGCTCCAGCAGCCGCGCCGCCTCCCGGTACTGCCCGGCCTCGCCCAGGTTGTACGCCTGGTTGTTGCGTGCCCTGAGCGTGTCGGCGTGGGCCGTGCCCAGCAACCGGGCCCGGCCGTCGGCCACCTGCGCGAACAGGGCCGCCGCCTCGTTGTGGCGACCCTCCCGGCCGAGGGAGCCGGCCAGCTCGTGGGTCGTCGTCAGTTCGGCCGCGGTGGGCGGCCGAACTGCCGGGGCCGGGGGCGAGGGCCGATCGAGCAGAGTGGCCGGTCCGGTGGCGACGGGGGCGGCCGGACCGGCGACAGCGGCCCGCAGCGCCTCGGCCACGGCGGAGGCCGTGGCGGGACGGTCCGCCGGATCCTTGGCCAGCAGCCGCAGGACGACGCGGTCGAGGCCGTCGGGCAGGTCGGGCCGGTGGTACCGCAGCGGCACGGGCCGCCCGTTCAGATGGGCAGCCACCTCGGCGTACGGGTTGTCGTGGAACCCGAAGGGCGGGGCGCCGGTGAGGAGTACGTACAGCACGCAGCCGAGGGAGTAGAGGTCGGCGCGGCCGTCGACCCGCAGGCCCTCGGCCTGCTCCGGGGCCATGTACCCCGGGGTGCCGAAGCCGCCGCTCCCGGTGGGGGTGAGCCGGGTGTGGCCGGCCATCAGGTAGGCGGCGATCCCGAAGTCGAGCACCACGACCGTTTCCGCGCCGTCCGGATGCCGGGCCAGGAAGAGGTTCGCGGGCTTGATGTCCCGGTGCGCGACGTCGACCGCGTGGGCGGCGGCCAGCGCGTTGCAGATCTGCACGCCCCACTCCACGACCTGGGCCGGGTCGAAGCGTTGGCCCGAGCGCAGGGCAGCGGCGACGGACCGGCCGGTGAGCAGGCTCATCACGACGTAGGGCGTCGCCAGACCGGCCTCCCGGTGGATGCCGTAGTCGTGCACGCCGATGATGTTCGGGTGCTGGAGCCGCGCGGTGATGCGGGCCTCCCGCTCGAAGCGGGCCTGCGCCTCCTGGTCCTCCAGGCCGTCGATCCGGGGCAGCAGGACCTTGACGGCGACGTCCCGTTGCAGCCGGGTGTCCTGGGCGGCCCAGACCGCTCCCATCCCACCGGTGCCGATGCAACACTCCATCCGGTACCGGTCGTTGATCATCAGGCCGTGCCGCATCCGCTCCCCCACCCCGAGTCCCGTCCGGCACACCGTAGTGGGCGCGAACGGCCCCGCGCACACGCGTCCGGGGTTCCCGGCCGGCGGGCCCGGGCCCGCCTCGGGCTCGGGTTTCCCGGCCGGCCCCCGCACGGGCCCTACCGACCGCGCCTCAGCCCCTCCGCCCGCGCCACCGCCTCACGGACCTCCGGGTCCGGATCGTCGGCGAGGGCGACCAGCAGCTCGGCGGTCCCGGGGGTGCGCCATTCGCCGACGGCCCACACCAGGGATTCCCGGACCTCGGGGTCGGGGTGGGCGGCGAGGTGCGCGAGTTCGGCGATCGGGCCCCGTCGGCGCCGGAGCATCATGAACCAGTCCAGGACCGCCTGCAGTTCGGCCGGATCGCCCGGGTCCCCGGCGGCGGCGAGGCGGGCGAGCAGCACACCGGTCGGCGGCGGCGGGCCGTCCAGCGGGTGCGTGAGCCGCTCGCGCAGCCGCCGGGCCCCGTACCCGCCACGCACCCGGCACCCGTAGCAGGTGCAGGGCCGGGTGCCGTGCGCGTCGGGCCGGTACCGCCAGCCCACCACCTGGGGCGCGGCGCGGACCCGGTGCATCTCTCCCGCCCCGATCGCCCGGGGCACGAACACCTCCCACCCGCGCGGGTCGTCCAGCGCGGCGATCCGCCGGACCGCCTCGGCCGCGGGGACCGCGGCCTGGGTGCCCTGCCGCCGGTCCCCGTAGTGCCCGACCAGCACCGGCTGGGCGTCGTCCAGCCGGACGTGCACCGCCACCCGTCCGCCCCGCCGGTCGAACCGGCCGAGCTCGCGCATCCACTGGTGGGTGAGCGTGTACGACGGCAGCACCGGGAAGACGTACACCCCGCGTGCGCCGCCCTGGCCGTGACTGGCCGCGCGGATCCCGGCCCGCCGGATGCGCGGTGCGTCGGCCGCCGCCGTCAGGTGCACAAACATCGCCATGGCTCGGCATGCTAGGCGATCGGAGCCGCCGAGCGCGGGGAATTGTTCGCCGGTCCGCACCCGCCGCGAGCGGAGGGAGCTCAGCGGTGGTTCAGCACTCCCTCCGCCAGCGGCGCGAACAACACGCCCCAGTTGCCCGGCAGATGTCGCACCGCCGTGTCGAGGTGGAAGCGCACGACCGTCCACTCGTCGGGTCGCGCGCCCGTCCCGTGCTCCCGCACGGCCTCGAGGCAGTGGTCGACGAACTCCGTGTCCTCGTCGTCGAACCCGAGGCGCTCGTACGCCTCCCGCACCTCCGGCGCCTCCTCGAACCAGTCGTCCCAGCCGGTGGCCGCCCCCAGCAGGTAGAGCAGGTGGCTGCCGGCCGTCGGCAGACCGGCCCGCAGGTCCGCGAGGACGACGGTCCGGTCCGCGTCGTCACCGGCGAGCGCCGAGCCGTCGACCGCCAGGGCGACCAGGCCGTCCCAGTAGGCGGCGTCGTGCCTGCCGGTGGTCTGGCGCAGGTACTCGCTCGCGAAGGCGGACATCGCGCCGGGATCGTCGATCAGCGGGGAGAGCACCAGGTCGCTCGTGAAGTCGAAGCCGAAGAAGTACCGCCGCCCGTCGACGGTGAGCGACTCCACGCCGCCGACGTGGCCGATCCGGTCGGGCAGCGGGGGGAAACGCTTCAGGATGTCCTGTTCCATGCCGCGGACGATAGTCCTGCCGACCGACACCCGCCCGGGCCGGTGCCCCCGTCGGGCCGCGCGGGCACCGCGGAGCCCGCGGGGATGTCGGGCCCCTCCCCTACCGTCCTGCCCATGACTCAGATGACGACGAACCCGCCGTCCGACGGCACCGTGCTGACCCACCCGGACACCGGCGGCCACCCCGCCCTCGACGGCGCCCCGATCGCACGCGTCACCGGCACGCTGCGCGCCTGTCTGGTCGAACTGGCCACCCACCTCGACCCACCCGGTGCGGCGGCCGACCCCGACGGCGCGGCGTGCGACGCCCTGCGGCTGCTGGCCGCCGCCGCCCACGACACCGCCGAGGCGGGCGAGGAACGCGGCCTGCTCTTCGTCACACCGCCGGTCGCCCAGTTGGGGCGCCGTCCGGTGTGGCTGTGGCGGGGCGAGGACGGGACGATCACCGCCGGCTTCCCGGCCGACTTCCGCTGACGCCCCGGGCCGCACTGTCCCCCGGGCCGAGCGGGTGCCGACGGCGCGGCGGCCGCCCCGCTGGGGGGCGGCCGCCGGGCACCGACCGCCGGACACCGACTGCCGGGTGGAGGGCGCCGGGTACGGGCCGCCGGGTACAGGCCGTCAGCTGCGGTTGGCCAGCGGTACGGTCGCCCGCTTCATCCAGGTGCCGGTCGCGTAGTCACGTGCCGAGATGACGACACGGTCCCGGTACACCTCCACCTGGAGGCCCTGGTTGAAATGTCCGGGGACGGTCGACTCGCCGCCCTGCCCGTTGTCGACGAAACCGGTCTGCACGGCACCGGTGTTGACCACCGAGAAGCCGTCGAGGTTGGCGGTGCCGGGCACCACGCGGCGCACGTACCAGTCGGAGAGGCCGAGGTCCCAGTGGGTGTGGCCGCTGAAGAGGAACACGTCGCGGTGGCGCCCCAGGATGCCGAGGAGCCGGTCGGCCTGGAGGTAGTCGCTCAGGTAGATCTTGCTGCGGGTGCCGGAGACGGTGTTGGGCAAGGGGTGGTGCGTGATCACCATGACCGGCTTGCGCCGCCGCGCCCAGTACTGCAGGCGGTCCTCCAGCCACTGGAACTGCGCCTCACTGATCCACACCTCGTCCCACAGCGAGCTGTCGTGGTACCTCATGTACCGCTCGGTGCCGAGGGTCAGCACCGGGACGCCGCCGAACGACGTCTCCGCGTAGACCGCGGACCGCCGGGCGAAGCGGTAGAAGCTGCGGAAGAGGGAGTCCTCGGTGGTGCCGTTGGGCCAGGTGCTCTGGGCGAGCGTGTTCGGGTCGGACCACTTCGGCACGTAGAACTCGTGGTTGCCGATCGCCCAGGCCACCTCGCGCGGCTTGGGGCCCTGGTCCAGCACCTTCTGGACCTCGGCGTACTCGAAGTCGTAGCCGCGCGGCGTGATGTCGCCGGCGACGGCCAGACCCGAGGAGCGCGGGTTGGTGGACCTGATGTCCCGGAGAGCCTGGGCGAAGTCACCGAGGTCGCCCTGGATGTCGCTGATGACGTTGAAGGTGGTGACGAGCCCGCCGCCGTCGCCGGCGGCGGGCGCCGCCTCCGCGGTGCCCTGGGCGAGTCCTCCGAGAACCAGCGCTCCGGCGGTCGCACCGAGCAGGGATCTGCGTTCCATGGTCGTTCCCTTCGACTTTCGCACCGGGCGAGGGGAGTTCGCCTCCGCGCGATCGGACCAGACCCGTTATCAGTATGCGATCGAGTGGGCGGCCAGATGAACGGCTGCTGACGACCGCCCCATCTCGCAGTAGGTTGGGCGGGCTCAGCCGACCCCTGGAGAACCATGGCCGCCACCAAGCCCCGCGTCCTGTACGTCACCGACCTCGCCTATCCGGCCGCCGGGCGCCGGTACTGCGACGAGGACATCGCGCTCTCCGACCGGCTGCGCGCCGACTTCGACCTCGCCCTGTGCCACCCGCTGGACGCGGCCGCGCTGATGGACGCCTTCGACGCGGTCGTGGTCCGCAACAGCGGGCCGGTGCTGCACTACCAGGCCCAGTACGACGCCTTCCGCGCCGCCGCGCTCCGCTCGGGCACCCGCGTCCACAACCAACTGCGCGGCAAGGCCGACATGAAGGGCAAGCGGTACCTGTTGGAACTCTTCGCCGCCGGCCACCCCGTCATCCCCACCGTCGACCGGGCCGAGGACCTCGCCGGACTGCCCGACGTCCCCGAGTACGTGGTCAAGCCCGAGCTGGGCGCGGACTCCATCGGCCTGGCATTCGTCCCCCGCGAGGAGCTGGCCGGCATCACGTTCGACGGCGTCCTCGTCCAGCCGCGGATCCGCTTCACCTACGAGGTCTCGTTCTACTTCGTCGACCGCACCTTCCAGTACGCCCTCCACGCCCCGGACCCCGGACGGCGCTGGCAGCTGGAGCGCTACCGGCCGACCCCCGCCGACCTCGCCTTCGCCCAGCGCTTCGTCGACTGGAACGACATCGACCGCGGGGTCCAGCGCGTCGACGCCTGCCGCACCCCCGAGGGCGACCTCCTGCTGGTCGAACTGGAGGACCTCAACCCCTACCTCTCCCTGGACGTCCTGGACGACGCCGCCCGCGACACCTTCGTCACCGCCTTCACGGCCTCCCTCCACGCCCTGCTGGCCGACGACGGACCACGGACCGACTGACCGGCGACAAGCCACAGAGCCCGATCGGGCACGGGACTCGGGCCGGGCGCTCGGGCCGGGCGCTCGGGCCGGGGGTTCGGTTTTCCGAACCCCCGGTTCGGGGGGCTGCACGATCGATCGGCCCGAGTCCCGCCGCCGAGGATGGCGGTATGGACGGAACAGCACGGATCAACGGTGTCCGGGTCGCCGCCGAGGCGGACGGGTTGCATCGCGAGTACGGACGCAGCGGCGCCAAGGTGCGGGCCCTGCGCGGGGTTTCGGTCGCCTTCGGGGCCGGCACCTTCACCGCGGTGATGGGGCCCTCCGGCTCCGGGAAGACCACCTTGCTGCACTGCCTGGCCGGGATGGACCGGCCCACCCGGGGCACGGTCCGCTGGGGCGACACCGAGGTGTCGCGGCTGCCCGAGCGGCGGTTGGCGGAACTGCGGCGCAGCCGGGTCGGGTTCGTGTTCCAGGCGTTCAATCTGATGCCGGCGATGACGGTCGCCCAGAACGTCGAGCTGCCGGGCCGGCTCGCCGGGCGGCGGCCCGACCGGGGGCGGGTGCTGGAGGCGCTGGCCCGGGTCGGGCTCGCCGGACGGGAGGGGCACCGGCCCGGGCAGCTGTCCGGCGGCCAGCAGCAGCGGGTGGCGATCGCCCGGGCGCTGGTCTCCGGCCCCGAGGTGCTGTTCGCCGACGAGCCGACCGGCGCCCTGGACCGGTCCACCGGCCACGAGGTGCTCTCCCTGCTGCGGTCCGGCGTGGACCGGGACGGCCGAACCTGCGTCATGGTGACCCACGATCCGGTGGCCGCCGGTTACGCGGACCGGGTGCTGCTGCTCGCCGACGGGCTGGTGGTCGACGAGTTGGACCGCCCCACCGCCGCCCAGGTCGCCGACCGCCTCGGCCGGCTGGGTGGGTGAGCGCGATGATCTCCCTCGTCCTCGGACAGTTGCGCCGGCGCCCGGCCGCGTTCGCCGGTCTGGCGGTCGCGCTGCTGCTCGCCATCGCCACGGTGACCCTGTTCGGTTCCCTGGTCGCCACCGAGCTCGCCACCCCGGCGGCCGACCGGGAGGCGGTCGCCGGACCGGGCCTGATGATGATCGCCGGCGCGTTCGGCGAGATCGCCGTCCTGGTCGCGTTCTTCGTCGTGGTCAACGCGCTCGGTTTCGCGCTCCGACAGCAGCAACGGGAGCTGGCACTGCTGCGCACCGTCGCCGCGACGCCCCGGCAGACCCGGCGGCTGGTGCGCGGCCAGGTCGTCGCGACCACGCTGCTGGTCGCCGTGCCGGGCTGGGTCGTCGGCGCGGTGGCGGCCCGGCGTTTCCTCGCCGCACTTCAGCAGCGCGGTATGGCGGCGCCGGGCGTCGGGGTACCGGCGACGCCGGTGCCGATGCTGGTCGCCCTGGGCGCCGCGCTGCTCGTCGGCCTGGCGGCCTCGGCGGTGGCGGCCCGGCGGATCTCCCGCATCGCGCCGGCCGCCGCGCTGACCGCGAGTTCGACCGAACACGCCCGGACGGGCGCACCGCGGCTGCTCGCCGGGGCCGGGGCGCTGGTGGGCGGCGGACTGCTGCTGCGTCTGTCCGCGACCCGGCCGGCCGACCAGGTGGACCGGTCGGGCCAGGCGGCTCTGCTCGCCTCGTTGGTGCTGCTGGTCGCGGTCGCCCTGACCGGGCCGTTCGCGGCTCGCGTCCTGGCCGCCGTGCTGGGGCTGCCACTGCGGGTGCTGGCGCCCGGGACGGGCTGGCTGGCCGACGCCAATCTGCGGGGCTACGCGCGACGGCTCTCCTCGGCGGTGGTGCCGGTGGCGATGCTGGTGGGGCTTTCGGGCACCATGTCGATCATGACTTTCACCGCCGAGCACGCCGCGGCCGCGGCGCGGGCCGGCGGCGGGTCCGCGGCCACCGCCGCGTCCGCCGTCACCTCCGCCACCGACGTCTGGCTCCGGCAGGCCGAGCTCGGCATGCTGGTCTGCTTCGCCACCGTCTCCGTCGTCAACACCCTGATCGCCGTGACCGCCGACCGGCGCCGGGAGTTCGCCCTGCTGCGACTGGTGGGCGGGACCAGGCGGCAGCTGTTGCGGATGCTCTCGGCGGAAGCGGTACTGACCACGGCGGTCGGCGTCCTGCTGGGCGCGGCGGTCGCGGGTGCCGCGGCGGCGGCGTTCAGCCGGGCGGTGACCGGGTCGGCGGTGCCGTCCGTCCCGCTCGCGACCTGCGGGTGGATCGTGGCGGGCGCGGCGGCGCTGACGCTGCCGGGCATCCTGGCCACGGGCCGGTGGGCGGTCGGCGGGCCGGCGGCGGAGCTGGTGGGCGGCGGCCGTGACTGAACGCGACGACCGGCTCGGCGGCGTTGGCGGAATCGGCGGCAGCGGCGGAAGCGGAAGCGGTAGCGCCCCGGACGCGGCCGGGGGGCGGCCGAGCGGGTGGCGCCGGTACGCCGCCGTCCGCGGCGGTGACTGGGCGTTCGCCGTCCTCGGTCTGCCGGTCGCGCTGCTCGGCGGCGTCTACGCGCTCGCCGTCCTGTACGCGGGGGTGCTGCTGTCGCTCACCGTGATCGGCCTCCCGTTCGTGGTCGCCGCGCTGCTGGGCACGCGACTGCTCGGTACGCCGTACCGACGGCTGGTCGGCTGGCTGCTCGGCGAGCACGTCGAGGCCCCGGACCCGTTGCCGCGGCCGGCCGGGGCGTTCGCCCGGGGCCGGGTCGTGCTGACCGATCCGGTCGCCTGGCGGGTGCTGCTCCACCTCGTGCTGCGCCTGCCGCTGGGCGTGCTCGGCTTCACGGCGGCAGTGCTGCTGCCGCTCGGCGGCGGGTGGCTGATCGGGTTCCCGCTCTGGATCCGGCTGCTGGAACCGGGCTCCCGACCGGCCGGCTGGACGGTGGCGCTCTCGGTGCCCCTGGGCCTGGCGCTGCTGGCCGCGGTGCCGGGCGCCGTCCGGGCGCTGGGCGGGGTGAACCGGCGACTGGCCGGGCAGCTGCTCGGGCCGGTCCGCAGCCAGCAGCGCGTACGGCAGCTGGAGGACGCCCGAGCCGGCCTGGTCGCGGCGAACACCGACCGGCTGCGCCGGCTGGAGCGCGACCTGCACGACGGCACCCAGGCCAGGCTGGTCGCCCTGGCCATCACGCTCGCCCTCACCGAGGACGCGCTCATCGCCACCGGGCCGACCGCCACCGGCGCCGCACCGCCCGCCACACCCGCGCCCACGTCGCCCGCGCCCGCTCGACGTGCGGACAGCGACCGGCTGCGGGCCCTGGTCACCCGGGCCCGGGACCAGACGGACGACACCATCGCCGAACTCCGGGCGCTCACCCGGGGCATCCACCCGGTGACGCCGGACGGCGGACTCGCCGAGGCCCTGCCGGGGCTCACCGCGACCTGCCCGGTGCCGGTCGGCATCCGCCTCGACCTCCGGGAACGCCCGGAACCGGCCATCGAGCAGGCGGTGTACTACTGCGCCGCCGAGCTGCTCACCAACATCGCCAAGCACAGCGGCGCCCGGTCGGCCGAGCTCTCGGTGCGCGCGGCCGACGGCCGGGTCCGGCTGCGCGTGCGCGACGACGGCCGGGGCGGGGCGACGCCCGGTGGCGGCAGCGGCCTGACCGGTCTGGCCGGACGGCTGGCGGCGGTGGACGGGGTGCTGCGGGTGGACAGCCCGCCCGGCGGACCCACCACGGTCACGGCCGACCTCCCGACCGGCCTCTGACCCGCGGTCGACCGGGGCCCCACCGCCCCGGACTCACCGGTCCTGCTCCGCCAGATAGGCGAGCACGGCCTTCACCCGCCGGTTGTCGGTCTCCGTCGCGGGCAGGTCGAACTTGGTGAAAACGGCCGCCACGTGCTTCTCGACGGCGCGCTCCGACACCACGAGCAGACCGGCGATCGAGCGGTTGGAGTGGCCCTGGGCCATCAGCTCCAGCACCTCGCGCTCGCGCGGGGTCAGGGTCTCGACCCGGCCCCGCTGTCCGCCGCGCATCAGCCGGGTGACCACCTCCGGGTCGAGCGCCGTCCCGCCGTCGGCGACCCGGTGCAGCGCGTCCAGGAACTCCGAGGTCCGGGCGACGCGCTCCTTCAGCAGGTACCCGATGCCCGCCGCGCCGCCCGCCAGCAGCCGGGCCGCCCAGGCGGTCTCGATGTGCTGGGAGAAGACCAGGACGCCCACCCCGGGGTCGGTCGCCCGGATCTCGACGGCGGCCCGGATCCCCTCGTCGGTGTGGGTGGGCGGCATCCGGATGTCCACCACCGCCACGTCGGGCCGGTGTTCGGCCACCGCGGCGACCAGCTCGGGCGCCGTGCCGACGGTGGCCACCACCTCGCACCCCCGGGCGCCGAGCAGTTCGACCATCCCCTCCCGGAGGATGACGGAATCCTCGGCCAGAACCACGCGCAACCGCTTGTCGATCATGGTCCCATTATCGGCCCGGTCCGATCGGGTGCGGCCCGGGCGGGCGTGGAACGGCCGCCCGCGTGCGGGAGTGCCGGGTGGTGGCTGTGGGCCCGGAGGGGTCCGGGAGGCGTCCGGGATACTGCCGGGATGACAAACGAACTGACGGCCCGGCCGGAGACAGCACCGGCCGGGGACGGGGAGCGTCGGACGCTGCGGCGCGATGTCTCGGGGCCGGCGCTGCTGGCGGGTCTGATCTGCGTCGCGGTGTCGTTCTCCGGTCCCCTGGTGGTGGTACTCGCGGCGGCCGCCGCCGGGCGGCTGGACACGGCGCAGACGGCCTCCTGGATCTGGGCGGTGGCGATCGGCAGCGGGGTCAGCGGCTTCGCGCTGAGCTGGTGGACGCGTACGCCGGTGGTCACCGCCTGGTCGACGCCCGGGGCCGCGCTGCTGGTGACCAGCCTCGGCGACTACCCGTACCGGGAGGCGATCGGGGCGTTCCTGGTGAGCGCGGTGACGGTGACGCTGTTCGGGGTGACCGGCTGGTTCGGGCGGCTGATCGCCGCCGTGCCGGTGGGGATCGTGAACGCGATGCTGGCGGGCATCCTGTTCTCCTTCGGCGCCGGGATCTTCGGTGCCGTGCACAGCGCGCCGACGCTGGTGGTCGGTGCCTTCGCGGCGTTCCTGGTGGCCAAGCGGTTCGCGCCCCGGTACGCCGTGCCGGTGGCGCTGCTGGCCGGCGGGGTGCTGGCGGCGCTGACCGTCGGGCTGCCGCTGCACCCGGGCTCGGGCGGGCCGACGGTGCCGGTGCTGACGGCGCCGGCGTTCTCCTGGTCGGCCCTGGTGGGTCTGGCGCTGCCGCTGACGATCGTGGCCCTGGCCTCGCAGAACGCGCCCGGTCTCGGGGTGATGCGGGCCTTCGGCTACCGGGCGGACGACCGACTGCTGATCGGTTCGACCGGCGCGATATCGGTGCTGATGGCGCCGTTCGGCTCGCCGGGGGTCAATCTGGCCGCGATCACGGCGGCGATCTGCTCGGGCCCGGAGGCGCATCCGGATCCGCGCCGCCGGTATGTGGCGGGAATGTCGTCGGGCGCGCTGTACGTGCTCGTGGGGAGTTTCGGCGGCGTGCTGGTGAGCCTGTTCACCGGTCTGCCGAAGGAACTGATCGCGGTGATCGCCGGGGTCGCGCTGCTGGCTTCGCTCCAGGGCAGCCTGGCGGCGGCGGTCGCCGAGGAGCGCGGGCGCGACGCGGCGATGGTGACGTTCCTGGCGAGCGCCTCGGGAATGAGCCTGTTCGGCATCGGCTCGGCCTTCTGGGGGCTGCTGTTCGGACTCGGCACCCACCTGGCCCTGGACGCCCGGCGCGGCGGCGGACAGTAGCGGCGGACGACGGACGGCGGACGGAACAGGCGCGGCGGGCGCGAAGAACGGGGGCGCGTCACGCGGGAGGGACGGGGCACGTCGCACGGGAGGGGCGTGCACGAATCGTTCCGCTCCCCGGGAAACACCCCGGCCGGGACCGGTCCAACCCGCCGCAGCCGTCGCACGAGGCTCGGCGAGGTCCGGAACGGCCCGGTACGCCCGGCCCGGTCCGGGCGAAACCGGCGCGCGGAGGTGCGGGTCCGGACCGCGCGCGACACCGGGCGCCACCGGTCCGGCCTTGGCAGGGATCACCACGACGGCGGACGCTCTGTGCACAGCCGATCATCGGCTGATCCCACTCACCAGCCCCGGGAGGGCACCCATGTCGTTCTCGCGCACCCGCATCGCCGCCGTCGCCCTGCTCGTCGCCGGCGCCACCGCCCTGGCCGTCCCGGCCCAGGCCGCCGGCGGCAACCGGGCGCTCAGCCGCTTCGACGACGGCAGCTTCGAGACGCCCAAGGCCCCCGTCAACTCCTTCACCCCCCTGACCGCCGGTCAGACCGTCGGCCCGTGGCGCGTCGCGGGCGGCACCGTCGACCTGATCGGCGCCGGCTTCTGGCAGGCCGCCGAGGGCGACCAGTCGGTGGACCTCAACGGAACCAGCGCCGGCACCGTCACCCAGAGCTTCACCACCGTCCCGGGCGCCACCTACTCGGTCACCTACTCCCTGGCGGGCAACCCGGCGGGCGCGCCGGCCCTGAAGACCGGCCGGGCGCTGATCGACGGCCAGAACTTCCAGGACTTCTCCTTCGACGTCACCGGCCGGACGTTCGCCGCCATGGGATACGTGGGCCGTCAGTTCACCTTCGTCGCCCAGGGCGCGTCCACCACCCTGGGCTTCGCCAGCACCGTGGGCGGGTCGTACGGACCGGTCGTCGACGACGTGCAGGTGAAGGAGTGCAAGCCCTGTTGCGGCTGACCGGGCCGCTGCACCGACGTGGGGCCCGGCGGTGCGGCCGCACCGCCGGGCCCACAGGATCAGCGTGTGCAGCTGATCGCGGCGTTCGCCCCGTAGTAGCCGGGGGCGAGCCGGTAGGAATCGGCGAAGAGCAGCACGCACTGCTCGTTGAGGAAGCCGGAGAGCAGCGCGCTGTGACGGGCCTGCTTCTCGGCCTCGCGCTTCGCCTCCTTGGGGCTGTTCTCGTAGGCGGAACCGGTGAACCGCTGAGTCTCCTGCGCGACGGCGGCCGGGGCCGCGCCGGCGCGGGCGACGGTGTCGGTGGTGGCGTGCGCGGCGGTCGGCACCAGCACCACCAGACCCGCGAGGACGAGCGCGGCTCCGGCCCGGGTGAACATCGACGTCATCTCAGTCGTCCCACTTTCCTTCTCGGTGGATCGGGGTGGGTCAGGGCGGATCAGCGCTGGCAGAACACCTCGGCGACGGCGCTGAACCAGCCGCTTCCGGTCGCCCGGACGTCGGAGGCACGGAGGTAGCACTGGCTCCGCTGCCAGCCGGCCCGCTGGGCGTTCGCGAAGGCCACGTTGGCCGCGCTGGTGATCGCCGAGGACTGGGTGCCACCGGTCCCGCTGCCGGTGAAGGTCGCCATCTCGGTCGCGGCGATCGCGGCGGTACCGGCGGGCGACGCCGGCGCGGCCCCGGCGGTGGCGGCACCGCCGAGCAGACAGGCCGAGGCGGCGACCGCGACGACGGTGGCGCGCAGACGGAACGAGGACATGCGGCTCATGGGAACTCCTCCGGAACGGAATCGGCTGTCACGGCGACCAGCCACCCCCGATGGACAGCGGGGCGGGGTCGGTGGAGCCAGTCTCCGTGTACGGAGTTGGGCCGGACAAAGCCCTTCGAGCTCCGTCGAATCCGGACTCCGCCGGCGACCGCTCCACGCCCCCTCTCAAGGGGCGGCGAACAGCCCGGGGAACGAGGAGGCCAGCCACGGCCGACGGCCCCAGGCGAGCACCTTGCCCCGGCGGAGGGCGTCGGTGGCGGTGAAGCGGCCCAGCGCGATGAGGAGGAACGCCACCGGTTCGGTGAGGATGGTGCAGTCCGGGCGGCGCGGCGGCTCCTGGCTCACCACGGCCGCACCGTCCGTGAAGGTCACCGCGAAGCCGTCCAGGCCGCGCACCCGCAGGCGGTAGCAAGCACTGTGGCCGGCCGCCGCCCCGGCGTCCACCACCAGCGGCATGGCCGTCCGCAGGAAAGGCATCGTCAGCCCCACCCGGTGCCGGTCGATCGGGTGCGGCCGCCCCAGCGCGACGGCGATGTCGTAGAGGTGGCCCAGCATGTGGGTCAGCAGGTAGGCGCCGAGGGTGTCCACGTCCATGCCGCCCAGCGGGGTCAGCACCGGTTCCCCGCCGCCGCGCGGTCCGGCCGCCGCGATGAACCGCCGGGCCTGCCGGGCGATCTCCGCGCCGAGCACGACCGGGTCCCGCTCCGGCCGCTCGGCCAGGGAAGCCGCGTTCGCAGCCGCCAGCGAGCCGACGGTGCCGTCCCCGTACGGCCGGTCCGTGCCGGCCGCGAGGTCCGCCATCAGCTCGTTGGCCATCGCCAGGTGCGCGGCCGCCTCCGCGACCGTCCACTGCGCACCCGGGATCGGGGTGGCACCGCGACAGCCGGCGAGCAGGATCACCGCCGCGTCACCGACCTCGGTGACCGCGTCGAACAGCGCGCCGCGCCCGGCGCCGGGCCCCTGCGCGGGGAGCGGGAGAGTCATGGGGGTGAACACTGGCGCACTCCCCCGCCCCTGTCCAGACCCGTACCTGTCCGCGGCCTTCGGCCACGCGTCGGAGCCGGTGCCGATCCGGGCGGCGACGACGGTGTCCAGGACGGTGTTGCGCGTGTCGTTGGAGATCACCACCCACATCCCGTCCATGCCGTCGCGCCCGACGACGATCACGTCCCCGCGCCCCGGCGCGGTCACGGGCTCCCTTCCATGGCGCTGACGGCGAAGTAGGTGGCCCGGTCGGCGAGCGGACCGACTACCAGGTCGCCTGTGTGACCAGCGACCACCCCTGGTGCGACGCCGTCAGGAGCAGCGACGGCCACGCGCAGGTGAACGTGTACTGGGACACCGGCGGCCACGTCCGCGCCAACGCGCGCCGACCGCCTTCGGGAACGCGGTCCCCGCGCGCAGGCGCGGGGACCGCGCCGCGTCATTCCTCGGGCGGAGGCGGGGGCGGAAGCGGCGGACCGGGCCGGCCCGGCGGGCGGCGGTCGAGCACGCGCAGGCGCAGGCGCTGCGGCCGCAGCACGGTGGTCAGGCGCATCGGGCGGTCGTCGGAGCGGCTGCGGCCGGGCACCGTGACGGGGCGGCGGCGCGTCAGCAGGGTGGCCAGCGCGATGGCCGCCTCGGTGCGGGCGAAGTCCGCGCCCAGGCACTGGCGCGGGCCGTTGGCGAAGCCGGCGAACGCCCAGCGCGGCAGCGCGGCGGCCCGCTCGGGCAACCAGCGGTCCGGGTCGAACCGGGCCGGGTCGGCGAAGATCCCGGAATGGTGGTGGGCGACGTAGGGGCTGAGCACCACCTGGGTGCCGCGCGGCAGGGTGCGGCCGCCGAGTTCGACCGCCCGGGTGCAGGTGCGCAGCAGGACCCAGCCCGGCGGGTACAGCCGCAGGGCTTCGGTCAGTACCCGGCCGGTGTACGGCAGTCGGGGCAGGTCCGCGAAGCGGGCGGCCCGGCCGTCCGGCAGCACCTCGTCGAGTTCGCGGTGCAGGGCGGCGAGGACGTCGGGGTGGGCGGTGAGCAGGCGCAGGGTCCAGGAGAGCTGGGAGGCCGTGGTCTCGGTGCCGGCCAGCAGCATGGCCACGACCTGGTCGTGCAGTTCGGCGTCGGACAGGGCCGTGCCGTCCTCGTCGCGGGCGGCGACCAGGCCCGCCAGCAGGCCGGTGCGGTCGGCGCCGTGGGCCCGCTGGTCGCGCACCAGCCCGGCGACGGTGCTCCGCAGGGTGCGTACGGCGGCGCGGTAGCCGGGGCCGGCGGGCAGCCGGACCACCTGGCGCAGCGCACCGGCGAACGCGGTCTCGAACGCCCGCTGGAGCCGGCCGGCCAGGACGTCGGGCACCTCGGTGCCGAGCAGGGTGCGGGTCACCACCCGCAGGGTGAAGCGGTAGCAGGACGGGAAGACGTCCACCACCTCGCCGGGCCGCCAGGAGTCGGCGAGCAGCGCCGCTTCCCGGGTCATCACCTCCGCGTACGCGGCGACCCGTTCGGGCCTGAACTCCGGTTGCAGCATCCGGCGTTGGCGCCGGTGGTCGGCGTGGGCGCAGGTCGCCACCCCGTTGCCGAGGATCTCCCGGAAGCGCCCGTAGATCGGGCCGCCCTTGTCGAAGGTGCGGTCGTCGGCGTAGACCTGCCGCAACAGTTCCGGATGGCAGGGCACCACCAGCCGGTTCGGGCCCAGGCGCAGGTCCACCAGGTCGCCGTGCCGGTGCAGTCCGGCCAGCAGCGCGGCCGGGTCGCGGACGAGCGCCGGGAGGTGTCCGAGCAGCGGGACCGCCCCGGGCAGGCTCGCGTGGACGTAGGCGGGGGGCGCGGCATCCCGCGCGGACGAGGACACGTACAGCAGCGTAGACACGGCCGGGGGCCGGCGACAGTACCTGGACGTCCGCCGCGCCCGGGTGCTGTCGTTCCCGGGCGGCACCCGGGTACCGCCGCGCCCGGGTGCCCGCCGCTCCCGGGCGCGGACCGCACCCGGCCGCGAGGTCGGCGACGGGATCGGTGCCGGGATCGGTGCCGGAGTCAGGAGGCCGCCGCGGCGGCGGCTGCGGCGGTGGCCGCGGTGGTGGCGGCGATGATCGCGACCTGGGTGGCGCGGATCGTCTCCTGGACGGCGTCCGCCGCCCACTGGCCCTCGGCGATCGCGGCCATCCTCGGCTCCACGCGCTTGCGCGGCTCCCCGGGGAAGGCCAGCCGGTGCATGCGCGCGCCGTGCAGGAGGCCGATCAGCCCGCTGGTCCGCGGGTCCGGTGCGGCGCCCTCCAGCACGACCCGGTCGAGGCGTTCGCGCAGCTCGCGCTCGACCGTGCCGTCCGCCTCGGGAAACCGGCGGACGGGGAAGATCCCGAACACCCGGCGCCGCTCCTCGGTCACGATGCCGCGCCAGCGCAGGTTCTCCAATGTGGCCGCGACGCTCTTCGACTGATCCTTGCGCAGCCAGGCCGCCACCGTCGCGGTCCGAGCGCTCCCGGCCCAGTCCGCGAGTGCCTCCAGTTGCACATCGAGCAGGGCCTCGCCGGTCCGCGAGGTGTCGAGCACCTCCACCCGGCCACCGTCGACGCGGACGCGCTCGGCGAGCGCCAGCTCCAGCAGCAGGCCGCCGGCGACGACCCAGCCCACCGTCCAGCGGTCCTTGGCCTGACCGCTCTCGTCGTCGAGCGACAGCAGCATGATCTCTTCGGCCAGCGTGACGTGCATGGTCCACCCCCGTGTTGAAAGTACGCGCGCCCGGGTCCGGTGGCGGTGCAGCCTCCCCCGGACCGATCGGACGATCGGACGATCGGACGATCGAGTGATGATAGATCATTCCGCCCGGAAGGATCGGATACGTCGGAGCCGCTTGTCGGATGTCCGTTCCGAAGGGCCCAGGCGCCCCCTCCACCCCCGGACGGCTCGGCCGCCCGCTCAGGCGACGGCGACACCCCGGGCGGCGAGCAGGTCCTCCAGGCCGACGATCCGATAACCACGCCGTCGCAGGCCGGTGATGATCCCCGGCAGGGCGGCGACGGTCTGCGAACGGTCGCCGCCGCCGTCGTGCATCAGGACCACCGAGCCCGGCCGGACCGCGCCCAGCACCCGCTCCGCGATCACCCCGGGGCCGGGCCGGGACCAGTCCCTGGCGTCGACGTCCCACAGCACCGTGGTGAAGCCCGACCCGGCCACCGCCCGGAGGAGTTCCGGGCTGCGGCCGCCGTACGGGGGGCGCAGCCAGCGCGACGGAGGCGCGCCCCCGCAGGCGCGGGCGAGGGCGTCGGCGGTGAAGCCGAGCTGGTCGCGGAGGCCGATCGGGCCGAGGTCCGGCAGATAGGCGTGGGACCAGCTGTGGTTGCCGAGGGTGTGGCCCTCGGCGGCGGTCCGGCGGACGACCCCGGGGTGGGCCAGGGCGTGCAGGCCGATGCAGAAGAACGCGGCCGGGGCGTCGTACCGGGCGAGCGCGTCCAGTACCTGAGGGGTCCACTCCGGGTGCGGTCCGTCGTCGAAGGTCAGCGCCACCACCGGGGCCGATCCCTCGCCACCCGCCAACAGGACGCCCCGCTCGGCGAGTTCGCGCTCGACCGGTCCGCTGGCCGCCTCCTCGGCGGCGATGCCGTCCTCGCGGCCGGTCATGGTCCAGCCGTCCGGCGGCAGCGCCGTCAGCGCCCCGGGGCGGGAGCCGCCGAGCGCGGCCAGGGAGCCCGCCGTCGTCCGGCCGTCGGTCAGCAGCGGCGGGTCGGCCCGGAGTACGGGTATGCCGAGGGCGGCGAGCGGGGCGTCCATGATGCCGTTGGCACTGTCGAGGACCACCGCGAAGCCGTCCGGCGTCTCCTCCGCCAACTCGGCCAGCCGCGCCAACGGCCTTTCCAGGGAGCAGTGTTCGTACACCTCGACCGTCCCGGACGAGCTGCCGTCCGCGCCCGCCACGGCGATCCGGTAACCCTCACGCGTCAGACCCACACCTGCGAACCGCACTGTGCTGCGCCTCCCTTGGACCGTTCGAGGCCGGCGGGACGGCTGCGGGCGGCTGCCGACGGCCGCCGGCGACGGCGGGCCGCACACGGACCACTGCGGGCGTCCTCGGCATCCGCCCGGCGCGCACCCCGATCGGCGGGCAGCCCAGATCATACGGACGCCGCGCCTCCGCGACGACAGGTTCCGGCAGGCAGCTTCCGGCCGAGGTCACGGGACCGGGGGTGCAAAAACGGGCGGACCGGGGCACCGGGCGCGAGCCCGTCAGGGTCGGCACCATGTCCACTCCCACCCCGGTGTCCACTCCTGCCCCAGTACCCACTCCCGCCCCCGAGCCCACGCACACCCGCCGCCCGGCGACCCGCCGCGACCTGCCCGCCGTCCTCGCCCTGCTCGCGGACGAGGACCGGGTCGTGGACCCGGCGACCGTCGTGGTGACGGAGGCGTACGAGCACGCCTTCCGAGCGATCGACGACGACCCGCGCAACGAGCTGCTCGTCCTGGCGGACGCCGACGGCACCGTGGTCGGCTGCCTCCGGGCGACCTGCATCCCGGGTCTCGGCAAGGGCGGCGCCGAGCGGTCGCCGCTCGAAGCGGTGCGGATCCGCGCGGACCGGCGCGGGGGCGGACTCGGCCGCGTCCTGATGGCACTCGCGATCGACAGGGCCCGTTCGCGCGGTTGCGCGCGGGTGCAGCTGACCAGTGACAGGCGGCGCGGGGCGGCGCACCGCTGCTACGCCGGGCTGGGCTTCACCCGCAGCCACGACGGGTTCAAGCTCGCGCTCCGAGGCCGGTGCCGCGCGCGCCGGGGGCACCCACCCGGTGGCGCAACAACGGGCGAGCACCGGGCGAGCACCGGGGGAACCCGGGGGAACCGGCAGCGGAGCGACCGGTTCCGGCCATGCCGGGGGCGGGGCGGGGCGGGTTCTGCGGGGCGGCTGGTGCCCCTGCGGGCGCGGGTGTGGCGGGGCGGGGCGCCGGGGGCGGGCGGGGCGGCGGACGGCCGACGCGCGAACGGCCGACGGCGGACCGGGCGGCCCGTGCCGGGGGCCTGTGCCACCGCCCGGCGCGCCCCTACGATGTGAGCGCCGTCGGGCCTGACCCCCGACCCCGTCACTGCCGGCCGACGCCGGGCCGCGCCGGTCCTCCCTGAGGGACCGTCGTCCCGTCGACCGCCGCGCGCCGGCCCCGCCACGGGCCCGGGCGGAGCAGCAGTGCGGGCAGCACCGCGCAGGCCACCCGTGAATTCCTCACCGTCCAAGGGGTATGCCCATGCACGCCGGTACCTTCGCACCACCGGTCAGACCCGTCGGCGGCGCCCGCGCCGTCCGCGCCCTGTTCCTCGTCCTCGCCGTGCTGGCGGCCCTGGTGGGCGTCAGCCTCCCGGCGGCCGGCCCGGCCCACGCCGCGGTGCCCGACCGCTGGGGCTTCGCCTACCTCGACAACCCGACCCCGCCGCTGGGCTACGTCCCGGACACCAGCCGCCAGTGGGGCAGTTGGCCCACTCCGGCCACCAACCCGGTGCGGGTGGAGCAGGTCGGCACCGGGTCCTACGTGGTGCACTTCCCGCTGATCGCCGGGCCCGGCGGCATCGCGCACGTGACGGCCGTCGGCCGTACCGGCAGCTGGTGCCAGGTCAAGGGCTGGGGCACGGCCGGCACCGGCCAGGACGTCGCGGTGGGCTGCTACCGTCCGGGCGGCGCGCCCGTGAACAACCAGTTCACCGTGCTCTACACCACCAGCAGCGGCGTGCCCTCCCCGGCCGTCGGCAGCTACGGCTACGTGTTCGCGAACCCGACCGGGTCGGTCGTCACCCAGTACAACTCGGCCGGCGGCACCAACACGGTGGGCCCCGGCGGCACCGGCATCTGGAAGGTCTGGCTGCCCGGTCTGGGCCAGTCCGCCCCGGTCGGCAACCTTGAGGTGACCGCCGTCGACGCGTCCGCCGGCGCGCGCTGCAAGGTCGCCGACTGGTCACCCTCCGCCTCCGGCCAGACGGCCGTGGTCGCCTGCTTCAACGCGGCCAACGCGCCGTACAACACCCGCTGGACGCTGAGCTACTCGGAGAAGCGGGCCGTGCACGGGCCGGCCCTGCCGCCGAACAACTACGGCTACCTGTGGTTCAACGGCAGCGTCCCGCCCGGCACCAACTACAACTCCTCCGGCGCGACCAACACGCTCGCCGGTTCCGTGCCGTACACCGTGACCCTGCCGAACATCGCCGTGCCCTCGGACACCGCCCAGGTCACGGCCTTCGGCCCCGGTCCGGACTACTGCGGGCTGGCCCTTCCCTGGGCCCGCAGCGCGGGCACCGTGAGCCTGTACCCGCTGTGCTTCAACGGCTCGGGCTCGCCGATCGGGTCCCGTTTCTTCACCGCCTTCAGCTCGGCGTTCTAGCGGCGCCGACGGCCGGGCGCGCGGGAAGCCCGCGCGCCCGGTCAGCACGGGGGTGCGGCGGGGGCGGTCTCAGCTCCGGGTGAAGGTGCCGAGGCCGTCGTGGTCGAACTGCTCGACGACGACGGTGGCGGCCTTTCCGTCCGCCCCCAGGGTGAACGTCACCCCGGACAGGCCGGCGGCGTTCTCGCCCCTGGTCCGGAAGCTGAACACGTCGCCGTCGTAGTGCTGGAGCGGGAAGCGCAGATCGTCCGGCCCCAGGCTCATCACCAGCCCGCCGCCGTCCCCCGAGGCCACCGTCATCGGACCGAAGTAGCCGTTGGCGTAGGTGCCGAGGTAGGCGCTGTCCGGCTTCGCCGGGGCGGCTCCGGCCGGCGGGGCGGCGTAGTCGGTGGGCGAAGCCGGACTCTGGGCCGCGGCGGGCACGACCTTGCCCATGAAGCTCAGCCAGTCGACCGTCTCGTGGCCGTTCTGGGCGACGTCGAAGAACTCCTCGGCCACCGCCTCGGGGACGCCGGAGGGCTGGCCGTTGCTCAGCACCACGAGCCCCAACTGCTCGGACGGCAGCAGCGTCACCACGGTCGACGCGCCCAACGAGAAGGCGCCGGAGTGGTTCAGCCGCAGCCGGCCCTCGGCGTCGTAACTCACGTTCCAGCCGAGGCCGTAGAAGCCGGTCCGGCCGGCGGGCGCGGTGGCCGGGGCGGAGACGGTCTGCGGCAGCCGGGTCTCGTTCAGCCCCGCCGGGTCGACGATCCGCTTTCCCTCGAAGGTGCCGTCGGCGAGCTGCAGCCGCATCCACCGGCCGAGGTCCTGCACGGTGGAGCTCACCCCGCCGGCCGGGGCCTGCGGGTCGGGGTTCTCGGTGGTGCTGACGTGCCAGCCGGCGGCGTCGCGGACGTGCGGTGTCGCCTTGTCGGCCGCGCTGTCGTAGGCGGAGCGCAGGGAACTGGTGGAGTTCATCCCCAGCGGCTTGTAGAGCACGTCCGCCGCGAGGTCCTCCCAGGCCACGCCCTTGGCCTTGGCCACCGCCACCGCGGCCTCGGTCAGGCCGTAGTTGGTGTAGGCGTAGCTCGCCCGGAACGGCGCCAGGGTGTGGTCCCGGAGGTGCTGGAGGATGTAGTCGCGCTGGTAGCCGAGGTCCTCCAGCAGGTCCCCGGCGTGGTCCGGGAGGCCGCTGCGGTGGGCGAACAGGTCGGCGATCGTGACGTGGCTGCTCACCCAGGGGTCGGCCAGGGCGAAGCCCGGGTCGTGGGCGGCCACCGGGTCGTCCCACTTCACCACCTTCTGGCCGACCAGACCGGCGACCACGGTCGAGGAGATCGGTTTGGAGACCGAGGCGAGCTGGAACACCGTGTCCGGGTCCACCGCCTCCGGTCGGCCGAGCTGACGGACGCCCAGGCCCTGGGCGTGGATCACCTTGTCCTTGTACACGACGGCGAGGGCGAGCCCCGGCACCCCGGTCTTCGCCAGGGCGTTCCGCGCGTAGTCGTCGATCCGGGCGACGGCGGCGTTCACCTGGCCCTCGGTCAGCTCGGCCGGCGGCTGCTGCGGCGGCGCGGTGGCCGGGGCGGACGCCGCGGTCGTGGACGGACCACCGGAGGCCGAGGACGAGGCCGGGCCGGACGAGGCGGGGCTGGTCGGGGCGGGTTCGGGGTCACCGCCGGACGCCGAGACGCATCCGCCGAGCAGCGGTGCACCCAGGAGCAGACCGGCCGCCAGCAGGGGCCCGGTGCGGGTGGGCAGGGTGCGGGCGGGCACGGTGCGGGCGGGCACGGTGGCGCGCGGCGCGGCACCACGCGGTACCGGGCCGGCCGTGGCAGGCCCGGGCCCGGCGGCGGTCCGCCGGGGTGCGCCGTGACGATGCATCGGGATCCTCCCTCGTCCGGGCGGCGCGGCCCGCACTCGGCGGCGCCGCCGTCCGCCTCACGGCGCGAGTATGGGACGGCCTGTGCGATGCCCGGTCCCGCCGCGCGACCGGGCGGCGCGCGATCCACCCGTCCGGCGGCGGGGGCGGGCGGCGGGGAGCGGCGGGGCAGGGGCGGGCGGGCGCGCCGACCGGTCCCGGTCCCGGTCACGCTCCCGAGAGCAGTTCGCGGATCAGCCGGACCAGGGCCGGCGTCGCCGGGTGCGGCGGGGTGTCGGCGCGGCGGGCCAGGAACAGCGGCACCGGCGGGGCGTCCGCCAGCGGCCGGTAGGCGATCATCGGGTGGCTGTGCAGCCGGGGCGTCGCCGAGGTCGAGACGCCGACGGCCCGGCCCCCGGCGATCACGGTGAGCCACTCGTCGGTGTTGTCGACCTCGATCGTGGCCGGGGGCCGGGCCTCCGCCGGCCAGAGGTCGAGGGTGGTGGTGCCGGCGACGGTGTTCAGCGCGACCGGCCGGGCGGCGAGGTCCGCGAGGGTGAGGGTGGCCCGCCCGGCGAGCTCGCTGTCCGCGGGAACGGCCGCCACCCGCTCCTCCTCCAGCAGCAGTTCGGTGACCAGCCCGGGTTCGGTGACCTCGCCCCGCAGCAGGGCGACGTCGGCCCGGCCCCGGGCGAGGCCGGCCGTGCGGTCGTCGATCCGGCGCAGTTCGAGCGGCTGGCCCGGGTGCTCCCGGTCCCAGCGGCGCAGCAGGGGCACGGTGTACTCGCCGAGGGCCGGCCAGGGGTGGCCGAGGCGCAGCGGGAGGACGGTCAGCGCGCGGGGGTCGAGGGCGGTGTCGACGGCGGCGAGGGCGGCGGCGGCCCGGTCGCGGAAGGCCCGGCCGGCGGCGGTCAGCTCCAGGTGATGGGTGGAGCGGTCGACCAGGCGGGTGCCCAGATGCTCCTCCAACTGTCGCAGGGTGCGGGACAGGGCGGGCTGGCCGATGTGCAGGCGGACCGCGGCGCGGGTGATCGTCCCTTCCTCGGCGATGGCGAGGAAGGCGCGCAGATGGCGCAGCTCGATGGTCATGCCCGGGGAGCATAACCACCGTTGGATCGGCATTTCACACGCCGGACGCGGATTCCTAGCGTGGAGGGCATGACGACCACGACGGACACGATCCCAGGAACCGCAGCGGCGGGAACGCCACCGGGGTTCGCCTCGGACCCCCGGACCGGCGGCGGTCTCCGGGCGGGGAGCCGACGGGAAGGACGGTTACCGGCAGGAGCGTTCCGGACAGTGGCCGCGCCCGCCCGGGTGGGCGCTGCTTCCGGCGTGGGCCTGGTACTGGCCGGGACGGTCTCGGTGCAGTTCGGCTCCGCCGTCGCCGCCCTCCTGTTCCCCCGGGCCGGCGCCCTGGGCACGGTGGCGCTGCGGGTGGCGATCACGGCCGTGCTGCTGCTGGTCGTCTGCCGGCCGCGCCCGCGCGGGTACGGCCGGGCGGACTGGGCCGTCGCGGGCGCCTACGGGATCGCGCTCGGTGGTATGAACATCCTCTTCTACCAGGCGATCGACCGGATCCCGCTCGGCCCGGCGGTGGCCCTGGAGGTCCTCGGGCCGTTGCTGATGTCGGTGGCCGCCACCCGGCGGGTGGCCGGCCTGCTGTGGGCCGGGCTGGCGTTCGCGGGTGTCCTGCTGCTCGGGCGGGACGGCTTCGACCGGCTCGATCCGGCGGGTGCCGGGTTCGCGCTCGGCGCGGGCGCGATGTGCGCCGCGTACATCCTGCTCGGGTCCCGGGCCGGGCGGCGCTTCCCCGGCTTGGACGGGCTCGCGGTGGCGATGACCGTGGCCGCCCTGATCAGCCTGCCGCTGGGCGTCGCCTCGGCGGGCGCCACCCTGCTGGAACCCGGGGTGCTGGGGCTCGGACTGGCGGTGGCGCTGCTGTCCTCGGCGGTGCCGTACGCACTGGAGCTGCTGGCCCTGCGCCGACTGTCCGCACCGACCTTCGCCGTGCTGACGGGCCTGGCCCCGGCGGTCGGGGCGCTGGCCGGATTCCTGGTCCTGGGGCAGGAACTGTCGGCGGCCCAGTGCCTGGCGGTGGTCCTGGTGGTGGCGGCGGGTACGGGCGCGGTCCGGGCGGGCCGCCCGAGGACACCGCCGCGCGGACGGCGCCGGGGACGGCGCGGGTGACGAGCCCGTCACGCGATCGGCCCGTCGTCACGAGCCGGACCATGAGCGGCCCGTCGTCACGAGCCGGACCACGATCGGCCCTTCGCCGACCGAACGCGGGATCGACGGACCGACCGCCCGGACACCCCAGGGCGTCGCAACTGCGCCAGTCCGACGGTTCGGATCCGGCCGAATTCCCCGCACCACCCCCGGAGCCGCCCCCGTGCCTGCCATGCTCACCAGCGGCAACGCGCTCCGAGTAGTCGGAGCGTTACACACCGTTGACGAGAGTCCGGGTGGGCACGTGCAGTACTCGATCAGCGCGGCGGCGTTCGTCGCGATCATCATCCTGATCCGCCTCCGGCGCCGGACCGAGGCCCGCAGCCGGGGCGACGAGGCGTTCACCGTCTTCAGCAGCATCGTGCTCGGCGTCCTGATCGCCGGCACGGCCTGGGGGCACGCGATCCTCCAACTCGTCGGCGTGGTCACCCGGGCCACCCACTGACCGGGCGGCGCACGCCCGGGCGACGGCCACACGGGCGCCCGGCTCCCCCACGCCGCCGTCGGCACGGCCGCCGCCTGCCCGGCGACGGGACGGCTTGGCTGGTGGGCGGGGCGGTGGCGGTCGGCGCGGCCGTCCCGGTGCTGCGCTGGCTGGCGGCGCACTGGTGGCTGCCCGTCCTGGCCGCCGTCGCGATCGCCGTCGCGGCGGCGGCCGTCGCTGACCGGAGCGTCCGGGCGGCGCGCGAACAGCGCTTGCACGCCACCCGGTTGCGGCTGGCGCTCACCGGTCCGGGCGGCCTCGACCGGCTGGCCCCGGACGCCTTCGAGTACGCGGTGCGCGACCTGCTGGAGCGGGACGGCTGCCGCGCGCGCAAGGTCGGCGGGGCGAACGACCGGGGCGTGGACGTGCTCGCCGAGGACCCGACCGGCCGCCGCTGGGCGGTGCAGTGCAAGCACAAGCAGGACCCGGTCGGCGGCAGGCCGGTGGGCGTCGGCGTCCTGTACGCGCTCGCCGGCACCTACCGGCGCAGCCACGGCGCGCACGTCGCGGCCGTCGTCACCAACGGCCGCTTCTCCCGGGAGGCGCTCAAGTGGGGGGCCGAGCACGGCATCCTGCTCGTCGACCGGCCCGCGCTCGTCCGCTGGGCCGGGGGCGGCCGCCCCCTGTGGGAGGTACTGCCCCGCGTCCCGGCCCCTCGCCAGGGCCGCCACCGCTGACCGCGGGCCGCGGGCCGGAGACCACCGACCACCGACCACCGATCGCGAGGCGGTGTCGCGGCCGGACGGTCTCTGGCAGGATCGGCCGGATGGAGAACGGCGAGGGGACAGGACCGCGGTTCGTCGTCGGGGCCGGGTACGCGCTGTACCGGGGACCACTCGCGGACAGCCACACCCACCGGCACGCGGCCTTCCAGATCGCCTTCGCATCCGGGGCGGACGACCCCGCGCCCCTGGTGACGGCCAGGGACGGGGACGGAGTGCGGCACCGCGGCGAGGCGCTGGTGGTGGCACCGATGGTGCGCCACCGGATGGAACCGGTACGGGAGTTGGTCACGTACTTCGTCGACCCCCACTGCGCGTTCGCCGACCGGCTGCGGAGCCCCGGCGGGCCGGGAATCACCGTGGCGCCGCAGTGGCGCGGACTGCGGGAGGAGCAGGTCCGCCCCGCCGGAGCACTGCCCTCGGCCCGGGTCGACCCCCGGCTGCGTGCCGCGATGGACGCCGCCGGGGACGACGCCGTCCCGCTGGCCGGTCTGGCCGCCCGGGTCGGCCTCTCACCACCGCGCCTGCGGGCCCTGGCGCAGGAGCAGTTGGGCCTGCCCCTGGCCCGGTGGCGAATCTGGCGACGGCTGGCCCGCGCCGCCGACGCGCTGCGCGCGGGCAGCACCCCGGCCGAGGCCGCCCTCCTCGGCGGCTTCGCCGACCAGGCGCATTTCGGGCGCCGGATGCGGGAGATGACCGGACTGACGCCCGCCGCGGTCCTCCCGGCCCTGCGCCGGGTCGGCGACGGGGGACGGTGAACGGCCGGAGCCCGTCAACGGTCAGGGCCGGCGGGCCACGTAGAGCGAGAGGGACCCCGTGACCGTCGCGACGGTCTCGCTCTCCCGCACGTCGTGGAAACCCGCCTCCGCGATCAGCCGGGGCAGGATGCCGTCGGCGTTGGGCTGGGTGTCCGCCTTGCCGTCGGCCAGTTGCACGAACCGGAACGCCAGCCGCATCGCGGCCGTGCGCTGCTTGCCGTAATCGGCGATGACCAGTTTGCCGCCGGGCCTCAGCGTCTCGTGCATCGAGGCCAGCACGGCGCGCTTCATCGGGACCGGGCACTGGTGCAGGACGAGGCTGGAGACGACGGTGTCCGCCGTCCCGGCGCCCACGATCGCGGCCACGGCGTCGCCCATGCCGAGCCGCCAGTCGACGGTGCCGCCCGCGACGGCGGCCTTGCGCCGGGCCACCGCCAGGGTTTCCGGGTCGGGGTCGACACCGATGACGGTGGCGCGCGGTTCGACCCGGTTCAGCAGCACCGCCAACGAGCCGGTGCCGCACCCGACGTCGACGACCACGTCCTCCGGCCGCGGCGCGACGTGCATGGCGGCCAGGCTGCGCCACAGCCGTTCCCGGGTGAGGGCGACCACCGGATCGTAGAGGCGGACCGGCGCGAATCGTCCGGCGGCGGGGGTGAAAGTGCGTTCGTTCATGGGGAGCAGTCTTGACGCGGCGTCAGCGTCGCGTCTTGAACGAATCGCTCGCCCAGTGGCCGGGGCACGTCGGCCCCGGCCACCGGGGTCAGCGCGCCGAGGCGGCGGGGGCGGGCGGTCCGGCGGGCGCGGGCGGTGCCGAGGCGGCCGGTGCGGCCGGGTCCGCCGGACCGTCGCCGGTCACGGCGAGGAGGCGCCGGACCTGGGGCGTCACCAGCTCCGGGCGCAGAGCCGGGGCGTGGGCGGTGTCGTCAGCGGTGAGGAACAGCACCCGGGTGTCGCCCACGGCCGCCCAGAGGTAGACCCGGGTGAATCCGCCGGCCGAGGCGACGGCCCCGGTGGGGGTCCGCACCCGGAAGCCCACGGCGGGCACGTCGAGCCCCGGCCACGGAACCGGCTCGACCGTCAACTGCACGCCGCCGTTGCCGTTGTCGAGCCGGAGGCCGGTGCAACCACCCCCGGTCACCGCCGCCCGCAACGCCTCGAAGCGTTCCCGGGATAGTCCGTCGGCGGACCCGGCCACGTCGATCCGGGTCCGGTTGGCGAGCACGTTGTTCCCGGTGACGTACCAGCGGCCGACGGACTCGGCCGGTCGCTCGAACATCGCGCGGAGCACCGGCGCGCACTCGGGGTGCTGCCGGGAGGCCGCCTCGGCGTTCGGGTCCAGGGCGGTCGCCGTCGACGCGACGGCGGGGGCCTCGGCGGTGCTGCCCGACGGCAGGTCGGCGTCGGGCAGCAGAACCGAGGCGAGCCGTTCCCCGGACAGGGCGGCTGCCGGGCGCCACGCCGCCCCGGGTTCCGGGGCGGCGTGCTCGTCCCCCACCGACGGACTCGCCACCGACGTGCTCACGGCCGACGTGCTCACGGCCGGGGCCGAGGAGGGTGACGGTGACGAGGCGCAGCCCGCCGTGAGGGCGAGCAGCGTCAGGATCGCCGAGGCGACCCGTGCGGTCGGAGCGGTCAAGAGGTGTCCATTCGTCGTTTCCGGAACTCCGCCCGTCAGGAGTGGGCGCGCTCCCACAGCTCGGTGACCTTGCCGGAGGCGTCGACGGCCACCTTGTAGTCGCCCGCCGAGCAGGGGTAGCTGCCCTTCTCGCTGTGCGGGGAGGTGAGGCACTCGTTGATGTGCTTGACGACGCCGGCCAGGTCGACGTCCTTCGGCGGCGCCATCACCGAGCTGAGGTGGCCCTTGGCGGTGGGCGCGAAGGCCGCCGTCCGGTCGGCGCCGACCGGCTCGAAGGCCACGTCGTTGACGCCGCAGGCGTCCTTGGTGTCCCGGTAGGCGAGGGTGGTGGTGCTGGTCCCCTTCACCGGGTAGATCCACTTCTGGCCGGCGGGCAAGGGCTCGTGCGTGCAGAAGCCCTCCGGTTCGTCGGAGGTGGGCGCGGCGGTGGATCCGGCGGACACGGCCGGCGCGGCGCCCTTGGTGGTGGGCGCGGTGGATCCGGTGGACGCGGCCGGCGCGACACTCGGCGCGGTGGTGCCCTTGGCGCTCTGCTCGGGCGAGTTGTCCGGACCGCAGGCGGCCAGACCGAAGGCGGCGGTCGCGACCAGAGCGGTGGCGAGCAGTCTCCTGGAAACGGGCATGACGATGGAACCCCCGTATTAATACATGATCAGTTGATCGGTGCGGCCGACAGACTAGCGCCTTTCGCGGGCGAACCCTTCCGCCACCGCGCGCGGTCGGGCGGACCCCGTCGGCAGAACGACCGACCGTGGCAGGATCACGCCCCATGGAGATCATCGACAGCGGCCGGTTCCGGCCCGGCGCCGACGGCACGCCCGACTTCGCCGAACACCTGACGGTCCCCGCCCTGAGCTTCGGCACCTACTCGATCCCCGCCGGCGCCACCGACGGACAGTCACCGCACCGCGAGGACGAGGTCTACGTGGTGAGCCGGGGCCGCGGCTCCTTCACCTCCGGCGGCCGTACCGTCGAAGTCGGCCCGGGCACAGCGCTCTTCGTCCCCGCCCACGAGGAGCACCGCTTCCACGACATCACCGAGGACCTGGTCACCCTGGTGTTCTTCGCCCCGGCCTACAGCGGCATCCCCACCGAGCCCGCGCCCGGCCCGCCCACCCCCTGAGGGACTCGGGTCCCCGCCGTCCCCGCCGGCCACCGGCGGATTCGCGTTCAGTCGAGGGCGTGGTGGGAGTCGGACGCCTGGAGCACGAGAGAACTCCACCGGACGCTGTCCCGACCGTGGAGGTCGGAACGCTCGCTGCTCAGGAGCGTCCGCAAACCGTGCGTCGCACCGAGCTCGGCCGTCTCGGCGGCGGACACGTCGAACATGTGCCGGCCATCGGGCACGGGCCCATGGCGAAGGTTGACGAAGAACCGGCCCCCGGGCACCAGCAGTGCGGCGATCCTCGCCATCGCCTGTTCGCGCTCCGCCGCGTCCAGATGCATCCAGACCGCGGTGGCGAAGACCGCGTCGAACCGGCCCGGGCACCGGTGGAGCGCGAGCGAGGGGAGAACGTCGTCGACCCACTCGATCGCGCTGCCCGCGTGGATCCGCCGCGCGTGCGCCCGCAGCTCCGCCGTCGGCTCGACCGCCACCACACTGTGCCCCGAGGCGGCCAGAGCTGCCGCGTCGCGCCCCGTGCCCGCACCGATGTCGAGGACCCGCGCGGGCCCGGCGGGCACCAGGCTCAGCACGTCGCGGTGCACCTCCTCGAAGGTGACCTCCTCGTACTGGAGCGCCAGCGCGTCCGCCGCCTCCGCATACCCCGCGGTTCCCCTGGCCGGCCCGATGTCGTCTCCGCCGGCCACTGTTCGATCACTCATGGCCGAAGCGTATCGACCTGCGAATTCTCCGCGTCACCCTGCCGTTCGCCCGGGCAGCTCCACCGGCGTCGGAGCCCGACGTCGCCGAATTCGGGCGGGGCGGCGTGCCCGGTGCGTCAGCACGGGCGCGGGCCTGCACCGAGGAGTACCGGCCCGCGCCCGTCGGCGCTCCTCGGCCGAACCCGGTGAACCAGCGACCCTACGGGCGGGTGGGCCTGCGGGCGTGGAGGAGGGCGGCGTCCAGGGGGAGGGGGGTGTGGGCGAGGAGGTCGAGGCCGGCGGCGGCGAGGAGATCCGCGTAGTGGTCGGCACGGCGCTCACGGCCGCCGACGTTGCACATCATGTGGACGTCCCAGGCGGTCGCCAGGGAGGCGGATCCGTCGGCGGGCAGCAGGCGTTCGACGATGAGCAGGTCCGCGTGGGCGGGCATCGCGCGCTCGCAGTGGCGCAGGATCGCACGGCAGCGGTCGTCGTCCCAGTCGTGCAGCACCCGGGAGAGCAGGTAGACATCACCGTCGGCGGGGACGTCCGCGAAGTCGCCGGAGCGGTAGCCGCAGCGGTCGGCCAAACCGGCCTCCGCCATGGTGCGGCGGGCGGCCTCGACGGCGTGCGGGCGCTCCAGGAGGACGCCGCGCAGCCCGGGGTGGGCGGTGAGGACCCGGGCGAGGAGTTCGCCGTTGCCGCCGGCGACGTCGACGACGGTACCGCCGCCGGGCCGCGCGGCCGCGGCGGCGAGGGCCGGGTGGGCGGGGACGGGGTCGAACATCCGGGTGCTGGCGGCCATCGAGCGGTCGAACAGGTCGGCGAGTTCGGGGTCGCGGGCGAAGTGGTCGAAGTGGTTCTCGCCGAACAGGTGGTCGAAGGCGGTCTCGCCGGTGCGCACGGTGTGGTCGAGCGCGCCGAAGGAGCGGTAGAACGGCCCTCCGTACATCAGGGCGAGCGGCCGCATCGAGCCCGGCGTGTCCTCGCGGAGCAGGGTGCCGACCTCGGTGAGGCGAACCCGGTCCCCCTCGGCCGTCACCACGCCCAGCATGGCGAGGTAGCGCAGCAGGGTGGCCAGGGCGCGGGGATGGGTGCCGGTACGGTCGGCCAGGACGGCCCGGTCGACCGGCGCGCCCGGAGGCATGGCGTCGGGCAGGCCCAGCCGGGCGCAGGCCGCCAGGGCCTGGGTGGCCCAGGCCCCGGTCAGCAGGCGCAGGAGCGTTTCAGCCGGCTGGTCGGACGAGGGGCCGGACGGGGCGCCGGACGGAGGGCCGGACGGCGACTCGGCCAAGTGGCCGGCCAGGATGTCGCGGTGGTCGCCCGGCGCGTACAACTCCACCCGCCGGTAGCCGGCCAGCGAGGCGGTGGGCGCGGTGAAGTAGAGGACGGTGCCGTTCTCGTGCGGGTTGTAGCCGCCGCCGTCCGGGACGGCGCCCCGGTCGGCGAGCAGGACGCACAGTCCGCGCAGGAGCAGCGGTTCCGGGCGCAGGACCTCGAAGGCGAGGTGCGCCTCGTGCTGGTGGACCCGCTCGTGGTCGGCGACGGGCCGCAGGTCCGAGCCGGGCGGGACGGTCAGCGCGAACACCTCGACCGCGCGGCGGGTGCCGTCCGCCGACCGCACCCCGGGTCGCAGGATCGACACGTCCAGTCCGGCGGCGTCCCGCCGGTGGCGGGCCGCGAGCCGGTCGCGGACCACGGAGCTGGGGAGCGGCGGGGTGTCGGCGGTCAGGCCGCAGGCGGCGAGGTCGGCACGCAGCGTCGCCTGGTCGGGCGGGAACACCAGCAGGGCGGCGTGGGCGAACGACAAGTGGCGGGTGAGGGAGTGGAACTGCGGGCCGTCGAGGCCGGGGAGGAGGAGTGGCAGGAGGGTGGCGGTGTCGTGGCGGCGGACGAAGTCGACGGCCACGCGCAGGCGGGCGCGGTCGTCGGGGCCGGTGGCGGCGTCGGGGCCGGTGGCGGGCGCGCCGACAGCGGTGGCGGTGACGGTCGTGGTCATGGCGGGAGTGGTCATGGCAGGAATGTCCTCGGTGCGGTGCGCCGTCGGCCGGTGCTGCTGGATGGGCCGACGGGGATCGGTGAGCGGTCGGGGGATCGTTGAGCCGTCGGGGCTCGGTGAACCGCCGGGGCTCGGGAAGGTGCGGAGCCCCCGGGAAGGTGCGGGGCACGGTGAAGTGCGGGGCCCGGTGAGGGGTTTCACTCAGAGGCCGACGTAGTTCTCCGCGAACCAGTCCTGCTGGGCGCGCGAGGTGCGCAGCGCCTCCAGCCGGGCGCGGCGGAGGCCCGCGTCGAAGCCCGACGGGACGCCGTGCGGGGTTGGCACCGCGTGCAGCAGCCGAACCATCCAGTGCGAGAACTCCATGGCGCGCCAGATGTGTTCCAGACAGCGCCGGGAATAGTCGGCGAGGGCACTGCCGTCACCGTGGGCGAGGTCGTCGACCAGGGCGGCGGCGAGGATCTCCGCCTCCAGTACCGCCAGATTGGCGCCTTTGGCCGCCGAGGGGGTGGGCATGCTCGCGGCGTCGCCCGCGAGCAGCAGCGCGCCGTGGCGCAGCGGTTCGACGACGTCGCTCTCCAGGTCGACGACGGCGCGCGCGACGACACTCCCCCGGTGCAGCGGGCCGTGTTCCTCGGCGCGCATCCGCAGGTCCAGTTCGTGCCAGACTCGCTCCTCGTCCCAGTCCTCGGGCGCGGCGCCGCGCTCGCACTGGAGGTAGTAGCGGGTGATGTCGGAGGTGCGGGCCATGTGCCCGGCGAAGCCCCGCTCGTGCACCGCGTAGCCGACCGCGTCCAGACTGGGCGGCGCCTCGACCAACAGGCCCAGCCAGGACAGGCCGTGGTCGTGGCGGTGGACGACCGTACCGGGCGGCAGCGACCGGCGGGCGGCGCCGTGCCGGCCGTCGCAGCCGGCCACGTACCGGGCCCGCCAGCGGAGGGGCTCCCCGTCGGGCCCGCGCGCCTCGACGGTCGGGCGGTCCCCGTCCGCGTCCAGCACCCGCAGCGCCTCGGTGCCGAACCGGACCTGCCCGCCCGCGTCCAGGAAGGCGGTGAGCAGGTCGGCGACGAGGTTCTGCTGCGGGTAGACGGTGTGCCGCTCGCCGCGGCCGAGTCGGGCGTAGTCCAGCCGGAAGCTGCCGTCGGCGGTGCGGAACTCGCAGGTGGCGTGAGGTCGGCCGTGGCGGCGCAGGCCCTCGGCGAGACCGTGCCGGTCCAGGATCCGGACGGTGTTCTCGGCGAGGAAGCCGGCCCGGGCCCGGCTGTGTAAGCGGGCCCGGTCGGCGCGTTCCAGGACGACGCAGTCGATGCCGGCCCGGTGCAGCAGATTGGCGAGGACCAGGCCCGCCGGGCCCGCGCCGAGGACGACCACCTGGGCCGCGTGGTCGGCCGTGCCGGCAGTCCCGGCCGCGCCGCTGTCGGCGATGTTGTCGGTTTTCGAAAAATTCTGACGCTTGGTCACAGGAAGTGGATCATAATCACCGCTGGATACATGAAACGACGCAAATCATCCTTACGGGTGAATAGGGTGACAATGCTTCCTTTACGGTCGTGGACGCCGATCGTCCGCCCACGGCCCGGTTCGCCGCCCCCTCGGCGGCCGTGGCACAGTGGCGCGATGAAGACCATCGGCCTCCTGGGCGGCATGAGCTGGGAATCCACCGCGACCTACTACCGCCTCCTCAACGAACTCACCCGGGACCGGCTGGGCGGCCTGCACTCCGCCAAGTGCGTGCTCTACTCGGTGGACTTCGCCGAGGTCGAGCGACTCCAGGTCGCCGGGGAATGGGAGGCCGCGGGACGGCTGCTCGCCGAGGCCGCCCGCGCCGTCGAGGCAGCGGGCGCGGAGCTGCTGCTGATCTGCACCAACACCATGCACAAGGTCGCCGACCAGGTCGCCGACGCGGTGTCCGTCCCGCTGCTGCACCTCGCCGACGCGACGGCCGCGGCGGTCCTGGCCGCCGGGGTGACCCGGGTCGGGCTGCTGGGCACCGCGTTCACCATGGAGCAGGACTTCTACCGGGACCGACTGGCCGCCCACGGCCTGGACGTCCTCGTGCCCGACCCGGCGGGCCGGGCCCTGGTGCACCGGGTGATCTACGAGGAGTTGTGCCTCGGGGTGGTCCGCGAGGAGTCCCGGGCCGAGTACCGCCGGGTGATCGCCGAGCTGGTCACGGCGGGAGCGGAGGGCGTGATCCTCGGCTGCACCGAGATCGAACTCCTGGTGGGACCCGGCGACAGTGCCGTCCCGGTCTTCCCCACCACACGCATCCACGCCGAGGCCGCCGTCACCGCCGCTCTCTGATCTCCGAACGACGGCGACGGCGACGGCGACGGCGGTGACCGCGGTGGCGCCGCTGCCGCGCACGGCCCGGGCTCCCGGGACAGCAACCGGTCGCACGCCGTGACCTGCCGACGAAGTCCAGGGTGGTCGACCTTGTGCTCCAGAACGTGGATCCTCACGATCGAGCGGATAAGTCCGCTCGCATCACAGCGAGTTGACAGTCGTGACAGAGCCTCGGACAATTGAGCCTTGCGGGGCGGTCACGCCCCCACCCACTGGCGATCACGCCGGGGGACTCTCCATGGGTAGAAGCCGCATCCCGGTGCCGGGCACTTTGGTGTGGACACTTCTCCCATACCTCACGGTCACGTGAGGTGAGTGCCCGAAAGGGCAGCGGCCCATCAGTGCCGCAGAGTGTCGAAGGCAGTCCTTCGACACTCGTCCGAGAACCTGCGCCGGAAGGTCTCGATTCATCTACCGCTGTGCACGTGCGGTAGATCGGGTCGAGTCCTGGAACCGCATGGGTCACTCCCGATCTGCCCGGAGATCAGAGGAGTTGTCGTGCAGATCCCCGTTTCCCTTCCCGAGTGGTTGATGTCGGCTGCCGCTGGCATCGCCGGCGTGTTCTATCTGCTCCGGCTAGTGCTCAGGCGCTGCATTCCGGGGCTGAGCGAGGACGCGGCGATCTCCAGCCGAGCGCTTCGCAGGCTTCGGGGCGAACTGCGCAAGTGGAGGGCTCCCGCCGGTCCGGGCGACCCGGGCAAGCCCGAAAAGGGTGTGGCTGCACGGCGGGTCGGGCAGCGCCCATGAGCCCTGCGGCCGGGTCGGCCACGGGCGTCCCGGAGCCGAGCGGAGTTGCCCGGTCGAGGCCCTCGCGTACGTCTTGCTCGGGTCGGTGGTGCGCAGGCTCTTGTTCTGCCACGAGCCCAGCACCTCGGGCTCGTGCCGTCGAAGCTCATCTCGATGCCGTTGTCCAGCGAGCTGTTCCCGATGGACTTCCAGGTCGGACCGCCGGGGCCCGCTTGGTCGAGTCCTGCGGATCGAAGACCTTGCTCAGGTCCGGCAGCGCGGCGCCAGGCGAAGCCCAGGCCCTGGTCGGTCGGGCTCGGAGTGCGGGATCAGCCCGCCCCGCGCCCAGCAGCGGGCGCGGGGCGACGACGGCGGCCAACTGCTCGGCGTGGGCGCGGATCGCGGCCTCGTCTCCCCCCTGCACCAAGGCCACCAGGACCGGCGGGACGCGTACTCGGAGACCATCCGGTCCCGGAACCTGCTCCTGGAGCTGGGCGACCCGACCCGAAACTCGTCCCCCTCGACCCCGGCCTCCGTGGAGCGCTCGCGGGTGGCGTCCAGGTCAGCCTGCGTATTCTCGTGCAGCGCCCGGCAGTCCGGCTCCACCGGCATCGGTGCGGCGCTCCCCTCGCAGCCATCCGCAGCCGGGGCTCCGGGGATGGTCGGTGGGGTCGCGGGGTTCACGACGCCGCCGGGGATCGCCCGGCCGGGGTCGGGGTCCCGGTCGTCGGGGTCCCGGGCAAGCTCTCTCCCAGATTCTGTTGCTGGGTATGCCACTTGGGGTACAGGCGCCCGAAGAGGCTGCAGAAATCCCGGCGCGCCGATGAGCGGGCGTGCCACCATCGACGCGGGGATGCCACCGGCAGGACGAAGGGAAGAGCTTTGGGAGCGAGCTGGGAATACAAGATCATCGACGTCAGGATGAGTGGCTGGCACATCGATGTCTCGGAGCTGAACGCTCTGGGCTCGCAGGGCTGGGAGGCGGTGAGTGCGACCCGCTACGTCAAGAAGGTCGGCTCCACGGAGGTCGTCCACCGCGAAGTACTGCTGAAGCGCGCCGTTCAGTAGGCATTGCTGTAGTAGGACGGGCCGGGCCTCCACCGAGTCGTAGTGGAAACCGGCATCGCGGTTGACCCGTCGCGCTGCTTCCGGGAGGCGTACCAGGTGCCCTCGGCGACGCTGTCCTCGCCGACCACCGGGGCATTGGTGATCTCCGTCGTCCCACCGCCGACCTTGGTCGCGTCCGGGTGGATCGTGGGGGCCAGGCGCGGTCCGTGGTTGCCCTCCATCCAGTGCCAGGTCCCGTTGAGCAACACGGAGCTCGGCCGACCGGCCTCGGCAGCACGAAAGCCGCTGGCCTTGACCTCCGGACGGCACCGACGGCCGTCCGTATCGGTCTGAGAACTTTGCCTGAAGCCGGGACCCGCCGGTCCGAGAGCGCGCAAAAAACCAGGCGCGAGGAACTGCGTCAACGTCAGGCGCAGTCCCCTCCAGACCCCACCCCTCGTCGCGACTGGACATCCCTCTTCCTCGTACCTGTCGGTTCGTCGGAAAGCGAAAATCCTGACAGAGGAAGCCTCCGGGGCTCGGCGCCTTCTGCTGAGGTGCAAGGGGCGGCCACAGGGTCACCGCCCCTTGCACCAGCGTGATTCCGTAGTCGGGAACACGGTGCAAGGTCAGTGCCTTACGAAGTGGCCCCCAGCCCGATCAGCAGCTGGCAGAAGAAGACGACCGGCAGATAGCCGACCACCGCCACGGCCGGCCAGCGGGCCGCCCCGGTCCGGTCGAAGCGGCGGGCGGCGAGGGCGGCGACGACGACCGGCAGCAGCGCCAGCCAGCCCCACCCGGCCGGTCCGCCCGCCCAGGGCCGCAGCACCGCCAGCGACACCGCGGCGGACGCGGCCGCGGAGCCGAGCGCGAGCGCCACGGTCGTCCGCAGGCCGAAGACCCGGACATAGGTGCGCTCGTGCGCGCCCGGCTCGCGGACGACCTTGCGGACCAGTTCGTGGTGGGTGGCGGCCAGCATGATCACCGCCAGCAGCGGCAGCACATGCCTCCCGGCCCGCCCGACCGGATCGCCGTCCAGCCCGGTGTCGTGCAGGAACACCGTGTACAGGTAGAGGTTGAGCAGCACCTGCACCGGGGAGCTCAGCAGGACGCCGCTGACGACGGCGTCGCCGCGCGGCCACCCCAGCCGCAGCTCCGCCCCCACCAGGAGGGTGGTGTAGACGAGTTGGGCGGCGATGAGCAGCAGGGCGGCCCGGTTGCCGGCGTTGAGGAGGAGCAGGAACGCGGCCCCGGCGGCGGCCAGCAGGTAGAGGTCGCGCGGCAGTACGGCGCCGCGCGCCAGCGGGCGGGACGGGTTGTGGCGCCGGTCGTACGGCAGGTCGCGCAGGTCGTCGGCGACCCGCAGCAGGAGCAGGTCGACCAGGACCGTCAGCGCGGCGCCCACCGTGCCCCAGCCCGGCCGCCAGTCCCCGACCCGGGAGTCGGCGGCGGCGAACAGGCCGGTGGCGCCCACCGTCCACACCCCGGCGAACACCAGCGACAGGGGCAGCGGGAAGCTGCCGCGCAGGAAGGCGCCGAGGCGGACGGCGAACGGGCCCGGGTCGGTCGGTACGCCCCGGTCGGTGGGTACGCCCGGCCCGGGGGACGCCGCCGGGTCGGTGGGTGCCCCCGGACCGGTCGCGGCGGGCCGGGCGGCCGGAGGGCTCACGCCGACCGCCCCTCCGCGGCGGGGACCGCCGCGGCACCGGCCGCCGTCCAACGGACCGGCAACCGCCAGACACCGTTGATGAACATCGACTGCCGCCATTCCAACTCGTCCTCGGAAACGGCGAGTTCCAGCATGTCGAAGCGGCGTAGCAGCGCACCGACACCGATCTGCAGCTCGGCCCGGGCGAGCTCGGCGCCCAGGCAGAGGTGGCGGCCGTAGCCGAAGGCGAGGTGGGAACCGACGTCCGGACGGTCCGGGTCGAAGGTGTCCGGGTCGGCGAAGACGGCCGGGTCGCGGTTGGCGGTGTCGGTCAGCGGCACCACGATCCGCCCCGCCGCCACCGGGCAGCCGCCCAGCACGGTGTCCTCGGTCACCAGGTGCGGCGCCCCGCCGGTGTTGTTGAGGGAGCTGAAGCGCAGCATCTCCTCGACCGCCGCCGGGATCCGCTCGGGCTCCGCGCGCAGGCGCTTCACCAGGTCGGGGTGGCGCAGGAGGAGGAGCACGCACATGCCGAAGGAGTTGCCGGTCGTCTCGTAGCCGGCCATCAGCATGCCCGAACCGAGGGAGACCACCTCCCGGTCGGACAGCCGCTGGTCGGGACCGTCGTCCGGGCGCAGCGCCAGCCTGGTGAGCAGGTCGTCGGACGGGGTGCCCGCCTCGGCGGCGCGCCGCTTGCCGGCGACCAGGGCGGCGAAGTACTCGTCCATCCGCGCCTGGGCGGCGGCGACGTCCTCGCGGGTGTGGCCGGAGGTGGACATGAGGATGTCCACCTCGGCGCGCAGCATCGCGCTGTCGTCGAGCGGGACGCCGAGCACCTCGCAGATGACCCGCATCGGGAAGGGCACGGTGAAGCCGCCCACCAGATCGGTCTCGCCGCCGGTGGCGCCGGCGGTCAGGCCGTCGAGCAGTTCCTCGGCGAGGGCCTCCAGACGCGGGCGCAGCAGGCGGACCTGACGGGCGGTGAACGCGGGGAGGATCGTGCGCCGGCGCCGGGTGTGGTCGGGCGCGTCGGCGGTGGCCAGCAGGACGGACTCGGTCTTGCGGGCGAACAGCGGGCGGGCGAGTTCGGTGTAGCCGGCCCGGCTGAAGCGGTCGTCGCCGAGGACGGCCGTGACGTCCTCGTGCCGGGTGACCAGCAGGGCGGGCTGCCCGCTGGACAGCTGCACCGGGTGCGGGACGCGGGCGTGCAGGACGCCGTGGTAGGCGTCCGGCGGGCGCACGTCGCCGGCGGGCGGGAAGGGGAAGCGGGCCGGGTCGTCGGTCATGTCCTGTCGCCCTTCTCGGTGGTGGCGGTTCCGGCGGTCGGGTCGGTCGGGAGGCTCCGGTCTGCGGCGTCGACCGCAGCGGGGACGTCCGGCTCCTCGGACGCCTCGGACGGCGCCGACTCCTCGGACGGCGCCGCCGCCTCGGGCTCCTGCGGCTGTTCGGACGGCGGGAGCAGCCGCACCGTCCCGGCCGTGCCGTCGATCTCGATCCAGGCGCCGTCGGGGATCGCCGCGGTGACCCCCGGGACGGCGACCACAGTGGGCACGCCGAGCAGACGGCCGGTGATCGCCGTGTGGGACAGCAGGGTGCCGCGTTCGACGACCATGCCGGTGGCGGACATCATCAGGAACAGCCATCCCGGGTCGGTCTCCCGGGCGACCAGGATCCGCCCGGCGGCGAGGTCCGGGTCGGTGGAGGGGTCCAGCACCACCTTGGCCCGGCCGCGCACCACACCGGCGCTGGAGCCGATGCCCCGCAGCAGACCGTCGTCGGCGGCGGCGGCCTTGCCCACCGCGGTCGCCCCCGGCAGCGCGCGGGCGAGCGGCAGTCCGGCGGGGGTGCTCAGCAGGGCGGGGCGCTGCGGGTTCTCCGCCCAGCGCTCGCGCTGCTCGCGGCGCAGCGCGACCAGGGCGCGCAGGTCGGTCACGGTGCCGGTGCCGTCGAAGGCGCCGATGACCTCCTCCACGGTCAGGTCGGCGACGTCGAGCGCGTCGTCCAGGACGCCGGTGCGGGCGAGTTCCGCGCCCAGTCGCCACATCACGTCGCGCGACAGCCCGAACAGCTGGGTGCGGCAGAACCGGGTGTCCTCGCGGATCCGGGCGAGGTCGCGGGCGAGGGAGGTGACGCCGAGCACTACGGCCCGGCGGGCCGGGTTCGGGAGCAGCTCGCGCAGCCGTTCGCGGGCGCGCCGGGCGGCCGCCTGCTCGTCGGCGCGGTTGGCCGCCACCGTCGCGCCCTGGCGCACCAGCGGGCGGATCAGCGCGAGCACGGTCCACGGGCGCTGGCGGGGCGTGGGCTCCTCCAGCTTCAGGTCGTGCAGCGCGCGGTCCCCGTAGCGGGCGACGTAACCGCGCGCGGCGTCGCCGACGGCCGCACCGTGCCGGCCCTCGACGATCTGCTGCCACAACTGCTCGGGGTCGCTCGCGTCGTCGAGCACGGCGGCGCGCAACTCGGGCACGGATCCGACGAGTTCGGCGAGCGCCATGGCCGCGCGCACCGCCTCCAGCGAGCGGTTCTCCCGCCCGCCGCCCATCAGCCCGACCAGGACCTGCGGGCCCTCGCCGGTCCAGCGGCGCAGCAGGACGCTGCCAGCGCCGAGCACGACCAGGGCGATGAACGCGTTCACCAGGGTGACGCCCCAGCGCTCGCCGGCGCGCTCCCAGAGCCGCCGGTAGAAGGCGATCAGCTCCTCCGGCGAGTCGCCGACGGTCTCGGCCTCGGCCATCTGCTGGTCCCACCAGCGCAGGAAACTCTTGACCTGCCACGGGTGGAGGGCGCTGCGCCAGGCCAGCCGGGGCAGGGCGAGGGCGACGGCCGGGGCGGCCCAGCGGCGCTCACCGCGGGCGGGGCCGGTGATGCCCATCGCCTGTTCCCAGCCGCGACGGACGAGTTCGAACATCGGCATCTGACCGTGCAGGGCGTGCCAGTCGTCCAGCCGGTAGTAGACCTGGCCCTCCAGGTAGCCGACCATCCGGGCGAGGCGGTGGGCGTTGTCCCGCACCCAGGACTCGGGGACGCCCATCCGCCGGTAGAGGTCGGCGAAGGAGCGGCGGTAGAACTCGCGGGACTGGGAGAAGGTCAGCGCGCCGGAGACGCCGGGGAAGCTCTCGGTGATGTTGTGGTTGCCCCAGTAGACGTGGCCGGTCGCCGGTTCCTCCGGCGCGGACGGCCCGACCGTCGGCGCGGCGGCCGGCCCGGTGGTCTGCCCGGTGGTCCGTGCGGCGGCCGACCCGGTTCCGGCCGCAGGCGGCGCGGTGACCAGCGGGCGGGCCTGGAGCAGGTGGACGACGCCGTCCCCGGTGAGGGCGCCCTCGATGTCCTGGGGGACGCCGAAGAGCTCCTCCACCCGGGCGGCCAGCTCAGCCACGGCGCGCACCTGGCCGTCGTCCAGGACCGGGACGTCGGCGAGTTCGCCCGCGACCGGCAGCAGCACCGGCGCACCGGCGGCGGCGCCCTCGGGCAACCCCATCGACCACTGCTTGCGCACGGTCAGCGCGGTCACCTCGTCGGTGGCCGGGTCGTGGAAGAAGTGGTCGATGTCCGCCTTCTCCTGGACGACGCCCTCGCCGATGCCGTAGGCGGCCGCGACGACGCGGCGGACCGCGCCGTCGCGCGGGTCGCGGGTGAACGCGACGAACGAACGGGTGCCGAGCACCATCCGCTGGATGCCGACGGCCACCCGGGCCCGCAGCGGGTCCAGGCCGCGCAGGGTCCGGTAGCGCACGGCCTGCGCGTTGAACGCGGACGCCCAGCAGCGCACGACGGCGTCCTCCAGGCCGTCCTCGTCGACGTAGAGGAAGCTGTCGCTCATGCCCGCGAACGGGTCGACCGCGCTGTCCTCCCCGATCGCCTCGTGAGGAGGGCCGATCGCGTCGGCCTCGTCGGCCTCGTCGGCCTGCGGGGCGTCGGCACCGGAAGCGTCATCGCCACCGGAAGCGGCCTCGGCCGGAACCACGCAGGCCCGCACCGCCACCAGGCCGTCCGGCCCGGCCACGGCCGCGAACTCCTTGCGGATCCGCTCGGCCAGCGCCACCGGCAGCCGTGCGCCGACCAGCGCCTCCCGGGCCGCCGCGCACCAGGACTCCACCTCAGCCCGGTCGGCGCCGGCCGCCGGCTCGGCCGGCAGCGACGCGCGCAGCGCGTCCAGGGCCTCGTCGAAGGCGGCGGCGGGCAGACAGAAGAACTCCGGCACCCGGAATCCGGCCCGCCGGAGCACCTCCTGCCGGGCGAACTTGTTCCCGACCCGTGCGGCGTCGGCCAGCACCTCGCCGCCGTCCGTCGCCGCGGTCACCACGAGTTCCGTCATACGCCCCCACCGCCCCATTCCGTGCCGCCCCAGCCGTCCAGGTGCAGCACGCTGTCCACCGGCCGCCGCGGCGCCGGTCCGAATCCGTCCCCCACCACGTGCGCGGTGGGGATCAACGCCCCCTGGCGCACGTCGCCCGGCAGCCCGAGGAGGTCGGCGACCTCCTGCTCGGCGTCCAGGTGCACCGTCGTCCACGCCGTTCCCAGCCCGCGGGCGCGGGCGGCGAGCATGTAGCTCCAGGCGGCGGGGAGGAGCGAGCCCCACACCCCCGCCTGGTTTCCCGCCGTGAGCGGGCGGCCGCCGAGCTCCAGGCACGGGATCACCAGGACCGGCACCTCGTGCAGGTGCTCCGCCAGGTGTCGGCCGCCGGCCAGCATCCGGTCCGACACCCCGCCGGCCGACGCCGCCCCGGCCGTGGTGGTCGGCGGGTACCTGGCCTCGAACGACCGCCGGTAGACCTCGGCGATCCGCTTCCGCAGCCCCTCCTCGGCCACCACCAGCCAGTGCCAGCGCTGGGTGTTGCCACCGTTGGGCGCCTGGAGCGCGATCTCCACGCACGCGCGGACCTGGTCGAGGTCGACCGGGCGCGTCAGGTCCAGCCGCAGCCGTACCGAGCGCGTGGTCGTGAGCAGTTCGTCCGGCGTCGCCGGCACCCCGACCCGCACCGGACGGGCGGAGGCGCTCACCACAGCCCCGGCACGAGCCGGGAGTGCCCGGCCGCGTAGTCGCTGTAGCCGGGGATGTTCAGCAGCATCCGCTCCTCGGTGCGGATCCGGAAGGTGATCGCACCGGCCAGCACGAGCAGCAGCACCACGCTCAGCGGGTTCGCGAAGAACAGCACGAACCCGACGTGCGCCGACAGCATCCCCGCGTAGGCGGGGTGCCGGATGAACCGGTAGACGCCCCAGGTGACGACCTGGTGGTCCGTCTGCCGGGTCACATGGTGCGAGTAGAACCGTCCCAGCGTGCGGATCGCCACCTGACGCAGCACGACCCCGCCGACGAACAGCGCCGCCGGGAGCAGCAGCAGCGGCGACCACCCGTCCCAGGGCAGCGGCCCCAGCACGGCCGCGGCGACGGTCGCGATCCGGGCCGTCGCGTAGAACAGCAGCGACGCCGACTCGCGCGGCGCCGAGCCGGAGGTCCGGAACGTCACCGGGATCTCGACCGCCAGCCACGCCAGGTAGCAGGCGGCCAGGACGGCCGCCTCCAGGTCCGGCCCTTCGCCCGCGTGCCGCAGGTGGACCACCAACCCGGTGGCCACCGCCGCCACCGCGACGACGAACAACAACTGCGGTGCCCGCACCGCCCACGACGAGCCCGTGCCCGTCACCGATTCCGCCCCGCTCACTTCGCCGACCTCCGCTTCAAGTAACCCGCGCGGCTGAGGGTGTGCACGCCGATCTCCAACCGGCCGTACCCCTCGCCGCTTTCCGCATCCACCACCGCGAACCGGTACACCGCACGCGCCCCGCGCGCCGGTGCGAACTCCCACCACAGTTCCAATGGCACCTCGACCGGCAGGCCGGTCGGCAGATCCGCCTCCAGCGACAGCCAGAGCATCTGCGCGTCCAAGTCCCGCCCGTGGGCCGTGTGACCCAGCATCGTCGCCATCTGACGGGCCGACTCGACCAGCGCGCCCACGGTGTGCTCCCCGGTACCGGCCAGCCGGTGGCCCGGCGGCGGCACCAGGACCGCGGCCCGTTCGACCCGCGCCGCCCCGCCCAGCAGGACGTTCTCCGGCCGGTGCCGGTGCACCAACGCCGGATCGGCGGGAACGGCGGCCTCCCGCCCCGCTCGGAGCGGGGGCAGCGTCCCGCCCAGGCGGATCGAGGCCCGACTGACGGCCTCGCCGTCCTGCAACGCCACCAATTCCCACGCCGGCCCGTCGTCGGCCGCGATCGGGCCGCCGCTCAGCCACACCGGCGAACCCAGCTCACACATCCGGTCGAAGCTCATCGAGAGCCGCAGCCTGGCACCGTCCGCGTCGGCCCGTTCCGGTGCCCGGGCCCCGATGAAGTCCAGCACCCCCGCCACCAGCACCATCCCGGGCACATGGTCCAGCGGGTGATCGAAGAAACACACGTCCTTCTCGTCCACCACCACCGGGACGACCACTCCCGAACCCGATCCGCCGACAATTGCGGACGGAACCCCATCTCTTTGGTCGAATCCCTCCCCCCGGAAGTCTTCTGACGAACTGTCATGAACCGATGGAACGTCAGTTCCATATGAGACACCTGGTACCAACGAGGTCACGGGCCGAGGTAACCATCGATCACCTGTCCGAGCAACCCGGACCGGCCCACACCCCGACCGGACCCCGCCGCCGACCAAAAACACCCGCAACGATGGCCGAAAACCCCGTCGCCAGCACTGCCCCGGGCGGCTCTCACGGCCCGGGGCGGCGAGGAGGGCCACCGCCCCGGGGCAGGGGTCCGCTGCGGCTGCGGCCAGGGCTACGGCTGCAGCATGACGAGAAGCTCCGTACCCGGCACCAACTTCCGGTTGACGGAGGTGGACTGGACGAACACCGTGTAGGCCGGGTTGTCGCCGGGCTTGACCGTTACCTCGGACGCTGGCAGACCCAGCAGTCGGCGGGCCGCCGGCCCCGAGAAGACCTTGCCGGTCATCCGCCCGGTGGCCGGATCCTTCTCCGCGACGGCGAGCTGCTTGCCGCCCTGGATCCGCTCCCGCTTGGACAGCTCGTAGAAAGCACAGCCCGTCCGATAGGTGTGCCCCGCGCCGGTGACGAACTCGCGGATGGGCAGCTGCTCGTCGACCGGGACGAGCGCGTACGCGCCCGGATCCAGCGCGTCGAGCTCGGCGGTGACCTCGGCCACGCTGAGCTCCTGGCCCATGGTGAAGAGATTCCTCGTCCCCCGCACGCCCTTCTCCCGGCCGCGCAGGAAGCTCGTGGCGGCGGACTTGACGGTGCCGATGGCCTCCTCGACACCCTTGCTGGAGTCGGCGTCCCAGATCGCGATGTTTCCCGCCGGGAACCCGTATTCCTGGGCGGTGCGCTTGGCCAGGGAATTCGGGACCAGGATCGCCGAAGTCCAGTGGTCGGGAAGCCCGGCCATGGCCCCGTGGATCCGCTCCATCCAACCGCGCAGCACGGCCTTGCCCTTGGCGCCCGGCAGCCGGATGTGCATCTTCCCGCTCCCGGAACAGCCGGAGGCGTTCTCCTCCCCGTCGGTGACGACGACCTGGAGGAAGGAATGCTCCCCGTACCCCTCCCAGATGTTCTTCAGGTCGTCCACGGACTTCACGGCCGCCTCGATCAGCGCCGTCGCGCCGTTGTCGACCCGGTAGAGGCCCTTCAGGGACGGCAGATGCTTGACGTCCATGTCCCAGACGAGGTTACGCACCTCGTGGTCGAAGGCGTAGAGACTGATCCTGGTCTCGTGCCCGAGCCGGTCGGACTCCTCCTGGAGGCCCTTGACGAACTCGTCCACGACCCGGATCAGCTGCTGCTCGTGCTGGCGCATCGAGCCGGACTTGTCGACCACCAGCGAGACGTGGTTGACCTTGTGGTCGATCCTGTTCGTGGACATTCTTCTCCCCTTTTCCCCACGCCGTTTCCGGCACCTTCCGGCGCTCCCCTCGGCGTTGTTCCAACCCTATGGGGAGGCACTGACAATTCCGCCGGGGCGAGGGTGGGGGCGGCCGGGGTGCGCGTCGGAACAAAGGCTCGGGGCAAGGGGTCGAGATGGATTTTCGACGTGGAGCGTCGAGGTGGAGCGTCGAGGTGGAGGGTCAGAAAATCAGACCTGGCTCGCCTCGGCCTCTGTGACGTGGGCGTGCAGCAGGGCGGCGAGCGCGTCGGCGTACGGGCGGGGCCGGCGGCGCCGGGGCAGGGCGAGGCCGAAGTGCCGTGCGGGGCGCGGCGGGGCGACGGGGACGACCCGGGTGCCGGGCTGCGGCGGGTCCAGCGCGACCAGCGGCACGAGGGAGACACCGACGCCCCCGGCGACCAGTGAACGGGCGAAGAAGTAGTCGGTGGTGGAGCCCGCGACGCGCAGCTCGAATCCGGCCAGCAGCGCGTGCCGACGCAGGAACGCCTCGGTCTTCGCGCAGCCCAGCACCCATGGTTCGTCGGCGAGTTCCGAGAGATCGAGGGAGTCCCGGGCGGCCAGTGGGTGGTGCTCGGGCAGGACGACGGACAGCGGGTCCGTCATCAGCGGCGTCCACTCCAGGCCGGAGCGGTCGCCGGGGACGACCGGCAGCGGGCCGTCGAAGTGGTAGGCGAGGGCCAGGTCGGCACTGCCGTCGCGGACCATCGGGAGGCTGTCCTCCGGTTCGCGCTCGACGATCCGCAGTTCGACCTCCGGGTGCGCCGCCGCGAACCGCGCCAGTACCGGGGGCAGCAGACGGCGGCCGCCGCTGGTGAAGGTGGCGAGCGTCAACCGGGGCCGGTCCGCGCCGAGGCGACCGATCCGCTCCTCGGCGTGCCGCAGTTCCGCGCCCACCGCGACTGCGGCGTCCACCAGCAGCCGGCCCGCCTCGGTCAGCCGCACCCCGCGCGTCGACCGCTCGACCACGGTGGTGCCGACGCCGCGTTCGAGGGCCGCGATCTGCTGGGAGACGGCGGAGGGCGTCAGCAGCAGCGCGGCGGCGGCGCGGTTGAAGCTGCCGTGCTCGGCCACGGCCTGGAGCATGGTGAGCCGTCTGACGTCGAGCATGGTGGTTCTCCCCGGGTCCGCGCTGGTGCCGCCGCCCTGCTCAGCGGGCGGGCGGGCGCGGAGAGGACAGTACCCCGCCGTTCCCGCGTCCGCGTACGGATCGCGGGAACGGCGGGGCCGACAGGACCGGAAAGGAGCGGCAGGACCACCGGCATCGCGGGGCCGGGCGGATCACCCGCGCCCGCACGGCTCCCGGCTCCCGACTCCCGTCCGACGCCGTCCCGACCGACGTGCCCTACCGGCCGAGGCGCTCGTCACGGATGATGTCGGAAGTGGGAAGCGCCGTGTCCGCACCGCCGGACGTGGCGTCGCGCGCCGCCACCGTCAACCGACCCCGGAGGACGCACCATGCGCCGCACCACCCCGGCCACCCTGCCGACCGCCCTGCCGTCCGCCGTCCGGACCGCCCTCACCGCCGCCTCGGCCGCCGCCCTCCTCCTGACGTGCGGCGCCGTCACCCCGGCCCGCGCCGACCCCCTGACCGGCCCCACCACCCCGGTCGTCCTCATCCACGGGCGCAACGCCGACCCCGGGGTATGGGGCACCGCGATCGACGTCCTGCGCTCGAAGGGCTACGACCCCGGCCGGCTGTTCACCTGGTCGTACGACACGTCGCTGTCCACGAACGAGACCCTCGCCGACCGGCTCTCCGCCTACGTCGACCTCGTGCTCGCGCAGACCGGCGCCGCCAAGGTCGACCTCGTCGCCCACAGCCTGGGCAGCCTGCCCAGCCGCTGGTACGTCAAGTTCGGCAACGGCGGCCGGACGGTGCGGAACTGGATCTCGCTGGCCGGCCCCAACCACGGCACCGGCCTGGCCTGGCTCTGCGCCGCCTGGGACCAGGGGTGCCGGGACATGACGCCCGACTCGTACGTCGTCAGCCGCCTGAACCGCACCACGGAGACCCCCGCCCCCGTCCACTACTGGACCTTCTGGTCACCGGACGACGAGCAGATCACCCCCGCGTCGAGCACCCGGCTGGACGGCGCCACCAACACCGAGACCCCCGGGCTCAAGCACAACGACTTCCTCGGCAACACCACGGTGCTCACCCAGGTCGCCGCCATTCTCACCGGCGGCTGAGGCCCCCCGCCGATCGGCGGGGGCGACACCGACCCGCACCCGGACGATGGCCGAGCGGCTCCGGCCGACGGCCTTCACGGAAGATCCGCAAAAGAGCCCCCCGGCAGATCTTGACCTCGGCGGGCGGATAGTATGTACCCGCACGTGAGGCCCGGCAGACGGCTTCCCGTCGCGCGCGGCGGCTCACGAGGCCCCTCCGCGCGCCCGTTCCCCGTCTGCCGCCTCTCCGTGGCGCCGCCCGTGACCCTCGACGCCGGGCGGACCGCCGGGGTCGCCGAACCAGGGCCCTCAAGGAGCGACGTGACGGGACACCGATCGGGCCGGGTGCGGCCGCGACCCGGCCCCGGTGCCCCGCCGCCCCCAGGGGTTCCGTCCCTCCACGCCCTTCCCCACGCCCTCTTCCATGCTTTTCCCCACGCCCTCCCGCCGACGGGAGGCCCGCACCGGGCTCCGTCCCGCGCGGGCCGCGCCCGTCCGCGTCCGTCAACGACACATCAGCTCAGGTACCTTCATGCACCCCCATACCGCCGTCATCGACGGCTTCCATTACGGCTGGCTCAACCCGGTCCTCTCCTACCTGGTGGCCTGCACCGGGGCCGCGCTCGGACTGCGCTGCACCGTCCGCGCCCTTGACCTGCCGCCGCGCAGACGGCTCGGCTGGCTGCTGCTCGGCGCCGCCGAGATCGGCTGCGGCATCTGGACGATGCACTTCCTGGCGATGCTGGGCTTCACCGTCAACGGCTCGACCATCCTCTACAACGTGCCCCTGACCCTGTGCAGCCTGGTGCTGGCGATCGTGGTCTGCGGCCTCGGCATCCTCTACGTCGGCTACCGGCCGCGGAGTCCGGGCACCCTGCTGATCGGCGGGACGGTCATGGGCCTGGGCGTGGCGGCGATGCACTACCTCGGCATGGCCGCGATGCACGTCCAGGGGCAGGTGTCCTACGACACCCTCACCGTGGCCGCCTCGATCGCGATCGCCGTCGCCGCGTCCGCCGCCGCGCTGTGGATGACGCTGAACATCACCGGCATGCTGGCCTCGCTCGCCTCGGCCCTGATCGCCGGGGTCGCGGTGGTCGCGATGCACTACACCGGTATGGCCGCCGTGTCGGTGGTCCTGGACGGCCGGACCCCGGTCGGAGGGCTGCCCGCCTCTCAGTTCATCACCCCGCTCGCGGTGGCCGTCCTCGTCCTGCTCTCGCTCGGCGGGATCGCGCTGATGCTGTCGCCGCACGACGCCTCCCTTTCCGGTCTGGACCGCGACCGCCGGCCGGAGCCGGTCCGCGTGCCGCTGTTCGAGCGGCAGGACTGAACCCGCCCCTGGATCCGGTCTCCAGGGCTCGGCTCCCTCGGATCCGACCCGTCGGGGACGAGCTGACGGCCCGGCGCGGGAATTCCCGCGCCGGGCCGTTCGCGTTGCCGGGCCGATCGCGTGCCGAGCCGTTCGCGTGCCGGGCGGCCGGGTGTCAGCCGGCTGTGAGGGTGCGCCAGGGGCCGGTGTCGAGGTCGGCCGGAGTGCCGTCGAGGATCGCGGCGGTACGGGCCGCCGGGTCGAGGGCGACGGTGGCGAGACTCGCCCAGCGGCGGCCGAGCGGCTCGGCCGGGTCGGGCAGGCAGGTGACGGGCGGTTCACCGGGGCCGGTGACCAGGCACCGGGCGAGCGCGTCCGCCGTGGCCGGGGGCGACTGGAGACGGGCGAGCCGGGCCCGGACGAAGTCGTGGCGCTCGCCGGAGTCCGGCTGGTAGAGCCACGTCTTCTCCCCGGCCGCCGGAACCGGGGTCAGGAAGTGGTTGGTGCGCACCAGCAGACCGCGCTCGTCGGGGTCGACCGGGAACACGCCGACGGGGCTGAGGTCGAGCAGGGTCGCGTCCGTCCCGTCGAAGAGGGCGAACGAGCCGGAGGAGCCCAGCGGGGCACCACGGACCAGGTCGACGGCCTCGGCGACGCTGCCCGCCTCCGCGAGGACGACCGCCGCGAGGACATGGACCGGCACGCCGCCGATGCCGTCGCGGGCGTGGCCGAGAATGTTGAAGTGCAGGGCGAGACCCGCGCTGTTGATCCCGATCTTGCCGAGGATGCCGTCCTCGGTGAGGCCGACAACCGTGTGCCTTCCGCCGCGCGACTCCAGGGTGTGCCAGTGGGCGCTCAGTTCCACGTGCCAGTCCCAGGTCTGGACGCCGAAGGTGCGCGGCACGGTGGGGGTGACGGCGATGCCGCGGGTGTCGGTGGCGATGACGGCGGTGCTGTCGGTACTGGCGGTACTGGTGACGCTGGCGGTACTGGCAGTACTGGTGACGCTGGTGGCGCGGCGCACCAGGGTGGTGCACTCCCCCGGCGGGACGGTGGCGCTGCCGGCGAGGATCTCGGTGCGGGCGTTGAGGGCCGCCAGGCGCCAGACGTCCAGGCCGGCGCCGTCGGCGATGCCCTCGATCTCGGCGCGCGCGCCGGGACGGAACTCCCCGACCGCGTCGAGCGCGCGTTCGGCGTCGTCGCGGACCCGGGCGGGGGTGATGCCGCCGAGGGCGAAGAGGCGGTCGTAGACATCGAGCGCGGCGGGGAGGTGCGCGCGCAACTGCCCGCCGCGGGCGGTTCCCCGGGCGTACGGGTCGGCGGCGTCGACCCGCACATGGCGGCGGTGGTCGGGGCGGGGGATCGGCGTCGTGGTCACGGCTGGTCCTTCGGAGGCGCGGCGGGAACGGCCCGGGCGGCGGAAGCGGCCGGGGCGGCGGGAACGGCCGGGTGGCGGTGGAGCACGCCGCCGACCACGGTCGCGAGGACGGGATTCACCGCCTGGGCGGCCGGGTCGAGGTCGAGCGGGTTGGCGGCGAGGACGGTGAGGTCGGCGGTGTAGCCCGGGGCGATCCGGCCGAGTTCGCCGTCCGCCCCGGCGGCGTACGCGGCCGCGGTCGTCATGCCCCGGTACGCCTCGCGCGCCGTGATCGCCTGACCGGGCTGCACGGGCGCGGCGTCCGGGTCCTCGACGGGGCGGCGCAGTTGGCAGTCGGCCAGGCCGACACGCGGGTCACCGGGCCCGATCGGCCAGTCCGAGCCGAGCGCGACGACGGCGCCGTGGTCGAGCAGGTCGCGGGTGCGCCAGCCGTGGGCGGCACGGTCGGGGCCGATCCGGCGGGACCAGTTGTCGGTGCCGTCCGGACGGGTCTGCCGGGTCGCGTGAACGGGTTGCAGGCTGGCCACGACACCGAGGTCCGCGAACCGGGGCAACAGGTCGTCCGGGATCGATTCGAGGTGCTCGATCCGGTGCGGGGCACGCGGGGCGCGGCCGACCTCCTCGACGACGTCGAGGGCGAAGCGCACCGCCCGGTCCCCGATCGCGTGGGTGGCGGTGGGGATGCCGCGTTCGGTGAAGAAGCGGACGGCGGCGCGAAAGGCGTCGGTGTCGCGCCAGAGCGGTTCGCGGTTCTCGCCGTGGACGTCGGGGTGCTCGAACCAGGCGGTTCCGTTGTCGGCCGTTCCGTCGAGCATGAACTTCACCCCGTCGACGTGCCAGCGCCGACCCCCGAGGCCCTGGAGGGCGGCGATCGCCTGCCACACGTCCGGGCCGGAGTCGGCGGGCACCAGGGGGGAACACCGGACGCGCAGGGGCAGGTCGCCCCGCTGCTCCAGGTGGCGGAGGACCTCCTCGGAGGGCTCGCCGAAGTCGAGCGCGTGCAGGCCGGTGAGGCCGGAGCGGGCGAAGTGTTCGAGCCGGTCCCGGACATGGGCGGCGGCGGTGTCCAGCGACACCTCGGGATAGTGGGCGAACACCAGGTCCATGGCCTGGAGTTCGAGGACGTAGCCGGTGGGGCGGCCGGCCCGGTCGACGACGACGGAGGAGGCGTCGGTGAAGGTCTCGCGGCCGGTGAGACCGGCCAGTTCGACGGCGCGGGGGCTGAGGAGGAGAGCGTGGGCGTCGCGGGTGAGGAGGGAGACGGGGCGTCCGGGGAGGTGGTCGGCGAGGAAGGCGCCGTGCGGTTCGCCGTCGAAGATGTTGAGGTCGAGGTCGTAGCCGGTGATCCACTCCTCGGTGGGGCGGGGGCCGTCGTCGGCCGCGGCTTCGGCTTCGGCGGTGGTGGTGGCAGCGACGGTGGCGACGGCGGCGGTGGCGGTGGCGGTGGTAGGGACGGCAGCGGTGCCGACGGCCGGGGCGGCGCCGAGGCGGGCGAGAACCTCGGCGAGGGTGGCGGCGCCGGACAGGTCGACGCCGCTGCCGGTGGAGATCGCGCCCCAGACGGGGTGGGCGTGGACGTCGACCAGGCCGGGCAGGATCGCGGCGCCCGGGAACTCGTGGACGGCGGTCGCTGGGCCGCGCAGCGGGGCGAGGAGTTCGGCCGGGCCGACGGCGGTGATCCGGCCGGCGGTGACGGCGAGCCCGTGCGACAGCGGGGCGAGGGGGCGGTGGGTGTCCTCGGTCGGGCCGCTCGGGTCGGTCGGGTCGCTCGCGTCCCTCTGACCGGTCCGACGGCTCGGTTCTGTCGGGCCGCTCGGTTCCGTCGTGCTGCTCGGGTGGATCGGGTCGGTCAACAGCTCGACGGTGCGGGCGAGGAGGATGGTGTCGGCGTGCACGGGGGTGGGCTCTTTCGGGTCGGGCAGCGATGGACTATTGGCCACTTGAACAATAGTGGCGTGAGGCGAGCCCGCGGGATCTCAGGGGCGCGGAATCGTCCCCAGAACGCGGGACGCGGCCCAGTAGACGGTGGCCGCGACGGTCATCCCGGCCGGGACGGACAGGTCGACGCCGCCCAGGGCCGCCGCGATCGGACCGGTCCAGAACGTGGTGCGCACCCACAGCACGGCGGTGAGCGCGCCGACGGCCAGCGCCAGGACTCCCGCCAAGTGGACACCGCCGTGGTACCAGAACGGTCCGCCGCGTCGCTGTTCGAGCAGGTCGGGGCCGCTGTAGCGGTTGCGGCGCAGGACGAGGTCGGTCATCGCGACGGCCATCACCGGGCCGGTGACCACCACGACCAACTGGAGCATGGTGCTGACGCCGGTGAGGAAGTCGAAGACGAGGATCGCGTACAGCGTCATGGCCGTGCCGAGGGTCCCGATGACCAGCACCGCCGGGATCCGGGCGAGCCGGACGCCGACCGACTGGATGGCCAGACCCGCGCTGTAGGCGGTCATCCCGTTGTTGGTCATGGTGTTGACGACGACCGCGACGACGAACACCGGCACGAACCAGCCGGGCAGCACACCCTCCAGCGCGGCCTCCGGATCACTCATGTCGAGCCCGGTGGCGGCGAGCGCCCCGACCGCGGTGAACACCACGCTGGGCAGGTAGGCCCCGAGCGCCGTCCATCCGGCGACGGCGACCGGACTGCTGTCGGCCGGCAGGTAGCGCGCGAGGTCGGGACTGTTGCCGTAGGAGAGCGGCGCCGAGGCGACGAGCGTGAACCCGGCACCCAGCGCGGCCACCAGGGCGGCACCGGCCAACGGCTCGGCCGGCGCGCAGGAGAGGTCGGCGGCGGCGAGAACATATCCGGTGACGACGGCGAAGACCACGGTCAGCGCCACACTGAGGGCTGCGTAGAGGCGCACGATGAGGGCGTATCCGAAGATGGCGATCAGCAGCGTGCCGGCCGCGACCAGGCAGATCACCGTCGCGTCGACGACCGGACCGGCGGGCAGACCGAGCCGGGCCGCGAGGCCGATGCCCGCCACCGAGGCGGCCGACCAGTTCAGGGCGAGGTAGGCGGCCGCGATCAGCCAGCCCGCGACGACGACCATGACGCGGTTGCCCCGCACCCCGTAGACGGCCCGGGAGACGACCGACCCGCTGGTCCCGGCGACGGGCCCGGCCGCCGCGACCACGCCGGTGCAGATCCAGACCAGGTTGCCGACCAGGATCACGCCGAGCGCCTGCGGGAGGGTGAGTCCCATCAGGACGAGCGCGGCGCCGACGACGAAGCTGAGGTAGCTGACGTTGGGCGCGGCCCAGACGGCGAACAGGTCCCGGGGGCGCCCGCCGCGCTCCTCGTCGGGGACCAGGTCGATGCCCCGCGACTCGGGCCCCCCGGCCCGGGGGGCGGGTCCGGTGGCGGGGGCAGCGACTGGGGCGGGTCCGGTGGCAGGGGCGGGGCCGGAGGCAGGAACGGAAACCATGGCGGCGGGGCCCGCCTCGGCTCGCGAGCGGGAGCCCGGGGAGCCGTCGGCGGGTCTTGGGGCGGGCGTGGGGTCGGTCGATCTCATCGTGGCCTCTCGGGTCGGGTCCGGGGATCCGGCCGTCAGCCGTTCCAACCTTATTGGTCAGATGGCCAACTGCGTGTTGGGCACACATCCAATAGCGTGTCCCCCATGACGTCAAGACCTCAGGCCACCCGGACCCGCAAGCCCCCCGGCGAACGCCGCGCGGAGATCCTGCAGACCGCCGCGCACATCGCCCTGGAAGAGGGCCTGGAACGGATCACCCTGCGACGGGTCGCCGACGAGCTCGGGGTGCGCGCCGGACTCATCGGCCACTACTTCCCCGCCGCCGACGACCTGGTCACCGAGGCGTTCGCCCACGCCGCCGCCCAGGAACGCGACACCCTGCTGCCACCGGGCCGGACCGAGACCGACCGCTCCCCCACCGCCCGGCTCGCAGGCTTCCTGGTCCGCCTCACCGGCGCCGACTGCCTGGACCTCAGCCGCCTCTGGCTCAACGCCCGCCACCTCAGCCGGTTCAAGCCCGGCCTGCGGGCCGCCGTCCAGGAGCAGGAGTCGCTCACCCGCGCGGCACTCACCGCGCTCGTGGAGGAGGGCGTGCGCCGCGGCGAGTTCCGCACCGACGACCCGCTCGGCGCGACCCTGCACATCCTGGTCACCGTCGACGGCCTCGGCGCCTACGCCAACGACGACGCCGAGGTCGACCACCCGGCTCTCCAGAACCTCGCGATCACCGTCGCCGAGCACCGCCTCGACCTGACCCCGGGCCTACTGCGCGCCGCCGCACTCTGACACCGGCAACCCGCACCCCGGCCGACTCGGGCTGCGGGTGGCCGCGGCCTGCCCCAATCACCCTATTGGTCAGTCGACCAATAGGGTATCGCCAGTCGGAGTACCTCGCCGAACGCGAGAATTCGGCTCGGAAAACAGCTCAACCCCGATCAATCGGTCCAGGGCATCCGTCGACCATCCGATCGACCTTTGTGATTGCCCCCCGAAGTGATCCGCATTCCCGTCAGTACTGAGAAATTGATCGCGGTCGAGAGCAATCTCGCCTCACGATTGGCGGTCTCCGTCGTGGGCGATGACAAGCGGAAGGGTCCTGGTGCGGCGCCCGCCCTGCGCGGGCGCCGCACCGAGGCGAACCACCGACCGGAGCCCAGGGTCACGAAGCTTGAGCAGCCGTTGCTTCTCCGAATGAGATCGGTCGGTTTCTACCGGTCAGGAATGGCGTGGCTGGTTCGGCGGCAGGGATGACGGTGTCGTGCCGTCCTCCTGCGGAGGTGCCGGAAGCCGTCAGCCGTGGCGCTGTTGAGGGCGAGGGAGCAGGCCGCCCGTGTTCGGGTGGAGGAACTGCGCGCCGAGACGGACCGGGCTCTGGATGAACGCGCACAGGCGGAAGCCGTGCCGGAGCGACGGCTCGTCGCGGTGGCGGAGCCGGCCGGAGTCGGCTTGCGGGCGCGGAACCTGGCCGGGCGGCCGGATCTGGGGCCGATGCCGGCGAAGGTCGAGGGGAGCGGGTGAAGGCGAGGAGGCCGACCGGGCGGATCGACCGACGACCGTCCCGCGGCCGCGGCCGCGGTCCTCTGCGGGGGAGTCGCCTGGCATCGCCCGCCATTTGACGCCTTTCTGATGCCGTTGTCGACGAGACACCGGATCGCGTCGATCATCTGCCGGTGGCAGTACGCCTCCGGCCGCCCGCCCCCGCCAGCCATCCAGGCCGGCACCGGTAGCGGTGGCCGGACAGCCGACCACTCCGCGCCGCTCGGGTCGGACGGGTGGCGCCGCACACGTCCCCCGGAACCGGCCGCGTTCCCGTACCGGTGCGCGCGGCGATCACAGGCCGGGACGCCGAGTTGAACGCGGTGCCGGACGCCGAGGAGGACTGCGGCAGGCACCAGCGCCTCCTGGCCTGCCCGGACTTCGGCACCCACCAGTTGCAAGGAACTCCACCGGTCACCGGACACCCGGGAGCGATAACCCGTGGCGCCCGGACGTCCGCCCGGGAAAACTGGGCGCATGCATGTCGACTCATCCTCCAGCTCGGGACAACCACGGGACCGGAATGCCGTTGAGCACGTCCTCGGCCGCCCCCTGAGCCAGGCGTGGCCGCCTTCCGCACTCGCGCCCGGCAGCAGGGTCATGGTCGTCTCCGATCCACTGACCGGTGGCCCGTGGGAGGTGGACTTCCCTGGCAGCATCGACGACACGGGCGCCCCGGAACCCGTCCTGCACACCAGCGCGGAGCCCGGAGAGCTCGCGTACTGGGTCAGCTTCGACGAACCCCAGTACGACAGCGGCGGCAGCGGCCCCTACCGCAAGGCCCAGATCTGGGCGCGGTACCTGCGGCCCGCTCGAACCGACGCGCCATCTGATCGACAGAGCAACGACCGCTGAGTCGATCTGGGTTTGACGGCAGCTCACCGCTCGGCGGGTTAGTGCGTCGTTGAAGTCGGCTCCGGGTGGACGGCTACCGTTGTCGTACGGATCAGGGCGCGGTTCAATCAGGTGGGCCGGTCGCGCGGCCGGACCAGGTGAATCGGGGGCCCTGGTCCCTGCGGCGCCGAGCTTCAAGATCCGCGGGGCCGCTGCGGTGCGACCCGATCAGGGCCGGATCGCCTTCCTCAGGACCGCCGACATCGTCCACCGACGTCATCCACCGACGTCGTCCGCCGCGCCGCCACGGGGACAGCGGCCTTTCCCCCTGAGCGGTGGGGCGCCGTAGCGGCCGAGCTCCTCAGGACGCTCGCGGCGCGTTGGAACTGCGGCTCGGAACGGCGTCCCCACCACGTTCAGATCAATTCGGGTTCGCGGCACTCGGCCGGGGCCCGGCCCGCTGCCGAGCGACCGCAACACCACCGGACAAGGGCTGCCCGTGGGCCGGACCGATCCTCAGGATCAGGGCTGGGGCCATTCGGTGCGGGTCGCGAGGGTGGCGGGGCCGCGGGCAGGTGGAGTGCGGCGATGGCGGTCTTCGCCTTGGCGTCGACGGGGTAGCCACAGCGTTCGAAGTGCGGTGCGACGTCGTAGCCGACGGCCTCGGAGAGGTAGGCGGCGAAGGCGGTCGGACCGTTGAGCGGCGCGAGTGGGATCGCGTTCGCGCGGATGAGCTTCTCCATGGTGGTCCATGCCTGGTCTCCGGACTCCAGCCGGATCTGGTCCAGGCAGGCGACCTGGGACCAGCGGTAGGGCGAGGTGTTCTTCACGGCGTCGTCCACGCCGGCCTTCCAGCCGGCGATGTCCTTGAGAGCCTTGTCCCAGGTGGGTTTGTCGAAGGCGGGGAGTGCGGTGACGGCCCGCAGCGCCACGTTGCCGTAGATGTCCACGCCCCGTTCGGTGTACGTCGAGCCGAACACGGCCTTCGTCTGGTGCGCGTGGCCCATCTCGCGCCAGAGCGCCTGGTGAACCGGCTTGAGGAGCCTCTTGGACGCCAGGCTGGATCCGGTCCAGGACGGGCCGATCGCGATGAAGCCCTGGGTGGTGTAGGCGCCGCCCAGCTTGCGGTAGTCACTGAAGACGAAGTGGTAGGGCAGGGGGCTCCGACTGTCCAGGGCGGTGCTGCCGTCCAGTCCTGCAAAAGCGTCCTCGGCGGCCAGGCCCTGCTCATAGAGGTCCAGCAACCGGCCGAGGTCCTCGCTCCGGTAGGCCATTGCGGTGGCACACTCCAGCGTGAGGACGGTGTGGGCGGACATCAGCTGCACGCGGGGCGCCGCCGGCAGTTCGTCGAGCTGTCGCCGGAACTCCTCGGCGGTCGTGACGCCCTGCCGGAAGAACGGCTGGGGCAGGGCACCCGAGCCGGTGAAGTCCGCGATGGCACGGGGGTTCGAAGCCCGGCCACTGCGCCGCACCGCCTTCCGTCCCCACCGGGGCCGACCGGACGACGCGCCACCGGGCGGAATCCAGCAGCGGCGGGGACGCCGCGAGCACCGGCGCCACCGGCGGTCCTCACCTGCCGTCCTGACCGCCCGATCGCGCCGTTCGCCCGGCGCTTTCCCTCCTGCGACGCCGCAGATTCCGGCACCCTCGCCGCCCGAAACCTCCTCGATCGGCCGACCAGTCGAACGAGTGAATCCGGCGACGCCTCCGCCCCCTGCGAGCTCTTCGCCGACGAGGGCGTCCGACGGCGCCCCGGCCCGAGCCGGGAAGCGGCACTCGAACGGGCTCTCGCCGTCTGCGCACTGGGCTCCGGCGCTCCTCCAGCCACCCTGGGCAGCCGGCCGGAGGAGGCACCGGAGAGCCTGCGGGCTGCTCGAAATGTCCCTGTTCGACCCGGGCGCGCCCGGAGGAAATCCGGTTGAGCAGCCGATTCGAACAGCACCATCATCAGTCACCTCCGCTCCCGACCGGCCACCCAACTCTGCTTTCTCGAAGAACACTTGCCGGGCCCGGACGCCGATGTCCGGCTCCGCGCGCTCGAACACCGCCCGCGCCCGGGGGTCTTCGCGGAAGATCCCACCGGCCCGGCCGACGGCCTCACGTCCCCATGCCGTCCGGCCGTGCCCGACCACGACACCGAGGAGCCCGTTCAGTGATCGACTTCGGCCAACTCACCGCCCTCGCCGCACGCGAGAACATCGAACGGATCGGCGACGGTGACGGCATCGGCGTGCGCGACGCCCCAGGTCGGATCCCAAGGATCCGCAGATCTCCCCACGACGTCCTGCCGGGCCGGTGGGAGCATCCGGGCGGCGGCCGCGAGCACGGGGAAGCGATGCTCGCCGGCGCGGCCGGTCCGTCCTCCGGGAGGACGGCGTGAATCCGCTCGACAACACCCGCCGCCCGGCGGCCCTCAGGTCCCGCCGGCCCGGGGCGGAGCCGCCGACCCTGGTCGTCGGCGTCCACCTCGTCCTGCTGGAGAACGACACCGTACTCCTCGGCCGGCGCCGCAACACCGCCTACGCGAACGGCCTGTGGCACCTGCCGGCCGGACATATGGAACCCGGCGAGAGGGTCACCCGCTCGATGACACGCGAGGCCGAGGAGGAACTCGGCATCCTCGTCGCCGAGGCCGACCTCGACCTCGTCCACACCCTGCACCACCTCGACGCCGACGACGGCCGGAGCCGACTCCAGCTCTTCTTCCGCCCCACCCACTACCAGGGCCGCATCCGCAACGCCGAACCGGACAAGTGCGGCCAGCTGCGGTGGTGGCCGCTGGACGGGCTTCCGGCCGAGATCGTGCCCTACACCGCCCTCGCGCTCGCCGAGATCACCCGCGGCGGCACACTGTCGACCGTCGGGTGGCCGACGATCACGTGAACACCCCCTTCCCACAACCGATCGGAGCATCCACCATGCAGTCCCTGCGTCAGGCCGTGTGCCTCATCGTCCACGACGAGAAGGCGGGCAAGGTCGCCTGCATCCACTACGCCAACGACTCCTGGTCCACCGTTCCGGCCTGGACCGTGCCCGGCGGAAAGGTCGAGGAGGGCGAGCGACTCGACCTCGCCGCCGCCCGCGAACTCCACGAGGAGACCGGCCTCGTCGTCGACCCCGAGCGGTTGCGCCTGGTCCACACCGTCCAGGTCAGGGCCGGGTGGGACGGAAAGGGCCCGTTCCTGCTCTCCGTGTTCGCGGCGACCTCCTGGCAGGGCGAGCTGACGAACGCCGAGCCGGACAAGCACCTCGCCGTCCTCTGGGTCGACGCCGACGCGCTGCCCACCCCCATGTTCCCCACCTCGCACGCCGCCCTCACCACCTACCTCGCCGGCGACGGCCGCGGCTTCTCCACCCACGGCTGGGACACCTCCGTGGACCCGCGCGCCCTCGTCCGCGCCTGAGCAATCCGCTCGCCCCCGCCCGCCCCCGGCCCACCCGACTTGCCCCGGAGAGCACCGGTCCATGAATCCCACCACCGCCCCCCCGTTACCTTCTTCGTGGCCCCGCAATGGGGCCTCCGGCCTTCGGGTCCGGCATGACTTCCCCCCTTGTTGTTGATGATCCGGGGGGTGGTGTCACCAGGCCCGGAGGCATCGACGGACCGCTGATGAGGGGCGTGAGCACCGGCTTCACCCGAGCCGAAGAAGCTCTCCGTAACGTGGATGTGGCAGCTCGGTGCCCTGGCAAGGCCGGACGAAAGCGTGATGGAGGGGCCTGCGCGTGATCGACACCAGCGACATCGATGTCTTCCTCGGCTTGGACGTCGGCAAGGGCGAACACCACGCCACCGCCGTCACCCCGGTCGGAAAGAAGGCGTTCGACAAGCGCCTGCCAAACACCGAGCCGAAGCTCCGCGAGCTGTTCGCGAAGCTGAAGGCCAAGCACCGAACGGTGCTGGCAGTGGTCGACCAGCCGGCGTCGATCGGCGCTCTGCCGCTGGCAGTCGCCCGGGACATGGGCTGCCCGGTCGCCTATCTGCCGGGGCTGACGATGCGCCGGATCGCCGATCTCTGTCCCGGCGAGGCGAAGACCGACGCGAAGGACGCGTTCATCATCGCGGACGCTGCCCGCGCGATGCCCCACACCCTGCGCGCAATCGACGGCGAGGACGAGACCACAGCCGAGCTGGAGATGATCATCGGATTCGACGACGACCTGGCCGGCGAGGCCACCCGGGCCGCGAACCGGCTGCACGGTCTGCCGACCCAGATCCACCCGTCGCTGGAACGAGTCCTCGGGCCGCGATTGCAGCACCCGGCGGTCCTCACGCTGCTGCAACGGTTCGGGTCACCGGCCCAGATTCGCAAGGTCGGCAGACGGCGGCTGGTCACCTTGCTGCGGCCGAAGGCCCCGCGGATGGCCGAGCGGATGGCCGAGGAGATCCTTGCCGCGTTGGACGAGCAGACCGTGACCGTTCCGGGGACCGAGGCGGCCTCGCTGATCGTCCCGAGCCTGGCCGCCTCGCTGGCGGCCGTACTCGACCAGCGGAATCTGCTGGCCGGGCGGATCGAGGAACTCCTGGAGGCCCACCCTCTTTCCAAAGTCCTGACATCCATGCCGGGAGTCGGCGTCAGGACCGGGGCAAGGATCCTGATCGAGGTCGGCGAAGGCAGCACCTTCCCGACCGCCGGCCACCTCGCCGCCTACGCCGGACTCGCCCCGGCGACCCGGAGCTCGGGCTCCTCGATCCGCGGCGAACAGCCGTCCAGGAGAGGTAACAAACAGCTCAAACGGGCCTTCTTCCTCTCCGCTTACGCCTCTCTGGGCGACCCGACCTCGCGGGCCTACTACGACAAGAAGATCGCCCGGGGCAAGCACCACACCCAGGCCCTGCTCTGCCTCGCCAGACGCCGGGCCGACGTCCTCTTCGCGATGCTCCGCGACGGCACCCTCTACGAACCCCGACCCGAAGGGGCGAAGTGACGGTTCGGACTCGCCGGTCAGTCCTCCTCCGGCCGGAGCCGTCGGCGGGCGGCCTCAAGCCGCTGGTCGTAGTCAGGCGCGAACAGCCCAGGAATTGACTTGTCCAGTGTCCCGGCGATGCGATGGATCGGCGCCCAGACCGCCGGATCGTCGACAACCCGGCTCAGGTCCGTCATCTGCAGCTTCTCCAGCCAGTCCGACAACACCAACGCCTCGTCACCCGTGAGCTTGATCGTGACCTGGCTATCACTCATGCGCACCCCTACGGCTCGGCCCCGCCCTCGACCACACGAACCTACTGGCCTTCAACCTTGACCAAACACATAGGGGCACCCCCCGCCCGCCGTTCCCGGCGACGCCGACGAACTGCTGCGCCTGCGCGTCGCCGTCCTGGACGGCGGCCCGCTCACCGACGAGTGGCGCACCGTCTTCCGCGACAACATGCGCGAGCGCCTGGGCACCGACCCGAACCTGCTCGCCTACGTCCTCCCCACCGCCGGTGGCCTCGCCGCGTGCGCCATCGGCATCGTCTATCGCGGCTACCTCGGCCCCGCCTTCCCCACCGGTCTGTGGGGCCGCGTCCATACCGTGGCGACCGACCCCGCCCACCAACGGCGCGGCCACGGCCGCGCCGTCACCACCGCCCTCGTCGAAGCCCTCAAGGACCGCGGCTGCGGATCCGTCGAACTGCGCGCCACCGCCGCTGGCGCCGGCCTCTACCGCACCCTCGGCTTCGAACCCCTCGACGGCTTCATGGCGCTGCGCCCCGGCCCCGGCGGGTGGGTGCGGTGACCGCCACCGACCTCGTCGATCTCGCGCACCCGTGGCCGTTCTGCGAAGAGGTAGAAGGTGGTGGAGATGCTGACCGTAGGCTGCGGACGTGACCTACGACATCCACTTCCTGAGGGTCGAGGCGGGCCGCACCTTCGACGAGACCATGGCGGAGGTCAATTCCACGTACGACCCCGAGGCCGAACCCGGTCCGATGCGGCTGACCGGCGACCAGCGCGCCGCCTGGGACAGGCTCACCCGGCGAATATCCGAGGAGGTGGGTCCGATCACCTCCGAGGAGTACCTCTACAGCCTGACTCTGTGCCGCGACGGGCCCGCCGGTCGTCTTCGGCTGGACTACGCGGGAGACTCGGCCGCCATCGAGATCTCCTATCGGTACCCGGGACGAGCGGCACTACCGATCATGGCCGAGGCGTATCGGATCGCTCGGATCGTCGAGGAGGAGTGCGGCTTCGAAGGCTACGACGCCGAGGTCGACCAATCCGTCCGCACCGGTGATGTCGACGTGGCGGCGGCCGGACTCGGCGGTATCTCCCGATGGGCACAACGCCGTCTCACCTGATGAACAAGAGGTGCTCGCCAGGACGACCCGGGGAGGGCGTACGTCGGCCGAGGCGGCACCAACTCCGCCCGGCCACGCGGGCACCCACCGACCAGGAGCAGCCGCACGAGCATTCGAGGTGATCGGTTGAGCGGCACCATCCGGATCCCGCATGATGCCTCGTATGAATACGGAAACCTGCGACCCGGCCGAGTTGGCCGCGCTCCGGGAGATCTTCGCGTCCCGTTCCGAAGCAGTGCCGCCGGTCGGATGGGAGGCTGTGGGTGCCTTCGAGGCGGAGCACGGCGTCGTGCTGCCGGAGCCGTACCGCACGTTCGTGGCGGAGGTGTGCGACGGGTTGCGGGCGGGACCGCCCCACTACGGTCTGCTGCCCCTGCTTCGGATGCCCTCGGACTGGGGTCAGGGCCGCTCCGAGCGTCTTCTCGGCGAGCCCTTTCCGCTCACGGCGGCGTGGGTGTGGGAGAACGACGAGGAGGAGTTGTCGGAGGAGGAGTACGAGGCCCGGGTGGAACCCGTGTACAACCACGGCTCGCTGGTGCTCGGCACCGACGGCTGCGGCATGTACTGGCACCTGGTCGTCACCGGCCCGCAGCGCGGCCACGTCTGGCTGGTCGACGAGAACGGTGCTCTGCCGTTCGGGACCGGGCCCGACGCCTCTGTCATGCCGGGCACGCCCGGTTTCGCGGGGTGGGCAGCCCGCTGGGCCGAGGGATTGTACTGGTTCGCCAACTCCTGAGGTGGCGCGCTGACCCGACACCAGACCCGGCACCCAGACCCGGTGCCCGGACGCGGCACCCGGACCCGGACCCGGCGCCCGGACGTCCCGATCGTCCCGCCGGAGCGGACCGGAGAAAGGGGCGCTCGCCCCCGCCCCGGGGCGCCTTCCCGCTCAGCGCGCTACCGGTGCACTACCGCGCGCCCCCGGGGCAGACTGCCGGAGGTCTGGGCGAAGGCCCGCCGGGATGGGACGGTGTCCGGTCTCGGGAGCCGCACAGGACCGGACGGGGGCACGGAGCATGACAAGACGTTGGCTGGTGACGGGATGCTCGACCGGATTGGGGCGGGCGCTGGCTACGGCGGCGGCCGCGGCCGGGGACAGGGTGGTGGCGACCGCGCGCCGGCCGGAGGTGCTGGAGGAACTGGTTCGCGCGCACCCCGGTCGGATCGTCGCCGTCCCACTGGACGTCCGTGACGCCGGGCAGTGCGAGCAGGCCGTCGCCACGGCGGTGAAACGTTTCGGCGGTGTGGACGTGCTGGTGAACAACGCCGGGAACGGTGTGTTCGGCACCGTGGAGGAGGTCGGCGACCACGAGCTGCGCGACCAGTTGGAGACCCTGGTCGTCGGGCCGTGGCGGCTCGCCCGCCTGGTACTGCCGCTGATGCGGGCACAGGGCGGCGGGCTGGTCCTGAACGTCTCCTCGCTGGCCGGGCGGACGGCCTTCCCCGGCCTGGCCGCCTACGTCACGGGCAAACACGCGCTGGAGGGCATGACCCGGGCGCTCGCCGTCGAAACGGCCCCGTTCGGCATCCGGGTCGTGGCGCTGGCCGCGAGCGGGTACGCCACCCACTACGGCAGCTCGGTGAGCGACGCCGTCGGCCGCTCCCCCGCCTACCGCGCGACCACCGATCCGATGCGCGAGCAGTTGCGCGAGATGGCGGCCCTGCCGGACATCGGCCGCCCCGAGGACTTCGCCCGCGAGGTGCTCCGCCTGGCCGACGCCCCCGGCCCGCTGCCGGTCCGGATCCCGATCGGCCCCGGCAGCTTCGAGCACCTCAGCGCCGCCGCGCACGCCGCCCACGCCGAGCTCGCCACCGGTCGCGACCTGCTGGCGGAACGGGGACCGTCCGGGGGCTGACGGCCGCCCCGGCGGGTTCGGCCGCTGTTCAGCGGGGCGTGGCCCGGTCGATGATCTCCGACCAGACCCGATGCCTACGGTCGGGGGCCGGACCACTTCCGGGAGCGAACATGCACGACGACAACCACCAGTCCGGGCATCCGTGCGAGTGCCCGCGCACCGCAGAACTCGACGGGGACGGACCCGCCGCGGCCGGGCGCCGCCGGTTCCTGCGCGGGGCCGGCCTGTTGGGCGCCGGAGTCGGCACGGCGGGGCTCGGCCTGTTCGGCGCGGCGCCCGCCCACGCGGCCGGCCCCGGCACGGCAGACAGCTCCGGAACGGCAGGCGCCCCCGGCGCGGCAGGCGGCCCCGGCGATCCGGGGACCGCCCCGGCGAAGGCGACGAAGAAGCCCGCCGGAAAGCACCGTTGGCAGCCCGACCCGGACGCCCGCCGGTTCACCCTCGTCGTCATGCCCGACACCCAGTACCTGTTCGACCAGGACCGGATCCACCCGGCGCCGGTCGAGGCCGCGCTGCGCCACGTACTCGACGGCGGGGTCACCCGGGAGGACGGTTCGGACGACAACATCGTCTTCCTGGCCCACCTCGGCGATGTCACCGAGAACGGTCTGGCCACCGAGTTCGCCGCCGTCGGCAAGGTGTTCGGCCTGCTGGACGACGCCGGCGCGGCCTACGGGGTGCTGGCCGGCAACCACGACGTCCGCTCCTCCACCGACGACCGGCGCGGCAGCACCCCGTACCTGGAGACCTTCGGCCCGGCCCGGGCCGCCCGCACCTCCGGGTACCACTCCTCCAGCCCGGACGGCTACAACACCTGCCACATCGTCACGGCCGGTGGCCGCCCCTGGATGCTGCTCTCGCTCGACTGGCGGCTCTCCGACGCGGGCTTCGCCTGGGCCAACGCGGTGATCGCCGCCAACCCGAAGGTGCCGGTGATCCTGACCACCCACGAGCTGGCGTACGCCGACGACGGCGGCCGGGCCGAGCTGTCCGACTACGGTCACCAGCTCTGGGACCGGCTGATCAGCGGGAACGACCAGATCTTCCTGACCGTCAACGGCCACTACTGGCCGCCCGGCCGCACGGTGCTGACCAATAGGGCCGGCCACGACGTGCACGTCCACATCACCAACTACCAGGACCGTTACTACGGCGGCGCGGCGATGATCCGGGCGTACCGCTTCGACCTCGACCGCAACACCGTCGACGTCTCGACCTACTCGCCGTGGATCCAGGAGATCGCGGCCGAGGAGCGCAACACCCTGGCGGCGCGGCAGGTCGAGCTGACCTCGGACGTGGACCGCTTCTCGCTCGCGATCGACTTCGACCGGCGCTTCGCGGGCTTCGCGCCCGTCCCGGCGCGCCCCGCCCGCCGGGCGTCCGACCTGCTGGTCCGGGACACCGTGGCCTACTGGCGCTTCGACGGCGGCGGCGGCGACGGCACCGCGGTCACGGCCCGGCAGGTCGTCAAGGACCTCACGGGGCAGGGCAACGACCTGTTCCCGCAGAGCGCCCCCGGCACCCCGGACGGCGGACTCACCTGGTCTTCGGACCACCACCCGGACCAGCCGGGCCACGGCAGCCTGCTGTTCAAGGGCACCCGCTCGCCGGTGCGCGGCACCTACCTCCAGACCGCGCCCAACGCCCCGCTGAACCGGGAGACCTTCGAACACGGCTTCACCGTCGAGGCGTTCTGCAAGCTGCCCGCCGACTGGGACTCCGGCCGGAGCCGCTGGTCCGCCCTGCTCAGCCGCTGGGGGACGGCGGCCGAGGCGGGCCGGAGCGGCCCCGGCACGGATGCCGACGAGCCCGTCGTGACGCTCAGCCTCTCCGAGGCGCCCGCGCTCCAGTGGTGCGTCTACCCCGTCAACCAGACCGGGGCGTCGACGTGTTGGGGCCACCAGCTGCCGCTGGACCGCTGGTGGCACGTCGCGGTCGTCAACGACGGGAAGCTCAGCCGGATGTACGTGGACGGCTGCGAGGTGGCCCGCAACCCGGCGACGCCGGCCGTCGGGCTGGCCACCCTCGGGCGCCCCTGGATGGTGGGCGGCTACGCGTACGCGGGGGTGCTGGACAAGGTGTTCCACGGGTACATCGGCGATGTCCGGATCGTCCGCCGGGCGCTGCGGGTCAAGGAGTTCATGACCGGGTGACGAGACCGGGCAGCGGGAGGTCCGGACCGGTGCGCGGCAGTGTCGGGACCGGCCGCGGAACCGGTGCCGCGGCCGCCGGACCGCCCGCTCCCGCGCCCGCCCCGGCCTCCGCCGCCGGGTCGCACAGCGTCTTGGCGACCAGCGAACCGACCGGTTCCGCACCCCCCGAGCCGTCTCTGCCGACGAAGGGGTTGTACGACAGCGCGAACTGCCGCTCGCCGTCCCGGCTGCCGAGCAGCAGGGTGCTCCAGCCGGCCAGGCTGCCGTCGTGGCCCCAGGCGGGCCGGCAGCCCGGCCCCAGGTCGATCCGGAGCACGCCGAGCCCGTACGCCATGCCCGGGGTCGTGCCGGGAAGGGTGTCCGGCACCGTGTCCGTGAGCGCGGCCATCTCGGCGGGCCGCAGCAGCCTCCCGCCGAACAGCGCGGCATGGAAGCGGTCCAGGTCGGTGGTGGTGGAGATGCCGTTGCCGGCCGCGTCCACCACGGACGGGTTCAACCTGGTGATGTCGGCCGGCCCGGCCGGAAGGTCCAGGTAGGCGCGGGCGTGCGGGCCGCCGAAGCCGGTCCCGGAGCCGGGGAAGACGGTGTCGTCCAGGTGCAGCGGCCGGACGATCCGGCGTTCCACCTCCTGCTGCCAGGCGCGGCCGGTCACCTTGCGGACGATCATCCCGGCGAGCACGTAGTTGGTGTTGGAGTAGTGCCAGCCCTGCCCGGGCGCGAAGTACGGCGGGTGCTCGGCGGAGACCGCGGCGAGCTGCTCCGGCCGGTAGTCCCGGTAGCGCCACGTCCCGTGCGCGTAGTCCTCCAGCTCGGCCTCGTTCGTGACCAGGAAGCGCGTGTCCTCGGTGTAGTTGAACAGGCCGCTGGTGTGGTTGAGCAGTTGCCGGACGGTGATCGCGGAACCGTTGGGGACGACGCCCGGCAGGTGGCGCTCGACCGGGTCGTCCAGGCGCAGCCGCCCCTCCCCGACCAGTTGCAGCACCACCGTCGACACGAAGACCTTGGTCACACTGCCGATCCGGAACCGCCCGTCCGGCCTGGCCGGCTGCCCGGTGGCCAGGTCGGACACCCCGGCGGCACCGCGCCACGGGGAGCGGTCGACGCCGCGGATCTCGGCGAGCGCGGCGGTCGTCCCGCCCCGTGCCACGAGGTCCCGCAGCTCCTGCTGCCCCTCGACCCGGGGCCGGCGCTCGGCCGGGCCGGTCTGGCCCCCGGCCGCCACAGCCACCGTCGGGGCGAGCGCGACGGCGGTCACCCCCGCCAGGGCGGCGGCGGCGAACCGCAGCCCGAGCCGGCCGCGCCGACGGTCCGTCCACGTCTGAACGCTGGTCATGATGCCCCCTCCCGGCCCGGCCCTCGGGCCGCCGGGCACCAGGATCCCAGCCCGCCGGGCCGCGGCGCCTCCTCCTCAGGGGGTCGTCGCCGCTCCGTCCCGAGGACCTCACCGCCGGCCGAACGGCGGGGGCCGGGTGAGCACGCCCACCCGGCCCCGGCCCTCCCGTCCGCCGTCAGCCGGTCCGCCGCCGCAGCACGGTCAGGGCGACGCCGAGGGTGAGCAGCGCGGCGACGGCCGGCAGCAGGTCGATCGCCCGGTTGCCCGTCGGCGGGAGCACCGGCGGCTCGACCGGCGGGATCACGGGCGGCACCACCGGCGGCACCACCGGCGGCACCACGGGCGGGACGACCGGGGGCACGACGGGCGGTACCACGGGCGGCACCACCGGCGGCCGGACGGGCGTGTCGGTGCCGCATCCCGGCTCCGACGGGTCCTCGCAGTTCGCACCCGGGGTCCCGGAGGTGACGGCGTTGCGCAGCGTGCGCGCCCCGGTGAGGCCGGTCCGGACGGTGACCGAGTAGGTGACCGTGACGGTCCGCCCGACGGCCAGGGCGCCGCGCCAGGTCAGCCTGGGCGCGGTCCAGTCGAGCGTGCCGCCGTCCGCCCGGGCGTCGCCGTTCCAGGCGGCGGCGTCGAGCACGCCGCTCAGGTCGTCGGTGAACGAGGCGTCCTCGTACGCGGCGGCGCCGGTGTTGGTGACGGTGACGCGGTAGCCGACGGTCTCGCCGGGCGCGGCGCTGGCGGGGGCGGCGGTCTTGGTGAGGACGAGGGAGCGGACGGGCGTGACGGTGGCGCAGTCGGGATCGACGGCCGCGCGCCGGCGGTCACCCATCGGCAGCGGGCAGTTGGTGCGGTCGGGGCTGGTGACGGTGTTGCGGAGGGTCTTGTCGCCGGTGGGCTCACGGACCACGGTGACGGAGTAGGTGACGGTCGCGGTCGCCCCGGCGTCCAGGGTGCCGGTCCAGCTGAGGACGGGCGCGGCGTAGCCGACGGTGCCGAGGTCGGCCCGGGCGTCGCCGTTCCAGGTGGCGTTGCCGAGGACGCCGCTCAGGTCGTCGCTGACGGAGGCGTCGCGGTAGGTGGTGCTGCCGGTGTTGGTGACGGTGAGGGTGTAGCCGACGGTGCCGCCGGGGGTGGCGACGGCGGGGGCGGCGGACTTGCGGACCCGCAGCAGCGGGGCGGGCAGGATCTCCCGGCAGGCGGGGTCGGCGGAGCCGGCCTCGCAGTTGGAACCGGGGGCGGTGACGGTGTTGGTGAGCCGCTGGTCGCCGGCGAGGGTGGCGGTCACGGTGTAGGTGACGGTGGCCCGTGCCCCCTTGGCGAGGGTGCCGGTCCAGCTGAGGACGGGCGCGGCGTAGCCGACGGTGCCGAGGTCGGCCCGGGCGTCGCCGTTCCAGGTGGCGTCGTCCAGCACGCCGCTCAGGTCGTCGCGGAACGAGGCGCCGGGGTACGGGGCTTCGCCGGTGTTGGTGACGGTGACGGTGTAGGTGACGGTGCTTCCGGCCTTGACGTCCTTGGGCGCGCCGCTCTTATCGATCCGCAGGGAAGGCAGCGGGGTGACGGTGCCGCAGTCCCCGTCGCAGGTGGAGTCGGTGGGGCCGGTGACGGCGTTGCGCAGCACCTTGTCCCCGGCGGGCGGGCTGCCGACGGTGACGCTGTAGGTGATGGTGACCGGGGTTCCGGGGGCGACGTCGCCGGTCCAGCCGAGCACCGGCCGGGCGTAGTCGAGGGTGCCGGACGTCGCCCGGGCGTCGTCGTTCCAGGTGGCGTCGTCGAGAACACCGCTCAGGTCGTCGCTGACGCGGGCTCCGGCGTAGGGGGCGGTGCCGGGGTTGGTGAGGCGGAGGGTGTAGGTGACGCGGCCTCCGGGCACGGGGTCGGCCGGGTCGGCGGTCTTGCGGATCGTGAGTTCGGCGACGGGGGTCTCGGTGCCGCAGCGGCCTTCGCAGGTGGCGTCGGTGGGGCCGGTGACGGCGTTGCGCAGGACCTTGTCCCCGGCGGGCGGGCTGCCGACGGTCACGCTGTAGGTGACGGTGGCCCGGGCCCCGGCGGGCAGGTCGCCGCTCCAGTGCAGGCGGTCGGCGCGGCGTTCGACGGTGCCGAGGGTGGCGGCCGCGTCGTCGTTCCAGGTGGCGTCGTCGAGGACGCCGCTCAGGTCGTCGTCGAAGGAGGCGCCCGGGTAGGGGGCGGTGCCGGGGTTGGCGGCGGTGACGGTCCAGGTGACCTTGCCGCCGGGGCGGGCGGTGGCGGGGTCGGCGGTCTTGGTGAGGACGAGGCGGGCGACCAGGGTCTCCGTGGCGCAGGCCGGGTCGGTGCTGCCCGCCTGACAGTTGGAGCCGTCGGGGCCGGTGACGGCGTTGCGCAGCCGGTGGTCCCCGGTGGGCGGGGAGGCGACGGTCACGGTGTAGGTGACGGTGGCGGACGCCTCCTGGGGGAGGTCGCCGGTCCAGGTGAGGCGCCGGGAGGCGGGGTCGAAGGCTGCGGTCCCGGTGGAGGCGGTCACCGCGTCGTCCCAGACGGCGTCGTCGAGGACACCGCTCAGGTCGTCGGTGAAGGTGGCGCCGCGGTAGGTGGCGCGGCCGGTGTTGGTGACGGTGACGGTCCAGGTGATCCGCTCGCCGGGGCGGGCCTCGGCCGGGACGGAGGTCTTGGCGATCGCGAGGGTGGCCAGCGGGGTCACGGTGGCGCAGGCCGGGTCGGCGGTGCCGGGCGGGCAGCTGGAGTCGGCCGGGCCGGTCACGGCGTTGCGCAGGACCTTGTCCCCGGTCGGGGGCTTGGCGACGGTGACGGTGTAGGTGACGGTCACGGTGCTGGAGCGGGCCACGTCGCCGGTCCAGGTGAACCGCCGGGCGGCGGGGTCGAAGGCGGTCGTCCCGGTGGAGGCGGTCACGGCTCCGTCCCAGACGGCGTCGTCGAGGACGCCGCCCAGGTCGTCGGTGACGGTGGCGGCGCGGTAGTCGGCGTCGGCGCTCAGGTTGGTGACGGTGAGGGTGTAGGTGACGGTGTCGCCCGGGCGGGCGCTCGCGGGGGCGGCGCTCTTGCGGACGGTGAGGGTGGGCCGGGGGATGACGGACCGGCAGTTCGGATCGGTGGATCCGGGCGGGCAGTTGGAGTCGGTGGCGGTGGCGGTGTTGCGCAGGTAGGTGTCGCCGGTGTTGGTGACGGTGACGGTGTAGGTGATGGTCGCGGTGGCGCCGACGGCCAGGTCACCGGTCCAGGTGAGGATCCGGCTGCCAGGGTCGAAGGCGGTGCTGCCGGAGGTGGCGCTCGCCGTGTCGTTCCAGGTGGAGTCGTCCAGCACGTCGGTGAGGTCGTCGGTGAGCCGGGCACCGGGGTAGGGCGCGGTGCCGTCGTTGGTGACGGTCAGGGTGTAGGTGACGGTGTCACCGGTCCGCGGGTTGTCCGGGGTACCGCTCTTGGCGACCTTGAGCGAACGGACGTCCGTCTCGGTGGAGCAGGCCGGATCGGTGCTCCCCGCTGGGCAGTTGGTGCCGTCGGGGCCGGTGACGGCGTTGCGCAGCCGCTTGTCGCCGGCGGGCGGGCTGCCGACGGTGACCCGGTAGGTGACTGTGACCGTGGCTCCGGCCGGGACGTCGCCCTGCCAGCCGAAGCGGCGGGCGACCGGGTCGAAGGAGGTGGTGCCGGAGGTGGCGGTCACCGCGTCGTCCCAGCTCGCGTCGTCCAGGACGCCGGTCAGGTCGTCGGTGAAGGAGGCACCGGAGTAGGTCGCGCGGCCGTTGTTGGTGACCGTGACCGTCCAGGTCAGCTGCTCGCCGGCGGCGACGGTGCCGGCCGAGGCGGTCTTGGCGATCGCGAGGGTGGCGAGCGGGGTCTCGGTGCCGCAGGACGGGTCGGTGCTGCCGGGCGGGCAGCTGGAGTCGGCCGGGCCGGTCACGGCGTTGCGCATGATCTTGTCGCCGGTCGGGGGTGTCCGCACGGTGACCGAGTAGGTGATGACGACCGTCTGTCCGACCGCGATGTCACCGGTCCAGGTCAGTCGGGAGGCCCCGGCGTCGTAGGAGGGCTGGGTCGGCGTGGGCGTGCCCCCGCTGCGGGCCACGGCGTCGGCGCGGTAGTCGGCGTCATCGACCAGGCCGGACAGGTCGTCGGTGAGGGTGACCCCGGTGCGGGGGACGCCGCCGGTGTTCTCGGCGGTGATGGTGTAGGTGACGGTGTCGCCGGGCTTCGCGGAGGTGGTGGAGACGCTCTTGGCGAGCACGAGTCCGCTGATCGTCTCGTCCGTGGCACAGTCCGGATCGGTGCTGCCCGCCGTGCAGTTGGACCCGTCCGGGCCGACGGCGCGGTTGGTGAGGCGCTTGTTCCCGGCGGGCGGTGAGCCGATCCGCGCCGAGTAGGTGACGGTGACGGTGCCGCCGCGGGCGACCGTGCCGGTCCAGCGCAGGGTGCGGTCGGCGGGGGTCCAGGTGACGGGACCGGCGCCGGAGCCGTCGGCGTTGCGGGCGGTGGCGTCGTCGTTGTAGACGGCGTCGTCGACCACGTCGGTCAGGTCGTCGGTGAGGGTGGCACCGGTCCAGTCGGCCTCGCCGTCGTTGGTGAGGGTGACCGTCCAGGTGACGGTGGAACCGGGCTGCGGGGCCTCGGGGGTGACGGACTTGCGGATCGCCAGCCGGGCGACCGGGACCTCGGTGGTGCAGGCGGGGTCGGTGGAGAGCGCGCCGCAGTTGCTGTCGGGCACCGTGACCGCGTTCCGCAGGACACCGTCCCCGCCGGGCGGGTCGCCCACCCGGACGGAGTAGGTGATGGTCACCGTCGCCCCGGGTGCGAGGTCCCCGCTCCAGCTCAGGGTGCGGCTGGCGGGGTCGTACGCGGGCCGGTTCGCGGTGGGCGTGCCGCCGACGGTGGCGGCCGCGTCGTCGTTGTAGGCCGCGTCGTCCAGCACCCCGCCGAGGTCGTCGGTGACGGTGGCCCCGGTCACGGGCACGGCGCCGTCGTTCCGGGCGGTGACGGTGTAACGGACGGTGCCGCCGGGCTTGGCGGTCGTGGTGTCGGTGGTCTTGGCGACCACCAGCTTGGAGGTCAGGTTGGGCGCCACGGCGCAGCTGGCCAGGTCGGTGATCGGCCAGGAGCCGCCGGACTCGGAGCTGATCCGGCCGGTCTGGTTGTCCTGGGCGTTGCCGCCGGCCACCTGGACCGAGACACCGGTGCGCGGGTCCGCCCGATAGAGCGCGCCGCCGTAGTAGCCGAGGTAGATGGCGCCGTCGAAGAAGGCCATGCCGTAGTTGTTGAAGCCGTTGCCGGCGCCGGCGCCGCTGAGCCGGACGGCCTGCGCGGTGGTGCCGGTGGCGGGGTCGAGCCGGTAGATGTAGGTGGAGCCGGAGTAGACGATCCCGTAGTACACGCCGCCGTCGACGTCGACGAAGATGTCCGGCACCAGGGTGCCGGACGCGAACACCGGGTCGTTCGCCGGGACGGAGGTGAGGGTGCTGCCGCGCGACCAGGTGCGGGTGGCGCCGGTCGCCAGGTTCATCTCGAACAGCACGGGGGCGCCGCCGTTCTGCGCGCCGTAGAGCATGCCGGTGCGCGGGTTCGCACCCAGCCCGCCCCAGTTGACGCCGCCCGGCAGGTTGCGGGTGGCGCCGCCGGCGATCTGGTCGGTGACCGTGTCGGTGCCGGAGACGTGCTTGTAGAGCTTGAGGTTCGAGGTGGTGTAGCTGGAGTAGAAGGCGGCGACCCGGCCGGTGTCGGGGTCGGTGCCCATCGCCATGTTCGTGGACCAGTAGTCCGGCAGGCCGCTGCCGACCCGCTTGCTGATCACCGTGTTGCGGACGGTCGCGGCGCCGGCGGCGTCGTTGGCGAACTCCATGCCGGAGCGGTAGTTGCTGTAGTACAGGTGGTCGCAGTCGAAGGCGGAGGGGATGTTCTGGCCCTCCACCGTCCAGGTCTGGGCGTAGGCGGGCCCCGCTCCGGAGAGCACCAGCGAGGGCAGGACGAGCAGCAGTGCGAGCAACTGGGCGAGCCTGCGCTCGACGGACGGACCGAAAGTGGCGAGTGGCCTCACGACACGACTCCTGTGGGCTGGCGGCGGCAGTCACAGAAAGTCACAGCATGAGCTGATCATCAAACACCCACTCCGACGGTTGATCTGATGATCACTCGTCCGGATGCGGATCGGGCCCTCGTGGGCGGGCCCCGCGGAGCGCCCGCACACCGCCCCTTGCAGCGCCCGTGCACCGGCTCCCGCGAAGGGAGGAGGCCGCCAGGGGGCACTCTGGTGCCGCCGGAACGACTCTGACAGCATCTCAGCCGAGACGGCCACCGGTATAGACCACTGGCCCGTCTCGGCCCTGCCATGCCCGTAGTGAGCACCCAGAGGAATCCGAGGCCCACTGTGAAGACCCTACGGAATCATTTCTCCCACCTGATGACAGTCGTCCTGCTGATGCTGGGAATGGTGACGGCCGCGTCCGCCCAGGCCCACGCCACCCCGCAGCGGCTGACCGGCAGCGCGACCATCTGCTCCAACTCCCCCGTCCCGGCCGGCTGGGTCATCACCGGCGCGTACAACAGCAGCAGCTGTACCGGCACCGGCGTCGCCTACACCATCACCGACACCAGCAACCTGACCAGCCTCTCCGCCGTGTGCTCGCAGTCGCCGATCCCCGGCGGCTGGGTCATCACCGGTGCCTACAACAACGGCGGCTGCATCGGCACCGGCGTCAGCTACACCCTGGTCAAGATCACCACCCAGAGCTCGATCACCGTCTGCTCCCAGTCCCCGATCCCCCCGGGCTGGGTGATCGTCAACGCCTACAACAACAGCGGCTGCGGTGGCACCGGCGTCGGCTACACCCTCAACAGTGTCGCCAACCTGAGCTCCGTCACCGCCTGCTCCCAGTCACCGATTCCGGCGGGCTGGGTCATCACCGGCGCGTACAACAACAGCGGCTGCGTCGGCACGGGCGTCAGCTACACCCTGGTCAAGATCACCACCCAGAGCTCGATCACGGTCTGCTCGCAGTCGCCCATCCCCCCGGGCTGGGTCATCACCGGCGCGTACAACAACGGCAGCTGCGTCGGCACCGGCGTCGGCTACACCCTGGTGGACTCCGCCAACCAGACCTCCCTGACCGTCTGCTCGCAGTCGCCCCTCCCCGGCGGCTGGGTCATCACCGGCGCCTACAACAACAGCAGCTGCACCGGCACCGGGATCGCCTACACCCTGGTGAAGATCACCACCCAGACCTCGATCACCGTGTGCTCCCAGTCGCCCATCCCGGCGGGCTGGGTGATCAGCGGCTCGTTCAACAGCGGCTCCTGCGCCGGCACCGGCATCGCCTACTCCATCCGGAGGGTGTGACCGGCCGCCGCCACCGGCAGCCGTCGGCAGCCTGGCCCGTGGTGGGCACGCCCCGACCGGGGGCGTGGCCACCACCGGCGTCCGGCCCCGGCGGCCCGGCACGGCCCGCCCGTCGGGCCGTCGTACGGCCGCCCGACGGCCGCGCTCAGGAGGAGTCGCGGGCCACCAGCTCCACGGTCATCAGGTCATGGCTGCCCAGGGCCGCCCCGGGATCGGTCAGCGCACGGTCGACCAGGTCGGCGAGGTGGCCGCCGCCCGGCAGCCGCATCCGCACCGAGGTCAGCCTCGGGCGCAGCAGTCGGCCCAGCAGCAGGTCGTCCGCGCCGACCAGGGCGAGCTCGCCGGGGACGTCGAGCCTGGCATCCTGGAGTGCGCGCAGGGCGAGCATCGCGTACTCGTCGTTGTAGCCGAACAGGCCGTCCAGGGCGAGTTCGCGGCAGCGCGCGACCAGGCCGGCGGCCGACTCCTCGGTGTACTCCAGCGGCAGCGGCTCGACCCGGGCCCCGACGTCCGCCGCCTCGACGGCGGCGCGGACGCCGGCCAGGCGCGCGGCGCTGAACGGTGACAGCGCGGGATCGGCGGGGACGACGACGCCGATCCGGCGGCGGCCGCGCTCCAGCAGGTGGGCGGCGGCACAGAGGCCCACCTCGACCTGGTCCATGATCAGCGCGTGCGCGCCGGGCACCGGCTCGGGACCGAGGGTGAACACCGCCCGGGTGCCGGAGCGCAGCAGGATCCGCACACCGTCGGCGGTGAGCCCGGGCGTGAGACAGACCACCGCGGTGGGCCGAAGCTCGGCCCAGGCGCGGGCCGCGTCGTCGCCGCTGCCCAGCGTGGTGCCGAGCAGCACACCGGTGTAGCCGCGCGGCAGCAGCGCGTCCTGGAACTCCCGGTAGAAGCCGCTGAACAACGGGCCGATCGGCACCGTGGAACCGGCCATCAGGATCAGGCCGGTGCGGCCGGCCCGCAGGGACCGGGCACCGGCGTGCGGCACGTAGCCGAGGCGGTCGGCGGCGGCCAGCACCCTGGCCCTGGTCTGCTCGCCGACCCGGCCGCCGGGCGTGTTGTTGAGGACGAAGGAGACCGTGGCCCGGGAGACGCCGGCCAGCCGCGCGACGTCCGCGCTGGTGGGAGGGGCGGCGGGCGGCGGCGGGGCGGCGGGATCGGTGGGGTCGCTGTTCATAACGGTTCGAATCTTTTCACGGCCGGGCCTGGCCCAGGGCGGGAACGCCCTGCTAAACATCTGGTTACACGAGTAAGCGTTACACGTGTAACCTCTCATTTCGGTCCACCGCTCGGCACCCCCACCCCAGCCGGGCACGTCTTCTGGAGGGCACCGTGGCCCTTTCCCCCGACCGCGACGTACCGCAGGACACCCGAAGAGCCACCACCGCCGACCACCCCGCGATCACCACCGGCGACGCCACTGACACCACCACCACCGCCGACCACCCCGCGATCACCACCGACAGCCCCGCGGCCCCCACCCGCGGCCTGCTCCCCCTGCTCCTCACCGGCAACACCGCGATGTACGCGCTCTACATCGGCGTCGGCAGCGTGCTGCTGCCCCTGCAGATCGAGCACCTCGACCCCGCCGCCAAGGTGGCCAACCTCGGCCTGGTCAGCGGCGTGGCCGCGATCCTCGCCACCGTGTTCAACCCCTTCGCCGGCGCGCTGTCCGACCGCTCCGGCCGCCGCAACCCGTGGATCCTGGGCGGTGGGCTCGCAGCGGTCGCCACGATGGCCCTGCTCGGCAGCGTGAACTCGGTCCTACTGGTCTGCGTCGCCTGGTGCCTCGGCCAGGCGGCGATGAACTTCTACCAGGCCGCGATCACCTCGGTGGTGCCCGACCGCGTCCCCGCCGCACGCCGGGGAACCGCCTCGGCGGCCGTCGGCCTCGGCCTGCCGCTCGGCTCCACCCTCGGCGTCCTGCTCGCCTCCGCTTTCTCCGACCACCTCCGCACCGGCTATCTGGTCCTCGGACTGCTGGTGGCACTGGCCGCCGCGCTGTTCAGCGGCCTCGCCCGCGAGCGGCGGATGCCCGCCCGGACGGCCGTGCCACTGCGCGACCAGGCCGCCGCCTTCCTGGGCGTGCTCCGCGAGCGCGACTTCCGCTGGGCGTTCATCGGCCGGGCCCTGCTGGTCCTCGGCTACTTCGCCGTGGTCGGCTACCAGCTCTACATCCTCCAGGACCACATCGACCTGCCCTCCGGCCTGCGGCCCGAGGACGCGATCGCGATCCTCACCCCCGTGTCGGCCGTCGCGATGGCCGTGTCCACGGTCGCCGGCGGCGTGCTCTCCGACCGCCTGGACCGGCGCAAGCCCTTCGTCGCCGTGTCCGCCGCGCTCTCCGCCGCCGCGCTGCTGATCCCGGTGCTCAGCCCGACCTGGCCCGGCATGATCGTGTTCTCGGCGGTCAACGGGCTCGCCTTCGGCTGCTTCATGGCCGTCGACACCGCACTGGTCACCATGGTCCTGCCCAGCGCCGAGGACGCCGCCCGCGACCTGGGCGTGCTCAACATCGCCAACGCCGGACCGCAGATCGTCGCGCCCTTCGTCGCCTCCGCCGTGGTCGGCCTCGGCGGCTACACCCCCCTGTTCTCGCTCGGCGCCGTGCTCGCGGTCGCCGGCGCGCTGGCGGTCCGCCCGATCCGCGGCGTCCGCTGAGCCCCCGCCGGGACCCTCCGCCCGGGACCCGGCGCCATCCGCGATCCCCGACCCACCCCCGACCCCCGAGAACACCGTCAAGCCCCCACAACACTCTCGACAGAACATGACAGACCGTCAGAAAGGCAGTGGATCCGTGAAGTTGCACACCCAGGAATGGGGAACCGGAGACCGCCTGGCCGTGCTGGTGCACGGCATCATGTCCGACCACCGCACCTGGCGCCGGGTCGGACCGGCGCTGGCCGAACGCGGCTACCGCGTGATCGCCGTGGACCAGCGCGGCCACGGGCTCAGCCCTCGCGGCACCGGCGCGACCCCCCGGGAGCGCTACGACCTCGACGCCTACGCGCAGGACCTCGTGGACACCCTCCCCACCGGGATCGAACTGGCCGTCGGCCACTCGCTCGGCGGCATCTCACTGCTGCGCGCGGTGGAACGGCTGCGGCCGGCCCGTGCCGTGTACGTCGACCCCGCCTGGCAGTTCGCCCTCGCCGAGGGCCTGGACCCGGCGGTGTTCGCGGAGTTCCGGCACGCCACCGCCGAGCAGATCACCGCCCTCAACCCGCGCTGGGAGCGGGCCGACGTCGAGGTCGAGCTCGCCACCCTCGCCCTCTGGGACCAGGACTCCGCCCTCGCCCTGGCCGACCAGCGGTCCGGCCTGCCGGACGCGCCCGCCGTGCCCTCGCTGGTGGTACTGGCCGACGGAAGCATGCTGGTGGGTCCGGCCGACGCCGGACTGCTGCGGGCGCGCGGCTTCGAGGTCCGCACCGTGCCGGAGGCCGGGCACACCGTCCACCGGGACGACCACGAGGGCTTCCTGGCCGCGCTGGACGGGTGGATCCGAGCCGTCGACGACCCCGAGGAGAAGAAGGACATGACCGGCGACACCGACCGCGCTCCCGCCGACGCCCGCCGCGAGGCCGCCGTCGAGACCGCGCTCGCCCGGCTGGACCTGCCCGCCAAGGTCGCCCTGCTCGCCGGCGCCGACATGTGGTCGCTGCCGGCCAACGAGGAGATCGGCCTCGGCCGCCTGGTGATGTCCGACGGCCCGGCCGGCGTCCGCGGCGAACACTGGACGGCGGACGACCCGTCCATCGCCCTTCCGTCGCCGACCGCGCTCGCCGCCACCTGGGACGTCGGCCTGGCCCGGCGGGCCGGCCGGCTGCTGGCCCAGGAGGCGCGGCGCAAGGGCGCCCACGTTGTGCTCGCGCCCACCGTCAACCTGCACCGCGGGCCGCGCGGCGGCCGCCACTTCGAGTGCTACTCGGAGGACCCGCTGCTCACCGGCGAGATCGGCGCGGCCCTGGTGTCAGGTGTCCAGGACGGCGGCGTCGCGACGACACCCAAGCACTTCGTCGCCAACGACTCGGAGACCGACCGCTACACCGTCGACGTCCGGGCCGACGAGCGCACCCTGCGCGAGCTGTACCTGGCACCGTTCGAGACCATCGTCAGAAAGGCCCACCCCTGGGGCCTGATGACCGCCTACAACGCCGTCAACGGCACGAGCATGAGCGAGCACACCGAGCTCAACCTCACCCTCCTGCGCGAGGAGTGGGGCTTCGACGGCGCACTGGTCTCCGACTGGACCGGCGCCCGCGACACCGTCCGCTCGGCGCTCGGCGGGCTCGACATCGCCATGCCGGGACCGGCCACCGTCTACGGCGAGCACCTGGTCACGGCCGTCCGGGAGGGCCTGGTGCCCGAGTCGGCCGTGGACGGGCTGGCCCGCGACGTGCTGCGGCTGGCCGCCCGGGTCGGACTGCTGGCCGGCACGCCGGCCGCCGTCCCGGCCGGAGAACTGCCCGCTCCGGTGGACGGCGAGGCGCTGGTGCGCGAGCTGGCGGCCCGCTCCTTCGTCCTGCTGCGCAACGAGGGCCGGGTGCTGCCGCTGGACCCGGCGCCCGGCTCGGTGGCGCTGATCGGCGCGGCCGCGACCGAGGCCCGGATCGGCGGCGGCGGCAGCGCGCAGGTCCTCCCGACCCGGGTCGTCGGCCCGCTGGACGGCCTGCGCGCCGCACTGGGAGCGGACACCGCGCTGGTGCACGAGACCGGCGCCGACCCGCGGACCTTCGTCCCCACCGCGGCCTTCCCGTGCACCGCCGAACTGCTCGGCGCCGACGGGGCCCCGCTCGGGACCGCCGCCCTCCCCGACGGCAGCGTCCGCTGGCTGGGCTCGCTCCCGGGCGGCGTCTCCTTCGCCGATCTCGCCGCCGTCCGGCTGACCGGCGGCCTGTCGGCCGGAACCGGCGGACGGCACCTGCTGGCCGTGCGCGGCGTCGGCAGGTTCACCCTGGAGGCGGACGGCGAGGTCCTGTTCGACGGGGTGCTGCTGCCCGAGGGCGAGGACCCTGCCGCGGCCTTCCTCAACCCTCCGGAGCGACGCTTCGAGGTGGAACTCCCCGCGGGCGGGCGGGCGGCGGTCGCGCTGACCTGCACCATGCCGGAGACCGGCGAGTTCGCCGGCTTCGGACTGGTGTCCTTCGCCCTCGGTCACGCCGAGCCGACCGCCTCCCCGGACGAGCTGGTCGAACGCGCCGTGGCGGCGGCCCGCGCGGCCGAGGTCGCGATCGTCGTGGTCGGCACCACCGAGGAGGTGGAGAGCGAGGGCGTGGACCGGGCCGACCTGCGGCTCCCGGGCCGCCAGGACGAACTGGTCGCCCGGGTCGCGGCGGCCAACCCGCGCACGGTGGTGGTGGTCAACGCCGGCGCCCCGGTGGTGATGCCGTGGCGCGAGTCCGTGGCCGCCGTGCTGCTCTGCTGGTTCCCCGGACAGCAGGCCGGCGAGGCCCTGGCCGACGTGCTGCTCGGCGCGGTCGAGCCGGGCGGCCGACTGCCCACCACCTGGCCGGCCGAGGAGGCCGACAGTCCGGTCTGGGAGGTGGTGCCCACCGACGGCCGGCTGGAGTACGCCGAGGGGCTGTTCATCGGTTACCGGGCCTGGCAGCGCCGGGCCGGCGCCGCCCCCGCCTACTGGTTCGGCGCCGGCCGGGGCTACACCGACTGGTCCTACGAGGGCCTGGAGGCCCGGCTGGTGGAAGGCGCGGACCCCGGCGCGGGGACCGGGGCCCCGGAGGTGCTGGCCGAGGTCGCCGTCCGGGTGCGCAACACCGGAGTGCGGACCGGCCGGGAGGTGGTCCAGGTCTACCTGGCCACGGACGGCTCCGACCGCAGCCGCCCGGACCGCGCGCTGGCAGGCTTCGCGGTGGTCGAGGCCGCCCCCGGCGCCGTCGCGACCGCCCGGATCACGGTACCCCTCCGGGCCGTCCAGAGCTGGGACACCGCGGCCCGTGCCTGGCGCACCAACCCGGGCGTCCACACCGTCGAGGCCGGACCGAACGCCGGGGACCGTCCCCTGACCGTGGCCCTGGTGGTCCCCCCGGCGTGACCGGTGCGGCCCGGCCCGCGTGCGCCCCGGCGCGCGGGTCGGGGCGCACGCGGGCCGGGTGGGTGACCCGACTGGTTCGCTCCGGTGCGCTCCGCGAGGATGGGAGGGCCGACGGCCGACCGAGGGGAACGAACGCCATGAGCACCACGACCACCGTGACCGCCTACGCCGCCCCCGCCGCCAAGGCCCCGCTGGAGCGCACGACCGTCGAGCGCCGCGCCGTCCGCGAGCGCGACGTGCGGATCACCGTCGCCTACGCCGGCATCTGCCACTCCGACCTGCACCAGGTCCGGGCCGGCTGGGGCGGGGAGATCTTCCCGATGGTGCCCGGGCACGAGATCACCGGCGTCGTCCGCGAGGTCGGCCCCGGGGTCACCCGCCACCGGGTCGGCGACCGGGTCGGTGTCGGCTGCATGGTCGACTCCTGCCGGGTCTGCGACGACTGCCGGGCCGGTCTGGAGCAGTACTGCGCCGAAGTGCCGGTCTGGACGTACAACGCCGTCGGCAGGGACGGGCAGCCCACCTACGGCGGCTACTCGCAGGAGATCGTCGTCGACGAGCACTTCGTGGTGCGGGTGCCGGACGCCCTGGCGCTGGACGTGGCCGCGCCGCTGCTGTGCGCCGGCATCACCACCTACTCGCCGCTGCGCCACTGGAGGACCGGCCCGGGCCGCAGGGTCGCCGTGGTCGGGCTCGGCGGGCTCGGGCACATGGCCGTGCAGCTCGCCCACGCGCTCGGCGCCGAGGTGACCGTGCTCTCCCAGTCGCTGCGCAAGCGGGAGGACGGCCTGCGCCTGGGTGCCGACGACTACCGGGCCACCTCGGACCCGGCGACCTTCGAGCGGCTCGCGCGCAGCCTCGACCTGGTGCTCAACACCGTCTCCGCCCCGATCGACCACGCCGCGTACTTCGGGCTGCTGCGCACCGACGGCGCGATGGTCAACCTCGGTCTGCCCGAGGAGCCGGTGCGGGTGCACCTCCAGTCGCTCAGCGGGCGCCGCCGCAGCATGAGCAGTTCGGGCATCGGCGGCATGGCGGAGACCCAGGAGATGCTGGACTTCTGCGCCGAGCACGGGGTGGCGGCCGAGATCGAGACGATCCGCGCGGAGCAGGTGAACGAGGCATACGACCGGCTGCTCGCCGGTGACGTCCGCTACCGCTTCGTCATCGACGCCGCGACGCTCTGAAGCAGCAGGGGCGGCGGAGCCGTCGGCGGCGGGCGACGGGCGGGCGGCTTCGAGCAGGCCGCACGTCCGCCCCGGTCGGTCACGGTCGGTGACGGCCGACCCGTCCGGCGCAGGTCATCGGGGTGGGTCGGGCCGCCCTATGCTGGCGGCATGTCCGAGCTCCCCTCCTTCACCGTCCTGCTGCAACGGCTCCTGGACCACCGCGGACCGGAATCCGCCGCGCGTGCCGCCGGACCGGCGTCGGCCGCCGTCCTGGCCGGTGCGACGCCGGACGGACCGCTGCTGCGGAACCTCGCACCGGCGCTCGGCCTGGATCCCGCGGACCTGTTCGAGATCGCGGACGTCCCGCTGCCGCCGGACCTCGCGCCGGTCGGGGGCATGGTCACCACCTCGGTCGTCGGCGTGCTGCGGCTCTGCCGGGCGCTGCCCGCCGAACGGCGGGGCGAACTCCTGGACTTCGTGGCCGCGTTGCCGCCGTCATCACCGTCGCCGCAGGGCGGTCGGATCGAGGGGCTGCCGGCCCGGCTGCCGCGGTCGGCGCAGCCGGGCAACCTGCTGATGCGACTGGTCGCGGTGCGCAACCTCGGCTGGACGGGCACGGCGAAGGTCTTCCGCCTGCTGACCGGCCGTTCCTGGATGTCCGACGCCTACGGGCGGATCGCCACCGGCGAGCAGCCGGTGACGCCCGACCTGCTGGTCGACTTCGCGACGGTGCTGGCGTGGCCGGCACCGGAGCTCGCGGCGCTGCTGGGCGTGCCGCTGTCCGGTCGGCCGCCCGTGCCGCCGGCCGAGGTGACCGACACCGCCCGCCTGCTGGTGGGCCTGCGGCGCCTGGGCGTCGCGCAGTTGCGCGAGGCGGAGGACCTGGCGCGGGTCCTCGGGTAGGCGCCGGCCGTCCGGACACCCCCGGCCCGGCCGGGGGTGTCCGGACGGGTGGTCCGGTCAAGCCTTGACGAGCACCCAGGCGCCCAGGCCGCTGCACCCGCCGGCGTTGTAGGTCGCGGCGCGGAACCCGGCCGGGATCGGCGAGTAGGGGCAGGTCCAGAGGCCGACGCGGGCGAGGTTGTGGCGCCAGGATCCGGCGCCGCCGCAGCCGTTGACGAGGCGGTCGGTGAGGACGTACCCGTTCACCACCGGCGAGCCGCTGCAGGTCCAGATGCCGTCCTTCGGCAGGTTGTGGCGCCACGAGCCGATGCCCGAACACCCGGTGGTGGTGTGGTCGGTGATGACGTACCCGGGGACGACGGGCGAGCCGGAGCAGGTCCAGATGCCGTCCTTGACCGGCTCCTGGTACCAGGAGCCCCGGCCACTGCACCCGTTGCGGTCGTAGAGGGTGAGGACCCAGCCGGACTGGATCGGCGCGCCGCCGCAGGCCCAGGTCCCCGGTCCGCCCCAGCCCGAGGTCGCGGCCGAGGCGGTGGAGGTTCCCGCCGCGGTGCCGCCCACCACGAGGGCGGCGATCAGCGCGAACGCGCCGACGGTGGCGGCGAGCCCCCTGCGGGCCGCGGCGGATATCAGGCGCTTCCACAACTGGCGAACGGCCATGGGTGTTTCGCTCCAATGCTGGTGAGGATGGAGGTGGTGCGGCCCGCGCGGGGCGGGCCCGGGGGGTCGAACGCGATCACCCTACGCAGAGATCATGTGCGTGTCCCGTGCAGGAGACGTGAACCGGCAAGCTTGACCGGAATCCGATCCTCCGGTGGCGGGCCGCCGCCCCGGAGCCCGACGGGACACCCGCCACGGGCCGTCACCATGCCCGTGTGCGGGCTCCCGGACGCGGCCTCAGGCCCGCCCCAGCCACAGCGCGGTGTCCGGAGGCAGCACCTGCGCCGTCAGGGCACCGCTGGAGAGCAGGATTTCACCGGGGTCGTCGATCGGGACCGGGCGCGGGGAGAGGTTGACCAGGCAGGTGAAGCCGGTGCCGCGGTCGAAGGCGAGCACGCCCTCGGGGGCCGGCCGCCACCGGAGGCCGCCGGTGATCGCGGTCCGGCGCAGCCGCAGGGCGGTGCGGTAGAGCTCCAGCGTCGAGCCCGGGTCGCCGGTCTGGGCCTCGACGGTGAGCGACGCCCAGTCGGCGGGCTGCGGCAGCCAGGGTTCGGCGGCGCCGGGCGCGGTGGAGAAGCCGTACGGGGGGCGGTCCCCGGACCAGGGCAGCGGAACCCGGCAGCCGTCGCGGCCGGGGTCGGTGCCGCCGGAGCGGTGGTGCATCGGGTCGCGGAGCCGGTCCGGGGGCAGGTCCTCGACCTCCGGCAGGCCGAGTTCCTCACCCTGGTAGAGGTAGACCGAGCCGGGCAGGGCGAGGGTGAGCAGCGCTGCGGCGCGGGCCCGGCGGCGGCCGAGGGCGAGGTCGGTGGGGATGCCGAACGCCTTCGCGGCGAAGTCGAAGCGGGTGTCGGCGCGCCCGTAGCGGGTGGCCGTCCGGGTGACGTCGTGATTGGCGAGCACCCAGGTGGCGGGGGCCGCGACCGGTTCGTGCGCGGCGAGCGTGCTGTCGATCGAGGCGCGCAGCTCGGCCGCGTCCCAGGGGCGGGCGAGGAAGTCGAAGTTGAAGGCGGTGTGGAGTTCGTCGGGGCGGAGGTAGCGGGCGAAGCGCTCGGCGTCGGGGACCCACACCTCGCCGATCAGGGCCCGCGGCGGGTGGTAGGAGTCGGCGACGGCGCGCCAGGAGCGGTAGACCCGGTGCAGGTCGTCCCGGTCGACGTAGGGGTGCGGGCCCCCGGGGGTGAGGTCGGGCAGGCCCGGGTCCTTGACCAGCAGTCCGGCGGAGTCGATCCGCACCCCGGCGGCGCCGCGGTCGAACCAGAACCGCAGGACGGCCTCGTGCTCGGCCCGCACCTCGGGGTGGTCCCAGTTGAGGTCGGGCTGCTCGGCGGCGAACAGGTGCAGGTACCACTGGCCGTCGGCGGTCCTGGTCCAGGGGCGGCCGCCGAACTCCGACCGCCAGTTGTTGGGCGGGAGCCGGCCGTTCTCGCCCCGGCCGTCGCGGAAGTGGAAGCGCTCGCGTTCGGGGCTGCCGGGCGGGGCGGCGAGGGCGGCGCGGAACCACGGGTGCCGGTCGGAGACGTGGTTGGGGACGATGTCGACGACGGTGTGCAGGCCGAGGCCGGCGGCTTCGGCGATGAGCTTCTCGGCCTCGTCGAGGGTGCCGAGCACGGGGTCGACGGCGCGGTAGTCGGTGATGTCGTACCCGCCGTCCTTCTGCGGGGACGGGTACCAGGGGTTGAACCAGACGGCGTCCACGCCGAGCCGGGCGAGGTGCGGCAGCCGGGCGCGGATGCCGGCGAGGTCGCCGACGCCGTCGCCGTCGCCGTCGGCGAAGCTGCGCGGGTAGACCTGGTAGACGGCGGCGTCGCGCCACCACGGCGGGGACTCGGGCTGCTGGGCCACGGGGCCCTCCTTCGGGGTCGGGGGTGGGTCAGCCCTTGAGGCTGCCGGTGGTGAGGCCGGCCATGATGTTCCGCTGGAAGATCAGGAAGAACACGATCGTGGGCGCCGAGGCGATGGCCAGGGCGGCGATCAGGACGTTCTGCGGGACGCCCAGGGAGAGGGAGTTGATGCCGGTGTTGAGCGGCTGGTCGCGCGGGTCGGGCAGGACCAGCAGCGGCCAGAGGAAGTCCTTCCAGACGTTGACCACGGCGAAGATCGAGACCACGCCGAGGATCGGCCGGGACATCGGCAGCACGACCGACCACAGGGTCCGCACCGGCCCGGCGCCGTCGATCGCGGCGGCGGCGAGCAGCTCGTCGGGGATCGAGTCGAAGAACCGCTTGAGCAGGAAGATGCCGAAGGCGTTGGCGACCGTCGGCAGCCAGATCGCCCACGGGGTGCCGACCAGGTCGACGTGGAGCAGCGGCAGGTCGAGCACGGTCAGGTACTGCGGGACGACCAGCACCGCGGCCGGGACCATCAGGGTGGCCAGCATCATGCCGAGGACGAGCCGGCCGAGGAGGGGGCGGAGCTTGGAGAGCGCGTACGCGGCGGCGACGTCGAAGACCAGTTGGAAGGCGAGCGCCCCGAGGGCGTAGACCAAGGTGTTCGAGAGCAGCCGCCCGAGCCGCAGTTGGCGCCACGCCTCGGCGTAGGTGCCGGGGTGCAGTTCGCGCGGAACGAGGGTGGGCGGGCTCTGGACGACCTCGTGGGCCGATTTGAGGCCGCCGGTGACCAGCCAGTAGAGCGGGCCGAGGAAGACCAGGGTGAAGCCTGCCACGGTCACGACGAGGACGATCCGGTGGACCAGCCGGCCGCGCGGCCGGTTGAGCTGGACGTCGGAGATCAGGGTGCGCATGGGTGGCCTCAGTCCTGGTCGGTGCGACGGGCGAGCCGTGCGTAGAGGGCGGAGAAGCCGGCCAGGACGACCAGCATGACCAGGCCGAGCGCCGAGGCGCCGCCGTAGTTGTTGAAGTTGAAGGCGTACTGGTAGATGAGGTGGACCACGGTGGTGGTGGAGCCCTCGGGGCCGTTGCCGCCGGTGAGCAGGTAGGGCTCCACGAAGACCTGCATGGTGGCGACGATCTGGAGCAGCAGGAGCAGGGAGAGGATCAGCCGGGTCTGCGGGATCGTGACGTGCCGGATCCGGCGGAACAGGCCGGCGCCGTCGAGTTCGGCGGCCTCGTAGAGCTCGCCGGGGATGTTCTGCAGGGCGGCCAGGTAGACCAGGGTGGCGCTGCCCATGTTCATCCAGGTGGCGGCGAGCACCACCGAGACCATGGCGGTGTCGGCGGAGTTCAGCCAGGCCGAGGTGGGCAGGTGGAGGAGTTCGAGGATCCGGTTGAACAGGCCGTGGCCGGGGTCGTAGAAGTACTTGAAGAGCAGCACGGAGGCGACCGGCGGCATCATCACCGGCAGGTAGACCAGGACCCGCAGGTACGTCCGGGCGCCGCGCAGTTCGTTGAGCAGCAGGGCGACCACGAACGGCAGCGCGAAGCCGAGCAGCAGGGCGAGCACGGTGAACAGCAGGGTGTTGCGCCATGCCTGCCAGAACGCCGGGTCGTGGACGACGCGGTCGAGGTTCTGCAGGCCGACCCAGGTGGTGCGGCCGCGCCGGGTCCGCTGGAAGCTCATCACCACTTCGCGGAGCATCGGGTACCAGGAGAAGTACGCGAAGCAGAGCAGGGCGCCGAGCAGGAACCCGTGGGCGGTGAGGTGGTGCCGGACGCGCTGCCGCAGCCGGCCGGGGCGGGGGTGGTGGGCGGTGGCTGCCAAGGGGTGGGCTCCTGACGGCGGGCTTCGGGAGTCGGCCGGGCGCCTCGGGCGTTCCCGGTGCTTCGGGTACTTCGGGTCGGTCGGGCGGCTCGGGCGTTCCCGGCGTTCCCGGCGTTCCCGGTGCTTCGGGTCGGTCGGAGAGCCTCGGTGCGGACGGCCGTCAGAGGTTGGCCAGTACCTGGTCGACCTGGCTCGCGGCCGTCGCCAGCAGCTTGTCGAGGTCGGCGTCCCGGTCCGTGAGCACGGCCGAGACGGCGGTGTCGAGGATCTTGTAGATCTGCTGGGCGTTGGCGGGCTCGGTCCGGCCGGGCACCGGGGTGGCCAGGTAGGGCGCGTAGTTGGCCACCGGGACGGTCGCCGAGGCCGCCTTGGCCGCGTTGTCGGCGGCCAGGCTGGCGCCGGTGAAGAAGGAGGGCTGGGGCAGTCCGACCGGCAGGCCGTCGTTCTTGGTGCGGGCGTAGTCGAACTGGCCCTTGCCGACGGTCAGGAACTTGAAGTCGATCCAGGCGATCCCGGCCTTGATCTGGTCGGGGGTGAGCCCCTTCTTGAACAGGTAGTCGTTGCCGCCGAGCAGCGCCGCCCTGCCACCGGGCATCGGGCCCATGCCGTAGTCGGCGTAGTTCCCCTTGAGGGTCTGGACCATGTAGGTGATGTCGTCCGGAGCGCCGACGTACATGCCCAGCTTGTCGGTGGACATCTGGGTCATCAGGTCCGGCCACTTGAGGCCCTGGGTGGCGCCCATGGCGTTGTCGGTCCAGCGCAGGTCGTGCAGGTTCTGCAGGACCTGGCGCCCCTCGGGGGTACGGAAGGCGGCCTTCCTGCCGTCCGGGGTGGTCATGCTGCCGCCGAGGCCGTACAGCTCGGCGGTGTAGTGCCAGCCGCCCTGGTTGGTGGCGCTGTAGTCGCCGTAGCCGTTGACGCCGTTGCCGAGGGCGGCGATCCTCCGGGCGGCCTCGCGGATGCCGTCCCAGGTCGTCGGCGGCTTGTCGGGGTCGAGTCCGGCCTGCTGGAAGAGCTTGCGGTTGTAGATCAGGCCCATCCGGTAGTTGGAGAAGGGCAGGCCGTAGAGCTTCCCGTCCGCTTCGAGGGTGGCGAGGACGGAGGGATCGATGTCCTTGAGCGCGGGGACGGAGGTCTCGTTCACGTAGGCGGAGATGTCCTCGACGGCGTCGGCGTCGACGGCCTGGTCGAGGTCGGTGAGGTAGCTGTAGAAGAGGTCGGTCTGGGTCCGGCCCTTGAGCTGGGCGGTGAAGGCGGCGGGCTCCTCGCAGGGGAAGCCGTCCTTCGGGACGACGGTGACGTTGGGGTGGAGCTGTCGGAACGCCTCGACGTCCTCGGCCCACTGCTTGCGCTCGGCGGGCTTGTTGACCGGGGGTTGGCAGTCGATCGAGATGGTGACCCGGGCGGCCGGGTCCAGGGGCGCGGCGGCGTCGGCGGCGGGGGTTCCGGGGGCGGAACCGCCGTCGGAAGCGCTGCCGCAGGCCGCGGCGCCGAGGGCGAGGCCGGCGGCGGCGAGCACGGCGAGGGATCTGCGGACGCGCGGGTTTCCGGTCATGGGTGCTGGGCCCTTTCGAGCGGCGGGGCGGAGCAGGACGCGCCGGGCCCCGCGGTTCCGGGTGGGGGTGCCTCGGCGGAAGGGGCATCGCCGGGCGGTGGCCTCACTTAAGCAGCCCGCAAGCCGGGTTCGCAATATTGCGACGCAAACTCGCAAACTTTTGACAGAGCACTTGCGGAGGCCGGGACTTGGGCGGAGGACCAGCGGGAGCCGCACGCGGGCAGCCCGGTGAGGGCGGGCGCGCCGGTGCGCCCGCCCTCACCGGACCGTGGACGACGGGACCCTCCGAGGACCGCGAGAGGACCGCGGGTCCTGCGGGCCCTACGGGTCCGACAGGTCCTCCGGGTTGACGGGTCCTACGGGTTGACGATGATCCGGAAGGTGGAGGTCGTGTTGCGGAGGTCGACCGCGTTGCCGTTCATCGTGAGGTGGTTGAACGTCACCTCGCCGACTGCCGGGCCCTGTCCGGGTTCGGGCAGCTCATTGGCCCAGACGCCGAATCCGGACTTCGCGTCGAAGGCGTCACCGCTGCGCCGGGCCCCGCTGATCGCGATGTCGGTGAACACCGTGTCGGTGACCGGGTTCTGCGGCTGTCCCCCGCTGTAGTTGGTCTGGAACATGATGCCGCTGTAGGTGGGATCGACAATGTCCACATCGCTGACCCGGATGCCCTGCAGCTTCTTGGAGGCCGAGAAGACCCAGATCCCGGGGAAGGTCTGCCCACCCCAGAAGTGGCCGCCGGCGCGGACGACGGAGATGTTCTGGAGGTTGGTCGGATCGGTGCCGAAGCCGTTCATCGGGTACCCGAAGTCCAGCGAGGAGATGGTCACCCCGGCGTAGCAGAGGGTGTCGGCGATGTGGATGTTGCGGAAGGTGTTGGCGTAGCCGCCGTACACCGCGATGCCGGCCGCGCGCCAGGTGAGGATGCTGGTGAGGTTCTCGTAGACGTTGTTCTTCTCGTCCGCGCCGCCGGCGTCGATCGCCGAGAACAGCGCGAAGGAGTCGTCGCCGGTGGCCCTGGCCTCGTTGTTGGAGACCAGGTTGTCGGTCGAGCCGTTGGTCATGTTGACGCCGTCGGCGAAGGTGTCGCGGATCCTGGAGTTGGTGATCCGCATCGAGTCCGTGTTGGCGCCCCAGTACATGCAGACCATGTGCTCGGTCCAGATGTTGTCGATGGTGATCCCGGAGACGTTGGAGAAGTCGAAGACCTTGCCCGGCCCGTCGATCCGCGAGGTGTAGTTGCCGAAGTAGGCGAAGCCGGCGAAGGTCGAGCCGTTGGCACTGGCCTCGGCGCGGAAGCCGATGTCGGTGTTGGCCTGGTCGGCCGGGGCGCGGAAGCGGGTGAACCACGGACCGGCGCCGATCACCTTGACCGGCTTGCCGTACACCTGGAACTTGGCGGCGGTCCGGTAGTCGCCCGCGGGCAGGTAGACGCCGACCAGGGTCCCGGTGGTGTCCATCCGCACCCGGTCCAGCGCGTCCTGGACGTCCTGGTGGCCGAAGCCGGCCGGCACCGCGTACTTCGCCGGGTCCGGGTTCGGCTGCTGCACCGCCTGCTCCAGGCCGACGAAGTCGATCGCGTAGGCGCTGGTGTTGGCGGCGTCCTTCTGCAGCCGGATCTTCGCCCCGGCCGGGACGGTCGTCCCGAGCAGCACGTTCGCCTCGTCGTAGATGTGCCGGGGGCTGCCCGCGGCGGGCGAGTTGCCGGGCGAAGCCTCGCTCCCGTACAGCCAGGCGTACCGGGAGGTGAGGTCGACGGCCTTGAGGAAGGTGCCGTCGACGTACACGTCCAGGGTCGCGTCGGTGCCGCCGCCGGAGGGCGAGTCGGGGATGGAGAAGCGGGTGACCAGGGTGTTGGTCGGCGCCTTGGCGGTGAACTCCACCGAGGACCCGGTGCGGTCCAGCGTCACGGCGAGGCGCCCGGACGCCTCGCCGGCGAGGTCGCCGATGGTGCGGTTGGGCCCGACCACCGCCGCGCCGCCGGCCAGCACGCCGTCCTCGGCCTCGTAGGTGTCGAACGGCAGGTTGGCGCCGCGGCCGACGTAGAGCTGCTGGGTGCTGGCGTTGTTGCCCTGCTTGACGGCCGGCTCGTTGGCGTCCGGCGCGATCACCGTCCGCACGGTCCAACGGCCGTTGCCCGCCGTCCAACTGCCCAGCCGCACCGGGGCGGTGGTGGCGCCCGGGGCGATCACCCCGGTGTACGCGCCGGTCAGGGTCCTCACCACGGCGCCGGTGGCGGCGTCGACGACGGTCAGGGTGAGGCCGTGGGCTCCGCCGGCCGAGGCGCTGCTGCCCTGGTTGCGGAGCGCCACGGTGAAGTCCACCGGGTTGCCCGCGGCCGGGTTGGCCGGCGACCAGGCGACCGGGGCGGCCACCAGGTCCGAACCCGGGACGGGCCGGACGGTGAGCGGAGCGGGAGCCGTCCAGCTGTTGTTGGACTCGTCCTGCTCGATAACGGCGTTGGCCTCGTCGGCCTTCGCGGTGAGCGGGTAGCTCCCGGCGGCCTGGGGCCCGGCCTGCGCCGAGACGGTGGCGGAGGCACCGGCGGCCAGCGCGCCGACCTGGGCGGTACCGACCTTGGCGGTGCCCAGGTAGAGGGTGACGGCGCTCGGCCCGGCGGGGAGCGGCCCGGTGTTGCGCACGGTCGCGGACAGCGTGACCGGGTCGCTCTCCAAGGGTTCGGCCGGGGCCGCGGTGAGACCGGTGACCACCAGGTCCGGGTTGGGCGCGGGCCGTCCGATCACCTGGAACTCGGCGACCTGTCCGGCCGGGGCACCGGAGTTGGCGGTGATCCGCAGCTGGACGTCGGCCACCCGGGCGCTCACGGGGACGGTGACGGTGTTCCCGCTCGGCTGGTCGAAGGTGTAGGACTTCGGCGCCGCCAGGGAGGTGAACGCCGTAGCGCTCTGCTCCCGGCCCAGCACCTCGACGGTCTGGGTCCGGGTGGACCAGGCCGCCGCCGGGTCGAGCTTCAGCACGACCGCCTCGGTGTCGGCGTTCGCGCCCAGCGCCACCGTGAGCACGCTCGGGTAGCTTCCGCCCGCGCCCTCCCAGTAGGTGTGGACGTCGTTGTCGTTGGCGTTGGAGGCGACGAAGGTGTGGACGGTGGAGGAGGCGGTGATCGGGCGGCCCGCCGCCAGGTCGGTGCCACCGGCGCTGCCGGCCCGGGTGACGGTGTTGCTGCTCGCGGAGCGGTTGCCGGCCGCGTCCTTGGCCTTCACGTAGTAGGAGACGGTGACGCTGTCCGGGCGGCTGTCGGTGTACGACAGCACCGAACCGTCCACGGAAGTCAGCAACTGCCCGTCCGCGTAGACCTCGTAGGCGGTCACGCCGACGTCGTCGGTGGACGCCTGCCAGCTCAGCCGGATCTGCCCCGAACCCGGCCGGGTGTACGCCAGCCCGGTCGGCGCGCTCGGCGCCCGGGTGTCACCGCCCTGGCCGGCGCGGGTGACGGTGTTGCTGTTCGGCGACTGGTTTCCCGCGGCGTCCTTGGCCCGGACGTAGTAGGAGACCGTGGCGCTGTCGGGGCGGCTGTCGGTGTACGACAGCACCGAACCGTCCACGGAAGTCAGCAACTGCCCGTCCGCGTAGACCTCGTAGGCGGTCACGCCGACGTCGTCGGTGGACGCCTGCCAGCTCAGCCGGATCTGCCCCGGCGCCGCCTGGCTGTACGCCAGCCCGGTCGGCGCGCTCGGCGCCCGGGTGTCGCCGGCCTTCGGGCCGTAGACCTCGAAGGAGGCCAACTGCGCCGCCGGCCAGGCCGAGTTGGCGGTGACCAGCAGGCGCAGGAACCGGGTGGTCACGGTCGGCAGGTCGACGGTGGCGGTGTTCCCGCCCTGGGGGTCGAAGGTGTAGGACGCCGAAGGCATCAGGTCGGTGAAGGCACTGCCGTCGGTGGAGCCCTGGACCTTCAGCGTCTGGGTGCGGCGCTCCCAGCCGGCGGGCAGGCCCAGCACCAGCCGGCTCACCGGGACGGCCGCTCCCAGGTCGCCCTGGATCCACTGCGGGAAGGCGTTGTTGGCGCTCTCCCAGTAGCTCGACCGGTCGCCGTCGCCCGCGTTGGCCGCCAGGTAGGCCGCGGTGGCGCTGCTGGCGGTCAGCGGGCGGCCCCGGAGCAGGTCGGTGGAGGCGGTGGCGGTGCCGTAGACCTCGAACTCGGAGATCTGGGCGGCCGGCCAGACGTCGTTGGCCGTCACCTGCACCCGCAGGTAGCGGGCGGTGGTGGCCCCGAAGTCGAGGCGGACGGCGTTGCCGCCGGCCTGGTCGAAGGTCCGCGCGGCGGGGCCGACCACGGTGGCGAACCCGGTGCCGTCGGTGGAGCCGAGCAGGGTCAGCGTCTCGTTGCGGCTCTCCCAGCCGGCCGGGAGCCTGAGCACGACCTGGTCGACACTGAGCGCGCCGCCCAGGTCGACCTGGATCCACTGCGGCAGCGCGTTGCCGGCGCTCTCCCAATAGCTGGACCGGTCACCGTCGTTGACGTTCCGGGCGACGTACTGGCCGTTGGTACTGCTGGCGGTGACCGTGCGGCCGGCCGCGAGGTCGGGGCCGCCCGCCGCGTGGGCGACCGGTGCGACCGGCCCCCCGAGCAGGAGCATCCCCACCGCGACCGACGCTGCCGTCAGCCGTCGGAGGATACGGGTCAGGTGCATGAGTCCCTCTGTCTCTGATCGATACCGGTACCGGTGGACCGGCCGGGCGTGGGCCGGCCGGCAGGGCGGGCCGACGGCGTCCTCGGCGGCGGCCCGGGGGCTGTACGGAGCTGGCCGCGTCGAAGAGCTCGACGGGCGCGATCAGAAAAACGACAAGGTTCTGTCGCAGTTTTGCGGTGTGGCATCCAACAGTTACAGCGAGGCCAAGGGCATGTCAACGGACCGGGTCACGGTGGGTACACGAAAATGCGGCGGGCACCCGAAGGTGCCCGCCGCTGTCCCGCTCGACGCCCGGCTCCCGGCCGGGCCCTCGTGTCAGTCGCGCCCGCGCGCCGGCGCGGTCGACCCCCGTACCACCAGCTCCGGCTCGAAGAGCAGCTCGTCGTGGGTGACCCGGACGCCGCCGATCTCCTTGACCAGCAGCTCCACCACGGCCCGGCCCATCGCGTCGATCGGCTGCCGGACAGTGGTCAGCGGCGGATCGGTGCAGGTCATGAAGGAGGAGTCGTCGTAGCCGATCACCGAGACGTCGTGCGGCACCGTGAGCCCCGCGCGCCGGACCGCCCGGATCGCGCCGAGGGCGAGCGGGTCGCTCGCGCACACCACACCGGTGACGCCGCGCCGCAGCAGCCGGGTGGTAGCGGCCTGCCCGCCCTCCAGGGAGAACAACGCCCGCTCGACGCAGTCGTCCGGCAGCTCCAGGCCGAGCCGCTCGGCGGCGGCCCCGGCCGCGGCCAGCTTGCGCCGGGACGGCACGTGGTCGGCCGGGCCGAGCACGAGGCCCACCCGCCGGTGGCCCAACTGCCGCAGATGGCCGAGGGCCTGTTCGACGGCGACCGCGTCGTCGCAGGAGACCCGGGGGAAGCCGAGGTCGTCGATGGCCGCGTTCAGCAGCACCGTCGGCAGGCTGCGTTCGGCCAGCCGGGCGTAGTGGTCGTGCGGGGCGTCGCCCTGCGCGTAGAGGCCGCCGAAGAAAACCACGCCGGACACCTGCTGGGCGAGCAGCAGGTCGACGTAGTCCGCCTCGGACACCCCGCCCGCGGTCTGGGTGCAGAGCACCGGGGTGAAGCCGTGGCCGGACAGGGCGCCGCCGACGGCCTCGGCGAAGGCCGGGAAGATCGGGTTCTGCAGCTCGGGCAGCACCAGGCCCACCAGCCTGGCCCGCTCCCCGCGGAGCTGGGTGGGCCGCTCGTAGCCGAGTACGTCCAGCGCGGTCAGCACCGCCGCCCTGGTCGCCTCGGAGACGCCGGGCTTGTCGTTGAGCACGCGGCTGACCGTCGCCTCGCTCACACCGACCTTCTTGGCCACCTCGGCAAGTCTTCGCGTCATGACGGGGAGTCTAGAGCAGGAACGCAAACGGCTTGCACGGTTTTGCAAGACCATTTACGTCGGGCCGGCGACGGAACGGGGCGGGACGGGACGGCCGACGGGACGGGGCGGCCGACGGGTCGGCGGGCAGCCGCCCCGGACGGGGTCAGTAGACGTCGCGCACGTACCGCTTGTCGGCTGCCAGTTGCTTGAGGTGCACGGCGGCCTCCTCCTCGGTGAGGCCGCCGTGGGTGCGGGCGATCTCGCGGAGCGCGCGGTCCACGTCCCGGGCCATCCGGGCCGCGTCGCCGCAGACGTAGAGGTGGGCGCCGTTCTGGAGCCAGTCCCAGAGTCCGAGGCCGTGCTCGCGCATCCGGTCCTGGACGTAGACCTTGTTGCGCTGGTCCCGGGAGAAGGCGAGGTCGAGGCGGTCGAGGTGGCCCGAGGCCCGGAAGTCGGCCAGTTCCTCGCGGTAGTAGAAGTCCGTCGACTGCCGCTGCTCGCCGAAGAACAGCCAGTTGGGGCCGGTGTGGCCACGGGCCCGGCGGTCCTCCAGGAACCCGATGAAGGGAGCGACGCCGGTGCCGGGACCGATCATGATCATCGGAGTGGCCGGGTCCGCCGGGGGCCGGAAGTGCCTGGTGGGCCTGACGAAGACCGGCACCTCGCCGTCGGCCGCGCGGTCGGCGAGGTAGCTGGAGCAGACGCCCAAGCGCATCCGGCCGGCTGGGTTGGGGTGTCGGACCACCGAGACGGTCACCCGGATCTCGTCCGGGTGGACGAGCGGACTGGAGGATATCGAGTACAGCCGGGGCTGGAGCGGCTTCAGTACGGCGGCCCACTCGGCGGCCCCGGCCCGGACGCCCGGCGCGGCGGCCACGTCGACGGCCTGCCGGCCCCAGCTCCACTTGGCCAGTTCACCGGTGTTGTCCGGCCGCAGCAGCCGCTTGAGGGCACGGTCGCCCGACCGCTCCCCGACGAACCGGAGCAGTTCCGGGGTGATCCGGGCGATCTCCAGGTGATCGCCCAGGGCTTCGGCGAAGGGGAGTTCCCCGGCGCCGGGGACCGTGACGAGGGCGTCCGGGTCGAGACCGGTGACGGCCAGCCACTCGGCCACCAGCTCGGGGCAGTTCCGCGCGCGGACGCCCAGCACGTCGCCCGCCCGGTAGGCGAGACCGCCGTGGTCGCCGTCGCCTCCGCCGTCGCTGCGGCTGCCTCTGCCACTGCCGCCCCGGGTGTCGAAGGCGAACTGCCGGACCTCCTTGCCGGAGCCGGGCAGGCTGAGCAGGCGGTTGCCGGTGAGCCGGGCGCCGAAGGGCGACTCCTTCGCATACCCGGTCCGGGGTGCGGGGAGGGCCGCCGCGGGCGACGGCGGAGGCGTCGGGGGGACCGGCGCGGTGGGGGCGGCCGGGGCGGCCAGGGCGGCCACCACCTGCTCCAGCCACCGGTCGGCCGCGTCCTGGTAGTCGGGCTCGCAGTCCGCGCGCGGGGCGATCCTGGTCGCGCCGAGCTCTCCGAGCCGCTGGTCGAGGCGCCGCCCGTGGCCGCAGAAGTCGCTGTAGCTCGAATCACCGAGCGCGAGGACGGCGTAACGCAGGCCGTCGGCGGAGCGCGGCCCGTCCGCGTCCGGCGCGTTGTCGGCGAGCATCCTTTCCCAGAACCCGGCGCCGTTGTCGGGGGCCTCGCCGTCGCCGAAGGTGCTGGTGATCAGGAGCACCGGGGCCCCGGCCGCCAGGGTGGCCGGTCCGGCCTGGTCCATGGCGAGCAGCAGCGGCTGCCAGCCCTCGGCCGCCAGGCGTTCGGCGACCGCCGTGGCGATCCGCTCGGCGGTGCCGGTCTGCGAGGCCCACAGCACGGTCACGGCTCGCCCGGGCGCCGCGGCCGCCGCCGGAACGACCCCGTGACCCGCGGCGGCTCCGGCGGCTCCGGCGGCTTCCCGCGCGTTCGCCGTGCCCACCGCGTTCGCCGTGCCCACCGTGCCCACCGCGAGACGGGAGTACGCCCCGGCCAGCACCCCGTTCACCCACCGCGCCCGCTCGGGGTCGACCGGCGCCTGCGGCGGCAGCACCGGGACCCCGGCGGCCCCGGCCGACGCGGACGGGACGCCGGCCAGGAACCCCGCCAGATAGGTGCGCTCGGCAGCCGTCAGCCGCGGTGCCTCCACCGAGTCGACACCCAGCAGCCCGGCCAGCGCGGCGAGTTGCGAGCCCCCGGCCGGACTTGGCCGCTGCTCCGCCGACGGCACCGGCCCAACCCCCGGCACCGGCGACGCGGACACCACGGGCTCCGCCGCCGGCCCGCCCGCCTCCTGCGGGACCGGCGCCGCGACCGGCCGCAGCGCGACCGCGCAGACCTTCAGCTCCGGCTGGAACGACACCGGGTCGACCGCGTCGCTGGTGACGGCGTTGATGCTGAGGTACTCGCCGAACAGGTCGTTCCAGTGGAACGGCGCGAAGCAGTCCCCCGGCCGCACCCGGTCGGTGACCACCGCCGGCAGCACCGCCCGCCCGCGCCGCGACGCCACCTCCAGCCGGTCGCCGTCCACCACACCGAGCTCCTCCGCGTCCTGCGGGTGGATCTCGACGAACGGTCCGGGGGCGAGCCGGTTGAGCGCGGGGACCCGGCCGGTCTTGGTGAGGGTGTGCCAATGGTGCTGCAGCCGGCCGGTGTTGAGGCAGAACGGGTAGTCCTGGTCCGGCAGTTCGGCGGGCGGCAGGTGCGGCCGGGCGAAGAACACCGCCCGGCCGGACGGGGTCGGGAAGGCCAGCCTCGGCCGGCTCCCGTCCGGCCGCTCCAGCAGCGTCTGGCTGACCCCGTCGTTGAGGTAGCGGACCGGGTTGCGCTCCGGCCCGTCGGGATCGGCGGCCGGCCACTGCACGGGCGTGTCCCGCAACCGGTCGTAGGTCACGCCGCGCAGGTCCCAGCCGGTCTTCGGGTTCCAGGCCCGCTTCAACTCCTCGAAGACCTCCTCCGCGCTCCCGTAGTCGAAGCCCTCGGCGAAGCCCATCTCGCAGGCCACCCGGGCGATGATGCGCCAGTCCGGCAGCGCCCCGCCGACCGGGTCGGCGGCCGGGCGGGCCAGGGTGAGGCCGCGCTCGGAGTTGACCAGCACCCCCTCGGTCTCGGTCCAGAGGGCGGCGGGCAGCACCACGTCGGCGTAGGCGTTGGTCTCGGTGTCGGCGAACACGTCCTGGGTGATGACGAGTTCGGCGGCCTCCAGACCGGCGATAACGGTCTTCCGGTTGCCGACCGAGGCGACCGGATTGGTGCAGATGATCCAGCACGCCTTGATCCCGCCCTCGGCCATCCGCGAGAACAGCTCGACGGTGCCCCGGCCGACCTCGGTGCGCAGCGTGCCGGGCGGCAGGCCCCAGAGCTCCTCCGTGAAGGCCCGTTCCGCCGGGTCCAGCACCGAGCGCTGCCCGGGCAGACCGGGACCCATGTAGCCCATCTCCCGGCCGCCCATCGCGTTGGGCTGGCCGGTGAGGGAGAACGGGCCGCTGCCGGGGCGGCAGATCGCGCCGGTGGCCAGGTGCAGGTTGACCAGGGCGTTGGTGTTCCAGGTGCCGTGGGTGGACTGGTTGAGCCCCATGGTCCAGCAGCTCGTCCACTCCCCCGCCGAGCCGATCAGCCGGGCGGCGGCGCGGATGTCCTCCTCCGCGAGTCCGGTGGTCCGGGCGACCTCGGCGGGCGGGTAGTCCGCCAGGAAGCCGGGCATCTGCTCCCAGCCCTCGGTGAACTCCTCGATGAAGGCCGGGTCGGTGTCGCCGTTCTCGACCAGCAGGTGCAGCAGTCCGTTGAGCAGCGCCAGGTCGGTGCCGGGCCGGATCTGGAGGAACAGGTCGGCCTTGGCGGCGGTCGCGGTGCGCCGGGGGTCGACCACGATCAGCTTGGCGCCCGCCTTCTTGACCCGGTCCATCATCCGCAGGAACAGGATCGGGTGGCAGTCGGCCATGTTGGAGCCGATCACCAGGAAGACGTCCGCGTGGTCGAGGTCCCCGTAGGAGCCGGGCGGCCCGTCCGCGCCCAGCGACAGCTTGTAGCCGCTGCCCGCGCTCGCCATGCACAGCCGGGAGTTGGACTCGATCTGGTTGGTGCGGACGAAGCCCTTGGCGAGCTTGTTCACCAGGTACTGGGCCTCCAGCGTCAGCTGGCCGGAGACGTAGAAGGACAGCGCGTCCGGCCCGTGCTCGTCGAGCACCGCCCGCAGTCGGCGCGCGGTGTCGGAGATGGCGGCGTCAACGTCCTCCGGGCGGGCCTCGGCGCCGCGTTCGGCCCGGACCAGCGCGGTGCCCAACCGTCCGGGAGCGGCGAGCATCTCGGCGGTGGTGGCGCCCTTGGTGCACAGGCGTCCGCCGTTGGCGGGGTGGTTCCGGTCGCCGGTCGCCCGGACCACCGTACGGCGGCCCGTGGTCCCGTCCACCGCGACGTCGAGCAGCAGGCCGCAGCCGACACCGCAGTAGGAACAGACGCTGCGCACGCTCCGGACGAGGTCCGGGCCCGGTACCGTCACTGCGGCTCCCTCTCAGGTCGCGATCTGCGGCCCCGGTCCTGCTGGTCCGTGCCGTCCGACGGTGGGGAGACCCACCACCGGCACCGTAGGAAGACGGCGTTAACACGAGATCACGAACCCGGACGCCGTGCGTAAACCCCGCCGCACGGCCGGCGCCCCGCCCCGGTGAACCCGGGGCCGCGCCGCACCGCCCGCCGGACCCGCCGCAGGCGCCCGACCCCGCGGACCCGCCCGACCGTCCCACCGGCCGACCGCCTCCGCACAGTGCCACGACGGGCGCCCCGTTGCCAAGACGCCGCCGCGCCCGGACCGGCCCGTCGGCGGACGGGCGGTGGCGGGCGCGGCGGCGTCCTCGCACCGGGGCGGTGCTGGACGGACGGCGACGGGGCAGGTGTCAGTGCGGCGCGGACGACGCCGGCGGCACGGTGACCGGGGAGGAGGCGCCGGGGAGGACGAGGCTCGGCGCCCCGCTGCCGTCGGCGGGGGTGGACCAGACGTCGGTGGCCTTGCTCCCGCCCCCGTGGGCCGGGAGGGCGTAGGCGAGGGTGCTGTCGTCGAGCCAGGCGGCCTGGTCGTCGACGCTGCGGGTCTCGGCGAGCGGGTGCTCACGGAGGTCCGCCAGATCGAGGACGTAGAGGCGCCAGGGGGCGACCGGGTCGGCGGAGACCTTCTTCTTGAAGGCGATCCGGGTCCCGTCCGGGGAGAGCGAGGGGCACTCGACGTTCTCCCGCAGGGTGCGGGCCGACCATGCCTTGAGGTCGCCCTCGACCAGGTGGGTGCGGCCGCCGGTCGACACGGTGGCGTAGAAGCGGTTGTCGTCGGCGGCGAAGTTGACGCCCCAGTAGTTGATGTCGGCGGCGTGGTAGCGGGTGTCCCCGATCGTCAACGGGATGTCCTCCACGGACTTGATCAGATATCCGGTGCGCAGGTCCAGGACGGAGGTCCGGGTGGAGAACCGGCCGGCGGCGTAGGAGTCGCCGACGGCGAAGGTGGTCCAGGACAGCACCTGACCGGAGGGCGACACCCGGGCCCGGTTCGGGATGCCGGGCACCGTCACCCGGCGGATCTCGGCGAAGTGCCGGTCGTAGACCACCGCCTCGGTGCGGGCCGGGGTGCCGGGCAGGGCGCGCAGGCACAGGGCCCGGTCCCCCGCCGCGTAGAACCGGGCGCAGGACGGGCCGTCCGGCGTGCCGTCCGGGCTGCGGGCGACGCGGCCGGTGGCGGTGTCGCGGTAGTAGAGGCCGGGCCGGTCCAGGGTGAACGTGGCCTCGGCTCCGACGAGCTTCGGCCCGTCGTCGCGCTGCCGGGCGTGCAGGACGTATCCGGCCGAGCCGCCCACGAGGACGAGGAGGGCGAGGAGCAGCAGCAGCGGGCGCGACGTGATCGAACGGCGCGCGGCCGGGCCCGGCTCGTGCTGCTCGGGCCGGTCCGGCTCCGTCCGGTGCGCTGTGATCGGGTGTGTCGTCATCGGACCTTCCCTCCGGGCAGGATCCGCCAGGCGGCGGCGAGGGCGGCGGCCAGGGCGAGGGCGGCCGCGACGAGGGCGGGGCGCGGCCCCCACCACGTCCAGGCCGCGCCGAAGCCGGCGGCGCCGACCAGGCGGGCCAGGGCCTGGCCGGTCTGCAGAACGGCCAGGCCGCTCGCCCGGCCCCGGACCGGGAGCGCGGGCGCGGCCAGGGCCATCAGCACGCCGTCGGTGGCGGCGTAGAAGACACCGAGCAGGACGAGCACGAGCACGGCGACCGCCGGGCCGGCCGGGGCCAGCAGGGTGAGGTAGGCGGCGAGCAGGGCACTGTGGCCGAGGAGGAACGGGACCCGCCGCCCGCTCCGGTCCGCGAGCCGCCCGGCCGGAACGGCGAGCACCAGGTAACAGGCCGCCGAGCCGAGCGGCAGCAGGGGGAAGAGCGCGGCCGGGAGGTCCAGGCCGCGCTGGAGCAGCAGGTAGAGGAAGGAGTCGCCGATGGTGGCGGCGCCGAGCAGGGAGGCGGCGGCGACCACCCGCCGGAAGGCGGGGTCGGCGAGCACCCGGGGCACGGTCCGGGCGGGCTTCGCGGCGCGGGCCGGCGCGGCAGGAGGGGTCGGCCTGGCAAGGGCGGTCGGCGTCCGGCCCGGCGCCCCCGGGTCGGCGGGGACGAACAGCCCCATCACCACCACACCGAGCAGCCCGGTGGCGAAGCTGACCACGAACACCGCGTCGTAGGCGTCCGCCGTCGCCCACAGGACGACGAACGCGACCAGCGGACCGAGCAGCGCCCCGGTGGTGTCCATCGCCCGGTGCACGCCGAACGCCCGGCCGAGGTCCTCCGGCCGCGCGCTGAGCGTGATCATCGCGTCCCGGGGGGCCGTTCGCACGCCCTTGCCGAGCCGGTCGGCGGCCATCGCGGCCGCGATCCCGCCGGCCGCCCCGCCCGCCAGCAGCAGGCCGAGCCGGGAGAGGGCCGAGAGCAGGTAGCCCGCCCCGGCGACGGTCCGGTGCCGGCCGCCGCCGCGGTCGGCGAGCCGTCCGCCGAGCAGCCGGACCAGCGCCGTGGCGCCGTTGAACAGCCCGTCGAAGAAGCCGAACTGGAGGGGTGACAGGCCGAGGCCCAGCACCAGGTAGAGCGGCAGCACGGCGGTGACCATCTCCGAGGAGACATCGGTGACCAGGCTGACCGCGCCGAGCGCGACGACCGTACCGGGGACGCGCCGCCCCACCCCCTCGGGGCGGGGCGGCGCGTCCGCACGGCGGCCGGTGGTGGCCAGGTACATCATCAGTGGCAGCTGTAGTTCGGGCTGGTGTCCTTGGCCTTGCCGTCCGTGCCGATGTAGCTCCAGCCGTAGCCGGAGTCGGTGAAGTCGAGCTTCAGCACGCCGTACTCGCCGCTGATCCGCTTCTGGCTGTTCGGCTGGACCTGCTCGATCGGGTAGGGCTCGGCGCCGCCCATCCCGCCGACGATCTCGACGATCCCGTCCGCGGTGGCCTTGCCGTCCGGGTCCTGCGGGGCGAACCGCTCGTAGTGGTGGTCGTGCCCGTTGAGCACCAGGTCGGCCTTGGCGTCGTAGAGGATCCGCCACACCGGCCGCGAGACCGGGTCGTTGCCGTGCCCGCCGGAGGAGTACAGCGGGTGGTGCCAGTAGGCGGCGAGACACTTCTTGCCGTTCGCCGCGAGGTCGGCCTTCAGCCAGTCGATCTGGGCGGCCTGGTCGAAGGCGTTGGAGTCCAGGGCGACGAAGTGCCAGTTGCCCTCGTCGAAGCTGTACCAGCTCTTGCCCTGCGGATAGGCGATGCTGCCGAAGTAGGACTTGTACCCGACGAGCGAGCCGGCCGGGTCGTAGGTCTCGTGGTTGCCGGGGACGGGGTGGGTCTTCGCCTTGAAGGCGCCCCAGGTCTTGTCGTAGTAGTCGCGGAAGTCGGCCAACCGGGCGTCGTCGTACTGGTTGTCACCCATGGTCAGGTAGAACTTCGGGTCGATCCGCTGGGCGAGGGCGGCGGTCTTCGGGTGCGCGCAGGCGCTGTCCGAGGCGGTGCACTGGGCGGCGATGTCACCCGCCGCGACCACGGTGAACGCCCCGCCGGGCGCGGTCGTCCCGGTCGGCGACGGGAGGGTGGGCGAGGGCGTCCCACCGGTGGTCCCGTAGACCTCCATCTCGAACAGCGAGTAGCCGTAGGCCGTGCCGCGCGCCGTCCCGTACAGCCGGACGTAGCGGCCCTTCCCGCTCAGGCCGGTCCAGTCGTCCGTCCCGCCGTTGCCCGCCTTCTCGTCGGCGACCGAGGTCCAGGTCGTCCCGTCCGCGGACACCTCCAGGCGGTACGCCTTCGCGTACGCGGCCTCCCAGCTCAGCTTGATCCGCGAGACGGTGGCGCTCGCCCCGAGGTCGACCCGCAGCCACTGCGGGTCCTTCCCCTCGACGCTCGCCCACCGGGTGCCGGTGTTCCCGTCGAACGCCTTGCCCGCCGCGTACGACGAGCTCTCCGTGGACGAGGCCGTGGCGGCCTTGCCCCGCGAGAGCAGCGGATCGGCCGCCGCTCCCGCCCGCTCGGACCAGCCGAGCAACAGTCCGCCCACCAGCACGAGCACGGCGGCGAACACTCCGATGTGTATGGGCCTTACCGAGACTTCGGGACGCATCCCTGGACTCCCTGACCTTGAATGACGGCGAGAGCTGGACTCCGGCGCAGCCCGTGCGTGAGCCCCGCCGGCAGAGCGACGGCCCGCACCGCCGCGGCGGCCGGGTCAGAGCTCTCACTGAGCGCGTCACACCCCGGCAGAGCGGGCACCGCGCCAAGCCGCCGTCGGGGAGCCTAGTGGTAAGTAAAGTTTCCTGACAATACCTGCAGCGTGCCGAACTCCCGTGCGAACCCGCCCTCGAACTCCCTTGCCGCCAAACGGCCGTGCGTCGACCGACCGTCGACACGCCTCCGGTCCGGACCTCGGCGCGACTCCGGAAAAATACCCCCGGGGGTACAGTGGAGGGGCCAGCACGACGCACGGGCGGCCCGGACGGGGGGCCACGCCGCACCAGGAACGGAGCACCACATGGACCACGGGATCGCCGTCACCCTCGGCCTGTCCTTCCCCGAGACCGTCGAACGGGTCCGGGCCGCACTCGCCGACCAGGGCTTCGGCGTCCTCACCGAGATCGACGTCCGGGCCACCCTCAAGGCCAAACTGGACGAGGACATCGAGGACTACCTGATCCTCGGCGCCTGCAACCCGCCCCTCGCCCACCGCGCGTTGGAGGCGGACCGGCACATCGGGCTGCTGCTGCCCTGCAACGTCGTGGTCCGCACGGTCGACGAAGGCACCATGGTCGAGGCCATGGACCCGCAACTCCTGGTCCAGGTCACCGGAAAGCCCGAACTGGCCGCCGTCGCCGACGAGGCGGCCACCCGGCTGCGCGCGGCCCTGGCCACCCTCGGTTAGGCAGGCCGCCCGCGCAGGGGCCTGCGCGGGCGGCAACCTGCGTTCCAGGCGGTGGCGGAGCGCCGCCACCGCCGAGTCGATCCGGAGCGGAAGGCCCGCCAGCAGTGCCGCGGCGAGGTCCGCCCGGGTCGCCCCGCGATCCAGCCACTGGGCCACCTGGGGGGCGAGCGCCCGCGCCTCGGCCTCCCCGAGGCGCGGGCGCGGGCGCGGCCCGGGGATCTGCCACAACAGCCTCGATCGCCCTCAGCGGCGGCCCAGGATCCTCGCCAGGAGGCCGCCGAGGCCGGACCCGCCGGCGGCGTTCCGGTCGCAGGTGCAGCGGGCGGCCTCGGGAACGCCGGCCAGTACCTGCTCGACGTGCATACCGCACCCCGCGTAGCCGGCCTTGCCGCAGGTGCGGCACGTGGTACGTCGACACATCTCGGGACTCCTCGTATCCGGTGGGGAAGGTCTTCCTTCCACTTCAGGATACCTGGGGGGGTATTTTTTCGGTCACTGGTCCCCGAGGAGGCGGAAGGCGAGGCAGACCACGGCGGTCGCCTCCTCGACCGGGGTCCCGATCCGGTCCCAGTAGCCGCGGTGGCCGTCGCGCCACTCCGCGAGCGAGGCGTCCCCCTCGCCCTCCGCCCGTGCGTGCTCCCAGGTGACCGCGCCGAAGGTGGTCACCTCGACGGCGGTGATCTCGATCGTGGCGACGAATCCCCCGTCGTCGTCCACCAGCGCCAGCCGTTCACCGGGGAGCTCCAGTTCCTCCGACTCCTTGGCGTACTCCGCGAGCAGGCCGGTGGTGGCGGTCTTCCGGCCTTCCAGGACCAGGGAGTTCAGCGCGGCGCGGACGCCGTCCGGGGTGCCGAGCTCCATCGAACGCATGCCGTTGACGCGGGGCCACATGCCGGCCGTCCCTTCCCTCGCACGGTCCCGGCGGCCGGCCGCCGCCCGGGTCTCCGCGCCCGCACCGTACCGGACGCGGACCGCGCCCCGGCCGCACACGGACGGACCGGGCGGTCGCGCCGCCCGGTCCGTCCGCCGTACCCCCGTGTCCCCCGTCCCCGTCCCCCGTGACCTCCGTGGCCCCCGTGACCGGGAGGTCAGGCGCAGTTGGTGAAGGTGGGGCTGGTGTTGGCGATGTAGAGCGTCGCGCCGGCCTGCGGGTCGGAGGTGAGCGGGACGGTGATGGTGTCCTCGGCCGTCCAGGGGAGGCCGTGGGCGTCGAAGGTCCAGGTGCCGGTGACCTTGCGGGCCAGTTCGGCGAGCGTCACCCAGCCGTACTGCTGGGGCGGGACGTTGACCGCGACGCTGTTGTTGACGGTGGTCGAGCCCTGCCAGACGTTGTTGTAGTGCAGCGCGGTGCTGATCACGGTGGTGAGCGCCCCGCCGGGCACGCCGCCGGAGATCTGGGTCCCCATGTCACCCCCGATGCTGTTGGACCAGCCGCTCATGTTGGTGACCGAGAATGCCTGCTGGACGGAGCCCGAGGTGTTGTTGAACCACACCGAGGAGACGCAGATCTTCGGCAGCGGCGCCGCCGGGGCCTCGCTCGTCAGCGCCCAGGAGCAGCTGGAGATGTCCTTCTGGCACTGCTTGGCGGCGTGGTCGACGGCGAGGTTGCGGGCGGCCACCGGGAAGCCGGTGGACCAGCGCTGGTTCACCGTCCCGTTGCAGGCGTACTGGTCGGTCCAGGCGTCGTCGTAGTTGCCGCCGAGCAGCAGGTCGAGACAGGTGTTGTCGCCCTGGTGGCGGATCATGAACGAGTCCTCGGCCCCGGCGACCGGCTGGAGGAACCACTTCTGACTGGCCTGTCCGGCGCAGGTCTGCTGCCGCAGGGCGGGGGTGAACCAGGCCAGGTCCACGCACTTGCCGGTGGTGTTGTTGACGATGGTGAACGAGGAGTCCGCCGGGTCGACGTTCAGCCGCCAGGACTGGTGGTAGCCGGGCGACGAGTTGGTGACGATGTACGCGCCGTCGCCGGTCGAGCCGTTCTGGACGTCGAGTCGGCGACCGTTGCTGAGCGAGGTGATGGTCAGGCACTGCTGCGGGGTGGCACAGGCCGCGGCGGGCGCTCCGGCGGCGGCCGTTCCGGCGCGCGGCGCCGCCGTGGCGGGCGCGGCGGTGAGGCCCAGCGCGGCGCAGCAGGTGACCAGGACGGCCGCGAGCAGGCGCAGCCAGGACGCGGGGCGGCACGGGGCCGCGGGCGGGGCGGAGGTGGACGGCACGGGTCGGGTCCTTTCGTCGGGAAGGGCAGCCGTGGTTCGGTGGCGGCCCGCGTGGGGACGGGCACGCCAGGGGACGGGAGCGGCGGAGTGAGTGGGGCCGGTCCACGGGGCCGGGCCGGGGTCAGGAGGCGAAGGCGGCTTCCAGGCGCGGCACGTAGTCCACGAGGTCCTGGGCCCAGCAGCCGGAGCTGTGGCCGCCGTCGCAGGCGGGGCCCCAGCCCGCGCCGTTGCCGTAGTTCACGTAGCGGTGCGGGATGCCGAGGGCGTCCAGCCGGTCGGTGAAGCGCTTCGCGGTGCCCTCGGCCCAGAACTCCATGCCGGCGGGGTTGCCGTTGCCGTTGCCGGTGTAGACGGCGATGTCGGTGGCGGCAAGTGTCGCGGCGTGGGCCACCGGGTCGGCGGCGTTCCAGCGCCAGTCGGCGTTGAACACCGGGTACGGGGTGCCGAAGATCGCGTCGCTGGAGACCGTGGGACCGAAGTCCAGGCCGCACGGCCGGCCGCCGTTCGGGCCGCAGAGCACGGTGCCCGCGTTGGTCAGGGTGCCGACGACGGCGCCGCGGACGACCATCTCGTCCGCCGACAGGTCGTCGGCGCCGGACATGGTGAGGACGTGGCCGAAGAGCTCCGGCCGGGTCTGGGCGTAGTGCAGCGCGCCGAAACCGCCCATCGAAAGGCCGCCGACCGCGCGGTGCTTCCGGTCGGTCAGGGTGCGGAGGTTGGCCTCGACGAAGGGGAGCACCTGGTTGAGGTGGAAGGTCTGCCAGTTCTGGGCCCCGGCCGCGGTGGTCCGGTCGATCCAGTCGGTGTACCAGCCCCGGAGGCCGCCGTCGGGGATCACGGTGATCATCGACGTCGCCGCGGTCAGCGCGGGGTAGGCCAGGCCCGGGTTGGCGGGGTTGTCCGAGGCGCCGTGCAGGAAGTACAGGACCGGATAGCGCTCGGCCGGGTGGGTCGCGTAGTCGGCGGGCAGCAGGATCCGGATCGTGTGCTCGCCGGCGACCTCCGGGGTGGTCACGGTGAGGACGAAGTTCGTGGCGCTGCCGGTGGCGGTCCCGACCTGGGTCAGGCCGAAGCCGTCCCGCATCGGCGGCGGGCCGCCGGGCGTCTCGGCCCGCGCGGCCGACACGCCCGGCAGGAGGAGCAGCACGAGCGCGCCGACGAGGGCGGCGGCGGCCGTTCTCGCACGGGCGAAGCCGCCGGTCCGGGCGGAGCGCGCGGAGCGGGGGAACGACGCCGACCGGGCGGCGGGTGGAACAGCTGTCATGGATCGTCCTTGGGCGTGAGGGCGCGGCCGTGCGCCGGGCACCCGGTTGGGGCGCGCGGCGAACTGTGCGGACACCGAGCAACTCTCGCGAGGCGAGCCCGCCGTGCGCCAGAGCGTCCGGCGGCCCGGTTGGGCCACCGGCGCATGTGCGCCACGGGGGCGGGTAGGCTTCGCCCACGATCCTGTCGCCATGGACATGACGAACTAGGGGGTGTCGTGCTGCACGACGTGCTCGATCCGGACTCCGAGCGCGGCCGGGTCTACCACTGGCTGATCGGCCGACCGCAGGCGCGCCTGCCGGACCTCGCGGCGGCGGCCGGGATCGACGAGGACGCCCTGCTCGCCCTGCTCGGCGAACTCGCCGCCGAGGGCATCGTGACGGCATGCGACCGCCGCCGGCTCACCTGGGAGGCGTTGCCGCCCGGCCAGGTGGTCGAGGCCGCGCTCCAGCGCGACTCCGCCCGCCGCGCCGACGCCCGCCGGGCCGCGGCCGAACTCGACCGGATCTACCGCCGGGCCCGCCGCGGCGCCGGCGGCTACGCCGCGCTGGAGGTGGTCGAGAACCACGCAGAGGTGCTCGCGGCCGGCCGGCACCTGCAGCTCGCCGCCCGCCGCGAGGTGCGGGTGATCGACGTCCCGCCGTACTCCGGGGACTCCGCGCACTACCTGGACCAGGAGGTGCTGCAGCGTCAGCGGATGGCCGCCGGGGTCGTCTACCGCTCGATCTACGGCGGCTGCGCCTTCGACGACCCCGTGGCGGGCCCCAACATGGCACGGATGATCGAGGCCGGCGAACAGGCCAGGACACTCGACGAACCACCGCTCAAACTCGCCCTCGGCGACGACGACCTCGCCATCGTCACCCTGTCCGCCGACGACCGCGCGGGCGTCGTCTCGCTGCTCGTCCGCCCGTCCAGCCTGCTGAACGCCCTGGCCGCCGTCTTCGAGACGTTCTGGCGCCTCGCCGTGCCCGCCTCGACCGCCGGCGCCGGCCTCCAGATCGACGACCGGGACCGCCGCATCCTCGTCCTGATGGCCAGCGGCGCCACCGACGACGCCATCGCCCGGCGCCTCGGCCTGGGGCGGCGCACCGTCGTCCGGCGGGTCGCCACCCTGCTGGCCCGCCTGGGCGCCACCACCCGCTTCCAGGCCGGGGTGCAGGCGGCACGGCGCGGCTGGCTCTGACGCCGGGGCAACGGATCACCCCGTCACCTGTGCGAACGACCGGGCCCGCGCAAGCGGGAGGCGGCCATCGATTTCGGTTCGATCACGGCGCGTCGCTTTGATCGGGAATTCGGCCGGAGTGCGGTGATTGATCTTGTTGGCACCGTGACGGAGAGGCTCTCATAATTCCAGTCAGACGCGTGTTGTGCGGCCCTGACGACCGCCGAGATGCCCGTGAGCGGCCGCGCGCGAAACCTTTCGCTGCTTTCCTGGGGGAATCCCTTTGTCCGCGCACGATCACGTGCCGCCTGCCGCCGACGCGGCGCGGGCGCCCGCACCGGACCCGTCCGCCGTATCCGGCCCCGGCGCACCGTCGGAAGAATCGACCCGATCGCCCACCGCGCTTCCTGAGGCGGTTCCGTCCGCGGTGCCCCAGGCCGTCCCCGGCCGGAAGCGGCCGCGGGCCCTGAGCGTCGCCCTGGCGACCGCCGGCCTGCTCGCCGTGACGACGGTCAGCGCGACCGTGACGGTGGCCGTCGGCAAGCCGGACGACCGTCCGGCCACCGCCGTGACGGCGCCCGCGACGGCCGCCGCGACGGCGAGCGGCAGCCCGAGCGCCCCGCCGTCGGCCGCTGCCGCCGCCTCCGCCACGCCGACGACCGCTCTCCCGGCCGCACCGGCGCCCGCCCCCGCCCCGACGAGCACCCTCAAGGGCACCGTCGGCAACGGCGGCCGGCACGACGGCGACCTGCAGTACTTCCTGCTCCCGATCCCCGAGGGCGGCGAGTCCTACGGCCCCGCCGACGGCACGCTGCTGACGGACAAGGACATGGGCGAGCAGCTCGGCGGCGGCGCGGACATCCTGAAGACGCTCCGGACCCTCGGCTACAAGGACTCCGCCACCCGCACCTACCGCACGGCGGACGGCAAGGCCGAGGTCACCGTGACCCTGCTGCGCTTCTCCAGCACCGCCCGGGCCACGGAGTTCGCCCGCGACTACACCATGGACCTCGAACCGGTCGAGATCATCGGCGACCCGACCGCCCACGGATACATCGACAAGCCCCGGCAGCAGGCGTACACCGGCTCGATGAGCGGCATCTCCAGCCAGGGCGACGTGCAGTACGTCATCGACGTCGACATGAAGGGCAACCCGGACAAGGCGCTGCTGAGCGAGCTGATGAAGCGCCAGCGCGACTGGCTGACCTCCGGTCGCTGAGCCCCCGCCGGCCCGCCCCTTCACCTTTCCTGGAGCCCTCGCATGACCACCGAACCCGTGGCGCCGTCGCCCGCCGACGCGCCACCGCCCACTCCGCCCGCCGACGCGCCGCCGCCCGCTCCGCCCGTCGGGGCTCCGGACCTGCTGTCCGCCGCGGTCGCGGCCGCACCCTTCCCGGAGGCCGCGCCGACCGAGACCGCGCCCTTCCCGGAGAGCCCCGGCGAGCCGCCCGCCCGCCGTCCGCGCCGTCCGCGCCCGGTCCTGCTGCTGGCCTCCGGGCTCGTGCTCGGCACTCTGGCCGGCGGCGGCGCCGGCTACGCGGTCCAGGCGAACCGGCCGCCGACGCCGCTGCCGCCGATCCAGGTCGCGCTGCCGTCCTACCCGGCCGGGGCACTGGACCCGGCCGCGGCGGCCGCCGCCGCGCCCTCGCCGCTCGCCATCGACGGCGACCTGCGCAAACTGCTGCTCACCGCCCCGAGCGGCAGCAAGCCGTGGGACGACAACCCGGACACCCCGAGCTGGATCTCGGCCGGCGAGCTGGCCGAGCACGAGGGCAGGACCGAGGCCGTGTTCAAGCAGCTGAACACCCACGGCTTCCGGCGCGCCGTGGAGATCGACTGGAAGCACGGCGATCTCCAGGTCCGGATCTCGCTGGTCCAGTACACGGCCGACCGGGCATCCGAGGCCACCGCCCGCATCCTGGGCCGGTCCCTCGAACCTTTCGCACCCGAGGCAAACGGTGGCTACCAGGTGGACTCCAGGGCCTCGTACTGGGCCGAGACCACCGAGACCTTCTACCGTGCCGACGCGGTCGCGCAGCGCGGAACCGTCGTGATGGAGGTCGAGGTGTTCGGCACCCGACCGGTGTCCCCCGAGGTCGTCAAGGACCTCGCCAAGCGGCAGTGGGAGCGGCTGGCATGAGCGACAGCGACCTGATCGTCCCCGGCACCCCGGCCGCGCCGGTGCCGGCAGTGCCGGCTGCCCCCTCGTCCGCGGCCCCGACCGTGCCGACGCCCGAGGCCCCTGCCCTGCCGACGCCCGAGGTTCCGGCCGTACCGACGCCCGGGGCCCCGGCCGTACCGACGCCCGTGCCGACGTACGGACTCCCCGAAGGCTCCGCCCCCGAGGCGCCGTCCGCGCCCCGGCCCCCGCGCCGACTGCTGCGCGCGGGCGGCGCGACCGTGGCCGCGGCCCTGGTCGGCGTGGTGATCGGGATCGGCATCATCGAGGTCCGCTACGACGACCCGGCACCCGCGGCCGCCGCCCCGGCGCCGGCCTCCGCGCCCACGCCCGGGGCCACCGCCACCCCGTTCGGCGCGAAGTCCAACGGCAACCACTTCGGTTCGCTGCGCGACCTGCTGCTGCCCGTCCCGGCGGGCTACGGGCCCGGCCCGGACGACGGCGGCTTCGGCAACGACGTCGAGCTGACGGGCGAGCAGCTGCTCGCCGCCCAACTGGGCGACGACGTGCTGCCGATACCCAAGGAGCAGCAGGACAAGGTCCGCAAGTACTGGAACGACCTGCATGTGAAGGCCGCCGGAGTGCGCACCTACACGACGCAGGCGGGCGAGCTGACCGTCACCATGAGGCTGCACCAGTTCAACCAGCAGGAGGTGCAGAAGCTGAACGAGTACACCGCGATCTTCACCGGTGAGACCGGCATCTTCCGCACCGGCCCCGCCGTGCCCGGCCATGCCGAGGCGCACTGCTACCTGCTGCCGGCTCCGCCGTCCGCGCCGATCGACCGCCTGGAGTGCTCGGCCGCGGAGGGCGACCTCTTGGTCGTCATGGCGGTCGAGGGCGTGGCCCCCCTGCCCAAGGACCGGATCGTCGCCCTCCTCGCCCAGCAGCTCGACCGCCTCGCCGTCCCGGGAGCGTCCGTATGACCGACAGCGCCACGCAGCAGGACGCCACCGCCCCGGCGGAGGCTCCCGTCCCGCCCGAGGAGGTCCAGGGCCCCACCGTCGCGGGGACGACCGCCGCCGGCCCGGAGGACGGCGAGCGGACGGCCCTCCGTACCCGGCGGCGCGGGGCGGCCGTGCGGTGGAGCGCGGCCGTCGTGGTCTGCGCCCTGGCCGGCACGGGGACGGCGCTGGCCGTGACGGCGCCGGACCGCACCGACCTGCCCGGGTTGGCGACCACGAAGGACGGCCGGTACACCTTCCCGGCCCTGGTGCTCCCGCAGCTGCCCTCCGGTCAGCCGGCGCCGCGGGAGAACAAGGGACGGCACGCGGCCGAACTGCGCGCCCTCCTCCTGCCGGTGCCCGCCGAGGCGGGCGGCTCACTCGTGCCGACCGCCGCCCCGGCCGTCCCGGCACCGACCGGAAGCGGCCCGACGTCCGCGTCCCCCTCCGCTTCGGGCTCGGCACCGGTGTCCTCGCCCGCGTCCGGTGCGACCGCGTCCGGCTCGCCCGCTCCCGGCCCGGCCCCGGTCGGCCGGGTCCCGTGCGAGGCGATCACCGCCGAGTGGAAGGACTCGGGCACGCTCCAGGCACTGCTGCTGCAGAACGCCTGCCGCGACGCGGCCGTCCGCGAGTGGACCGCCGCCGACGGCACCCGCACGCAGATCCGGCTGCTGGCGTTCGGCTCCCAGGCCGAAGCCTGGCCGGTGTTCGACAAGCTGCGGAGCACGGGCGTACCGAAGGACACACCGGATCTGCGGGCCGGTGAGACCCAGGGCTGGGACACGGTGTACGGCGTCGACCTCGCCACTCGCGAGGTGCCCGGCTCCCCGGCCGCGACCCGGATCGCGTTCCTCTCGGCCGGAAGTGTCACGGGCGTGGTCACCATGACCAACCCCAAGGGTGTGCCCACCACCGCGTTCCGACAGGTGGTCACCCTCCAGTCCGACCTGCTGGCCTGACCGCCGCGGACGGCGGGGAGCGGACGGAACGGTCCGGACGGGCCGGGCGGCACCCCCGCCCGGCCCGTCCGCCGTTTCCGCACCGACCCGCTGGTCCTGCTCCGGCTCCCGCTCCGGCCCGGCACTCCGGTCACCAGTCCAGCTGATGACGTGTTCAGCAGATCGGTAGTTCTGCTGATGGCCGTCCGGCGGCAGAGTGATCACCATGAACCACTCCGCAACGCGATCCACCCCCGCGAGGACGACCGACACCAGCACCGGCACCACCCCGAACCGCCCTCCGCGCCGGGTCGCCGTGATCGGCGGGACCAGGTACTTCGGCCGCCACCTGGTCACCCTGCTGCGCGCCGCCGGCACCGAGGTCACCCTGATCAACCGGGGATCCGCACCACCGCCGCCCGGTGTGGACCACGTCCGGGCCGACCGCGACGACGAGGACGCGCTCACGGCCGCGCTCGGCGACCGCGGCTTCGATGCCGTGATCGACCAGGTGCTGTACACCCCGCTCCAGGCCGAGGTCGCCCGCCGGGTCTTCGCCGGGCGCACCGACCGCTATGTGATGACCTCGACCATGGAGGTCTACGACCCCGCCACCTCGCCACTGGTCCGCACCACCCCGGGGGTGGCGGTCACCGAGGACGCCGTCGACCCGACGAACTGGCCGGTGGACCTCGACCTGCCGTGGCACGACGCGGCGGCCCTCGCCCGGCACTTCGACCCCGCGACCGCGTACGCCGAGGGCAAGCGCCAGGCCGAGGCCGTACTCGCCGCCGGGCGGCCGCCGTTCGGCTGGGCGAGCGTACGCAGCGCCCACGTCCTGGGCGGCGGGGCCATGGACTTCACCGGGCGGCTCGCGCACTTCACCGGGGCGATCGCCGCGGCGCGGCCGGTCGCGGTCCACGAGCGGCCGCAGCCGACCTCGTTCGTCCGGCACGAGGAGATCGCCGCCGCCCTGGCCGCGGTAGCCGCCTCGCCCGCGGTCGGCGCGGTCAACGCAGCCTCGGCGGAGCCACTGGACGCGGTCGGTCTGTGCGAGCTGATCGCCGGACAGCTCGGCACGACCGCCCGGTACCGGCCCGCCGAGGGCGCGGACCACGCGCCGTTCTCCTTCGACCGCTGGTACCCGATGGACACCCGGCGGGCCGGATCGCTCGGCCTGTCCTTCTCACCGCTCGGTTCCTGGCTGCCGGCCGCCGTGGCCGAAGCCGGCGCCACCCTCGAAGCCACTACCGGAAAGGACGTGTGACCGTGCGACAGCGCACCATCGGCGAGCGGAGCACCGGCGCGATCGGGCTCGGCGCGATGCCGCTCTCGGTGGAGGGGCGCCCCGACCCCGGAGCCGCCCTCACCACCCTGCACGCCGCGATCGACGCGGGCGTCACCCTGCTCGACACCGCGGACTCCTACCACTGGCACGTCGACGAGATCGGCCACAACGAGCGTCTGATCGCCCGCGCGCTGGCCGCCCGCTCCGCCGCCGACCGGGCGGCCGTGCTGGTCGCCACCAAGGGCGGGCGCGGGCGCCCGGGGGACGGCTCGTGGACGGTCGACGGCCGGCCCGAGCACCTCCGGCGGGCCTGCGAGGGGTCGTTGCGCCGCCTCGGCGTGGCCGCGATCGACCTCTACCAGCTGCACAAGCCCGATCCCCGGGTGCCCTGGGCGGAGTCGGTGGGAGCCCTGCGCGAACTGCTGGACGCGGGGAAGATCCGCGCTGCGGGCATCTCCAACGTCGACGAGCGGGAGATCCTGACGGCGCGGGAGATCCTCGGCCCGGGGCTGGTCTCGGTGCAGAACCGGTTCTCCCCGGCCGACCGCACCTCGCTGCCGCAGCTGCGGCTCGCCGAACGACTGGGCCTGGCGTTCCTGCCCTGGAGCCCGCTCGGCGGCCTCGCCCGGAGCGTGCTGGACGATCCGGCGGACGGCGTCCCGGCCCGCACCGCCTTCCACCGGATCGCCGAGGCGCGCGGGGTCTCACCGCAGCAGGTCGGTCTGGCGTGGCTGCTGGCCCTCTCCCCCGCCGTCGTCCCGATCCCCGGCGCCCGCCGCCCCGCCAGCGTCCGCGACAGCGCGGCGGCCGCCGGCCTCGTCCTCGACGCCGCCGAACTCGCTTCCCTGAACGGCCCGTTCACCGGCCTCGCCGACCCGGCCGACCTCGCCCGGCCCGCCTACCCGACCGACCCCGCCAGCCCGACCGACCCCGCCAGCCCGGCGGCCTCGGCCAACAGCCGGTAGGAGGTGAACAGTTCGGCCCGGTCGTAGGTGCTGGTGGTGACCAGGAACTCGTCCGCGCCGGTGCGCTCCAGCAGGCCCGTCAGCGCGTCGAGGGCCTGCTCCGGGGTGCCCGCGATGTGGCCGCCGAGGGCCTGTTCGAAGGCGGTGCGCTCGCGCGGGGCCATCGGCCTGGCCAGGATCTCCTCGGCGGGTTCGAGCGGCGAGAACTCGCCGTGGGTGCGGCTGTGGGCGCTCGACCACGCCTCCGGGACGAGCAGTTCCCGGGCCCGGTCCTCCGTCCCGGCGACCGCGACCGTCCCCGACACCACCACGTAGGGCCGCCCGGCGCGGGCGGAGGGCCGGAAGCGCTGCCGGTAGCGGTCGATCGCGGCCCGCATCGCCTCCTCGCCCCGCACGGCCGCGATCACCAGCGGCAGACCGGCGTCGGCGGCGACGTCCGCGCCCGCACCGGTGGCCAGCACGAACGCGGGGACGTCCAGCCCCTCGGCGGGGCGGGCGTGCACGCCGCCGGGGCCGCGCGCCGCGGGGTCGAACCAGGAGAGGAGTTCGGCGAGTTGCTCCGGGAACTCGTCGGCGGCGTCCTTCTCCCGGCCCAGCGCGCGGCGGACGCCGTCGGTGAAGCCCACCGACCGGCCGAGGCCCATGTCGATCCGGTCGGGGAAAAGCGCCGCGAGCACACCGAACTGCTCGGCCACGACCAGGGACCGGTGGTTGGGGAGCATCACCCCGCCGGTGCCGACCCGGATCCGCGACGTCGCCGCGGCCACCGCCGCGGCCAGCACCGTCGGCGCCGAACCGGCCACGCCCGGCACCCCGTGGTGCTCGGAGACCCAGAACCGGTGGTAGCCGAGCCGCTCGGCCTCCACCGCGAAGGCCACGGTGTCGCGCAGCGCCCGGGCGGGCTCCTCCCCCCGGCGGGTCCGGGAGCGGTCCAGTACGGAGAGGCGGAGGGCGGGCGAGGCGGGTGAGGCGGTCACCTCCGTGGCAACAGCCACTCCCGGCACCGACATTCCCCGTCCGACGGCCGGGCGGGGCCGGGTGAGGCGGGGCGGGGCGGGGCCGGGTGAGGCGAGGCGGGGCGGGGCCGGGTGAGGCGAGGCGGGGCGGCGGAAAACCGATTGCCGGGCCACGCCGCAACCAGTAGCAATGTGACATGCTACAGAACTCCCGGATCGCCCTCCGTGCGCGCCACGACAGCGACGTCGCGGTGCTCCAGCGCGAGCTCCACGACGACGTCCCCACCCGCTCCCGGGCCGACTCCCGGCCGTGGCGGCCGATCTCCCCGGGCGCGGCGGAGTCCCCGTACGCCGTGACGCCGCCCGCGGACGACGCGGCCCTCTTCTCGGTGGTGGACCTCGCCTCCGGCGAACTGGCCGGTGAAGCGCTGTTGTGGGGCATCGACACCCACAACCGCCTCGCCCACCTCGGCCTCGCCCTGCGGCCCGCCTTCCGCGGGCGCGGCCTGGCGGGCGAGGCGGTGCGACTGCTGTGCCACTACGGGTTCACGGTGCGCGGCCTGCACCGGCTCCAGGTCGACACCCTGGCCGACAACCAGCCGATGATCCGGGCCGCCGAGGCTTCGGGCTTCGCGGTCGAGGGCCGGACCCGCCGGTCCGCCTGGGTGTACGGCGAGTTCCTCGACGAGGTCGTGCTCGGTCTGCTGGCCGAGGACTGGACCGGGAAGCCGTAGCCGGTCCCGAGAACCACGGGCCGCCGGTCGTCCGCACTCGAACGACCGGCGGCCCCGCTCCACGGTGCTTCTCAGCAGGGGCTGAGCCAGTGGACCCGGCCCCAGGGGGCGTGGCGGTCCGCTGCCGCCCCCGGACCGCCCCGCACCCTCTCCCCGCACGCTCGCCCGCGCCGCCGGACCGCCCCTCCCCGGGCTACTCGCGGGCGAGCATCGCCTGGGCCTCGGTTTCGAGGTCGATGTACGGTTCGCCGCTGACGTCCACCGCGACCCGGTGCAGGGTGGCGCCGGTGAAGGCCCACGGGGCGTAACCGGGGTAGAGGTCGGTGACCGCCTCGCCGCCGTCGCGGCCGATGTTGAGGCCCTCGCCGGCCAGGGTGAAGCGGCCGGGCTGGGTCCTGATGCGTGCCTCGCCGACCTTGTGGTCGTCGTGGTAGAGGCTGAGGATGCCGGTGGCGACGCCCGGCGCCACCTCGCCGTCCTTGTCGAAGGACGCGGCCAGGATCAGCCCGCTGCCGGTCGGCAGGTCCTCGCCGGCGGTGACGAGTTGGTGGTCGGTGCCGAGGAAGTTGTAGACGTAGTGCAGGCGTTCGTCGCGGACGAACAGGGCGTGCCCGCCGAATCTGCCGCCGTGGGCGAACAGCACGCCGTGGGCACCGGGCCCCTCGATGTCGACCAGGGCGCCGATGGAGTAGGACCGGTTGCGGACGTTGACCGCCACCGCCTCGGGGACTTCGGAACCGCCGGGCCGGTAGGTGTAGCGGTCGCGGGGCGGGGTGAGCTGGGGACGGGGGGTGGAGAGGATCTCCAGGGCCGAGCGGTCGTCCAGCGGCAGGGCCTGGTTGACGCCGGCCTCGTAGAACCACAGGCCGATCAGTTCGGAGAGGCGTCGCGGCTCCTGGGCGGCGAGATCGTGCAGCTCGGAGCGGTCCACCTCGGTGTGGTACAGCTCCCAGGTGTCCTGCGCGTACTCGCCCCAACCGCTGATCGCGGGATGGGTGGTGACGGCCTTCCACCCCCGGTGCCAGATGCCGCGGGTGCCGAGCATGGAGTAGAACTGGGTCGAGCGGGTGGACGGCACGGCGGGCGCGTCGAAGGAGTACCTCATGCTGACGCCCTGGAGGGGCTTCTGGACATGTCCGCCCACGCTTTCGGGCAGGTCGAGGCCGACGCAGTCGAGGACGGTGGGCACGATGTCCACGGCGTGGTGGTACTGACCGCGGATCTCGCCCCGGGAGGCGATGCCCGCCGGCCAGGAGATGACGCACGGGTCGCAGGTGCCGCCGTTGAAGGAGTAGCGCTTCCACATCTTGAAGGGCGTGTTGAAGGCCATCGCCCAGCCGTTGGGGTAGTGGCCGTAGGTCTCGGTGCCACCGATCTTGTCGATCATCGCCAGGTTGTCGTCGATGTCGTCGGCGACGTTGTTGAAGAACTTGTTCTCGTTGACCGAGCCGTTCGGGCCGCCCTCGCCGGAGGCGCCGTTGTCCGAGACCACCACGAAGACGGTGTTGTCCAGCTGCCCGATGTCCGCCAGATAGGCCGTCAGCCGGCCGATCTGGTCGTCGCAGTGGGACAGGAACCCGGCGTACGCCTCGGCCATCCTGGCGAAGAGTCGCCGCTCGTCCGCGCCGAGCTCGGCCCACGGCCGGGTGAAGTCCAGGGCGGGGAAGGGCTCGCCCTGCGGGCCGGTACGGGTCCCCGGCGTGCCGATCGGGTTCAGCGGCGGCAGTTCGGTGTCGGCCGGGACGAGACCGAGCTCCTTCTGGCGGGCGAGGATCTCCTCGCGCATCGCCTCGTAGCCCGCGTCGAAGCGGCCCCGGTAGCGCCCGATCCACTCCTCGGGCGCCTGGTGCGGGGCGTGCGCGCAGCCCGGTGCGTAGTAGAGGAAGACCGGCCGTTCGGGGGCGATCGCCTTCACGTCGTCGAAGTACTGGATGGCCTTGTCGGTGATGTCGGTGCCGAAGTGGTAGCCGTCCTCCGGGGTGGTCGGCTGCTCGACCGGGTGGTTGTCGTGGACGAGGTCCGGGTACCACTGGCTGGTCTCGGCGCCGAGGAAGCCGTAGAAGCGCTCGAAGCCCCGGCCGAGCGGCCAACTGCGCCGGGTGGAGGCGAGGTTCATCTCGTCCTCCGGGCACAGGTGCCATTTCCCGGTGATCGCGGTGGAGTAGCCGCGCTCGACCAGGACCTCGGCGAGGGTCGCGCACTCCGGCGGAATGTGGCTGTTGGCGTTGGGGAAGCCGATCGCGGCCTCGCTGATGCAGGCCATGCCGTTGGTGGTGTGGTTGCGCCCGGTCAGCAGCGCGGAGCGGGTCGGCGAGCAGAGCGCGGTCGTGTGCCACTGCGAGTAGCGCAGGCCCTGCTCGGCGAGGCGGTCGATGTTCGGGGTCTCGATCGGTCCGCCGTAGCAGCTCATCGCGCCGAACCCGACGTCGTCGAGCACGACGTACACCACGTTGGGCGCGCCCTCGGGGGCCTTCGGCTGCTCGTACGCCGACCAGTCCGGCACCGAGTCCCGTACATCGAGGTTCACCACTCCGCGAAATGTCGAAGCCACCGGTCCCGCCCTTCACGCGTGCGCCCGCGCCACCGGGCGGCGCGGGCTCCTCCGGCCATGCTCGGCCGGATCGCGGGGCCACGCCGACCGGCGCGCGGAGCGGCGGGGCCGACCGGGTGACGGCGGTGCCCCGGCCCCGTCGGACCGGCGGCGAGGGGGCGGCGGAGGGGCGCGAGGGACGACGCCGACTCGCCCGGACACCTCGCGAACCGGACCGCGGGCGTTTCAGCGCAGGACGCAGCGGAAGCCCAGGTGGCAGGTGGCGGTGTCCTCGCTCTGGCCCTGCCGGGCGGCCGGGCGGTAGCGCAGGCAGTAGTCCGGGGCGCACAGGTGGGAGCCGCCCTTGACCACCCGGAACGGGTACTTCTCGACCGACGGTCCGACAGATTTCGACGCTCCGTCGAACTGCTTCTGTGGTGCGGAGTCACCGGGCGCGCAGCAAGCGGAGGACGCGGGCGTGGCGGCGGGTCCGCCGTCACGGGCCGTGGCGTAGGGATCGGCGGTCCACTCCCAGACGTTGCCCGCCGTGTCGTAGAGGCCGTGGCCGTTGGGCGGGTAGGACCGGACGGGGGTGGTGCCGGGGCCCCGGTCCCCCGGGCCGGACGCCAGGTACTCCCAGGGGAAGCGGCCGTGCCAGGTGTTGGCCATCCGGCGGCCCTTCGGCGTGAACTCGTCGCCCCACGGGAAGACCGCCCCGGCGAGGCCGCCCCGCGCGGCGTACTCCCACTCCGCCTCGGTGGGCAGTTCCTTGCCCGCCCAGTGCGCGTACGCCCGGGCGTCCTCCCAGGCGACCTGGGTGACCGGGTGGCGTTCCCGCCCGTGCAGGGTGCTGCCCGGACCGGACGGACGGTGCCAGCAGGCGCCGGGGGTCCAGCTCCACCACTGCCGCCAGTCGTCCAGGCCGACCGGGCCGGCGGTCCCGTGGAAGACCAGGGCCCCGGGCAGCAGGTCGGCCGGGTCGGCGCCCGGGTGGTCCGCCGGGTCGAGGGGGCGTTCCGCGACCGTGAGGTAGCCGGTCGCCTTCACGAAGCGACGGAAGGCGGCGACGGTCACCGGGTGCTCGTCCATCCAGAAATCACCCACCGACCGCTCGCGCACGGGCCGTTCCTCCGGGTAGAAGTCCGCCGAGCCCATCAGGAAGGAACCGCCGGGGATCCGCGCCATCCCCCGGGTCGGGGCCGGGTGGCCCGTGCTGGTCGTCATGGCATCCGACCCTGCACCACACCGCGGCCCCTTGTCCCGGACGACGCGCGGCGGGCCGTTCACCGGTGCCCGCCGCCTCCGCGCGCGGGGTGGCACGGAGGCGGCGGCCTCGTCCCCGGGGCCGAGGGTGTTCAGGCGTGGCTCAGGTGTCGGTCAGGTGTCGGTCAGGCGTGACACCGGGACGGGTCAGCCGCGCGGCAGGACCAGCGCCTGCACGGCGGGGAGCTTGCGCCAGTCGCTGGAGACGATGCTGGCGTGGGCACGGGCGAGCTGTTCGGCGCGGGTGCGGGCCTGGTCGGCGGTGGGGTCGGTGCCGCTGATCGCCGGGGCGACGTTGTGGGCGTCGGTCATCGTCAGCAGGTAGTGGTTGGTGTCGTACCAGGAGGTGTCGATGCCGTTGACGTAGGCGGCGGCGTCCCCGTCGAAGACCACGAACCACGGGCGGATCGACGTCTCGCCGTACCGGGTGCGCGGGTCTCCGGCCGCCGCGCCGAGCGCGGTCGGGAACATCCGGGCCTCGCCGATCCGGCCCGCCGCCGCCAGGTCGCGCAGGTAGCGCCCGTACTCGACGTCGGTGTGCAGGGTGTCGAACGGGTTGTCCAGCTCGACCGTGCCGGGGATCACGTACACCATCGCCCGCCCCGCCAGCGCCGCCCTGGTCGGCCAGTTGCCGGCGCGGGCCGCGTCGTCGAGGGTCGGGTAGCTGCCGCCGCCCGGCTTGGCGAGCAGGTCGGCGGGGCGCAGCGCGGCGGAGCCGAGATGGGCGGCGATCAGCGCGTCCAGCTGGGCCGGGCCCATGCCGAGGTTCCCGGAGAAGCCCGGCTTGAGCTCCAGCTTGATCACCAGCGGTCCCGCCGCGGGGTGGGCGGCGAGCCAGACCCGGACGTCGTCCAGGCAGGTCTCCAGGTTCTTGTTGCCGCTGCCGGAGTACAGCTGGGAGGCCGCGGTGGCGCTGACACAGTTGTTGCCGTTGCCGAGCGGGTTGGAGTGGCTGACCTTCCACTCCTTGGTGATGGCGTTCGGCCAGGCGTCCAGCTCGATCATGCCGGTGCCGGTGTCGAGGCCCTGGGCGAGGTAACCGAAGGCGGCCGGGTCGTAGGTGTTGTGCAGGCCGACGGTGGTGGCGGAGCCGAACGGGAGCTCGCCGGGGGTGCGCTCGGCGGCCTCGGCGGCGGAACCGATCGGCACGAGCGCGGCGGCCGCGGCGAGCAGGCCGACGGCGAGGGTGCCGAGGAGGGTGCGGCGGACGGTCACGATGGGGGTCCCCTTGTCAGTGCGCCTGAGGGCCGGCGCGCCTTCGGCGGTGGCTTCCGCCGGTGCAGAGCATGACGGGGCCGGCCGTCGGACCGGTGAAGGGGACACAACAAGTGCGTGACCGTCAGCTGCCGTTCCGTCACCGCGCGCTGCGACGGCGGGCCGGCCGGGCGTCGCGGGCGGGTTCCGGGGCGCGGGGACGGACGCGCGCGCCGGCGCGGAGACGGGCGCGGGCTTTGACGCGGTCGCGGACACCGGCGCGGGCTTTGACGCGGTCGCGGGCGCGGGTAAGGCGGACGGCGGGGGAAGGGCGGGCCGTGCGGACGGTACGGGAAGTGCGGACCACGCGGTCATCAGAAGATCGACCAGCCGGTCGCCGTCGTCAGGGCGTCCAGCGCGGCCACGCCCAGCACCGAGTTCCCGGCCGCGTCCAGGCCGGGGCTCCAGGTGCAGACCGTGCCCCGCCCGGGCAGCACCGCGAGCACGCCGCCACCGACCCCGCTCTTGCCCGGCAGGCCCACCCGGTAGGCGAACTCGCCGGCCGCGTCGTACGTGCCGCAGGTGAGCAGCACGGCGTTGATCCGCTTGGCCTCGCTGCGCGACAGCAGTCGCGACCCGTCGGCGCGCACGCCGTGCCGGGCGAGGAACAGGCCGGCCAGCGCCAGGTCCCGGCAGCTCGCCCCGATCGCGCAGTGCGCGTAGTAGTGCGCGAGGACGTCCTCGACCGGATTGCGGAGGTTGCTGTAGCCGGCCATGAAGTGCGCCATGGCGGCACTGCGGTGGCCGTGCTCGGCCTCGGAGGCGGCGACCGCGCGGTCCACCGCGACGGCCGGGTCGCCGGACTCCGCGCGCAGGAAGTCCAGGACGGTGCCGACCGCGTCGCCGGTGAGCTCCAGCAGCCGGTCGGTGACCACGAGGGCGCCCGCGTTGATGAAGGGGTTGCGGGGGATGCCGTGCTCGGTCTCCAGCTGGACCAGCGAGTTGAACGGGTTGCCGGAGGGTTCGCGGCCCACTCCGGTCCACAGGCCGTCGCCGCCCTCGGCCAGCGCGAGCGCGAGCGTGAACAGCTTGGACACGGACTGGACGGAGAACGGCCGCTGCCAGTCCCCCGCGCCGAAGACCCGGCCGTCCACGGTGGCGATCGCCATCCCGAACGCCGCCGGGTCGGCCTCGGCCAGGGCCGGGATGTAGTCGGCGACCCGGCCGCGCAGCGGCGAGCGCACGGCCGCCGCCATGGCGTCCCGGACCAGCTCCTGGTAGTCCACGCCCGGGTCCTGCGGCTGCTGCGAGCCGGGTGCGCGGGGCGTGTCGATCGTGTCGTTCACCGCGCCATTGTCCTCGTCGCCGGTCCGCCCGCCGCGGGCGGGGTCCCTCCGGGGTGTCGTGCGAGGCGTCGCCCGGGCTGTCGCGGGGGTTCCGCCCGGGGTGTCGCAGGGCTGTGGCAGGCTGTCCGCCATCCGACGGAGGGGACGACGATCATGCACAGGCCGAGTCGGCCCGAGGACCTCGACGACGCCGGGCGGGTGTGGGCGCGCGCCGTGGTGCTCGCCCTGCTGGACGCCGCCCAGGGGAACCGCGAGCACTGGCTGGACGAGCAGGGCGTGTGGAGCGAGAACGGCGGCGGCTCCTTCTGGTGGCGCCTCACCCTGGTCGACGACGGCCACGCGGTGTTCTGCGGCCAGGACTCCGACGGCAGCCACACCCATGTCGACGGCCGCCAGATCGACTTCCTGGCCGGCGGCCCGGACTGGCTGCCCTGGGAGCAGCTGCGCGAGGACGCCCAGGGGAACCTGTTCGGCTTCCTCTACTGGTGGCAGGACGACTGCTGGCACCGGATCCCCTACCCGGACGCCCTGATCGAGGACGGCCTCGCCGCGGCCGCGCCGTGGCTCGGCTCGGAGCAGGTGTTCCTCGGCGAAGCGGCGGAGCTGGCGTGGGTGCTGCGCGCGGACGCACCGGCCTTCGCCGCGGCCGTGACGCGCTTCCTGCGCCGTGCCGAGGCGCGCACCGTCGACGCGGCCGCGGTGGCGGAGTTGCTCGCGGCCGCCGGTGTCGGGGACGACGACCGCGAGGTGCTGCGCTTCGAACCGGCGCTGGACGTCGCCGTCCGGGCCGGGCTCACCCGGAACGCGCCGGTGCCCGGCTGACCGTCGCGCGGTGGACCGGCGCGACGCGGGCGGCAGGACGGGTCCCGGGGTCAGGCGCAGCGCACGTCGGTGCCCTTGATGCCGAAGACGCCGCCATCGACCGCGGCGCCGCCCTGGTACTCGTAGTACACGTACGTGTAGAAGTCGACGTTCATCGCGTCGCCGCAGGTCGAGTCGGGCGCGACCGCGTAGGTGAGGGTGTAGCTGGTGCTGGCGCCCGGGGCCAGCGGGAGCGCGAACAGGGCCCCCATGGCGCCGGCCTGCGGGTTCCCGCAGGCCGTCGGCCACGGCACGCCGTTGCACGCGGTGATCTCGTACTTCAGCCCCCCGTACGACACGTCGGTAAAGGTGTCGTAGGTCTGCTGGACGGTCTGGTAGACGAAGTCGATCGAGGTGTCGTACGGGTTGGTGAGGGTCACTGTCACGGTGAACGAGCCGCCGGGCGGCGTCGTGGCACGGTCGCTCACCGTCGTGATCGGGAACGGCAGGCCGGCCGACCGGGCAACGGCGCGATGGGCCGGCCCGGTCGGCGCGGACGCGGCCTGGGCGGGTACGGCCGCGAGCAGCGGACCGGCGAGGAGAAGGGGCAGCATCGCGCGCACGGCGCGCTTCCAGGATGTCAGGCGCATGACGATGCAGCGTAGGGGCCGGGGCCACGGGCACGGCCGCCCTCGGGGCGGGACCGTACCGATGGACGAGCGGCGGACGGACGGACCGGCCCGCCGCACTCGTGTTCGACGGCGGCCGGGCGGGGGGCGGGCGTACGCTCCGGTGCCCCCGTCGCCCGCCCGACCGGCGGCCGCCGCGAGCGAGCGGCCGACCGCCCCGGCCGCCGACCGCTGATGCCGCCGACCCGCCGGCGGTCGGGTCAGCGGCGGACCATGCGGACGCCCGCGACCTCCAGCAGACCGTCCAGCTCGACCTTGCCGACCCGCTGGTCCGGACTGGGCACCAGCCCGTCCCGGCGCACGAGGTCGAGGATCCGCTCGGCCAGCGGCAGCACCATGTGGCGGCCCCAGCAACGCTCGCTGGCGTGCCCGAACGGCAGGTAGCCGGGCTGGTTGTCGGGGTCGAGGCCCTTCCAGCGCTCCGGGCGGAACTCCTCCGGAGCGTCCCACAGCCGGGGGTCGCGGTGGCTCAGCAGCGGAAGCAGCAGCAGGTCGTCCTTGGGCCCGATCCGCCCGTCCACGGCACCGAACTCCGGGGAGGCGACCCGCAGGATGTTCCAGGAGGGCGGCAGCAGCCGCAGCGCCTCCAGCAGGACGTCCCGGTTCGACACCTCGTCGTCGAACGGCGCGCCGAGCCAGACCGCGTTGGTGACGAGCGCGGCCACGGTGAAGCAGATCGGCCCGGCCACCCGCCGGTAGAGGTACATCGCGTAGCGACGGTCGGCATAGGTCTCGGCGTCCAGCACCCGGGCCGCCAGATTCGAAAGCGGAATCCCGGTGCCCGGCTTCCCGAGCATCGCGGTACCGGCCGTGACCGCCATCCAGGTCAATTTCGGAGTGAGTTCGAGGCGGCGGTCGACCAGGACCCGGAAGCGGAAGCTCTCCTCCCCGAAAACCAGGTCCCGCAGATAGATGTGCGGTGTGTGCGGCCATTTCCCGGCGAGATCGGTCCGCTCGCCCAGCGGCTTCTTCAGCGCCGCCCGGACGTCGGCCGACACGGCCTGCATGAGCGCCGCCGCGTCGGGCTTGGTGACGAGCCGCCCGCGCACGGGCTTGAAGGTCGGCCGCTCCTCGGCGTTGGCCGGCCTGCTGCTCAGCAGACCGTCCATGAGGTCGACGCCGGACACGCCGACGGTGTCGGCCTCCAGCCGGAAGAGATCCTGACCTCGGTATTTGGTGAGGAGTTCGTCGATCCTCGGCGCGAAGACGGTGACGCGGGCACTCCGCCCGGTGCTGGACATGGCCATCCGTGACTCCAGGGGTGAACGGCGGTGGTGACAGGAGCCCCGCCCTCGATGAACGACCCGCTCCAGGTGAACGGCCCGCCCACGGCGGGCGGGCCGTGCCCGGCGGGTCCGCGGTGGACCCGCCGGGCACGTGTCCGGCATCGGACAGCCGGAATTAGATCCAGCCGTACCAGGCGTACGCCTTCAGGCTCTTCTCCGGCATGACCTTCTTCACGAAGTGAACGAGCTTCATGACAGCACCTCCATGACTCAGAAAACGATGACGAACAACTTTTCGACGAGCGGCTCCCGGCAAGAAACTCCGGAGAATTTCGGGTTCCGTTCACCCCCCGCCGAAACGAGTGAATCCCAGTGGCAATTCACGGTCAAGTGTGACGCAGATCACTCGAAGAGGGCCCCGCCCGGGCGGTTTGACGCCCCGGCAGCGACCCGCGCCACTATTGACGCGAGCGCGACAGTGCTGGTCAGGGCCACCCCCACCCGGTGACGGCCGGATGAACGGGGCATTCCGACAGGGGGTCCGGTCGGGGGCGGGATGGCCCTACGGAACGTTCGGTCTGCCCCATGGGGCATCGCGGCTGCCCGGGCGTGGCACTCGGGCGGCGACAGCGGGCCGAACGGCTCGGGCCACCGCAGGACCGGATGACCGGAGACCGACGAACGACCCGTCCCCATTCCCTTCGTCCGGACCATGGTTGGGGCGCGCCCGCGCGCGTACTCTCGGTCGCGGGGCGGGACTTCGGAGCCAGGGGGGCGACGACTGTGACGGTGGGACTACTCTTCGCATTGGGCTGCCTGGTGTTGTCCGCATCCCTGTGGCGCTCGACCTTGTCGGCCGCCCGGCAGGCCGCCCGTTCGGCCGCCAGGGCCGAGGCCGCCGCCCGCAGTACCGCCGCCCTCCTGGCCGCCACCACCACTACCACTACCGACCCCGCCGACGCCTCGGTCTCAGCCGCGTCGGCCGTCGCGGAGCCCGCCCCGACGAAGCCCGCCCTGACGAAGACCGTCCCGACGAAGCCGGCTCCGACGAAGCCGGCCGCGACCGCCGGCCCGGCCCGCCCGGCCCGCACCACCGGAGCGACGCCGAAGCCCAAACCCAAGCCGAAGCCCAAGCCCAAACCCGTGCGTCCAGCTGCACCGGTAACCGCCGAGGCGGACCTCCCCCGGCTGCGCCCCGCCACCGGGCCCAGCGACGACCGGGGACCGGTGCCCCAGTGCCAGGAGGGCGAGCGGTTCCACTTCTCCGGACGCTGCGAGGGCCAGGACAGCGAGTACGAGTTCCCCATCGAGTGGCCGGAGAGCGCCGCCGCCGTGGCCCAGATCGAGGTCGCGACGGCGGGCTACCTCAGCATCAAACCCGTGACCAGGACGCGCGACCGCATCGAAATGCACTCCTCCCTCATCTCCCTGAGCTCCTCCGACAAGCGGACGGGCGTGCGCACTCTCCTGACCCGTGACTTCACCCACCTCTGCGTGGACTCCAGCGGCCCCGGCGAGTGGTCCGTCCGGCTGTACAGCCCGGACGAGATCGACGAGCTGGCCGGCGTCATGGAGGGCTACGGCTCCACCGTCCTGGCCGTCGGCCCGGACACGCCGGCCGACTGCGTCGCCCACGTGAAGTCCTCCTACTGGTCCGCCGTGTTCCTCTGCGCCTGCGGACGGACCTCCGACGTCTTCGAGAATTGCGGGTGCCCGGTACCGCCCGGACTGCCACGGAGCCCGACCCTGGGTGCCTGGTCCACCGGCGAGGCACTGCGCACCCTGCAGTTGCCGAGACCCGGAGTGCTCCAGTTGGAGACCAACAAACCGTCCGACCCCTGGCGCCTGGAAGTCCGTCGACGCAAATCCGGTCCACAGGACCACTGACCGTCCGGCCCCACCGAGCGACGCTCTTCGACCGATCGTTACCGGCCCTTCGCTCCCGAACGCGCGGGTACAGCGACGGCGCCGCTACCCTGTGCTCCGCAGCGGAACGGCAGCCCGGCCGTTCCGCCCTCGCTGGGGGCGATTGTGGTCGAACGTCTGGTGGTGGACCTCCACGCCGACGGCCGTTTGCTGGTGGCGGAGTGGCCGACCGGGGAGGCTGCCCCGGCACCGGCCGTGGAGAGCGGATGGCTGCGCCGGCCGCTGGCCGACGCGCCGATGGAGGACCTGCGCTGGTACCTGGAGGACTACCTGCGGACCCCGCTCGGCCCGTACGGCGAACGGGGCCCGCAGATCGCCCGGCAACTGCCGGGGTGGGGCGCGCGGGTGTTCTCCGCGCTGTTCGGCACCGGAGCGGGGCGGGACGCCTACCTCCGGGCCCGTGCCCGCGGCGGCGACGGGCTGGAGATCGTGCTGCGCTCGGAATCCGCCCAGCTGCTCGCCCTCCCCTGGGAGTTGATGGCGGATCCGGACCGACCGGTGCCGTTGGTGCTGGACGGTGTGGTGCTGAGCCGCCGGACACCTGACACCGAGGACGGCGGCGACAGCCACGACCTCGGCTCCGGCTCCGGCTCCGGCTCCGGCTCCGGCTCCGGCTTCGGCTTCGGCGCCCTGGAGGGCAGCATTTCCCCGCTGCGGGTGCTGCTGGTGGCCGTCGCTCCCGACGACCCGGCCCGCCCCGGCCACCGGAGCCTCGCCCCGGCCCTGGTGCGGCAACTGCGGCCGGAGCGCGGCACGGTGGAACTCGCCCTCCTCCGCCCGCCGACGCCGGACCGGCTCGCCGAGGTGCTGCGCGAGGCGCGGGAGGAGGGCCGGCCGTTCCATGTCGTCCACGTCGACGGGCCCGGTCCGACCGACGTGCCGGCCTCGGCCCGGGTCCCGCTGGTGGTGCTGACCACCGCCCGTTCCGCCCCCGAGGCCGGACTGCCGGAGGCCGTCGTCGCGACCCGGCTGCTCCGGGAAGGGGGCGCCCACGCCGTGCTCGCGCTGCCCTATCACGTCGACGCGCCAGCGGCCGCCGGGTTCCTGACCGCCTGCTACCAAGGGCTTCACGCCGGCGAGCGGGTGACCGAGGCCGTGGCGGCCGGACGCCGCCGGCTCGCCGCGCAGGACCGGCGCCCCTCCCCCCGCGGCGCGCTGCCCCTGGCCGACTGGTCGGTCCCGGTCCTCTACAACCGGCCCGAGACCGCACGGCGCGGACCGGACACCACGCGGGCCGTGCAGCCGGCCGACGCCCACCGGACGACGGGGGCCTCCGGGGCCGCGGAGCCCCCGGACCGCTGGGGGGACCTCGCACCCGTCGGCGAGTTCGTCGGCCGGGACGGACTGCTGCTCGGCCTCGACGCCGCGACCCGGTCGCACCGGGTGGTTCTGCTCCACGGCGCCGCCGGCCTCGGGAAGACCGAGCTGGCGAAAGCCTTCGGCCGCTGGTGCCGGGAGTCCGGCGCGGTGGACGGGCCGGACGCGGTGGTGCTGCACCCCTTCGAACCGGGCGCGGCCGGACCGGCCTCCACCGGGGTGGTCGAGCGGATCGGCCGTCGGCTGTTCACCCCCGAGGAGTTCGACCCGCTCCCGACCGCCGAACGCCGGGCGGCCGTCGAACAGGCGCTGGCAACCCGCCGTCTGCTGCTGATCTGGGACCACGTCGACGCCCTGGCCGCCGGTCCCGACTCCCTCACCGCCGACCGCGACACCCCGGACGAGGAGCGCGCCGCGCTGCGGGCCCTGCTCGACCTGGTCACCCGGCAGGGGAGCAGCACCGTCCTGCTCACCAGCCGCGCCCACGAGGACTGGCTCGGCCCCGGGGCCCTGCGGATCGAAGTACCGGGCCTCGACCCGGGCGAGACCGTCGAGTACGCCGAGCGACTGCTCGGTCCCGCCGCCGACTCCCCCGGATCCGCCGACTCTCCCGGCTTTCCCCGCTCTCCCGGCTCTCCCGGCTCTTCCGACATCGTGCGCAGGCGCGGTCTGCGGGTGTTCGGCGAACTGCTGGAGTGGCTGGACGGGCACCCCCTGGCCGTCCGGCTCGCGCTGTCCTCGCTGGACGCGCACGAGCCGTGGCAGACCCTGGACACCCTGGTGCGTGGCGCGGCCGTGCTGCCGGACACCCCGGTCGACGCGAATCCGCTGCCCGCCCCCGAGGCCGTTCCGACGGCGCTCGCGGTGAGCACCGCCTACGCGCTGGCCCGCCTCGGCGCGGCCGACCGCCGGGCGCTGACGGCCGTCTCGCTCGTGTCCGGCGTCGCCGACGCCACCGTACTCACCCTGCTCTCCCGGCATCCGCTCGCACCCGAACGCTTCCGGGGCCTCGGCACCGAGGACTGGCAGCGGTTGCTGCGGCGGGCGGCGGACCTCGGTCTGCTGGCACCCTGCGGCCGCACCGCCTACCTGGTCCACCCCACGGTCGCCGCCCACCTCGCCGCCGAATGGAGCGCGGCCGGTCCCGGCTTCGCCGAACAGCACGAGGCCGCGCTCCAGGCCCTGCTCGGCGCCCAGGTCAACTTCTGTCTGCTGCTCAGCCGTGAGCTGCACAACGGCAGCGCCGACTTCGCCCTGTCCGCGCTGGACCTCCAACGGCCGACGGTCGGCCGGATGCTCGCCCGGGCCCTGGACCGGGGCCTGTGGCTGCAGGCGCTGGCACTCGTCCGACCGCTGCACGACCACTGGAACGCCCGGCGCACCGACCAGGAGGCCCGTCACTGGATCGACCGGGTGCGGACGGCCGTGGAGGAGGCCGACGGCGCCCCGCCCGTCCTCGACAGCGCGGCCGGGTCGCTGTGGCTGTACGTGGTCGGCGCCGACGGTCGGCGGCTGCTCCGACTGGGCCGGGTGGACGGGGCCGAGCGCGCCTTCCGGGAGATCCATCGGGCCGGCGAACAGCACCCGCCAGGTCCCGAGCAGCTCGACGAACTCGCCGACTGCCACCAGCGGCTCGGCCGGATCGCCGTCGACCGGGGCGACTTCGGCGAGGCCGAGGAGTGGTACCTGCGGGCGCAGACCCTGCTGGAGCGGCTCGGCGACGTGGACGGCCTCGCGCTCGGCCACCACCAGCTGGGGGTGATCGCCCACCGGCTCGGCCGGCCGGACGACGCCGAACGGCGGACCCGGCAGGCCCTCGACCTCTTCGAGCGCCTGGGCGAGACCGTCCGGGCGGCCGCCTGCCACCACCGGCTCGGTGTCCTGGCCGAGGAGCGGGGCCGCTTCGAGGACGCCCACGGGTGTTTCGGACGGGCGCTGGCGGCCGTCCGGGCGACCGCCGCCGGCACCGGGACCGACCCGTCCGTCACGGCGGAGCTGCACCACCGGCTCGCCGCCGTCGCCGCCGAGCTCGGCCGGCTCGACGAGGCGGAGGGCTGGTGCGAACGGGCGCTGGACCTCGCCGAGGCGTCCGGCCATCGTCCCGGCGCCGCCGACGCCCACCACCGGCTCGGGGTGCTGGCCGCGGCGCGGGAACGGTTCGCGGAGGCCGAGGCCCGGTACCGCAAGGCGCTGGAGATCCGGCAGGACCTCGGCGACCTGGCCGGAACGGCGGCCTGCGAGCACCAGCTGGGCCTGGTGGCGGCGCGGCGCGGGGACCTCGCCGAGGCGGAGCGCCGCTACACCCGGGCGCTGGCGCTGCGGGAGGAGCTGGGCGACCGGACCGGGGTCTCGGCCGGCCACCACCAGCTCGGACTGACCGCCCAGGCGGGCGGCCGGGCGGCGGACGCCGAGGCCCGCTACCGCAAGGCGCTGGACGTCTCGCACCAGGTCGGTGACACCCTCGGGCTGGCCCGTACCTTCGGGCAGTTCGGACTGTTCGCCGCGGAGCAGGGGCGGCCCCGGGAGGCGATGGAGTGGCTGGTCCGCAGCATCTCCTGCTTCGAGGAGTTCCCGCATCCGGCGACCTGGCCGAGCGTGGTCGGACTGCGCCGCCTCACCGTCGACCTCGGCCCCCGCGCCGTCGAACGCGCCTGGCGCTCGGTCACCGGCCGCCGTCTCCCGGACGCCGTCCGGGACCGGGTCGCCGACTGACCCCGACCGGGGAGCCTCACCCCGGGGGCGCCTCACCCCGGGGCACGTCGCCCTGGGGACGGCGGCCTCCGGGGGACGCCGGCCCCCCGGGTCACTCCGCCGGGGCCTCCCCCAGCAGCAGGCCCCGGATCCGGGTCAGGGTCGCGGCGTCGCGGGCCGTGGTGAAGGGGAGGGCGTTGCCCCCGGCGAGACGGAACGGCGCGCCGGTGAGGGTGGCGTGGGCGCCGCCCGCCTCGGCGACGAGGAGCAGTCCGGCCGCGTGGTCCCAGGCGTTCTCCCAGGCGAACACCGTGGCGTCGACGGCACCCCGGGCGATCTCCAGGTACTCCAGCCCCGCCGAACCCGCGCACGGCCGGGTGCGCACGCCGTCGGCGCGCAGGCCCAGCAGCGCGCGCTTGCGGTCGGGCGTGGTGAAGCGGGGGTGCGAGGCGGCGATCTCCAGCGGACCACCGGGTGCGGGCGGGCCGGCCCACAGCGGCACCCCGTCCAGGTGGGCACCGCCGCCCCGCAGGGCCGTCGCCATCTCGTCGCGGACCGGCGCGTACGTCCAGGAGGCCAGCAGCTCGCCGCGGTGCGCGAGCGCGACCAGGGTGCAGAAGCCCTCGCCGCCGTGCACGAAGGTACGGGTCCCGTCGATCGGGTCCACGATCCAGACCGGCCGGTCACCGCCCAGTTCCGCGTAGAGCCCCGGATCCGCGTCGACCGCTTCCTCCCCCACCACGACCGAACCGGGAAGAAGCTCCGTGAGCGCGGCCGTCAGGTGTGCCTCGGCGCCCCGGTCGGCGACCGTGACCAGGTCGTGCGGGCCGTTCTTCTCGGCCACCTGGTCGGCGGTGAGCGAGCGGAAGCGCGGCATGATCTCGGCAGCAGCCGCCCGCCGGACCGCCTCCCCCACGGGGCCCAGGCACTCGGCAACGAAACCTTCGTCGATCATCCGTCCATCACACCACAGCTGTGGGCCCCCCTGCCCCAACCGAACAGACGGACGGGATGAACACCGGCGCACTTCCCCGCCCCGCCCGCGCCGAAGCGGCGCCGGAAGCGTGAACCGGATCGGGCCCGGCGCGCCGTCGGTCCCGGACGCGGCCGCGTCCCCGCCCGCCGTCCCGTCCCCGCCCTCGCCGGGGCGGGGCCCGGGACGGCTCACCCCTCGGCCTCCAGCGGCCGGGGCCGGGACGCGGCTCGGGAGCGCGGCGCGGACAGCGGGGCGGCGAGGGCCAGGGCGGCCGCCACCGCCGCGACGCCGCACAGGGCGACCCGGAGGCCGGTCGAGGAGGCGGTGAGGCCGACCGCGGCCGGGCCGAGCAGGCAGCCGCCGTAGCCGATCGAGGCGACCACCGCCACGGCGGACGAGCGGACCTCGGGGCGGGCCTGCTCCCCGGCCAGCGAGAGGATGGTGGGCACGCACACCGAGATGCCCAGGCCCGCGACGACGAGCCCCGTCAGCATCGACCGCACGCCCGGCGCCAGCGCGGCGCCCACGGTGCCGACCGCCGAGACCGCCGCGCCCACGGCCAGCAGGTGCCGCTGCGGCAGCCGGACGGTGAGCCCGTGCCCGGCCAGGCGGCCGACCGCGGCGGCGGCGGCGAACACCACCGGCCCGGCGGCGGCCGCGCCGGATCCGGTGTGGAAGACGGAGCGCAGCATCACCGCGCTCCAGCTCTGCCAGGCGTTCTCGACCAGGTACGCGAGCGCGCACAGCGCCCCCAGGGCCAGCAGCGGCCGGTCCGTGACGGCGGGCCGCCGCCGGGCGCGGCGCGGCACGGCCGGCGGCCCCGCCGCCAGGCCGGGGTAACCGATCACCACCGCCGCGCCGATCAGCAGCACGCTCGTCAGCAGCAGCACCCGGTCCGCCGCCAGGCCGTGCTCCAGGGCGAGTCCGGAACCGAGGGCGCCGAGCACCACGCAGGCGGAGAAGCAGGCGTGGGCGGCGTTCATCAGCCGGCCCGAGCGGCCCTCCTCCTCGCTGGCGAGCGAGTTGACCCCGACGTCGACCGCCCCGGACGCCCCGCCCAGCACGGCCAGCGCCGCCATCAGCGCCCCCACCCCGTGGGCGCGCCCCGGCAGGACGGCGGCGCCCGCCATCAGCAGGAGGATCACGGCGACGGCGGAAGGGCCGAAGCGGTCCACCGCCGATCCCGCCGGACGGATCGAGGCGAGGGCGCCGAGTCCGATCATCAGCACGGCGACGCCCAGTTCGCCGTTGTCCACCCCGGCCCGCCCCTGGATCTCCGGGATCAACGCACCCCAGGCACCCCAGAACACACCGAACACTCCGAATCCCACCAGCACCTGAACTCGCACCAGCACCACCAGTCCCATCCGTCACTCACGGACAGGGCCATTCCCACCGCTCCGCCTCCACAGCGCCCACCCCCCAGGGCGCCCAGGAGTACGCTCCGGCGCGCCCGCCGCCCGGGGCGCCGCGGACCGGCTCCGCCCACCGGCGTGGGCGCCGGGCGGAGGCGCGGCGGAAGGCCGCCTGCGGGCCGGACCGGAGCCGTCAGCGGGCCGGGGTGGCGCAGTGGTCGCGCGCCTCGGCGACGGCCGCGGCCAGGGCGGCCGGGCGACGGGTGGAGAGGTAGACGTAGGGGCAGAGCAGCGAGGGCTCGGCCACCTCCACCCGAACCGCGCGGGGCAGATAGCTCCGGATCAGGAGCCGCGCCCGCGGGCTCGCCAGCCGGGTGCGCCAGGCGAAGGCGGCGGCCTCGTCGAGGACCTCGACCGCACCCGCGTGCTCGCCCCGCAGCACGATCGGACCGGCCACCAGAACACCGTCGCAGACCCGGATCCGCACCCCGCCGTACCGGCCGAACGCCTGCGCGAGCACCAGCAGCAGCACGGTGCCGACCGCGAGGGCGACCACCGGGGAGAGCGGCAGCAGCGCCGCCGTGAGCGCGGCGCCGGCCACCAGCGCGGCCAGCCACCAGCGCAGCGGGACGGAGAGTCGTTCGTCGTAGATCACCACACCGGGGATGCTGCCATGCCGTCGCCCGACCGCCGACCCCGGGCCGTCCGCCCGACCGGCCGGCACCGCGAGTCCGTCCGGTCGTACCGGACGTCGGGTCCGGGTTCGTGCCGGGACGTCAGGTCCGGTCGTGCCAGGAGAAGGCCGTGATCCGCCAGCCCTCCGGGGTCCGCACGAACTGGATCGTCTTCGTCCCGCCACCCTCGTAGGGCTTGCCGTCGAGGAGGCCGGACTTGCGGTACTCGCCGATGCGCGACGCGACGTCACCCTCGATCCCGGTCCGCTCGGAGGTCTCCCACTCCGAGAAGCCGACCAGTCGGCCCTCCGGCGCCAGCAGCCGTTCGCGCGGCTCGACGAACTCCTCGACGGAGTAGACCGTGAAGGCCGGCGCGGTGCTGACGATCACCCCCTGCGGGAGCATCAGTCGCCGCAGCCGGGCCACATCGGCCCCCCGGCCGTCCCGGTTGTCGAACGCCCCGAAGAACTCGGCGGTCAGCTGGTCGATTTCGGCCTTGGACATGATCCGACCGTAGCACCGGAGACCGTACGAATCACCCCCCTGGCGCAATGTCACACACCACACCAGGGCGAACCGTCCACCGTTTCGAGTGCGGTTTCGACCCCTGATCCCCGCACGGCGATCGGAGCAGCGGTGCCGTCTCCCCCGCCTCCCCCTCCGGTGGCCGGGAGAGACTCTCCCCCATGACCCTGCTCCTCTCCCGTACCGACGTCGAGGCCGCGCTCGACCTCCCCACCGCGCTGGCCGCCCTCGACGCGGGCTTCCGCGCCGCCGACCGCTCCGCCCCCGCCCACCGCGTCGGCAGCGCGCTCCCCGGCCCCGGCACGGCGATGTGCCTGCTCCCCGGCCTGCTCCCCGACGTGCCCGCCTACACCGTGAAGGTCAACGCCAAGTTCCCCGGCGCGGCACCCGCGCTCCGCGGGATCGTCTGTCTGCACTCGCTCGCCGACGGCGAACTGCTGGCGCTGCTCGACTCCGCCTCCGTCACCGCCTGGCGCACCGGCCTGGCCGCCGCGCTGGCCACCCACGCGCTCGCGCCGGAACACGCGCGGACGGTCGCCGTGATCGGCGCCGGCGCGCAGAGCCGGACCACGCTCCGGGCGCTGCGCACCCTGCGTCCGGTCGACGAGGTGTACGCCTACGACCTCGACCCGGACCGGGCCGCGGCGATCGGCCGCCCCGTGCCCACCGCCCGGGCCGCCGTCGAGGCCGCGGACATCGTCATCACCGCCACCTGGTCGCGCGAACCGCTGCTGGACGCCGACGTGCTGAGGCCCGGTCTGCACCTGACCACGCTCGGCTTCGACGAGCGCGGCAAGACCGAGCTCTCGCCCGCCCTGCTGCGGGCGAGCCGAGTCGTGGTGGACGACCGCGCCCTCGCCGCCTCCTCCGGGGTTCTCCACGGCCCCGGCCCCGATCCGGACCTCGCCGTCGAGCTGGCCGACGTCCTGCGCGGCACCGTCCCGGCCCGGGCGGACGACCGGCCCACCGTGTTCGCGCCGATCGGCCTCCCCTGGCAGGACCTCGCCCTGGCCTGGCCGGTCCACCTCGCCGCCCGCTCCGCCGGCGCGGCACCCGACTTCGACTTCCACTGACCCGCCGGGCCCGACCGGCCACCACCGGCCTCGACCGGCGTCCACCGCCCCTCCGGACCGGTCGCACCCGCCCCGGACGCGGCCTCCGGGGGAAAAACGGCTGGCGAGACGCCTGACGACCCGGTAGGAAGACGTCCATGAGTACTCCCGTCTCCATACCCGCCCCCGCCCGCCCGGACAGCGCCGAGCCGCGCACCTTCCGCCGCACCACGCTCGACCTGGGCGACACGGTGCTCCGGCCGTGGGCGCGGGCGGACGCGGAGCCGGGTCCGGTGCTGGACAGCCTCGTCGCCGCCGCGGCCGATCCGCTGATCGCCCTCTGGAACCCGCTCGCGACCCACGACCCCGCCGCCGCCCTGACCTGGCTGGAGGCCCGCGAGGACACCTGGGACCGGGGCGTGGCCGCCCCGTTCGCGGTCCTGGACGCCGCCGACGGCGCCCTGCTGGGCTGCGTAAACCTGCGCTGGGTCGACCGCTCGGACGGCCTGGCGATGATCGGCTACTGGGCGCCGCCGGCCGGGCGCGGCCGGGGCGTGATCGGCCGGGCCACCAGGGCGGTCACCGCCTGGGGCTTCCGCACGGCCGACGCCCGCCGGATCGAGATCGCCCACGCGGTCGGCAACGAAGCCTCCTGCCGACTGGCCCTGAACTGCGGCTATCTCCCCGAGGGCACTCTGCGGGCCTCGCACCGCTTCGGCGACGGGACGTACCACGACGAGCACCTTCACGCCCGGCTCGCCAGCGACCCCGAGCCCGCGCTCGCCCCGCGACAGCGGCGCGGCACGCCGTGAACTCCACCGGGCCGAGCACCCGGCGGGGCTCACGACCGTCGACAGCGGGTCAGCCGACCTTGAGCGGGTGGTCCGGCGAGAGCCGCTCGGCGATCCGGCGGGCCACGTCCTGCGCGGTGTTGCGGTCCGGCGCGTCGCAGTTCCGCGTCGTGCTGACGGCGATCGCCAGGCGCTCGTCCGGCTGGTACGCCTCGATCGCCGCGTAGCCGGAGAAGGAGGGATTGGACAGGATCCAGCCCCGGTCGACGATGACTCCCAGGCCGAAGTGCTGGGCCTCGGTCTGCGGCAGGCAGACGTCCTGCGGGCAGCCGTGCACCGGACCGGGCAGGCCGACGGTGCCGGGGTTCAGCTGGGTCCGGAAGGATGCCTCGGAGAGCAGTTCGCCGGTACCGACGGCCTCCACCGAGCGGGTCAGGTCGCAGATGTCACTGACCAGCACCGCGCCCGGGGCGGTGGTCCAGGACGGGTTCCAGAACGTCGACTCCTCGTACCGGCCGCGCGAGGCGGTGAAGGCGTGCTGCACGGGGGTGGGGAGGTCGGGGGTGAAGCTGTTCGCCGTCCGGCGCATACCGAGCGGCCCGAAGATCCGCTGCTCCAGCAGGTGGTCCAGCCGGGTACCGGTGATCCGCTCCAGTGCCTCGCCGAGCAGGACGAAGTTCGCGTGCGAGTAGCTCCAGTTGGTCCCGGGCTCGTACCAGAAGTTCTTCGAGGTGGAGATGCCGACCAGTTCCTCCGGGGTCCAGTGGCGGAACGGCTCGGCGGCGAGCTCGTCCAGGAAGCCCTGGTCGGTGACGTAGTCGGCGAGACCGGAGGTGGTGTCGCCGAGCATCCGCAGGGTGATCCGGTCCGCCTTCGGAACGTCCGGCAGCCATTTGGCGATCGGGTCGTCCAGGCCGATCCGGCCCTCCTCGGCGAGTTGCAGCAGGATGACGCCGAAGAACGGGAAGACCACCGATCCGGCCCGGAAGTGCATCGCGGGTTCGGCCGGAACCCCCGTCATCGACTCACCGAGGGCCCCGGTGACGAGCTCGTGCCCGTCGACGGTGACCCGCAGGATCACCGACTTCAGATCCAGCTCCCGCTGGACCTGTCGGGCGATGTCGAGCACCTCACGGGCCCGGGGGTCGGCGTCGGGATCCGAGCGGACGCAGGGGTGCCCGGGCGAGGGGGCCTTGGCGAGGGCGCGGGCGGCGGCCGGCGGTCCGGCCGGCAGGGCGACGGAGGTCAGGGTCGCGACCGTGAGGACGGCGGCGGCGAGCACCCTGGTACGGGAGAAGGTCATGACCGCACTATGGGCGGACACTCCGGGCCCGGACCGACGCAATCCGGCGCAACACTCCGCAGCGTCCTCCGGTGGAAGCAGCGCACCGCCCGGCGCACCGCCCCGCCGGACGCGCGCGAACGCCCCGGGGCCGAAGCCCCGGGGCGTTCGAGGAGCGTGGGATCAGCCGTTGGAACGGTCGAAGTACTGCACCCAGCTGCCGCGCGGGCCGACGAGGCCGACCGCGGCGTTGCCGGCCTGCAGGCCCGACGAGGCGGACGGCTGCGCGCCCCCGCCGTGAGCCACCGCGGCGGTCGGCGCGATCACGGCCGCCGCGGCGGCGACGGTGGCGATCACGGCGAACTGGCGGAGCTTTCCACGAACCGACATCTCAGGGTCTCCTTGATGGATGGTCAATAGCCTTGGCCGGCCGCCTCCGAGGACGGCCGGACGCGACACACGTTTGCACACGAACGTGGAAAAACCGGATACCACCGCAACCCGGACGGGCCGAACGGGTGAGAACTTACGCCCCTGGAGTGACCCCTGCAGGCCCGTCCGGCCGTACGCCGCCGACCCGGCCCGCCGCACCCGGGCGAACACCACTGTTGACCGGATCACGGCCCCCGCGAAGGGACCTGCCGGCCATAGGATCCGATCCGGCCCGGGGGAGCCGCGCCCGGTCGTGCGCGGAGCGAGCCCCCGGCCCGTTCCCGTCCGTCACAGATCCGAGGAGCGCCGTGAAACGAAGCCTGTCGATACCCGCCCGCCTGCTCGCCCTGGTCGGCGCCGCGCTGCTCGCACTCGTCGTCGCCGCACCGCCCGCGAACGCGTACGTCCTCAAGTACCGGGTGTGGATCATCAACGACGCAACATCCACCACGACAGCCAGGTGCCTGGACGTGCCGGGCGACAGCGCGCCGTGGCCCGGCGACCGGGTCGGGGTCTTCCAGTGCACCCCGGGGGACAACCAGATCTGGGACCTCATCGGCACGGGATCGTTCGACTACACCTACCCGAACGGCGCCGTGACGCAGTTGGACAGGTTCGTCGTCCAGAGCAGCCTGAGCACCTACCTCTGCCTCGACGTCCCGGGCACCGGCGGCGATCTGCCCAACGGGACCGAGATCCGGCTCCACGGCTGCATCACCGCCCACGACAACCAGGAGTGGTACTGGCTCCCGTGGCCGACCAAGGATTCGGGCGACAAGCTGCTCGTCAACTACCGAACCGGGAAATGCCTCGACATCGACGGCGTGGCCGCCGACGGCACCGACACGGGCAACCGCACGACCTGGCTCTACGACTGCATCGTCCCCGGCGGCGGTACCGACGACCACCTCTGGCACACCCTCTGACGGTCCTGGGCGTCACCACCCCCTTCCCGAAGCCGACCACCGGACCGGCCGTGCCCACCCCCTTCCCGAAGCCGACCACCGGACCGGCCGTGCCCATCCCGTAACCGCGTCGAGGAGCTCAACGGGTCGAACCGGGCCGAGGGATCGGCCTCGGCGGCACGTCCGATCGGTGACGCGCGTCACAGGAACCGGTCGGTCCGCCCGGACAAGGCATCATGTGAACCATCCGCACTCCCGGCTCCGGGCCGGGAACCCCGAAGCATTTCGCGAGCTCTTCCGGGAGCACTCCTCCCTGGTGTACCGCCATGCCGTGCGTGTGACCGGGAACTGGGCGCTCGCCGAGGACGTGGTCTCGCTGACCTTTCTGGAAGCCTGGCGCCTGCGCGGGAAACTGCGCGACGAGGGCGACGGTCCGCGGCCCTGGCTGATGGGCATCGCCGTCAACGTGCTGCGCAATACGACCCGGGCCGCGCGCCGCCACAACCTGGCGCTGGCCCGGATGCCCGTGGCCGACCCGGTGCCCGACTTCGCCGACGAACTCGTCGGGCGGATGGCCGACTCCGAGCAGCTCACGGCCGCCCGGAAGGCACTGGGGCGGCTGCGGCGCTCGGAGCGCGAGGTCTTCGCCCTCTGCGTCTGGTCCGGGCTCGGCTACGCGGAGGCTGCGGCAACCCTCGGGGTGCCCGTCGGCACCGTGCGCTCGCGCCTCTCCCGGGCCCGCACCCGGCTGCGCAGACTCGCGGACGACGAACTGCGCGCCGCCAGGAAGAACACGGAACCGCTCCCGACCCCCGGACAAGTACAGGGCAGCCGCGGCATCGCGGCCCGGCCGCACAAGGAGACGCACCGATGATCCGCAAGCGGAGTACCGAACCGCTCGACCACGCGGAACTGGCCCGTCTGCTCCCGGCGCCGGCCGATCCCCGCCTGGCGGCCGACCGCCAGGACCTGCTCGAGGAGTACTTGATGAGCGAGATCCAGCAGCCCGACGCCGCCCCCGCGGCCACCCCGGCAAGAAGGCCGCTGCGCCGCGCCGTGCTCTTCGCCACCCCCGTCGCCGCCGCCGCGGCGGCCCTGGCCGTGGTGGTGACCCTGGGCGGCTCGCCCGGCACCAGCACCGTGGCCGCCCCGCGGCTGGTCAAGGCACCCGTCGTGCAGATCGAGGAGGGCAGCACCGTGCGGCTCGCCTCGACGGTCCAGGAGATCGCGGCCGCCGCGACCGCGCACCCCCTGCCCCAGCCGGGACCGGGCCAGTTCATCTACATCAAGAGCCAGGTCTCGTTCATGGCCAGCAGCCACAACGCCGACACCGGGGAGGACGCGACCTGGGTCCAGCCGCTGCACGACCGCGAGGTGTGGAAGTCGCCCGACGGCACCAAGGGCTGGCTGGACGAGCCGGGCTACCAGGACAAGGGCGGCATCACCCTGGACAACAAGGAGCCCCGCAAGCAGAACACCTACCAGTGGCTCTCGGCCCAACCGGCCGACCCCGAAGCCCTGTTGAAGTCCGTCTACGCGACGGTGAGCGGCGACCGGGACCACGACCAGCAGGCGTTCAACGAGATCGGCTCGCTCATCCGCGAGCAGCTCGTGCCGGCCGGCCTCGCCGCCGCGCTCTACCAGGCCGCCGGCAGGATCCCGGGCGTCGTGGTGGTCGAGCACGCGCAGGACGTCTCCGGCCGGGACGGGATCGCGTTGGCGCGGCTCGACCCCTGGACCGGCGAGCGGTCGGAGTGGATCTTCGACCGGACGAGCCACCAGTACCTCGGCAGCCGCGGGGTGCAGGTCCGGGAGTTCAACGGCGTCAAGCCCGGCACCGTCGTGGAGCGTACGACCATCGTCACCCGGGCGGTCGTCGACGCGAAGAACCAGCGGCCCGGCGCCGGGGAGGCCACGGCCTGACGGTTCCGGAACCGGGCGCGGCTCCTGAACCGGGCGGCCCACCGGATCACCCGTACGGGCGGTGCCCCGCCGTGTCCCCCACCGGGCGACGCGGCGGGGCACCGATGCTGGCACTGGCACGGCCCGCTCGGGCCCGCCGCCGGCCCCGAGCGGCGGTCCGGCGTACCGAACGAAATGGGTGAGTGCGATGTCCCGACTCCTGCTTTCCAGGTCCCTGCGGGCCGCGTGCGCGGCGGTGCTGCTGGGCGCCGGACCGGCGGCCGCCGACGCGTGCGCGGCCGGCCCGGACCTCGTGGTCTCCGCCGCCGACCCCGCCCCGGTGGCCGACGGCGGCTCCACCCTGCTGCACCCGCTGGTGACCAACGCCGGGGGCACCGCCACCGCCGAACCGTTCACGCTGTACGTGCACCTGCCGCCGGGGGTGGTGGGGACCGGGAAGTCCTCCGGCGCGACCTGTACCACGCTGCCCCACGGCCACACCGTGGCCTGCACCGTCCCGGCCGGCCTGGCGCCGGGTGCCTCGGTCGCCGCCGAGGTGCGGATCTCGGTCGCCTCCGGCATGGACCCCGAGGTGCTGGACGGCGAGGTCGAGGCCGATCTCCCGGACGACCCGACGCCGGACAACAACAGCCGCACCTTCAGGATCACCATCCTCTGACCCGCCCCCCACTACCCCCACCGCCCCGCAGCACCAGGCACCGCTCCGGGGCGTCCGCCCGCCCAGCTGTCAACACCCGCCCTGCACACCACAGATGGCCGAAAGCAGGACAACGCCGGGGCCGATTCACTACGGTCGTCCTCACGACAGCGGCACCGGCGGCACCGGACTCGTGGTCGGCGCGGCCCGCCGGGCGGTACGGCAGGGGGTGGCATGGCACAGGCACGGAGGCGTCTGTCGCGTGCGGAGGCGGTGCGTCAGCGCACCGGTGCGCAATTCATCGGCCGCAGAGTGCAGTTGGCGCTGTTCGTGGACAACCTCGCCCGCGACCCGGATCCGGACTCCGGACCGGACCCGGCGGACTTCCTGTTCCATGTGCGCGGGGTCGGCGGGGTCGGCAAGTCCACCCTGCTCGCCCAGTGGCGCGAGGCGGCCCGGCGGGCCGGCGCGCTCACCGCGCTGGTCGACGAGACCGATGTGCACGGTGTCGCCACGGCGCTCACCGCGCTCGCCCGACAGCTCGCCGAACAGGCCGGTCCGCTGCGGGAGTTCGACAAGGCACTGGAGCAGTACCGGCGTTCGCTGCAGTCCGCCGCGGACCGCGAGCCGGAGCAGCCGCCCGGCGGGGAGGGCGCGTCGCTGCCCGCCCGGCTGGTCACCCAGGCGGCCTTCGGGGCGGCCTCGGTGCTGCCGGGCGCGGGCGTGGTCGCGGCGATGGCGAACCCGGACGCGGTGGCCCAGGGCGCCGAGCGCCTCATCGCCGGGGTGCGCCAGCGCCGACGCGGGGGCGACGTCGAGGAAGCGGCGCTCTGCCGCGCCTTCGTCGCCGAGCTGGGCCGACTCTGCGACCGCGACCGGGATCGTGACCGCGGCCGCCGGCCGTGGATCGTGCTGTTCCTCGACACCTGGGAACTGACCGGCCGCTATCTCGACGGGTGGCTGCGGGAGATGCTCGACGACGCGTTCGGCCCGCTGCCGCTGGAGGTGGTGTTCGTGCTGGCCGGCCGGGACGAACTGGCCGAGCGCGAGTGGGCCCCGTGGCGACCCGTCCTGGTGGACGTGCCGCTGGAGGTGTTCACCGAGCAGGAGGCGCGCGACCTGCTGGCGGCGCACCGGGTCACCGATCCGCAGGTGGTGGACGCGGTGCTGCGGATGTCGATGCGACTGCCACTGCTGGTCGCGCTGCTGGCGGCGGCCGATCCCGGCGCGGTGGAGGAGGTCGCCGACGTCGGCGCCGACATGGTCGACCAGGCGGTGGTGCGCTTCCTGCAGTGGATCCCCGAGCAGGAGCGCCGGGACACCGTACTGGCCGCCGCACTCCCGCTGCAGCTGAACCGGGACCTCTTCGCCTGCGCCGTCCCGGACGCCGAACCGGCCGTCTGGGACTGGCTGTCGGTGCAGCCGTTCGTGACCGGGCGCGGGGACTTCCTGCAGTACCACGCCGTGGTGCGCAGCAGCATGGTGCGTCGGCGCCGGATCCACACCCCGCGGGAGTGGACGGCCGCGCACACCCGCCTCGCCGAACACCACGCCGCGACCCGGGCGGCGGTCGAGCAGTACCTGCCGGCGGCCCGGCGCGGCGCCGACCCGAGGTGGCGGCGGCACCTGCTGAACGAGACCTACCACCTGTTGTGCGCCGATCCGCTGGCCCGGCTGCCGCGCGCCCTGGAGCACACCGCCCGCACCGCCGGGGACGCGCCGGACGCGCTGGCGCCGTGGGCGGAGATGCTCGGCCGGGCCGCGCACGACAGCGACGACGCGGAACTGACCCGCTGGGCCCGCCGGGTCCACGCGGCGGCGGCCGGTGAGCGGCCGGTGCTCGCCGTCCTGGACGTGCTCGCCGGCCCCGGTCTGCCGGTCCGGGTGCGGGCCTGGGCACTCACCCATCGTGGTTACCAGTACTTCGTCGAGGACCGGGACGACGACGCCCTCGCCGATCTGGACCAGGCCGTCGCGATCGCCGCCGACCTGCCGCAGGCACTCGCCTACCGGGGACGGGTGCTGAACTGGCACGGCCACCACGAGCGGGCGCTGGCGGACTTCACCGCCGCGCTGGCGCTCGACCCGGAGTACGCCTGGGCGCTGTCCCGGCGCGGCGAGGCACGGCAGTTGGCCGGGCTGACCGAGGAGGCGATGGCGGACTTCACGGCGGCGCTGACGCTCGACCCGGACGACGCCTGGGCGCTGGGCTCGCGCGGCCAGGCGCACCGGCTGGCCGGGCGGCTGGACGAGGCGGTCGCCGATCTGACCGCCGCCATCCTGCTCGACCCCGAGTACGCGTGGGCGTTCACCCAGCGCGGCGAGGCGTTCCGGACCGCCGGGCGGCTGGCCGAGGCGGTGGCGGACTTCACCGCCGCGCTGGCACTGGACCCCGCTGACGCCTGGTCGCTGAGTTCCCGGGGCCAGGCGCTGCGGCAGGCCGGGCGGCTGGACGACGCGATCACCGATCTGACCGCCGCGCTGGCGCTCGGCCCGGAGAACGCGTGGGCGCTGGCCGAGCGGGGCGAGGCGCACCGCCAGGCGGGCCGGCCCGAGGAGGCGGTGGCGGACTTCACGGCGGCGGTGGCGCTCAATCCTGAGCACGCCTGGGCGCTGGGGTCCCGGGCCCAGGCGCACCGCCAGGCGGGCCGCCTGGACGAGGCGGTCGCGGACTTCACCGCCGCACTGGCCCTCAACCCGGAGTACGCGTGGGCGGTCGGCGAGCGGGGCGAGGCGCACCGCCAGGCGGGCCGCCTGGACGAGGCGGTCGCGGACTTCACGGCGGCGCTCGCGCTGGACCCGGAGTACGCGTGGGCGCTGGCCGAGCGGGGCGAGGCGCACCGCCAGGCGGGCCGCCTGGACGACGCGATCGCGGACCTGACCTCGGCGCTGGGCCTGGACCCCTCGGACGTGTGGGCACTGCGGGCGCGCGGGCAGGCGTACCGGCAGGCGGGCCGGCTGGACGACGCGATCGCGGACCTGACGGCCGTCCTGGTGATCGATCCGGACTACGCCTGGGCGCTGGCGCTGCGCGGGGAGGCGCACCGGTTGGCGGGCGATCTGGAGGAGGCGGTCACCGATCTGAGCGCCGCGCTGGCGCTGGAACCGGACGACCCGTGGGCGCTCGGGTCGCGGGGCCAGGCGCGGCGGCAGGCGGGTCTGGTGGAGGAGGCGATCGCCGATCTGACGGCCGCGATCACCCACAATCCGGACTACACCTGGGCCCTGGCCGAGCGTGGTCAGGCGCACCGGCAGGCCGGGCGTCCGGCGGAGGCGGTGGCCGACCTGTCGGCGGTGCTGGCGCGTGATCCGGCTGACACGCCGGTGCGGTGCGCGCTGGCGGCGGCGTACCGGCACGACGGCCGGTTCGAGGAGGCCCGGACGCTGCTGGCGGAGGTGGCTCCGGAGGCTTCGGGGTCGGCGACGGTACTGGTGGAGGTGGCGGTGCTGCGGCTGCTGACGGAGGGGGTGGCCGGTTCGGCGGACGCCTGGGACGCCTTCCTGGAGTGCCCGTACGACGATCCGCGGGACCCGTTCGAGCCGGCGCTGCGCAAGCTGCTGCACGGTCTGGTCGCCGGAGGTGCTGATCCGGCGGAGCTGGCGCGGGCCTTCCTCGCGGTGCCCGGGGCCGGGGCGGCGCGGGCCGATGTCTGCCTCTATCTCGGTGAACTCGCGTGCGCCGGGGCACCGGTGGGAGCTCGGGCGGAGGCGGCGCTGCGGATACTCGGGTAGCGGCGGCGGGCCCGGGCGGGGCGGGCGGGGCGGCCCGACGGACTGCCCGTTCGGGCAGGCGAACTTTAGGGGTTGCCACCAGAAACGATCATTTGGGTAGATTCATGATCGACGCATGACCGGCCGCGGCCGGTCGACCTGCACGTCCGCGCCACCCCGAGAACAGGATCCCGATGCCGAACCCCAGCTCCGCCGTGAGCCGCCGCACGCTGGTGACCGCGATCGGCGCCACCGCCGCCGCGATCGCCACCGCCCCGGCCGCGCACGCCGCCGCGCCGAGCGCCCCGGCCACGCCGGCCACCCCGGCCCCGGCCGCGCCCGGCACCCAGGCCGCCCGGACCGTGACCGTCCCCGCCACCCGGGCCCGCTCCGCCGCCGGTCGCGCCGCCGCCGGGGTGCGGACCGACTTCCCGATCCAGTACGTCGGCGTGAGCTGGGACGGTCCCCGCCGCGGCGGCTCCATCCGGCTCCACCACGAGGAGACCGGCCCGGGCGCCTGGCAGCCGATCGCCACCGGCTGCGCGGGCGGCCCCGACGTCGCGGGCACCGCCGCGAAGGCCGCCCCGGTCTCGGCCGCGCTGGTCCCGGCCGACGGCGCGGTCGGTTACGACCTGCGACTGCCCGACGGCGCCACCAACCTGCGCTCCACCGCGCTGGACACCACCACGGGCCCGGCCCGCACCACCACGCTCTCGCCGACCGCCCCGGTCACCTTCTGCGGCGTCGAGTACCTCAGCCGCGCCGCCTGGGGCGCCGACGAGTCCAAGCGGTTCAAGAACGGCGTGGAGAACTCCCCCGCCAAGTACTACCCGCTGCAGACCCTGACGGTGCACCACACCGACACCCCGAACGCGGACCCGGACCCGGCCGCCACCGTGCGGGCGATCTACGAGTACCACGCGATCACCAACGACTGGGGCGACATCGGCTACCACTTCCTCATCGACGAGGCCGGCCGGATCTACGAGGGCCGCTGGTCCGGTGACGACGGCATCCCCGGGTTCGACGCCAACGGCAACGCGGTGACCGCCTTCCACACCGCCGGCTTCAACTCGGGCAACCTCGGCATCGCCCTGCTCGGCACCCTGGTCAACCAGGAGCCCACCGCCAAGGCCCGCCACTCGCTCGCCCTGGTGCTCGCGCTGGCCGCCCGCACCCACGGGCTCGACCCGCAGGCGAAGGTCACCTTCGTCAACCCGGTCAACGGCGTCACCAAGCCGGTCGACATGATCAGCGGTCACCGCGACTGGCTGGCCACCGACTGCCCCGGCGGCGTCATGTACGCCGCCCTGCCCGCCCTGCGGGCCGAGGTCGCCGCGCTCTGACGGGCGCGACGCCGCCCGGACACGACCGACCGGCGCGACCGGTCGACGCCGCCGCGGGGCGTCGGGAGCACCCGACGCCCCGCGGCGGGCCCGGTTCACGGGCCTGGCGGGTCTGACGGGGCTCGCGGGCCACGCGCCTCCGGCGGGCCCCGCGCGCCTGGCGGGCCTCACCGGCCGCGCGGGCCGTCAGGCGTGCGCGGCGTCCGTCGCCCCGGCCCCGCCGAGCAGTTCCGCGGCCCGCTCCCGCATCTCCACCTTGCGGACCTTCCCGGTGACCGTCATCGGGAACTCCTCCACCAGGTGCACGTAGCGCGGCACCTTGTAGTGCGCGATCCGGCCCGCGCAGTACGCGCGCAGCGCCTCCGCGGTCAGCTCGGGCGCGCCGGGCCGCAGCCGGATCCAGGCCATCAGCTCCTCGCCGTACTTGTCGTCGGGGACGCCGACGACCTGGACGTCCAGGACGTCCGGGTGGGTGTGCAGGAACTCCTCGACCTCGCGCGGGTAGATGTTCTCGCCGCCCCTGATCACCATGTCCTTGAGCCGGCCGGTGATGGTGAGGTAGCCCTCCTCGTCCATCACCGCGAGGTCGCCGGTGTGCATCCAGCCCTCGGCGTCGACCGCCTCCGCGGTGCGGTCCGGCTGGTCCCAGTAGCCGAGCATCACCGAGTAGCCCCGGGTGCGGAGTTCGCCGGGGGTGCCGCGCGGCACGATCAGGCCGGTCTCCGGGTCCGCCACCGCGACCTCCAGGTGCGAGCCGACCCGCCCGACGGTGGAGACCCGCCGCTCCAGCGGGTCCCCGGCCCGGGTCTGGGTGGAGACCGGGGAGGTCTCGGTCATGCCGTAGCAGATGGAGACGTCCCGCATCCCCATCCGGTCGACGACCTGCTTCATCACCTCGGTCGGACACGGCGAGCCGGCCATGATCCCGGTCCGCAGACCGGACAGGTCGTACCCGGCGAAACCCGGGTCGTTCAGCTCGGCGATGAACATGGTCGGCACGCCGTAGAGCGAGGTGCAGCGTTCGGCCGCCACCGCGCGCAGGGTCGCCGCCGCGTCGAAGACCGGGGCCGGGACCACCACGCAGGCGCCGTGCGAGAGCGCCGCCAGATTGCCCATCACCATGCCGAAGCAGTGGTAGAACGGCACCGGCACGCAGATCCGGTCCGCCTCCGTGTAGCCGCACAGCTCCCCGACGAAGTAGCCGTTGTTGAGGATGTTGTGGTGCGAGAGGGTGGCGCCCTTGGGGAATCCGGTGGTGCCCGAGGTGTACTGGATGTTGATCGGATCGTGGGCTCCGAGTCCCGCGCCGACCGCCGCCAGCAGCGCCCGGTCGCCGCGCTCCCCCGCCGCCGTCAGGCCACGCCACTCGGGCGAGCCGATCAGCAGCACGTCCCGCAGGCCGGGGCAGCGCGGGCCCGCCTCGGCGAGCATGGCCGCGTAGTCGGAGGTCCGGAAGCTCGGCGCGGCGACCACCGTGCGGATCCCCGCCTGCCTCAGCACGTACTCGACCTCGTGCGCCCGGTAGCCCGGGTTGACCGTCACCAGGACGGCGCCGATCCGCGCGGTGGCGTACTGGGTGAACACCCACTCGGGGCAGTTCGGCGCCCAGATGCCGACCCGGTCACCGACCCCGACGCCGAGGCCCAGCAGGCCGAGCGCGATCCGGTCCACCTCCGCCGCCAGCTCCCGGTAGGTCCAGCGGCGCCCGCTCGGCAGGTCGACCAGCGCCTCCCGGTCGGGGAACGCGGCCACCGCGCGGTCGAGGGCGACGCCGATGGTGTGCTCCAGCAGGGGCACCGAGGTGCTGCCGGCGCTGATGCTGGGAGCGGGGCGAGGGGAGGCAACAGGCTCGGGAGGGGGCGGGGTCATCGCAACGGCTCCAGGACTCGTCCGGGCACAGGGCGACCGAGTCTACGCAGACCACCACCCCCCGTCACCCGCTTCCGCCGGTCCGCCCCGACGACCTGGCGGGGGTCGCGCCGGGGCCGGGACGGGCCGGGCGAGGAGAGGACGGGGAGCGGCCCGGGTCAGGCCAGGACCACCGGGGTGCCCGTCAGAGCGACACCGGCGCCCCGGAGTTCGTCCAGCGCCGTGGCGGTGGTGTCGGCGGCCACCCCCGCCGTGCAGTCGAGCAGGACGCGGACGGCGAAACCCGCCTTCGCCCCGTCGAGCGCGGTGGCCCGGACGCAGTGGTCGGTGGCGATGCCGACGACGTCGACACCGTCGACACCGCGGGCGCGCAGCCAGTCGGCCAGCGGGGTGCCGTCCGCGGCGAAGCCCTCGAACCCGCTCTTCGACGCGGACCGGGCGCCCTTGAAGAACACCTCGTCGACCGCCCCTTCGGCGACGGCGGGGGCGAAGTCGGGATGGAACTCGCCGCCCTCGCCGCCGACCACGCAGTGCACCGGGAACGAGTCCCGGAAGTCCGGGTGGTCGGAGAAGTGCGGGCCCGGGTCGATGTGGTGGTCCCGGGTGGCGACGACGCAGCTGTACGCGCCGTCCGCGGCGCGGACCAGGTCGGCGATGGCACCGGCCCGGCCGGCGCCGCCCTTCACCGGGACGCTGCCGCCCTCGCAGAAGTCCTTCTGCACGTCGACCACGATCAGAGCCCGACCCATGGTGAAATCCCTTTCTCGGGGGGTGACTTGTCCCCCGGTATGCTCACCCGCCCGGATCGGGGAGGTCCGGCGCACGCGCCGGACACTCACCCGATCGGGTCCGCGGCTGCCCGGGCCCGCAGCCGATCAGGCGTGGGTGCCGTCCTGTACCGGGGCGGCCCCGGCGGGCTCCTGGGCCCCGACGGACTCCCGCACCGCGGGGAGCGGCGGCGCCGGGACGGTGGCGGCCACCGCCGCCGCGGCCAGCGCCACCCCGCAGCCGATCAGCAGGCCCACCCGGAACCCGGTCTCGGAGGGCAGCACGTGCCCGCCGACGGTGGTGGTCAGCTGGGCGAGCACGACGCCCACCACGGCCGCCGAGACGGAGGTGCCGAGCGAGCGCATCAGGCTGTTGAAACTGTTCGCCGAGGCCGTCTCGGAGAGCGGCACCGCGCTCATGATCAGCGCCGGCATCGCGCCGTAGGCGAGGCCCACACCGGCGTTGCAGATCAGCGTGACCACCAGCACGCCCCAGGTGGACCCGATCAGCAGCATCGACAGCCCGTACCCGGCCGAGATCGCCAGCGCGCCGGCGACCAGGGTGAACTTGGGGCCGCGCGCCGCCGAGAGCCGGCCACCGAGGGGCGAGACGACCATCATCATCAGACCGGACGGCGCCATCCACAGCCCCATCGCGAGCATCGACTGGCCCAGGCCGTACCCGGTGGCCGCCGGCAGCTGGAGCAGCTGCGGAACGATCAGCGCCTGCGCGTACATCCCGAAGCCGACCAGGACGGACGCCGCGTTGGTCAGCAGCACCCTCGGCCTGGCGGTCACCCTCAGGTCGACCAGCGGCTCGGCGAGGCGCAGTTCCCACACGCCCCAGGCCAGCAGCAGCACCAGCGCGGCCGCGAACAGGCCGAGCGTCGTCCCGTCGGTCCAGCCCCAGTCGGCGCCCTTGGAGACCGGCAGCAGCAGGCAGACCAGCCCGGCGCCGAGGCCGAGCGCCCCGACCGCGTCGAAGTGCCCACCGGTCGGTCGGGTGGTGGGCGCGGGGACCAGGAAACGGATCAGCGCAGCGACCGCCACGGTGAGGACGGCCGCGCCCCAGAACAGCGCCCGCCAGCTGGCGTACTGGGCGACGGCCGCCGAGATCGGCAGGCCGAGGCCACCGCCGATGCCCATCGAGGCGCTCACCAGGGCGATCGCGGAGCCCAGCCGCTCGGGCGGCAGCACGTCGCGCAGCAGGCTGATGCCGAGCGGCACCACGCCCATGCCCATGCCCTGGAGACCGCGCCCGGCGATCATCGGCAGCACCGAGGAGGTCAGCGCGCAGATCACCGAGCCGAGCAGCAGCGGGGCGCAGCAGGCCAGCAGCATCCGCCGCTTGCCGAACAGGTCGCCGAGGCGGCCGCTGATCGGCACGAACACGGCGGCGGAGAGCAGGGTGGCGGTGATCACCCAGGAGGCGTTGGAGGGGGAGGTGTCCAGGATCCTCGGCAGTTCGCCGATCAGCGGGGTGACCAGGGTCTGCATGATCGCCGCCACCGTGCCGGTGAGGGCGAGGGTGGCGACGACTCCCCGGGTCCGGTCGGGGGCGGTGGTCTGTGGGGCGGCCATGAGCGGGGGCTCCTCGGTTCCGGTCGGCGGGCAGGGCCGGGTGACGCGCGGTGCGGAGTGCGCGGTCGCGGACGGCCGTTCGCGGTCGTCCGCGGCCGGGTACGACAGCCGGGTGCCGCGACCATGCCCATTCATATGCAGAATACACATGATATGTATCGTGCACATCGCTACCCTGGGCCGCCGCCTGCCATACTGTGCGCAAACACCGCAGGTCAGCGCCCCGGCACCAGGGCGGGAAGGACGGCATCATGAGCGGGCCCACGGACGAGGTGGCGTTCGAGTACATGGTGCTCAGCCGGCACCACTACCTGAGCCCGGCCGGCGCCCAGCCGGAGGGCAGTCGGCTCGACCGCAGCGCCTACATCCTGCTCAGCCGGATCCGGGCGCAGGGCCCGATGTCGATCGGCGAACTCAGCGACGCCTTCGGGCTGGACGCCTCCACCCTGAACCGGCAGACCGCCGCGATGACCCGGGCCGGACTGGTCGAGCGGATCCCCGACCCGGAGGGCGGGATGGCCCGCAAGTTCCGCACCACCGAGGAGGGCGACCGCCGCCTCGACGAGGACCGCGCCGCGCACGCCAACGCCCTCGACCAGGTGATGGCCGACTGGCCCGCCGAGGACGTCCGGACCTTCGCCGCCTTCCTCCGGCGCTTCAACACCGGCGTCGAACGCCTCGACGGCCGGCCCTGGCCCCGCCCCTGACCCGCCGTCGCCGGGCGCCACGGCCCCGGCGGCCCCCGCCCGCACCAGGAGCCCCGACCGCATGGACCGTCCACAGACCCCCGCCCTCCTGCTCGACGCCCTCGCCCCCGCGCATCCGGCCGGCATCCTCGACGCCGCCGAACGGGCCGAACGGCGGGGCGCGGACCGGCTGGTGGTCTCCGAGACCGCCTACGACCCGTTCCTGCAACTGGCCCGGGCGGCCGACCGCACCAGCTCCATCGAGCTGGCCACCGGCGTGGCGGTCGCCCTCGCCCGCACCCCGATGGGGCTCGCCTACCAGTCCTGGGGCCTGCACGCGGCCTCCGGCGGCCGGGCCGTGATCGGCCTCGGCTCCCAGGTCAAGCCGCACATCGAGAAACGCTTCGGCATGCCCTGGGACCGGCCCGCCGCGCGGATGCGCGAGTACGTGCACGCCGTCCGGGCGATCTGGCACAGCTGGCAGACCGGCGACCGGCTGCGCTTCCGGGGCGACTTCTACACCCACACGGTGATGACGCCCGTCTTCGCCCCCGACCCCGTCCCAGCCGGAGTGCCGCGACTCCTGCTGGCCGGGGTCGGCCCGCTGATGGTGCGCGCCGCCGGGGCGGTCGCCGACGGCTTCCTCAGCCACCCGTTCACCTCGGTCGACTACCTGACCCGGCAGGTACTGCCCGCGCTGGCCGAGGAACGCGGCGCGGCCGAGGCGGCGGGCGCGGCCTGGACCGGGCGGCCGTTCGAGATCGTCGGGAGCGTGCTCACGGCGACCGGACGCACCGAGGAGGAACTGCGCGCCCACCGCGCGTCCGTCCGGGAACGGCTCGCCTTCTACGCCTCCACGCCCGCCTACCGCCCGGTGCTGGCCCAGCACGGGTGGGAGGACCTGCACGAGGAACTGCACCGGCTGTCGCTGCGCGGGCGGTGGCCGGAGATGGCCGCGCTGATCGACGACCGGGTCTTCGACACCTTCGCCGTGGCGGGCACCGTCGAGGAGACCGCCCGGGAGATCCACCGCCGCTACGCGGGCCTGGCCACCAGGGTCTCGGTCAGCCTGCCCGAGGACGCCGACCCGGACCTCGGCCTGGACGTCCTCGACGCGCTGCGCGCCCTGGACGGCCGCCCGGCCCAGCGCTGACGCGGCCGGGACGGCTACGCTCCGCAGTCGGCCCGGAAGGGCCGCCCGAACGGAAAACCGGACGCGCCGTACGGTTCGCCACCGCGGCCGTACCGTACGCCGCGTCACGCGTGCGACGGGCGAAGGAGCGTGACAGTGCCTCAGCCCGCGTCGGGCTCGGCGCCCTCCGGGCCGGGGGCGGCCGCCGCCTCACGCAGCGCCGTCATCTCGGCGTAGACCCGAGCGCCCCGGTCCGGAGCCAGGTCCAGACAGGCGAGCACACCCGGGACGGCCACGCTCGGCATCAGGTGCCGGTACAGCGTCGAGACCCGGACGGTGAGGTCGGCGCGGCCGGTGAAACGCTGCGACTGGAGCTGCACACCGACCCAGGAGGCCGTCATCAGCCCCGCCGTCTCGGCCGGCACCACGTGCGGCAGCAGTTCGCCGCGCTCGCCCGCGTCGACCAGCAGCCGCTCCAGCCGGGAGATCCAGCCGGGGGCGGCGTCGATGCCCATCTGCTTGTCCGCGCCCTGGTCCACCGAGAGCCGCACGGCGGCACTGACCAGCGGATCGATCGGCACCAGGTGCGTGACCACCATCCCGGTGTCCACGAACTCCTGGAGCTTGCACGAGCGCTCCGGCACGGCCTCGGCCTCGAACTGCCCCTCGATCACCCCTTGGGCGAGCTCCCGCTTCGAGGCGAAGTGGAAGTAGACGGCGCCGCGCGTCACGCCGGCCCGGGCCACGACCTCCCCGATGGTCGCCCGCTCGTAACCGAAGTCGTCGAACACCGAGGCCGCGGCCTCCAGAATCAGCCGCCGCGTCCGCAGCGCCCGTTCCTGTCGCACCACCCCGACCACCCCCACCACACCCGCACCGAAACAAAACCAAACAGCCCGTATCTTACCCGGGGCCCGGGGGCGCCCCGAATGCCGTCCCGGCGGGGGCACCCGCACACGGGCTGTCAGAGACTACCGACCGCGCGCTCAGCCCCGGACGGACACCCCGGGGGTCGGCCCGGCCCCCGCCCGGAGCGGGGGCGTGCTCCGGACCCGCTCCGGGTGCGTCACCGGTTGCGCTCGCGGGCGGACCGCCGGGCGGCGAAGGGCCGGGGAGGCCGGAGCGGCCCGGGAGTTCACCCCTTCCGCCCCGCTCCCCTCATCCCGCCTCCACCCGGGGCAGGACCGCGACGGCCTCGACCTCCACCAACTGGTCGTGGTACCCGAGCACGGACACCCCCAGCAGGGTGCTCGGCACGTCGTGCTCGCCGAAGTACTCGCGGTGGACGTCCCAGACGGCGACCAGGTCGCTCTGCCGGGAGGAGGCCACGTAGACCGTGGTGCGCACCACGTCCGTGAGCGCGGCGCCCTCGTCCTCCAGCACGGTGACCAGGTTCCGCATCGCCTGGTGGGCCTGGCCCGCGTAGTCGCCCACGGCCACCGTGCGCCCCTCGGCGTCCAGCGGGCAGGCCCCGGCCAGCCAGAGCGAGCGGACCGGTACGTCGACGGCCGCCGCGTAGGCGTAGTCGACGGCCTTGGTGAGGCGGTGGTTGCGGATCAGCCTGACGGCGCTGCTCATGGGTGCCTCCCGGACGGTCGTTCGGTTCTGTCGGACCCATCGTTCGAAGCCGCCGCCGATACCGTCAATCGATTTACCGCGCCGCGCCGGGCACCCCGGGCCCCGTCGCTCGGGAATTCACCTCCGCGGGTGATGGCGACCCGGGAGCCCGAGGCGGGATCCTGGTGGTTCGCCGACGACCGAGGGGGCTGCCGTGCCGTTTCCGCACACCACCGGGGGCTGGGCCCGCCGCCGACTGCTGGGGGCCGCCCTGGGGGTCGGCCTGGCCCCCGCGCTGGGGGCCGGTTCCGCCGCGGCCCGCCCCCGCGGGGAGGACCCGGGGCTCCCGCTCGGCCTCGAGGTCGCCGCCGTGGCGGCCGCGCAGCTCGGCGTCCCGTACGCCTGGGGCGGCGGCGACCGGCTCGGGCCCAGCCTCGGCTTCTGCGACGAGGAGAACGGCTACCTGGACGGCCGGTGCCTGGGCGAGAGCACGATCGGCTTCGACTGCAGCGGACTGTCGCTGCACTGCTGGTACCGGGCGAGCGGCGGGGCGGTCGAGCTCGGCCACTACACGGTCGCCCAGTTCCACCGCTCCGCCCCGGTCGACCGGGGCGGCCTGCTGCCCGGCGACCTGCTGTTCTTCTCCCGCCCGGACGCGCCCCTGCACCACGTGGGCATCTGGACCGGCGACGGCGCGATGATCCACGCCGAACGCACCGGCACCCTGGTGGCCCGGGTCGAGGGCGTTCTCGACCTGCCCCGTTGGGCCGCCGAGTTCGCCGGCGCCCGCCGCCCGCTGCCGCTCGACCACCGACCACCGACCACTGACCACTGACCACTGACCACTGACACCGGACCGCCGACCGGTGGCCGGGCGGGTCACGGCGCGCCCGGCAGCTCCGCGTGGATCCGGGAGAGCAGCTCGTGCAGGGCGCGTCGTTCCGACCCGCTCAGCGGGGCCAGCACCTCGTCCTGCACGGCCAGCGCCTCGGCCCGCAGTTCGGCGAGCAGCGCGCGGCCCGCGTCGGTGACGGTCACCGACAGCCGACGGCGGTCGGCGGCGTCCCGGACCCGTTCGACGTACCCGGCGAGGGCCAGGTGGTCGGCGACCTTGGCCATGTCGCTGGCGTCGACCCCCAGCCGCCGCACCAGATCCCGCTGCGCGTGGGGGCCGAAGTCGACCAGCGCGGCGAGCACCGCCATGTCCCACAGCCGCAGGCCCCGCCGGGCGAGGCGTTCGGCGAGCCGGGAGCGGGCCGCCTTCCCGGTCCGGGAGAGCAGGTAGGTGCTGAGGTCCAGCAGGGTCGGCGGGGTCGCCCGGGCGGGTGACGGACCGTCGGGCACAGGAGCGGGAGCGGGGGCGGAAGGGGCGGAGCCGGATTCCTCTGGGGCCATGGGAGAAGTCTAGGGTGCGAACCTATAGTGGGAGCCGACCCATGATTTATCGACCTGAACGACCGAACATGAACGACCGAGCCCGAACGACCACACCCCCCGAGGCGAGGAACCCCGACCATGGACGCCCTGTACCACCGCCTGCTCGTCGCCGACTTCCCCGCCTGCTACGACTTCTACCGGGCCGTCCTGCCCCCGCTGACCGGCGCCGCCCCGGTCAAGGGGACGCCCGACGGCCCCTACGCCACCTGGGACCTCGACGGGCAGGCCGTGCTGTCGCTGTTCGACCGGAGCCTGCTGGCCAGCGCCGTCGGCACCGCCGCGCTGCCCTCCGAACCGGCCGCCGGAACGACCGCCGCCCAGGACGGCAGCATGCTGGTGTTCCGGGTCGAGGACGTCGGGCCCGCCCTCGACCTCTGCCTGCGGCACGGCGGCAGTCCCGTCGCCGGCCCGACCGACCGCCCCGCGTGGGGGCCGGGGCTGCGCACCGCGCATCTGCGCGACCCGGAGGGCAGGCTGATCGAACTCCAGTCGTACTGACCCGTCAGCCGCGCGAACGGCGCAGCATTCGCTGCGGCAGACTGCCTCCGGCCCAGTAACCGTCGAGGAGGCGCAGCAGACCCTCCGGGTCCCGCATCACCTCGGCGATCCGGTCGCCGTGGGCCTCGGCGAGGGGGTCGCGGTCGACCGTGTGACGGTCGGCGGCGGTGAAGGAGGAGTAGTAGCCGTGGCAGTCGGGGCACCAGAGGTAGTTGATCATCGAGGGGCTGCTCCGGCCGAACTCCTCGTGGTGGTAGGAGCGCAGGCCGGTGTGGGCGCAGATCGGGCAGGTGCGCTCGGCCACCGGCAGGGCGAGCTGGTCGCGGAGCGCCTCGCGGTGGTTCTCGTCGTACGGCCGGGCCATCGAACGGTCGTCCTCTCGGTAGTGCGGGCAGTGCGGGCAGTACGGATAGTGCAGGCAGTGCGGGCAGTGCCCGCAGTGCGGCTGCCGGAGGCGGCGAGGGCCGGCCGCGGCGGGGTGTCCCGCCGCGGCCGGCCCTGCCGGTGAGCCGTGGGCACGGCCCGGTCGTGGGTCAGTCCTGTCCCGAGATCCTCCGCCACATCATGATGCCGAAGTCCTCGGCGTCCTTCTCGGTACCGGTGTCACCGTAGTTGCGCATCCGGTTCTGGTGATGGGTCTCGTGGAAGAACGTGATCACGGCCTCCCGCATGTTCCGGAGCCCCTTGTTGGAGACCTCGATGATCGGCAGGCCGTTGCGGCCGGTCTTCGGCTTCGCCGGGTACGGGTAGGTGGTCCGGTACGTGTGCGGGCTGTTGCCCATGTTGAGCTGGCCGTTGCCGAGGTCGATGATCTGGTCCTTGTGCACGACGTCGTACTTGTCCCACTCGGAGCGGTAGCCGGCCCGGGACAGGTACTGCTTGAGCCGTCCCAGGCTGACGACCGGGCCGTCCGCGTACTCGTTGGGCTTCTTGTCGGGCTTGCTGCGGTAGACGTTGCCGTCCTTGGTGCCCGCGTTGCCGGCGTCCGGGGTGGCCCCGGGCTCGTCGGCGCTCTTCGCACCGCTCTTGCCGCTGCCGCCCGGCTCGGTCCCGCCCTTGCCGGTCCCCGACTTCGGGGTGGACGGGGCGTCCCCGCCCTTGGGCGTGGTGGGCTCCGGATCGGCCTTGGTGGTGGTCGGCAGGTCGCCGGAGAGCAACTTCTTGACGGCGCCGACCACGTCGTCGCCGTTCTCCACCGCGATCTTGACGGCCTTGACCGCCTTGACGCCGGCGCTGATCATCTTGACCGCGCCGTAACCGTCGATCAGCAGCGAGCCGACCACGCCGGTCCACTGTCCGGCGACGTACGAGGTGGAGCTGGTGTCGACGCCGAACAGGTTGGCCAGCGGGCTGTCGTCGACGTAGCCGGTGTGGCCCAGCCGGAACGGGGAGTCGTTGGAGTACCCCGTCATGTCGTTGAACACGTCGTTGTCGCCGTTGGCGATGTCGGCGAACGAGTTCCAGCCGTCGGAGAGCCAGTTGACGCTCCACTGCCACGGGTCGCCGACGATCGAGTCACCGACGCCGGTGAAGAAGCTGCCGACGTCGCCCCAGCTCCACCAGAGACCGTCGGGGTCGCTGCCGGACGTGGGGTTGCCGGCCCCGTAGCCGTAGCCGCCCATCTGGTTGGGATCGCCGCTCTCGAAGACCGGGTCCACCTGGAGGAACCGGCCCAGCAGCGGGTCGTAGTGCCGGGCGCCGAGCAGGTCGAGGCCCGAGGTGGTGTCGGTCGGCCGGCCCAGGTAGCCCCGGTTGTCCGCCCAGCCGCCCGGCGCGGTCCCGCGCGGGTTGCCGTAGGGGTCGAACGAGCGCCGGGTGACGGCCAGACTGGTTCCGTCGACCTGGAGCTGGGCGGTGCCCTGGGGGGTGGTCGGCTGGTAGCTGATCGTCCCCTTGCTGGAGCGGACCGTCACGGTGCCGTCGGGCGCGCGGTAGTACCGCAGGCCGCTCACGGTTCTGGTGACACCGTCCAGGGTGAGCTGCTCGGTACCGGAGAACAGGTAGAGCGTGGTGCCGGCCGGTCCGCGCTGGAGCAGCAGGCCGCCGTCCGCGTCGTACAGGTAACCGGTCTGCTTGCCGTCGGTGGTGACCGACGCGGTCCGCCCCTCGGCGTCGTAGCCGAAGGACTGGGTGGACGGTCGGACACCGGTGGTGGTCCGGGTCTCCACGTTGCCGGAGGCGTCGTAACCGGGGGTCAGCACGCTGGTCCCGGTGGTGGGGTTGCGGGTGGTGACACCGGTGACCGCGGTCGGCCGCTTGACGGGGGTGTTGCCACCGCCGGGGTAGGCCAGGGTCTGCGTGGTGTCCTTCGCCGCGTTGCCGGTGACGTCGTGGCTCACCTGCTGGGTGCGGTCCCCGAGCCGGTTGAACTGCCAGTCCAGCCAGTACGGCTCCGGTCCGCCGACGGTCGACGGCGTGGGGCGCGCGGTGTTGCACTGGCCGAGCTGGCCCGCCGTGGCGGCGGTCAGCCCCTTGGTGTCGGTCCAGGCGGTGACCAGCCGGTGCTGGGCGTCGTAGCCGAAGCACTGGGTGTCGACGGCCCGGTCGGTGCCACCGCTGGAGCGGACCTCGGAGACCGCGGTGACGTTGCCGGCCTGGTCGTAGCGGTAGGCCGTGTCGGAGATCGGGTTGGCGGTGTTGTTCTGCAGGGTGACCCGGTTGGTGGCCGGACGGCCGGTCGCCTGGTCGTAGGTCTGCGTGGTGCGCAGCTGCTTGGCCGGCGTGCCGAGGGTGGTCTGGACCACCTGGCCGAGCGGGCTGTACTGCGCCGTGGCGACGTACGGCCGGCTGGGCGAGCCCATGCTGACCAGGCCGCCCTCCAGGTTGTAGCCGTAGCCGACGGTCTCGGCCGGGAGCCCGCCGTCGGCGCCGTAGGTGCTCGACGCCAGCAGACCGACGGTGCTGGTGTACGCGGCCTTGGCGGTGTAGGTGCCCGCCAGCGCGCCCTCGCTCGACGGGATCACCGTGGTGGTCCCGGTCGGCTGGCCGATCGGGTTGTAGCCGTCGAACTTCTGGACGTAGGCGCTGCCGGCCCTGCCCCCGACGTAGCGGGTGGAGGAGACCGGACGGCCCTTGCCCAGGGTGTCGTACGTCCACTCGGCCAGCAGCCTGGTCGGGTCGCCGGCGGTGTCGCCCGTGTACTCGGCGGTCCGGCGGCCCAGTTCGTCGTAGCTGAACGAGAGGCTCTGCTTGCGGGCGTCGGTGGTACGGACCACCTGGCCGAGCGCGTCGTACCCGGTGCTGGAGTCGCCGGTGGACGGGTCGCTCTGGGTGGTCGGCCGGCCCTGGAGGTCGTAGCCGTAGGTCCAGGTGTTGCCCACCGTGTCCTTGACCGTGGAGACCTGGCCGCGCGGCGTGTAGGTGTAGCGGGTGGTCAGGTCGGCGGCCGGGGTGGTGTTCGCCGTCCCGGTCGACCAGAGCCGGACGTTCGCGGCGTCGTAGACCGCGACCTCGTCGTCCGCCTGCACCTTGAGGTACCCGCCGGTGTGGCCGGCCGTCCCGCTGGACCACAGGGTGGTCTTCCCGGTGGCGTCCAGGACGGCGAGGTTGCCGTCCGCCTGCATCAGCGCGTAGGCGCCCGGGTGGCCGCCGGTGTTGGCGGACCAGAGGGTCCGGTTGTCCACCAGCGCGGTCAGCACCAGGTTGCCGTCGCCCTCCATGGCGAGGCGGACGCCCGCCGAGAGCACCGAGGTGCCCGAGGAGAGCCGGCTGCCGCCGTCGAGCCTACGGTCCGGCGTGGTGTCGCGGACGGTGGTGGCGGTGGTCCGGCCCAGCGCGTCGGTGAAGGTGCTCTTCGCCCTGCCGCCCTGCGCCGGCGTGGTGTCGACCCGCTCGACGCCCCGGTAGGTCGAGGTGGACTTCCACAGCGTGCTGGCGAAGGACACCAGCGTGGTGGTCACCGGACGGCCCTGGCCGTCGAAGGCGGTCCGGGTCACCGACGGGCCGGTCCGGTTGGTCTCCGCCCACATGGTGGCGGACGGCGCGTTGGCCGCGTCGGAGTAGGTGCCGATGCTGGAGATCTTCCAGCCGTGCGAGTCGTAGTAGGTGGAGGTGATCAGCCGGCCGGCCGAGTTGTCCGCCGGGGTGGACTGGGTCTGCCGGGGCTGCAGGGTGCCGTCGTAGATGGTGACGGAGGTGCTGTAGGAGCCGTCCTCACGCAGGCCCTTGGTGGTCACCGAGGACGGCGTGGGGTTGTCGCCCACCCCGTGCACGTCGTAGGCGTAGGTCCGGTCGGGGGTCTGGGTGGCCTTGTCGCGGCCGGGGGACCAGACCTTCTCGCGGCGGCCGAGCGCGTCGTACGTCGCGTCGGTGACCAGGTTGTTGACGTCGACCGCGTGGGTCACCGACCCGCGGCCCGGGGAGACCGTACTGCCGGCAGCCCACTTCAGCGGGTTGACGGTGCCGAGCTTGGTCGGCAGGACGCCGGACGGCGGGTCGTAGCTGCTGGTGGTGGTGCGTCCCGCCGCGTCCGCGCTGGCGGTGACCCGGCCGTACCGGTCGAAGGTCATCGCGCCGAGAACCTGGAAGCGCGGCTTGCCGGCGGCGTCGTAGGAGGTGACGGCCTCGGTCGCGGTGACGTTGCCGAGGGTGCGGCCGTTCTGTCCGAGGACCCCGAGCGTGCCGGGCCGCTCGACCGAGCCGTCGCCGTCGTAGTAGACCCGCTTGTGCGACAGCGTGGTGGTGGTGCCGGGCGCCATGGTGCACGGACCGGCGAGGCTGATCGTCTCCTTGGGGTAGACCAGCATCATCGGGTTGTCCGCCGGAGCGTCCGCGTACGTGGTGACGGTGCAGGTCCGCTGGTCGGGCGCGGAGAGGTCGCCCTCCTCGTCGGCCTTCCAGATCCGGCCGAAGGCGTCGAAGGTGGTGCCGGTCCTGGTGGTCCGCCACTTGCCGTCCGACAGCAGCCCCATCGTCCGGGACGAGGTGGAGGTGATCCGGCGTGCGGTCATGTCGGGCAGCGTGGAGAGCTTGTCCGGCGCCGGGTCCTCGGAGGTCCACGCCTTGCGGGACGCGCCGGCGGTGACCGCGGAGCCGGGCGGGGAGGTCAGCGTGCGGGTGACGACGGCACCGCCGGCCTGGGCGTGGCCCAGGGTCTGGTACGGCGTACCCGCCATCCAGGCGCTGTCGGTGATCTCCTCGTCCAGGACGTTCTTCACCTTGACGGCGCGCTTGGACCCGTCGGCCTTGTAGTCGCCGTCCATGCCCTGGAGGTAGGAGACGGTGCTCTGGGTGATCGGGTCCGGGGCCGCGCCGGTGGTGGTGGTGACGGTCCGGTAGCCGCGGAAGTCGTTCCACGTCCGGTGCTTGTCGTCGGTCAGCTCGGAGTCGTCCCGGTGCCAGGCGGCGCCGTCCGTGTAGGTGTAGCCGGTCACCTTGGCGGGCGAGCCGGCCTTGGTCCGGTCGCTGGAGGTGACCTGCGAGACCAGGGTCTTGTGGAACCAGTCCTCGATCGGCTCGACACCGCCCGGGGTGTTCCAGAACACCGGGTAGCAGGCCATGGTGTTGGAGTCGGCCGAGGCCGGCATGGTCTTCTTCTCGCGCGAGCACTCGGGGGCCCGGTAGGTGACCGCGACCGACTCACCGGTCTCGGTCTGCACGCTGGAGATCCGCGGGTGGTACAGCGGCGGGGCGGCCGGGGTGAGGCCGTCGACGCGGTTGTCCATCTCGACGCCGACGAACTTGACCGGGTCGAGGGTGATCGGTCCGTCACCGCCGGCGGAGGTGTCCTTGCCGGTGTGGACGATCTCCGACAGCCACATCACCGACTGCAGCGAGCCGGTGCTCTTCGGGTCCTGGGTCTTGCCGGTGACCGGGTCGTAGGTGCCGCCCGCGTCCGAGAAGACCTGCTTCAACTCGTAGGTGTCGACGTCCTGCCAGCCGGAGAGCGTCCGGACCCTGGTGTCGACGCCCTTCAGCCGGTGGGTCTGCCAGAAGGTCGGGCCGCTCGTCAGGCAGACGCCCTCGGTGTCGCCCTCCTCCCCGATCCTGGTCTTCCAGTCGGAGGGGCAGTTCAGGTCGTACGGGGTGTCCGGCCAGTCCTTGGCGGTGTCCGAGGAGAGGTTGCCCTCCTTGCAGACCGCGTCCGAGGTGGTGCACCGCTGCGCCGTGCGGAAGACGACCTTGGCGGCCGGTTCGCGGCCCGCCCGGGCGTCCGCCAACTGGTAGCCGTACGAGACCTGGGTGAGGTGGCCGCCCCGGGTGTACTTGGTGAGGGTGCCGCCCTTCTCGTCCTTGTCCTCGTCCGGGACCTGGCCGAAGCCCATGTTGTAGTAGTTGGACTCGGTCGCCCAGTCGTAGCGCTGCACGTTGCCGTGCGGGTCGACCACGAAGTCCAGGTTGAACCGGTAGCCGACCGGCCGGTCGCACTGCGAGTCGTCGCCCTTGTCCGAACTGTGGCAGGGGTCGCCCGACTTGGGGTGGTAGACCGGGATGCCCCAGGCGCTGTCGGTGGCGTCGTCCGCGGTGCCGCCGGGAGCGTGGTTGAGGCCGAGGTAGTACGCGGTGCCGTCGGTCGTGGTGACCTTGAAGTACTCGCCCTGCCAGAGGCCGTTGGTCGCGCCGGTCAGCCGCTCGATCCTGCTGCCGTCGTCGGAGACGAGGTGGTAGAGGCCGTCGGAGTCCTTCACCAGCTGGCCGCTGTGGCTGCCGAGCGAGAGGGTGGCGTTCCAGCCGGCCCAGCAGGAGTCGCCGGAGTCCTTGATTCCCTGGTCCTTGCAGCTCTTGTAGGAGCGCTCGATGAAGCCGGGACTGTAGGACCAGCCGTCACCGATCCAGGAGGACTGGGAGTTTCGCGCCGAGGTCTCCCCGTCCACCGACTGCGAATCGTAGGACAGGCTGACCGCCGGCGCCTCGCCGCCCAGCGAGGGCGGCACGGTCATCGGGTAGTGGTAGGTGAAGGCGCCCGAGGCGGAGGCGGACCAGGCGCCCGAGGCGGACAGCGAGGTCGCGCCGAAGTCGCCCTGGGACCCGCTGCTGCCGGACACCGCGGCCACCGCGACGCCCGCGGCGGACTGGGCGGCGGACGCGGCGGCCGGGGCCGCGAAGACGCTGCCCGCCTTCGCGGCCCCGGCACCGGCGGCGGCGACGAGCGCGACCGTGCCGCTCAGCTTCCGGTTGACCGGGTCGTTGACCGCCTCGACGGGGGTGCGGGTGCGGCAGGCGGCGAGCTGCGGCGTGGTGAGCGCGCACGCGGGCATCGCCACCAGTCGCAGCCGGGAGGCCCAACCGCCGCCGTACGCCTGCTCGATGGCGCTGTAGTCCAGCGAGACCGCGACACTGCCGGTCTCCGTCCGGGCGTCGGCACGGTCCAGCCCGACCAGCAGGCCGTCCACGCCGGCCTGCTTGGCCTGGCCCCGGTCGGCGAGCTTCACCCGGACCGAGGAGACCGGGCTGACCGGGGCGACCGACGGCGCGAGCGCCCCGGCCCGGGCACCGAGCGCGGTCGGCGCGGCGGGCGAGACCGAGACCGGCAGGTCACCGGCCCTCGCCCCACCGGCCGGTGCCGACAGGCCGCGCACCGCCGGGACCTTCCCCAGGTCGACGGTGGCGGTCGCGGCGGCCGGCCACCGCACGGGCTTCACCACGTGCGGGACGAGCTCGCGGGCACCCGCCGGGATCGCCGGGGCAGCCGCGCCGCCGGGCCGGCTGTCGGCCGGGGCTCCGGGGACCTTGGGCAGGTCCGGGAGCGGGTCCGCCTCCCAGACCTTGTCCGTGTACTGATATCCGCCGACGATGGAGTCGGCCACGGCGAGCGGTGAGACCAGGGAGAAGACCGCGGCCGTCGCCACCGCGACGGTCCCCCGTTTCATCCAGGCCCGTTTCCGGACACCGCTGACTCCGCGCGTTCCTGCGCGCATGTGCAATCCCCCAGAGAACAAAAAACAGCCGGTGCCTGACGGACCACCAGCTGACGGCTCATTCGGCCGTTCGGAACCGTATTGCCATGGTCAAGCCAAGGCAATAGCCTTCCCCAGCGGTCACTCCGACCTCTTTCGCCACACGAGCCCCAAGAAGCCTTCACAAGTGGCACCAGGGCGAGCAAAGACCGCAATTCCGACACGTGGCGGGGGGCCACGGGGCGACCGCGGTGTGAGGAGAGTCACAGCGGCGCCCGGGACCGCCCGCCTCCGGTCCCTGAAAGGGCGATCCATGGGGGAGCACCTCCGCGCCCGGAGAAATCCGGTGCGCACACTGACACGCCGTCTGGCGCTGTCGGCCGCGGTCACCGGCCTGCTGCTCGGCAGTGCCGGACCCGCCTCGGCGGACGACCCGGCGGCCGGCGCCGCGAGCCCGGCCGGGGCGACCACTCCGGCGGACTCACCGCTGGCTGCCGCCAGGGCCGAGGCCGCCCGGACCGGCGCGCCGGTCACCGTCGACGGTCTGACCACCGAGACCTCGCGGACCGTCGCCAACGCCGACGGCACCTTCAGCGTCACCACCCACCTGCAGCCCGCCCGGGTGCGCAAGGACGGTCACTGGCAGGACGTCGACGCCGCCCTCACCAGGAACGGCGACGGCACCCTCTCCCCCGCGGCCACCCCGTCCGGGCTGACCCTCTCCGGCGGCGGCGCCGGGCCGCTGGCCACCCTCACCGACCCCGAGGGGCGCAGGCTCTCCTACACCCTGCCCTTCCCGCTCCCGGCCCCGGTGGTGACCGGCAGCACCGCGCGGTACAACGGCGTCCTGCCGGGCGTCGACCTCAAGGTCACCAGCACCGATCAGGGCGGCTTCCACGAGGTGCTGATCGTCCACGACGCCGCGGCGGCCGCCGATCCGGCGCTCGCCGCGCTCACGTTGACCACCCGGGTCAGCGGGGGCCTGTCGCTGACGACCGACCAGGACGGCCGGGTGGCGGTCACCACCGCCGACGGCAGCGCGGTCTTCCGCTCGCCGACCCCGCTGATGTGGGACTCCGCCACGACGCCCGGACCGGCCGATGCGGAGGCCGCGGCCTCCGCGCCCGCCGCATCCGCCGCGCCCGCGTCCGGGCCGCTCGCCGGACCGCGGGCGGCTCCGCGCGCCGACGCCCCCGCGGGCGTCCTCCCCACCGACCCCGGACCGGTCGGCACCGAACCCGCCACGGCCTCCACCCCCGAGCAGCCGGGCAGCTCCGCCCAGGTCAAGCGGATCGCGGTGACCCAGCGGGCCGACACCCTGACCCTGGTGCCGGACGCCGCCCTGCTGGGCGGCGCCGACACCGTCTGGCCGCTGTACATCGACCCGTACACCAGCCCCGTGACCAGCAAGAAGAGCCACTTCGTCACCGTCAAGGAGGGCTGCGCGAGCCAGAGCCCCTACGACGACGCCCAGGACAACGGCGAGGGCGTCGGCTACCAGCGCTGGCAGGACTGCCTCGGGCTCAACCGGGCCTACTTCGAGCTGAACATCGCCAACCTCGACAAGAAGATGGTGATATCCAAGTCGGTCGTCCACCTGACCTCGACCTACGGCGCCTCGTTCGACTGCGACAACGAGAGCGACATCCGGCTCGCCACGGTCACCGCGATCAGCGGGTCCACCAGCTGGACCCACCAGCCGTCCGTCACCGGTGACGGCTACATCGGCGGCACCCAGAAGGTCAAGAGCTCCAACATCGGCCAGAAGTGCGGCAACCACGCCCTCGCCTTCGACGTCACCGGGCAGATCAGGAAGCTCTCGGGCGTCAAGGACAGCTGGACCTTCGGCCTCTGGGGCAACGAGTCCAAGTCGAGCAGCAACAACGACTTCGTCCGCTTCGCCAACAACCCGTACCTGACCACGGTGTTCGACATCGCCCCCGAGGTCCCGGACGGCCTGGGCACCACCCCGGCCACCCGCGCGCCCGCGAGCAACGGCTGCGGCGGCGCCGCGGACGGCTGGATCGGCCAGTCCGGCCTGGCCGGGGACGCCTCCGACATCACCCTCGACGCACACCTCAACACCGAGATGACCGGGGTCAACCTCCGCTCCCGGTACGAGATCTGGGACACCAAGACCGCGGCCGCCGACGGCGGTTCCACCGACCGGGGCGCCCCGGTCAGCGGCTGGGTCAGCGACGGCGGCACCACCCGGGTCAACATCGGCTTCAAGGTCGCCGACGGCCACCAGTACGGCTGGCACGTGAAGGCCGAGGACGGCACCCTGGCCAGCGGCTGGTCCGCCAACTGCTACTTCAAGGTCGACCTGAGCGCGCCGGGCATCCCCTCCTTCACCGACTCGGCGGTCTTCCCTCCGCTCGGCGGCGACCGGGCGCCCACCGGCCACGCCGGTGACACCGGCGTGAGGATCGCGGTGACGGCCAACGACCCGACACCCACCGGCTGCACCCGGGGCGTCTGCGTCAGCAGCGGCGTCGACCGTTTCGAGTACGCGCTGGACACCGGCATCCCGGCCAACGGCGCCGCTTCGGTCAACGCCGTGGCCACCACCGGCGGCAACGCCGGCGCCGAGGTCCCGATCGTGCTGAGCGCCGCCCAGTGGGGCGCGCACACGCTGTTCGTCCGGGCCGTGGACAACGCCGGCAACACCCAGGGCACCGTCGGCCAGTACAGCTTCTTCGCCCCCTGGAACCCGGCCGCAAAGGTGACCGCCGGGGACCTCGACGGCGACGCGGTGCCCGACCTGGTCGCCCCGACCACCGACGGCGACCTCGTCCTGGTCCGCGGCAACGCCGACCCGGCCGGTCCGCCCGTCAGCGCCTCCACCAAGGACCGGAGCCCGGACGGCACCGGGTGGGACAACTACCTGGTCGCCCACCGCGGCACCGCCACCGGCACCAATGTCGACGACCTGTTCGCCTACTCCAAGGCCAGCCACGAGCTGTACCTCTACCAGAACGACGCCGTGACGCCCGGCGGTACGACGGGCCGCTTCACGCTCACCCAGAACGTGGTGCCGATCCGGAACTCGGACTCCTGCCCGGCCAAGGGCTCGGACGGCACCTGGAACAACGTCACCCAGATCCTCGCCCCCGGCAAGCTCGCCCAGTTCGCCGACGCTCCCGACCTGATCACCGTCGACAAGGGCGAACTCTGGTACTTCCCCGGGACGTTCCAGGCCGGCTGCAACCTCGGGGCCGGTGTGCGGATCGGCACCGGCGACTGGTCCCGCAGCACCCTGGTCGCCCCCGGCCTGGTCGGCGGCGTGCCGACCCTGTGGGCCCGGGACGACGCCACCGGCGCGGTCAGCAGCTTCCCGCTGACCTTCGCCGGCGGCCTGCCGACCACGAGGATCACCGCGCCGACCCACGCACCGCTGGTCTCCGGCGTGCTCGACACCGCCAACAAGAACCTCTGCCTGGACATCGCCGGCGGCAGGACCGTCAACGGCACCGCGGCCTGGATGTACACCTGCAACGGCACCGACGCGCAGCAGTTCGCGCTCGGCGCCGACGGCAGCGTCCACGCCCTCGGCAAGTGCCTGGACGTGAAGGGCGGCGACACCGGCAACGGCACACCGGTCCAGCTCTACCAGTGCAACGGCTCCGGCGCGCAGCAGTGGGCCCCCGGGCCGTACCCGGGCACCCTGAAGAACGTCCAGTCCGGCCGCTGCCTGGCCGACCCGGCGAGCAACCGCAACCCGCGCACCCAGACGGTCATCTGGGACTGCATGAACATCGCCGACCAGAAGTGGGCCGCCACGACCGGCAACGTGCTGCCCGCCGCGCAGAAGGTGCTGCCGCTCGGCGTCGGCGACCGGGACCACCCGACCGTCGCCTCCCCGGGCGACGTCCGGGGCACCGGGTTCCCCGCGCTCTACACCGGCTCCCGCTCCGGCCGGCTGACCGAGTACCCGGGCGCGGCGCCGGTCGGTGGCCTCGCCGCCTTCGGGGCCCCGGTCGGCATCGGCAACGTCCGTCAGCCCTCCGCCTGGTGGAAGCTCGACACCACCGCGGACAGCGTCCGCCCGAGCGGTGGCCTCACCCTCACCGGCGGCGCGGCCCTCGGCACCGATCCGGCGCGCGGCGGGGTCCTGACCCTCAACGGCTCCACCGGGTACGCCGCGACCACCGGTCCGGCGGTGGACACCGGTCGCAGCTACACGGTGTCGGCCTGGGTGAAGCTCACCAGCCTGACCGACAACTCCACCTTCGTCTCGCAGTCCGGCACCAACGCCAACGCGCTCCAGCTGTACTACTCCAGCGGGGCCCACGCGTTCGCCTTCGGGCACGCCCACGTGGACGACGCCGCCGGCGCCTTCACCAGCGCCTACGGGCCCACCACCGGGGCGCTGGCACCGAAGACCGACACCTGGTACCACCTGGTCGGCGTCTACGACGCGGACTCGGCGGACCTGCGCCTCTACGTCAACGGCGAGGCCGCGGCCACCGCCGACTACGCGGGCACCGTGTGGAACGCGACCGGCCCGCTGCAGCTCGGCCGCCGCCTCTACAAGGGGGCCTACGGGGAGTACGCCGCCGGCCGGATCGCCGACGTCCAGCTCTACCCCGAGGCGCTCACCGCCATCGGCGTCGCCTCCCTCGACGGCAAGCGCCCCGTCCCGACCCGGCTGAGCTGACCCCGGTCAGGCTCCGTCACCGCGGCCCGTCCGCCCCGCACCGGGGCGGACGGGCCGCGGTCGTCCCGGGTGCCGCCGGCCGGGTGAAGGCCCGCGGACGGTCGGCGACCGCCCGGCGTGGTCCGAGGGCTTCGCTAGGGCGTGTTTGCAAATTCCCGCCGGGTCCGACGCGAATTTGCAAACACGCCCTAGCGCGGGGCGTCCAGGTGGTAGAGCGCGGAGCAGGTCCGGCCGTGCAGCGGGAGGACCTGGCGGGCGGCGACCGGGGCGTGGCCGACCGCCGCCGTGCAGTACCGGGAGTCCGGGACCGGCAACGGGCGCAGCGTGACGCCGGTGGCGGGGGCGGCGACCGCCACCCCGCCGAGGGCCAGCCCGGCCGTCAGGGCGGCGACGAGGATTCGGCGGGCGAGGCGCATGGGATACCTCCGGAAGAGCGTGGACGGGGGACGGCGGCGGCCGGGGACGGCGGCCACCGCCCCCATTCGAACGGCGGGCGCGCCGGGCGGCCCGGCCGACACACCGCGCGCGCCGCTAGTCGTATGTGTACGACTGCGCCCGGCCCGAACCGGAGGGCCGGCCCTCGCACTCCTCCGGCCCGAACCGGAGGGTCAGCCCTCGCACTCCTCCGACGCGTGCTCCGGCTCGTCCCACAGCTCCTGGGCGCACGCGCCGACGAGGGCGCGGATCCGGGACAGTGCCTCCGGCGCGGGCAGGGCCCGGAGCCGTCGGCCGCCCCGCAGCCGCAGGGCGAGCAGGTCGTCCGCCGCCTCGCGCGGACCCAGGACCGCCTGGTACGGGACCAGTCGGGCCTCCCGGATCCGCGCGCCCAGGCTGCCGCGCTCCGGCCCGGTGATCTCGGCCCGCAGTCCGAGGTCCAGACAGCGCTCGCGCAGCCGCTCGGCCCGCGCCCGCTCGCCCTCGGTCAGCGGCAGCAGCACCAGCTGGGTCGGTGCCAGCCAGGCCGGGAAGGCCCCGCCGTGCAGCTCGATCAGGTGGGCGACCACCCGTTCCACGCTGCCGATGACGCTGCGGTGCACCATCACCGGGCGGTGCTTCGCCCCGTCCGGTCCGATGTAGTGGAGGCCGAACCGCTCCGGCTGGTGGAAGTCGATCTGCACGGTGGAGAGGGTGGACTCGCGCCCGGCCGCGTCGGCGATCTGGACATCGATCTTCGGGCCGTAGAACGCGGCCTCGCCCGCCACCGCCTCGAACGGCACCCCGGAGCGCGACAGCACCTCGGTCAGCAGCGCGGTGGCCCGTTCCCAGAGCGCCGGGTCCGCCACGTACTTGCCGCCCTCGCCGGGCAACGAGAGCCGGTGGCGGACCGGCCGGATGCCGAGCGCGCGGTGTGCCTCGGCGATCAGCCCCAGCGCGGCCACCGCCTCGCCCGCGGCCTGCTCGGGGGTGCAGAAGACGTGCGCGTCGTTCAGCTGGATCGCCCGCACCCTGGTCAGCCCGCCGAGCACGCCGGAGAGTTCGGAGCGGTACATACCTCCGATCTCGGCGATCCGCAGTGGCAGGTCCCGGTGACTGCGGGGCCGGGAGCGGTAGATCAGGGCGTGGTGCGGGCAGAGGCTGGGGCGCAGCACGACCTGTTCCGCGCCGAGGTCCATCGGCGGGAACATGTCGTCCCGGTAGTGCTGCCAGTGGCCGGAGATCTCGTACAGCTCGCGTTTGCCGAGGACGGGCGAGTACACGTGGCGGTACCCGGCGCGGCGTTCGCGGTCGCGGACGTACTCCTCCAGGGTGTGCCGGATCTCGGCGCCGTCGGGCAGCCAGTACGGGAGGCCGGAGCCGATCAGCGGATCGGTGTCGAAGAGTCCGAGCGCGCGGCCCAGTCGGCGGTGGTCGTGCTCGGGGCCGGGTGCGCCATCGGGGCCGGGTACGCCATCGGATCCAAGGGCGTCGGGGGCGATCGGGTGGTTGTTCATGGGGGTCTCCACTCTGCGGTGCGGGCGAGTGGACGGGTACGGCGAAGCCCCGGGGCACTCGCCCCGGGGCTTCGGACCAGCTCAGCGGTCAGCGCGCCGGGACTCTCTCCGGCGTCGTCGTGAGGACGGCTGCAGCGCGCTTCATGACATCCACGCTAGCAGCCGGACGTCTCGACGGGCGAAGGGATTTCCGCCCGCGGGCGGAACGGCCGGCCCGGTCTCAGCGCAGGACCTCGCAGCCGCGTGCCGCCAGGGCGGCGAGCAGCGGCGGCGGCGGTTCGACCGGGTTCCAGCGCAGGTCCAGCTTCTCCAGCGCGGGCAGCCCCGCCGCCCCGTCCGCGAGCCAGTCCGGCAGCGCGGTGATCCGGTTGCCGCGCAGGTCGAGCCGGCGCAGTCGGGGCAGGGCCGCCAGGGCCGGCGGTACCTCGGTGAGCGCGTTCTCCCGGAGTTCGAGTTCGCGCAGTTCGGCGAGCCCGGCGAAGGAGTCCGGCAGGCCGGTCAACGCGTTGCCCCGCAGCCAGAGTTCGCGCAGCGCCCGCAGGCCGCCGAGCGAGTCCGGCAGCGCGGTGAGCAGGTTTGTGCTGGGCGCGCAGCTCGACCAGACCGGTCATCGCGCCGATCCCGGGCGGGAGTTCGGTGATCCGGTTCTCGCCGATGTTGAGGTGGCGGAGCGCGGTGAGCCGGCCGAGGGCCGCCGGGAGCCGGGTGAGCGCGTTGTCGTGCAGGTAGAGGAAGTCGGTGAGGCCGGCCAGATCGCCGATCTCCTCGGGGACGGCGGGGATCCGGTTGTGCCCGAGGTCGAGGGTCCGCAGCCGGTCCAACCGCCCGATCCGGGGCGGCAGTTCGGTGAGGCCGGTGTCCGCGAGAACGAGGACGGTCAGATCGGAACGGTCCCAGACCTCCTCGGGCACGGTGCCGAGGTGCTGCCGCCAGAGGTTGAGGATGATGTCGGTCACCCGCTCATCCTGCCGCCCGGTACCACCGGGGCGCGCCGCTCCTCCCGGCACGCCATGCTTGACGGTAGCATGTCATGGTCGGGAGGATGCCGGAACCGTCCGACGAGCTACGCGCCGACCGTCCTCGCCCCACCCTCCGGTCGGCCGGGAGAGGGCCCCCCTTGGCCGTCCATCCGCTGATCCGACCGCTGCTCCGCCCACCGGTCCGTCGACCGACCCGTCCACGGAGCCGTCCACCGGTCCGTCGACCGACCCGTCCACGGAGCCGTCCACCGGTCCGGCCGCTGCTCCGCCCACTGCTCCGACGGGCCGGCCGACTCACCGTCACCGTCCTCCTCGCCCTCACCGGGGCGCTGACGGCCGCCGGACCGGCGCACGCCGACTTCGGCACCGACTACCACGACCCGTTCAGCGTCGCGAAGCCGCTCACCCGGCCGGACACCCGCGCCTGCACCGTCGAGCTGATGCGCGACCAGCCGTTCCGCAACGGCTACGGGAACCCGCCGGACACCCCGTACACCACCACCGTCACCCCGCCCGCCGACTGCGCCGGCCCCTGGTCCGCGGTCGTGCTGGACCTGCACGGCCAGGTCGCCGGGCGGCAGTTCGACCGGCTGTTCACCGTCCGGATCGGCGGCGTGCAGGTCCTGCTCTCCTCCACCCCCGAACCGTCCAAGGACGGCATCGAGTGGGCGCTCGAACGCGATGTCACCCGCTACGCGCCGCTGTTCACCACCGGACCGCAGCCCTTCGCGCTCGACCTCGCCAACGTCACCGACGACACCTACACCGGCGTGTTCCGGATCTCCGCGCGCCTGACCTTCTACACCACCTCGGCCCGCCACCCCGCCGCCAGGACCGCCGACCGGCTGCTCACCACCGGGCCGTTCGGGCTGGACCGGGCGACGCCGAGCGCCGGCGCCGACCTCACCTTCCCGCCCAACCTGGAACGCCTGACCGCCGAGGTGTACGCCCGCGGCGGCGGCGCCTGCGAGGAGTTCGCCTACGCCTCCGCACCCGAGGAGTTCGCCCGCGCCAACACCGGGACCGGCGTCTGCGGCCAGGGCCCCTTCCGCGAACTGCGGCTCAGCGTCGACGGACGGGTGGTCGGCGCGGTCTGGCCCTACCCCGTGATCTACACCGGCGGCTGGGACCCGCTGCTGTGGCGGCCCACCCCCGGGGTCTTCGCCTTCGACCTGCCCGCCTACCGGCTCGACCTCACCCCGTACGCCGGGCTGCTGGTGGACGGCCGCCCGCACCGGGTCGCCATCGCCGTCAACGCCGCCGAGGCCCGCAGCAACGACCTCTGGACCGGCCAGGTCAACCTCTTCGCCGAGGTCGACCACGGCGCCGCCCGCACCACCGGGCAGCTGACCGAGTACCGGGTCGCCCCGGAGGCCACGACCGCCACCGCCCTCGCCGACCACGGCGGCGGCAGCGGTGACTGGACGGCCACCGCCGCCCGGCACGACCTCGCCCGGGGCTGGCTGCAGACCTCGCACGGCCGGGTCACCACCGAGGTCCGCGACGACCTCGTGTTCGGCTCCACCCAGCGCTTCCGCGCGAACGGCAACGACCTGACCCTGCGCAACCGCACCGACCTCACCCGGACCACCGCCAGTTGGGGCTCCGGCCCCCGGCGCACCAGCACGGTCCACGAGAGCCAGCCGCTCGACGTCACCTACCGGTACACCCAGGACGCGGCCGGCAACACCGACCAGAGCACCGCGATGGACCTCGGGCAGCACCGCGAGACGACCAGCACCACCGGAGCCCGGGTGACCGAACGCGCCACCGTCGACCACACCCTGCGCCCGACCGCCCACCGCCACGACGGCGACACCACCGTCCGCACCGGCACCGCCACCGAGGACTACCGCAGTACCGGCCCGGACGGCCCCTACCACCGCACCGCCACCACCGTGGACGGCTGGCCGGTCGGCTGACCCCCGTTCGCACGGCCTGCCTCCTGGAATCCGACGGCCCCGGCGGGAATCCAGGAGGCAGCCCCAGGGCGTGTTCGCACATTCGCGTCGTCGCGGACCCGGCGGGAATGTGCGAACACGCCCTAGCTCATCCGGAACACCGGGCCGCGCGCGGTGAACGGCAGCGCGGCACCGCGCGGGACGAGGAAGGCGTGCTCGCGGCGCAGCCGCAGGACGTCGCACTCTCCGTCGGTGATCACCAGGACGGGTGCCCCGGGCGGGAAGTCCTCGGCCCGCTCCAGCAGGTCGATGCCCGGCTGGAGGACGGTGCCGCCGCGCCCGTGCACCCGGAGCCGTCCGGCGATCTCCTCCACCGGCAGGTACCCGGCGTCGTGCGCGGCGGCGTCGCAGTGCACCACCCGCGCCGCCGGCACGTCCCGGGCGGCGGCGTAGGAGGCGATCGCGCCGAGCGCCTTGCCGAGCAGCGTCCGGTCCATCGACCCGGAGGTGTCCAGGACGACCCCGAAGGTGCAGCGCGGCACCTCCTCCTCCGGGTGGTGCCGGCCCGCCCGGGGAATGTCCGGGGTGGCGGACTGGCGGCGGGCGGGGCGGGCGTAGCTGCGCACCGGCTCCGGCCGGGGCACGAACTCGTCGAACCAGCGCGCCAGTAGCGCGTCCCACGGGAGCGGCGGGTGGGCGAGCGCGCGGATCTCCTCCACCAATCCGGCGGGAAGCAGGCCGCGTTCGCGCCCGTGCAGCTCGAAACCCTGCTGGAGGCCGCGCCGGTAGAAGTCGTCGAGGTCCACGAAGTCCCGGGGCGGGCCCAGTCGTTCGCCGAGCACGTCCGGGCGGTTCTTGCCCGCCAGGGTCGCGAGGCGTCGGATCCGGCGCCGGTCCCGGACGATCCGGTCGTACACCTCCTCGGCCGACAGCCCCTTCAGCTGCGGGTCGTGCAGCAGTCCGTCCGGCATCTCGCCGACGCCCATCTCCAGCAGCCAGCCGTTGATGACGTAGTCGGCGGCGACGTTGAACAGGAACGGGTCCCGGCCGCCTCGACGCTCGCCGTGCCGCAGGGCGGCGTGCAGGATCTCGTGACCGAGGATGAACCGCCACTCCTCGTCGGAGTACCGGCGCAGCGGGTTGACGTAGATCTCCCCGGCCTCGGTGTCGACCGCGGCGACGGCGATGTCGTGGGCCCGGGCCAGTTCGGCGTCGGCCACCACGGTGAGGCCGGCCGCGACCACGCCGAGCAGCGGGTACGAGGAGACGAACCAGTTGAGCGCCCTGCTCCAGGGCCGCTCGGGGAGGCGTTCGCCGGTCTCGGCGTCGATCCGGCCGCCGGCCCGGTCCATGGCGGCGGACATGGTGCGGGTGAGCGCGGCCGCGAAGCCCACCGACCAGTCCTCGGGCGGGCCGTGGCCGCGCCACTCCAGCAGCAGCTGGTCGCAGTCGGACGTGCCCGCCGTCCCCGCCGTCCCGGCGGCCGCCGGCGCGGGCAGGCCGTCGCGGCGCCAGCGGGCGGCCAGCTCCTCCTCCCCGCCGCCCGGGTACTCCTGCGGGAGGGCGACCGGGGCGCGGCCGACCGGGAAGGTGGCGAGGAAGCGGTTGACCACGGCGCAACGGGCGGCGGCCCCGAAGGCGTCGGGCGCGGTCCGGGCGCCGCGGGCGCCCGGGAGGTGGCCGAGGCCCAGGTGCAGCAGACCGTGCGCGAGCGCCCAGGCCCACTCCTCGGGTTCGGCCCGGCGACGCGGGTTCACATGCAGGGTGCCGTTGGAGTCGGCCACCACCCAGCCGTCCGCCGGAGCGGTGTCGCACCCCTCGGTGCGGCAGATGTCGGCGCGCAGGGCGGCGAGGGCCGGATTGCGGCGGAGCAGCCCGATACCCTCCGCGAAGGACTCGGCGCCCGGGTCCGGCTCCTTCCGCTCGGCCCGGGCCCGCTTCCCCGGGACCCGCTTCACCGACGGGCCTCGACCAGCCGGGGCATGTCCCGGGCGGCCTCGATCAGGAACCAGGGCGGCAGCACCGGGTTGCCGTCCGAACCGTCGGCGATCACCGTCCGGGCCACCTCCACCGAGATCTCGGCCAGCTGCACCAGCAGCGACTTGGCCCGGAACGCGGTCTGCCGCTGCGCCCCGGAAGCGTGCTCCTTCTGGGCGGGCAGTTCCTTGACCAGTCGGCCGCGGAACGCGTCGGCCAGGTAGTAGAGCAGGTCGCGGTCCTCCACCCGGTGCGGCCAGCGCGCGTCGCCCTTCAGGATCGCCTCCAGGCCGTAGGAGTTGCGGACGATCTTCGCGTAGCCGCCGAAGGCGATCGCGTGCTGCGCGCTGAGCAGCCCGTGGGCGACGACCTTGAGCGTCCCCTCGTCCAGGGTGGGGCCGAAGGAGTGCAGCGCGTCCGAGAGCATGTGCCAGGCGCGCGGGGTGGAGAAGGGCTCCTCGGTCCTGGGCGGCGCGGACCACAGATGGTCGGGCCGGTCGGTGAGGTGGTCGACGATCCAGGGGTGGATGCCGGCGCCGCCCGCCCAGCGCAGCCAGTCCTCGGCACTGGCCCGGAGGTGGACGTGGACCATGCGGTTGACCAGGGCGGAAGCCATCGGGCGGGCGAGCGCGCCGTCGGTGGCACGGTTTCCGGCGCCGATCACGATCGAGCCGGGCGGCAGCTCGTAGGAACCGATCCGGCGGTCCAGGATCAGCGAGTAGAACGCCTTCTGGACGTCCGGCGAAGCGGCGTTGAGCTCGTCCAGGAACAGGCAGTAGGGCTCGTCGCGGGCGATCTGCTCGGGCGGGCAGAACCGGGAGCGGCCCTCCGGGGTGAGCTGCGGGACGCCGATCAGGTCCTCCGGGGCGAGCTGGGTGCCGACCAGGCTCACGCACTCCAGACCGAGGGACTCGGCGAACTCCCGGACCAGGGAGGACTTCCCGATGCCCGGGGCGCCCCAGAGGAACACCGGGCGGACGGTGGCCAGGCCGAGCAGCAGGTCGGGGATCTGGGCGGGCGAGACGCTGACTGCTCCCTGCACGGGGCTCCTTCGCGGCGACGGTGCGTGACCGGGCCAGTGTGCGGTGGGAGCCGGCCGGGGCGCACCTGGATTTCCGGGCCCGGGAGGTGGATCCACTCCCGGGCCCGGCGCGCGGGACGCCTGTCGGCCGTCGGCAGGGCGGGCGGTCGGACTCTCCGGCTGTCGCCGGGTCGGGCTGTCGGACTCGCCGGCTGCCGACGCGTCAGCGGCCGACCTCGCGGGCGCGGAGGTCCTCGACGGTCTCCCGCCGGATCAGCAGCCGCAGCCGTCCCTCCCGGACGGCGGCGACCGGGGGTCGGCCGACCAGGTTGTAGCCGGAGGCCATCGAGAGCTGGTAGGCCCCGGCGGCCGGCACGGCCAGGAGGTCGCCCGGGCGCAGGTCGGCCGGCAACGCGGCGTCACGAACCAGGACGTCACCGGCCTCGCAGTGCCGGCCGACCACGTCGAAGGCCGCGGTCGGGCCGTCGGCGGGCCGCCCGACGGCCCGGACCTCGTAGGCGGACCCGTAGAGCGCGGGGCGCGGGTTGTCGCTCATGCCGCCGTCCACGGCGGCGAAGGCCCGCCCGTCCGTGCCGCGTTTGACCGACAGGACGCGGTAGAGCGCCACCCCGGCCGGAGCCGCGATCGCCCGGCCGGGCTCGACCAGCAGCCGGGGAACGGCGAGGCCGTGTTCGGCGCAGCGGGCGGCGAGCCGCTCGGTGACGTCGGCGGCGAAGCGGTCCGGGTCGAGTTCCGCGTCCCCGGCGAGGTAGCGGACGCCGTACCCGCCGCCGAGGTCGAGTTCGGGCAGTTCGACGCCGTGCCGGTCGCGGATCCCGGCGAGGAGTCCGACCAGCCGGTCGACGGCGGCGAGGTAGGGTCCGGGCTCGCCGATCTGGGAGCCCAGGTGGCAGTGCAGGCCGGTGAGTCGCAGGCCGGGCTGCCCGAGGATCCGGGCGACCGCGTCGGCGGCGTCCCCGCCGTCGATCCGGAAGCCGAACTTCTGTCCGTCGACCCCGGTCCGCACCGCGCGGTGGTGCCCGGCGGCCACCCCCGGCAGGACCCGCACCAGTACCCGCTGCGGGGCGTCCGCGACGGCCAGGGCGGCCAGCCGGGGGATCTCGGCCGCGCCGTCGACGACGATCCGGCCGACCCGCAGGCGGCGGGCGAGGCGCAGTTCCTCGGGGGTCTTGGCGTTGCCGTGCAGCAGGACGCGCTCGGGCGGGAAGCCGGCGGCCGCGGCGAGGCGCAGTTCGCCCGCCGAGCAGACGTCGAGGCCGAGTCCTTCCTCGGCGGCCCAGTCCGCCACCGCGCTGCACAGGAAGGCTTTGGCGGCGTAGTGGACCTCGGCCATCGGCAGGGCGCGGCGGAAGGCCCGGGCGCGGTCGCGGAACTCCTGCTCGTCGAGGACGTAGAGCGGGGTGCCGAAGCGGTCGGCGGCCTCCGCCAGCCCGACACCGCCGACCAGCAGGTCGCCGTTCGGACCGGGACGGGCGGAGGCGGGCCACGGGCTGCCGAGCGGAGCGGCGGGCGGCGGGGAGGAGTGGGCGGGCTGCGAGGCGTGGGCGGACGGGGCGGACTCAGGGGTGCGCAGGGTGGTCGTCACACGGTGCTCCTGGGCGGAACAGGGCGGAAGGGGGAGGACGGAGGGTAGGCGGCGCGGTGGGCCGGCCGACGGGTGGTCAGTCCCCGTAGTACATCGCGTGGCGGCAGTGCGCGGAGACCGCCCGGCGCTCCTCCGGCTCGTGGCTCTCCGTCGTCGCGGCGGCCGCGCCGGCCCGGGGGTCGAAGACGGTGCCGTGCAGCAGTCGGCGCAGCAGGGCCTCCTCGGCGGCGCCGGACAGCCGGCGGTTGCGGGGGTCCTCGGAGATCACCTGGAACTCGGTCATGACGGGTCGTCGTCCTTCCGGTAGCGGCGGGGGCCTCGGTCGGTCCCGCTCGCAGATCCAGTCCACCCCCACGGGCGGGGGTCCGCACCGGTTCTTGACGCAGGGCGTACGCGAACCGGCCCCGCCTTGACGGCACCTTGACGGGGGCGGGGACCCGAGCAGTCCGGCGGCACGGTGCGACGCGGCACGTCGCACCGAGGGCCGTCGTACCGGGGCCGCGTCAGCCGCGCCGGGGGACCCGGTGGGTGCCGCTCATCGAGGTCACCAGCGAGTACAGCGAGGTGGTGGCGGTGATGAAGAGGCGGTTGTGCTTGGGGCCGCCGAAGGTGAGGTTGGAGACGGGTTCGGGGACGAGGACGCGGCCGATGAGGGTGCCGTCCTCCGCGTAGCAGTGGATGCCGTTCTCGAACGCCGCCGCCCAGAGCCGGCCGTCGCGGTCGAAGCGGATGTTGTCGAAGCGGCTGCCCCTGCCCTCGATGTGGACGCCGCCCCCGCCCAGGGTGCCGTCCTCACGGATGTCGAAGGCGCGGATGTGCCCGGCGCGGCTGTCGGAGACGTAGAGGCGCTGCTCGTCGTGGGAGAGCAGGACGCCGTTGGGGCCGCGGAAGCCGTCGGCGGCGAGCTGGACCTCGCCGCTGTCCGGGTCGATCCGGTAGAGGTTGCAGGCGCCGATCTCGCTCTCGGCGACATGGCCCTCGTAGTCGCTGGTGATGCCGAAGTCCGGGTCGGAGAACCAGATCGCGCCGTCCGAGCGGACCACCGCGTCGTTGGGCGAGTTGAGCCGCTTGCCCCGGTAGTGGCCGGCGAGGACGGTGACGGTCCCGTCGTGCTCGGTCCGGGTGACGCGCCGGTTGCCCTGCTCACAGGTGATCAGACGGCCCTCGCGGTCGAGGGTGTTGCCGTTGCTGTGCCCGGCGACCGAACGGAGGGTGCTGACCGCTCCGGTGGCCTCGTCCCAGCGCAGGATCCGGTCGTTGGGGATGTCGCTCCAGATCAGCTGCCGCCAGGCGGGCACGTAGAGCGGGCCCTCGGCCCAGCGGCAGTCCCCGTGGAGCTGTTCGAGCCGGGTGTCCCCGTAGGTGCAGGGACGGAAGCGGTCGTCCAGGATCTCGTACAACCCGAACTCAATCTGACCAGACATCATTCATGTCCTATCGCAAGAGGCCGAACGTGGTTCTGATGATCATGAGTATGGCAGAACCAGGTATGGTTCTGCCATGGCGATCGAAAATCTGGACGACACCGACCGGGCCCTGGTGGCACTGCTCCAGCAGGACGCGGGCCAGCCCTACGCGGCGCTCGGCCGCGCGGTGGGACTCTCCACCGCCGCCGCCCACGAGCGGGTGCGCAAGCTGCGCGAGCGCGGCGTCGTCCGCCGCACGACGGTGGAGGTCGACCCGAGGAGCCTCGGCCTCGGGGTACTGGCCTTCGTGATGGTCGACTCGTCCGCATGGATGGGCGATTCGGCCGAGGCGTTCGCCGCGATCCCCGAGATCGAGGAGGCCCATGTCATCGCCGGAGCCGCGTCGGTGCTGGTCAAGGTGCGGACACCGACGACCGAGCGGCTCCAGGACGTGCTGCGCCGCCTCTACGCGATCGAGGGCGTGAACGGGACCCAGGCCACGGTGGTGCTGGAGTCCTTCTTCGAGCGGCCGCCGTCACCGGCACTCTGACCGCCCCGGGAGGCAGGGCGGGACCGGAAGCGCGACGGGTCGGGGAAGCGCGACAGGTCCGGAAAACACGACGGGCCCGGAAGCGCGACAGGTCCGGAAAACACGACGGGTCCGTCCGGCGGGGGATCCCCGCCGGACGGACCCGGTCGCGCTACGGGCTGATCACATGTTGATCATGTGACCGGCCAGCCCGTGGATCGCCTCCTTGACCGCCTCGCCCAGCGTCGGGTGCGCGTGCACGTTGCGGGCGACCTCGTGCACGGTCAGGTCCCACTGCTGGGCCAGCGTCAGCTCCGGCAGCAGCTCGGTGACCTCGGGGCCGATCAGGTGGGCACCGAGCAGCTCGCCGTGGGTGCCGTCGCTGATGACCTTGACGAAGCCGACCGGGTGCCCGAGGCCGTGGGCCTTGCCGTTCGCGGTGAACGGGAACTTGGAGACCTTGACGTCGTGGCCCAGCTCGCGGGCCTGCGCCTCCGTGTAGCCGAAGCTCGCGATCTGCGGCTGGCAGTAGGTCGCGCGCGGGATCATCGCGAAGTCCACCTCCATGGTCTCCGCGTCGCCGATCGTCTCGGCGGCGATCACGGCCATCGCCTCGGCGGCGTGCGCCAGCATCAGCTTGGCGGTGACGTCGCCGATCGCGAAGATGTGCGGGACGTTGGTCCGGCCCCGGCCGTCGACCGCGATCGCGCCCCGCTCGGTGAGCTTCACCCCGGTGTTCTCCAGGCCGTAGCCGTGGACGCGCGGCGCGAAGCCGATCGCCTGGAGGACCTTGTCCGCCTCCAGGACCTGCTGCTGCCCGTCCTTCGCGGTGACGGTGACCTTGACCTTGGCGGCCGGGTCCTTGTCGTCGATCGAGTCCACCCGGGTCGAGGTGAGCACCTGGATCCCGAGCTTGCGGTACTGCTTGGCCAGCTCGGCGGAGACGTCAGCGTCCTCCAGCGGCACCATCCGGTCGAGGAACTCCACGATGGTGACCTGCACACCGTAGTTGTGCAGCACATAGGCGAACTCGACGCCGATCGCGCCGGCGCCCGCGATGACGATGCTGCCCGGCAGGTCCTCGGCGAGGATCTGCTCCTCGTAGGTCACCACGCGGTCGCTCAGGCTGGTGCCGGGCAGCAGCCGGGTGCTGGCACCGGCGGCGATGACGCAGTGGTCGAAGGTGACGACCTCGAAGCCGCCGCCGTTCAGGGCGACCTGGAGGGTGCGGTCGTCGACGAAGGTGCCGCGGCCGTCGTACTCCGTGATGCCGTTCTTCTTCATCAGGTAGTGGACGCCCTTGACCCGGCCGTCGGCGACGGTGCGGCTGCGCTTGAACGCCTCGCTGTAGTCGAAGGTGACCTTCCCCTCGACCTTGATGCCGAAGGTCTTGGCCTCCTTGGTGAAGATGTGCGCGAGCTCCGCGTTGCGCAGCAGGGCCTTGGAGGGGATGCAGCCGACGTTCAGGCAGACCCCGCCCCAGTACTTCGACTCCACGACGGCGACCTTCAGGCCGAGCTGGGCGGAGCGGACGGCCGCGGTGTACCCACCGGGACCGGCCCCGAGAACGACGACGTCGTAGTGCGTACTGCTGCTCATGGTGCTGATCCTCCGAGGGTGTCACGGTGTCGTGCTCTCCCTGCCCATGGTGTCAGGCCACCGCTCCGCGCACCCGGCGGACCCCCGTTCCGCCGGCCCGGGCGGGGATCGCGGCGGAAATCCGTCGGGATCCCCGGCGGAAACCGGTCGGAACCAGGCCGGGGGCAGGACACGAACGGCCCCGGCCCCGCCCCCGTACTGCTCGGGGCGGGGCCGGGGCTCGGCGATCGGGGCCCAGGGGGCCGGGTCGAACCGGATCAGGCCGCGACCTCGTGGGCGTGGCTCTCCTGGAGGCCGCCGCCGCTGCCCGCCTGGCCGTCGGTGTGCTGCGGAGCGACCGGCGCGGTCAGCGAGGAGAGGTCCCAGGCGTAACGGCCGACGGAGTTGGCGATGGCGTCGATGTTGAGGTCGAAGGCGGCGAGGTCCAGGTTCTCCAGGTTGTCGCACGCCTTGTGGTAGCACTTGTCGAAGGCGACCCCGGCGGTGCCGCCGTAACGGGCCGCCTGGGCGGCGCTCTTGATCACCTCGGCGCCGGTGTCGGTGCCGCCGGCCGGGATGCCCGCCTCGATGAACGGCCCGTAGTCGGAGCGGCCGGTGAAGTCGGTGCCCTCGTGCGGGACGCTCCAGTCGTCGAGGAAGTCCGTGATCATGCGCTCGATCTGGGCGGAGCCCGCCGGGCCCGCGCCCGAACCGACGTGGTCGGAGTCGTCGCCGTCGTAGACGAACTGGGCCGAGTTGGGCGAGGCGATCATGTCGAAGTTGAGATAGAGCCGGATCTTCTTCTTGTCGGCCTCGGAGAGCGCGTTCACGTACGCCTCGGAACCCTTGAGGCCGAACTCCTCGGCGGACCACCAGGCGAACCGCACCTTGTTCTTGACCGGACGGGTGCCGAGGTTCTTGGCGACCTCCAGGATTCCGGCCGAACCCGAACCGTTGTCGTTGATGCCGGGGCCGTCGACCACCGAGTCGAGGTGGGAGCCGACCACGACGGTGTTGTTCGGGTCCCCGCCGGGGGTCTCGGCCAGCACGTTCCAGGTCTTGCGCTTCTCCATGAAGGTGCGCAGGTCCAGGCTGACGGTGACCGGCCCGGCGGCGGCCTTGGCGGCGAGCGCCTCGCCGGCCGCCTGGCTCGTGCTGCCGACCGGGAGCCGCCCCGCGTCCGGCTCCACCAGCGTGCCGCTGAGCTCGGCGTCGGTGTTGTTGTACACGACGGCGGCGGCCGCGCCGGCGGCGGCCGCGGCCGCCTGCTTGATCGCGAAGCTGCAGCCGCCGCGCTTGATCAGCGCGACCTTGCCGGTGAAGGCGCCGGCCGCGTAGTCGGACGCCTCGCAGCCGGTGGTGTCGTCCACCGGGACGACCGCGAGCTGGGCGGTGATGCCCCCCGCCGGGCCGCTGAGGGAGTACGTCATGGCCTTCAGCGGCACCGTCTCGGCCTGCGGGGAGACGACGGCGAACTTCTCCGAGAGGGCCTGGAAGAAGGTGTACTCGAACTCCTGCTTGGAGACCTTCAGCCCGGCCCGGCGGGCCTGGTCGTAGACGTACTGGGCCGACTGCTCGTGGCCCCGGGCACCGGCCACCCGGGTGCCGCCGTTGCGGTCGGCGAACCGCTGGAACGCCTCCAGGGTCCCGAAGGCGTCGTCGGCGTCGCTGCCCGCGATCAGCCGGGCGGCCAGCTTCGCGCCGTTGCGGGCCGGGTCCGTGTCGGCGGCGGCGCTGCCGGTGCCGACCAGCAGCAGCGGGGTCACCAGTGCCGCGACCGCCAGCGCGGCGCCCGCGGCCCTGCGGGTGGTGGCGGCCTGGGGGCGGGATGCGGTGGCGGGCCGACCGGTCCGAGCGTTCAACGTGAGTCCTTCCGACGGTCTGTGGGTCCCCCGATTTGACATGCTCGGGGACCTCTTGCCAACCCCGGCGCGAAAGCTGACCGGATGCGGACACCCTCGTCTGCGGCGATGCTGGAGGAGGTGGGGCCGTCTCTTCCGGGAGTGTGACCAGATGTCCATGTTGGATAAGCTCAAGGGCCTGCTCAAGGGCCATGAGGACCAGGCCGAGAGGGGCGTGGACAAGGCCGGCGACATGGTCGACGAGCGGACGCAGGGCAAGTACAGCGGCCACGTCGACACGGCGCAGGACAAGATCAAGGACCAGCTGCGGGACGACCGGCCGCCGCAGTAGGCCCTCCGCGTCCGACCCCCCGAGCTCCAGACCCGCGGACCGTCACGCAGTCACCTGGTCCGCGCCGGGCCCGTGCGCGCGCCTCCGGGCGCCCGCACGGGCCCGGACACATTTTCGGACTTTACATACTCATTACTATTGATCCGGTTGCGCGTTCGCGTCCCGTACGCGGTCAGGCGCCGGTGTTCCCGTGTGCCTCGGCGCGCCCGCATCAGCGCCACGCGCTCACGCGCACCACTGAGGGAACCCCCCTGACGAGAGGACAGCCGCCGTGTCGATCGCCCGTGTCCGAACCACTCCGCTGCCCGGTGTCGGCGTCCAGTACGACCTCACCACCCGAGAACAGCGGCACCTGTCGGTGATCGCCCACCGCGACGGCTCACGCAGCCTCAACGTCTACCGCTCGGACGACCCCGACGCCTGCTCGCAGGCGTTCCGGCTCACCGCCGAGGAGTCCGCCGCACTGGTCGACGCCCTGACGCCGGCCCACCACAGCCCGGGCATGCTGCACACCACCGACCTCGGCCTGGTCGCCGAGCGGCTCCCGGTCGACGGCACCTCGTACTGGAACGGGCGGCTGCTCGGCGAGACCCGGATGCGCACCGAGACCGGTGCCTCGATCGTCGCCGTGCTGCGCCGCACCGGCGCCGTCCCCTCCCCCGCGCCGGACTTCCGGCTGGCCGGCGGAGACACGCTGATCGTGATCGGCACCCGCGAGGGTGTGGACGCGGCGGCGGCCATCCTGGAGAGGGAGTGATCGGGGGGTGCACACCGCCACCGTCTTCATCGAGCTCGGCTCGGTCATCCTCGTCCTCGGACTGCTCGGCCGGATCGCCGGCCGCTACGGCTTCTCTCCGATCCCGCTCTACCTGCTCGGCGGCCTCGCCTTCGGCACCGGCGGGCTGCTGCCGCTGAGCGCCAGCGAGGAGTTCGTGGCGACCGGCGCCGAGATCGGCGTCGTCCTGCTGCTGCTGATGCTGGGTCTGGAGTACACCGCCGCCGACCTGGTCACCAATCTGAAGGCCCAGTACCCGGCCGGCGCCGTCGACTTCCTGCTCAACGCGATACCCGGCGCGATCGCCGCGCTGCTGCTCGGCTGGGGCCCGGTCGCGGCCGTGGTGCTGGCCGGCGTCACCTGGATCTCGTCCTCCGGGGTCATCGCCAAGGTGCTCGGCGACCTCGGACGACTGGGCAACCGGGAGACCCCGGTGATCCTCAGCATCCTGGTGCTGGAGGACCTCGCGATGGCGGTCTACCTGCCGATCCTCACCGCCCTGCTGGCCGGGGCCGGCCTGGTCGCCGGGTCGGTCACCCTCGCCATCGCGCTCGCCACGGCGGGAGCGGTCCTGTTCGTCGCGCTCCGCTACGGCCGGGTGATCTCCCGTTTCGTCTCGCACGACGACCCGGAGAAGCTGCTGCTGGTGGTACTTGGGCTGACGCTGCTGGTCGCCGGTATCGCGCAGCAGCTCCAGGTGTCGGCGGCGGTCGGCGCGTTCCTGGTCGGCATCGCGCTCTCCGGGGAGGCCGCCGAGGGCGCGCACACCCTGCTGAGTCCGCTGCGCGATCTGTTCGCGGCGGTGTTCTTCGTGTTCTTCGGCCTCAGCACCGATCCGACCAGCATTCCGCCGGTGCTGCTGCCGGCCCTGCTGCTGGCCGCCGTCACCGCCGTCACCAAGGTCGCGACCGGCTACTGGGCCGCCCGGCGGGCGGGGATCGCCACCCGCGGACGGTGGCGGGCCGGCGGGGCGCTGGTCTCCCGGGGCGAGTTCTCGATCGTCATCGCCGGGCTGGCCGTGACGGCCGGCATCGAGCCCGGGCTCGGGCCGCTGGCCACCGCGTACGTGCTGATCCTGGTGGTCACCGGGCCGCTGGCCGCGCGGTACACCCAGCCCGCCGTGGAGCGGCTGGGCGCGGTGGTCGCGCGACGACGGGGCACCTGGGCGCCGGAGGCGCGCGCGGGCGGGCCCGTGGGCGGCGTGACCGCGACCGGGACGGCCGCGGCGGCGATGCTGCCCGCGCAGGGTGCGGAGGTCGAGCCGGTGGAGGACTCGCCGGCGTCCGAGGACGCGCTGGACCCCGGTCCCGGCCCCGGTCAGGCTCTGGACGGACTGTCGCGCTGACCCCGGGACGCGCCTGACTCCCCCGCCCCCGGGCGGCTCACCTTCGGTGATCCGCCCGGGGGTTCTCGTTGTCCTGCCGCTTCGTACCGTCCGTCGTGCCCGTCGTGTCCGTCGTGTCCGTCGTGTCCGTACCGTCCACGCCGCCGCCGCAGTGCTCGCACCGGCCGGGGCCCGACCGCTCGCGCATCCGCCCGCAGTCCTCGCACACCCGGTCCAGCCAGCAGGCCGACTCACCGCCCTCGTCCATGCCGCGATTGTGCCCCCGGTTCGATCGGGAGCGCGAGTAGACAGTGTCTACTAGATCTTGATAGACATCCCCCATGACCGAAGAGGACAAGTCCGTCGGCCTCCGGGCCCGCCTGGTCGCGGCCGGGGTCGAACTGCTCGCGATCGAAGGCGTACACGCCCTCACCCTGCGCGAGATCGCCCGCCAGGCCGGGGTCTCGCACGGCGCCCCCCGCCGGTACTTCGCCACCCACGCCGAACTGCTCGCCGCCATCGCCGGACACGGCTTCGGCGAACTGGCCACCGCACTGGGCCTCGACGCACCGCCCCCCGCTCGCATCCCGGCCGCGGCGGCCCGGGCCCGGCTCGACGAACTCGCCCGCGGCTACCTCGCCTACGCGGCCGAGCAGCCCGGCATGTTCGAGCTGATGTTCCGCCACGACGTACTGGAGGGCAGCGGCGCGGACCTGCGCCGCACCTCGCTCCCCCTCTTCGAGGCCGTCACCCGCCTGGTCGCCGCGATCCGACCGCCCGCCGGGGGCGGGGACGGCGATGACGACGGGGAAGGCGACGGGGACGCACCGCCGCCGACCGTGGTGGCGGCGGCGCTCTGGGCCAATCTGCACGGCCTCGCCCAGCTCCGCAGCTGGGGCAGCCTCCGCCTCGCCACCGGAGGCGACAGCGTCGAACCCCTCCTCCGCGCCACCCTCGACGCCCACCTCGGCCGGGACGCCGGATGACGGCCGCCCGCACCCGGCGCCTCACCCTCGTCGGCAGTGTCCTCGGCGCCGCCGTGGTCGCCCTCGACGGCACGGTGCTCACGGTCGCCCAACCCAGTCTCCGCCGCGACCTGGACACCTCCCTGGCCGCGGTCCAGTGGACCAGCACCGCCTATCTGGTCACCGTGGCCGCCCTGCTCGTGTTCGCCGGCCGGCTCGGCGACCGGTTCGGCCACCGCCGGGTCTTCGCGATCGGCGCGATCGGCTTCGGCGCCACCTCGGCGGGCATCGGCCTCGCCCCCGGGATCGGCTGGGTGATCGGCCTGCGCGTCCTCCAGGGCGTGACGGGCGCACTGCTCCAACCCGCCACGCTCGGGCTGCTGCGCGCCGTCTACCCGGCCGACCTGCTCGCCCGCCCGATCGCCTGGCGCACCGGCGCGATCGGGCTCTCGGCCGCCGCCGGCCCCCTGGTCGGCGGCGCCCTGACCGCCCAACTGGGCTGGCGGTCGGTCTTCTTCCTGACGGTCGTCCCCGCCGCCGTCGCCGGGATCGCGGCGCTGCTGGTCCGGCTGCCCCCGTCCGCCGAGGGGGCCGCCGCCGAGGGGGCCGCCGCCGAGGGGACGGTCTTCCACGGGGCCGCCGGCGCGCCGGCGCCGGGTGCCGGGCTGGACCTGCCGGGCGCCGGACTGCTGGGCGGCGCCCTGGCCGCGCTGGTCTTCACCCTGGCCGAGCTGCCCGAGTACGGCCCGTCCCCGGCCGTCTGGCTCGGACTGGCCGTCGCGACGGCACTCGGCACCGCCTTCCACCGCCACGAACGGCGGACCCGACACCCGTTGCTGCCACCGGCAGTCCTCCGCGCCCCGACCGTGGCCCCCGCGCTGGGCGTCCTGCTCACCGCCTCGGCCGCCCTCTTCGGCACCCTCTTCCTCGTCACCTACTTCCTCCAGGACGTGCTCGCCCTCGACCCGCTCGGCTGTGCGCTCCGGGCACTGCCGCTCGCGCTCGCGATGGTGCTGGCCGCACCCGCCTCCGCCACCCTGAGCCGGCGTCACGGTCCGCGCCGGGCGGTGGTGGCGGGGATGTCCTCGCTCACCCTGGGCACCGTCCTGGCCTCGGGGTTCCGGACGGACACCCCGGTGCTCACGACCAGCGCGGCGTTCGTGCTGCTGGGCGCCGGGTTCGGGGCGGTGATGGCCACCGCGACGACGGCGGTCGTCCGCGCCGCGCCGCTCGGGGCCGCCGGGGTCGCGGGCGGGCTCCAGCAGACCGCGATGAACATCGGCCCCGCCCTCGGCGTGGCCGCCGCGACCACCCTCGCCGCCGGCCGCGCACCGGCCGGAGCCCTCACCCCCGCCCTCGTCGTCCTGGCGGCCGTGGCCGCCACCGGCGCGCTCCTCGCCACCCGTCTGCCGGCCACCCACCGACCCCCCGGGCCGTCCACGCCCTCCGCACCCTCCGCACCCGAACCCGCGCTTCGGGACGCCGAGCGCTGAGACCCGCGTGCGGTCCGACCCCCGTGCCTGTCAGGGGGCAGCCGGGTGACGGCAGGGTGTCAGCCGGCCGCCGGGGCTGTGAGCACGCTGCCGGTGAGGTGTCGGCTCGGCCCCGGAACCTTGGTGGCAGAGCCCGCCGGGAAGCCCTCCGGCAGGCCGCGACCAGCCCAGGAGCCCTCATGACCACTGCCGTCACGATCATCGGCGCCGGAATCGGCGGCCTCACCCTCGCCCGGGTCCTGCACGTCCACGGCATCACCTCCACCGTCTACGAGGCCGACGCCTCCCCGACCGCGCGCCCGCAGGGCGGCCTCCTCGACATCCACGACCACAACGGCCGGATCGCCCTGCGCGCCGCCGGCCTCGACGACGAGTTCCGCAGCCTCGTCCTCCACGGCCGCCAGGCCATGCGCATCCTGGACCGGCACGCGAACGTGCGCTACGAGCAGGACGACGACGGCACCGGCGGACGCCCCGAGGTCCAGCGCGGCGACCTGCGCCGGATGCTCCTCGACTCGCTGCCGCAGGGCACCGTCCGCTGGGGCCACAAGGTCAGCGGCGTCCGCTCCCTGGGCGCGGGCCGCCACGAGGTGAGCTTCACCGACCACCCGGCCGTCACCACCACCGTGCTCGTCGGCGCGGACGGCGCCTGGTCCCGGGTCCGGCCGCTGCTCTCCCCCGCCACGCCCCGGTACAGCGGCATGTCCTTCGTCGAGACCTACCTCTACGACGCGGACAGCCGTCACCCCGCGGCGGCCGAACTGGTCGGCGGCGGAGGGATGTTCGCCATCGACCCCGGCGTGAGGCAGCTCGGCGCGCACCGCGAGCAGGGCTCCACCCTGCACACCTACGTCGCGCTGCGCAAGCCGCGCGAATGGTTCGACAGCATCGACTTCGCCGACCCCGCCCGGGCCATCGCCGGCATCCTGACCGAGTTCGACGGCTGGGCCCCGGACCTCACCGCGCTGATCACCGCGAGCGACACCCCGCCGTTCTTCCGCCCCGTCCACAGCCTGCCGATCCCCCACCGCTGGGAGCCCGTGTCCGGCGCCACCCTGATCGGCGACGCCGCCCACCTCTCCCCGCCCGACGGCGAGGGCGCGAACCTCGCCATGCTCGACGGGGCCGAACTCGCCGAAGCCCTCGCCGCGCACCCCGACGACCCGGACACGGCGATCGCCACCCACGAACGTGCCATGTTCCTCCGCTCGGCCACCCACGGCCCGACCACCGAGGGCGGGACCGCCGACAACCCCGCGCTCCAGGACGTCATCGACTTCTTCACCTGCACCCCACAGACCGCGTGAACACGGTGGGCGGCTCGGAGCCGGCCCCGATCACCACCGCCGACACGCGGTGGGACACGGAGGCGAGTGTTCGCCCCTCGGTCACGGCCGGCGCTTCCCGCTCCTCCCGACGCCGCTCGTACCGTGAGGGCCCGTCGAGTGTCCAGGACCATGCCTCGCGCTCGCTGACCGGTCCCCTCCGGTCGGCACCGGCTGCTTCTTCTACGACGCCGACGGGCTCCCGGTCACCGCGGAGCGGGAGCCAAATCCGTTCCGGCCCGGCATCCTGCTGGTCGCCCGGGCCTCCGGCGCGGCGGAACGCGCCCGGCCGGCCGAGACGATCGTCGAACTGGAGCGCGACATTCCGGACGCCTGACCGGACCTCCGGACACGTTTCTCCCTCCCGGGGCCGATTCCCCGCCGGGGGGGCTCCCGCCGACGCGGCGCGTGGCTATGATGACCGCCACCCCCGCGGCCGGTCCGTCCGGCACCCCGGCGCCGCCGCGAGTGGCCAGGCCACGGGCCGGTCCCCGACCCGCGCCGTCCGCACCCGAGGGAGAACGCCGTGCCCAGTGCCGACATCGCCGACGCCGCGGAGACCGCCGACGCCGAGCGGTCCTCGACCGGCCCCGCCCCGGGCACGCCCCGGTCCACCGCACGGCGGGAGGACATCCCCGGCTGGTTCTTCCGGCTGGACCAGGAGACCTTCGGGCACCTGCTCACGGCCCAGAGCGCGGCCGGCACCACCGGCGACATCCTCGAACTCGGCAGTTACCTGGGGCGCAGCGCCGTCCTGCTCGGCGACCACCTGCGGCCGGGCGAGCACCTGACGGTCTGCGACCTGTTCGACTCGGAGGCGGGCGACGCCGACAACGCCGCCGAGATGACCATGTCGTACCGGGCCTCGCTCACCAGGATCGGCTTCGAGGCGAACTACCTCGCGTTCCATCCGGAGCTGCCGACCATCGTGCAGGCGCCGACCTCGGTCCTGGCCGACGGCCGGATCGCGGCCGGCAGCTGCCGCTTCGTCCACATCGACGCCTCCCACCTGTACGAGCACGTCGCGGGGGACATCGAGGTGGCGCGGCGGGCGCTGGCCGACGACGGCCTGGTGGTGCTGGACGACTACCGCTCGGAGCACACGCCCGGCGTGTCGGCGGCCGTCTGGCAGGCCGTGTTCACCGGCGGGCTGCGGCCGGTGCTGCTGACCCCGATGAAGTTCTACGGGACGTGGGGCGATCCGGAACCGCTGCGGCGGGCGCTGCTGGCGCGCGACTGGCGGGCGGAGGGGTTCACGGTGGACCAGGACGCCATCGCCGGCGCGTCGGTGCTGCGGCTCAACAACGCGGTCCGGCCGGCGCCGCGGCGGTCGGGCGTGCGGCGACTGCTGCTCGACCTGCTGCCGCCGGTCGCCACCCGGTCGGTCCGGCGGGGGCTGGGCGCGCTGCGGACGCGGCGGCGGCCGGGGGCGTAGCGGATCCGCGGCGGCGGCCGGGGGCACAGCGGATCCGCGGAGGGCTCGGCGGGTGGGCCCGGACGGCCGATAGGGTCGCCCGGTCGGGTCCGCCGGCCGGGCGGGCCGGACGCCGCACCCGTGGAGGGCCCCGAAGTGCCGTCGCGTACGCCCGATCTGCCGTACCCACCGAACACCTCCGAGTCCGCCGCGGATCCGCCGCGCCCCCCGCTCCAGCAGCTCCAGCGGCTCCCGTCGGACGAGGAACTGGTCGAGGAACTGCTCGCGCTCGCGGTGCCGTTCGAGGACGTGAACGGCCTGCTCGCGGCCCGGACCCGGCTGGACCGGGACCGGGGACTGCGGACGTTCTTCGAGGAGATGCTGCGCACACAGGCCGCGGCCGTCGGCACACTCGGGCAACCGGCCGGACTGGACCGCGACTGGGCCGCCGGAACGGCCGGCGGCGAGGGCCTCGCCGCCCTGCTGTTCGTCGCGCTGGCCCCGCTCGCCCGGGCGCACCACCGGGCGCTCGGCGTCCCGGCGGGGGTGACCCGGGCGACGCTCGCCGACCTCGGCCGACAGCTCGCGGTCAGCCGGTGGCGCGGCCGCTCCGGCCTGGGCAACGCGCGCTGGCCGACGCTGCACTTCCGGGGCGAGCTGTTCCAGCTCGGCCGGCTCCAGTTCCAGCGCACCCGGCACAGCGGTCCGGACGCCAGGACGGCTCGGACGCCGGACGCCTCGGCGGTCCTGGCCGCGGACGCCGAGGCCGCCCGGGCCGCGGGTGTCGACGAGTGGAGCCTGCAGCTGCACGTCCCGGACCACTGCGGGCCGCTCTCCCCCGCGGCCTGCGACCGCGCGCTGGACCGGGCCCGGGAGTTCTTCCCCCGGCACTTCCCCGGGGAGCCCTACCGGGGCTGCCACATCTTCTCCTGGCTGCTCGATCCCCAGCTCGCGGACCATCTGCCGGCCGAATCGAACATCATCCGGTTCCAGCGGCGGTTCGCCCCGCTGGAGCGGCCGGACCGGCCGTCGGTGCCCGAGGACACCAATCCGCTGAAGTTCGTCTTCGGCGACGTCGGGCGGCCGTTGGAGTCCCTCCCCCGCGACACCGCCGTCCAGCGCGCCCTGGTCGACCACCTGCTCGCGGGCGGCCACTGGTACGTACGGGGCGGGTGGTTGCCGCTCGGGCCCGCCGGGTCGTCCGCCGCCCCCGCCGCCGGACCGTCGCGGGACCGGTGAATCGACGTCGGCCGGAACAACAATTCCGATAAATCAGATCGGACTCACTCGAACGAGGGAACATGCATTAAAGATTTGCCCACGGAACATTAAAGAGCGCATAGTGATGGAGCCTCAGTTGGCCCTAAGAATGGCCAACTTATGGCAAAGTCCCGTGCGTGTCGCGCACGGATCCCCGGCAGGCGAGGAGATGGCGTTGCGTCACGAAGACCTTCACGACGGCTACGGGCAGCGGCTGCGCGAGCGGATCGCCACCCCGGGGACGACCCCGCTCATCGGCGTCCACGACATGTACTCCGCCTCCATCGCGGCCGAGCACTACGACGGCATGTTCGTCTCCGGCTTCGGCTTCGCGGCCTCCTACTACGGGCTGCCCGACATCGGCTTCATCGCCTGGCCGGACATGGTCGCCTTCGTCGAGCGGCTTCGCGGCGCCTTCCCCCGGCACCACCTGCTGGTCGACATCGACGACGGCTACGTCGACCCCGAGGTCGCCTGCCACGTGGTGCGGCGACTGGAGCGGATCGGCGCCTCGGGCGTCATCCTGGAGGACCAGAAGCGGCCGCGCCGCTGCGGCCACGCCGACGGCAAGCAGGTCCTCCCCCTCGACGAGTACCTGGAGAAGCTGGACCAGGTCCTCGCGGCCCGCACCGATCTGGTCGTGGTGGCGCGCACGGACGCCACCGAGGAGGCCGACATCCTGCGCCGCGCCGAAGCCCTCGCCGCCACCGAGGCGGACGTGGTGCTGGTCGACGGTGTGCGCAGCGAGGAGTGGATCCGGAGGATCCGCCGGGTGGTCGGCGACAAGCCGCTGCTCTTCAACCAGATCGCCGGCGGCAAGTCGCCCCGGCTGTCGCTCTCCGAGCTGGGCACGCTCGGGGTGGACGTGGCCATCTACAGCACCCCGTGCCTGTTCGCCGCCCACCGGGCGATCGACGAGGCCCTGACCGGCCTCAAGGTCGCGGACGGTCGGCTGCCGGCCGAGGCCGGGGGCCGACAGCCGATCGGTGTCCGCGAGTCGACCGAGCTGCTGGAGCGGAACATCGCCCGGTTCCGGCCCCGCGAGGAGGTTGGCGTATGACACTCCGTGTGCCCGGTCCCGCCGTACCCGCCGCCGTGGTGGGGGTGCCGCGCCGGGGCCGCCACCGGGTGCTGGCCGTCGGGCTGGCCCTGGCGGCCTGGGCTCTGCTCGGCTGCGCCGTCCCGGGAGTGGCCGTCGGGGCCGGCAGCCTCGTCACCGTGATCGACAACTCCGGGGCGGACTCGATCGTCGAGATCGACCGGACGGCCGACCTCCTGTTCGGCCACGGGTCCGCCGGCAGCGACCACGACGGCCCGACCACGGTGGCTCCCGGCCTCACCGGCCTGCTGGGACTGACCGGGAGCACCGTCGCACCTCCGGCAGCGGAGGAGAACGAGGAATGACCGCCGTCGGCCAGCACCGGCCACCGCCCCCACCGGAGGTCCCACGCCCCCCGCCGGGCAGCGGCGACCGGCGACGGGCGTGGTGGCGGGTACTCGACCCCTACGTGGCCGCGCTGGCCGGGGCGGTGGCCCTGGCCGCTCTGCTCCCCGCCTCCGGACGGGCGGCGCGCTGGGCCGAACTCGTCTGCGAGTTCGCGGTGGGGCTGCTCTTCTTCCTGTACGGGGCGCGGCTCTCCACCCGCGAGACGGTCGTCGGGCTGCGACATCTGCGGCTGCACGGCCTGGTCCTGGCCTGCACCTTCGTCCTGTTCCCCGCCCTCGGCCTCGCCGTGACCGCGGTGGCCCCCGCCGCCGTCGGCGAACCGCTGCGGACCGGTGTGCTGTTCCTCTGCCTGGTACCGTCCACCGTCCAGTCCTCGGTGGCGCTGACCGGCATCGCCCGGGGGAACGTCCCGGCCGCGATCTGTGCGGGCACCTACTCCAGCCTGGCCGGCCTGCTGCTGACGCCGCTCCTCGCGGCCTGGCTCCTGGGATCGGGCGCGGCCCTCTCGGCCGACGGGCTGCTGCGGATCTGCGCCCAGTTGCTCGCGCCCTTCGTGGCGGGACAGTTGCTGCGCCCCTGCATCGGCGACTTCCTGGGGCGCCACCGCCGGGTGCTCGCCCCGGTCGACCGGGGGTCGATCCTGCTGGTCGTGTACACCGCGTTCAGCGGCGCGGTCGAGCAGGGTGTGTGGGCCACCGTCACACCGGTCGCGCTGCTCGGACTGCTGGCGGTGCTGCTGTTCCTGCTGGCGGCCACGCTCGCCACCGCCCGGCTCGGCACCCACCTGCTCGGCCTGGATCGCGCCTCCGGCATCGCGGCGGTGCTCTGCGGCTCGCAGAAGAGCCTGGCCGCCGGCCTGCCGATGGCCACCGTCCTCTTCGGCCCCCAGGCGGGTCCACTGGTACTGCCGCTGATGATGTACCACCAGTTGCAGCTGGTGGCCGGAGCACTCCTGGCCGGGCGCTGGTCCCGAGCCGCGGACCACCGCCTCCCGGGCGGCACGACGAGCAACACCTCACCCCCTGCCGACACGACCCCCGCAAACCCCTCCCCACCCGCCCACACCTCCCCCGAACACCGTCCGGCACCCCGGGCGCGGTAGCCCGGACTCAGCAGACGCCGGAGCGGGCACAGGCAGCTGTACAGGCCGCTGGCCGAAGCATGTCGGGCGATCGTCTCACTGCACGACGAGTACGTTGACGACTTCGACGCGCTGGCGGTCGGCCTCGCCCGGGCCGGCGGCCCGCGAAAGGCAGAAGTCGAATCCTATGTCGACCACGTCCGATTCGTGGAGACCGGATTCGGCTTTTATCACACCCGCGCCAATCGATATGTGGACCAGAACATCGTCGAGGACGGCCATGTGCTCCGGCTGACCACCGGAAGGCTCGTTCGGGGTGACCGTCCGATACCGGGGCGAGGGCATGCGGGTCGGGCCGCGTTCGAGACATGACCTGCTGGGGCCTGGTTCTGTCGGCTCTCGGCAGATCACCGCAGGGCGTTCTGTCATCGCCTCGACGCCGGCGGCGCGCAACCGACGGGCGAGACGAGTCGGCTCGGACATCGTCGCCCATGTCCCGCTCAAGGCTCTGCCCGATCAGCGCCTGAACGCCGTTGCCCTCCATCTCCGCGCCACAGGCGGCGCACTGCGGCGGGTGGACCGACGGACTCGGTCACCACGAAGTCCCCCGTCCACCGTCGCCACCCCGACGACGCCGGTATCCAGGGGCCCGAGGTCGAACAGCAAGCTCAGGGGATGTAGTAGGGGCGGTGGTGGGCGGCCACCGGTGCGGACTGGTAGGTCCAGGCGCCGGCGGCGGGGGTGTCGCCGACCAGGCGGGCGAGGTCGGCGACGGCTTCCCGGGTCGGCCCGTCCGTGGCGCCTTCGGCCGGGCCGCGCTCGCCGAGGGTGAGCCGGACCCGGTCGGCCGTGCGGGCGTCCAGCGGGTGGAAGCGGTAGGGCTGGTGGACGGTGAGCGGGCCGGCCAGCAGGCGGCCCTCTTCGTCGGTGCCGTAGCCGGTGACAGGGGTGTTGACGACCGGTTCGCCGTCCAGGCCGGCCAGGTCCGCCTCGACGGTGAACAACTCCTCCTCATGCCGACGCAGCCCGTCCGGACCGAGCGTGGCCCGGTGGCAGGCGACCGACCAACGGTCGTGCACGGCGGCGGCGTTGAGGGAGGGCAGGACGGCGGTGAACCAGCCCGGGTGCTTGGGCTCGGCGTAGAGCCGGGTGCCGGCGTCGATGGCGAGCGGGTTGTCGCAGAGCACATGGAGGCGGGCGATGCCGAGCAGCCTGCTTTGGTCGTGGCCCCGGGCGTACTGACCGTAGTCGACGGCCGGCAGGCGGTCGGCGGCGGACCGGGGGTGGGCGATGACGTTGATCTCCACCTCCTCGGTGATCCCGCCGCCGGTCGGGTACTGGGCGAAGTACAGCTGGTAGTTGAGCGAGACGCAGGCCCGGCCGCCGAAGTCGGCGGCGGACAGGGCGGGGTGGCGTTCGGCGAGCAGTTCGTGGACCGGCCCGGGCTCGACCAGATAGTCCACGCCGATGTTGTGCAGGGCCCCGTAGTGGAAGGGGAGGTAGTACGGCTCCGGCACGGGCGGCAGTGGCAGACCGGTCATGAAGGCTCCCTTGACGGGGTCGATGAACGCGCGGGCACAGTGGAGGGGACGGTCGAACGCTCGGCCGAGGGGCCGGTGGAGGGCATGGGCGCGGACGGGCGCGGACCGGTGAGCGCCGCCGGGCCGCGCAGGACCGTCAGGTCGTGGTGGGCGCGGTCGGCGCTGCGCAGGGCGAGGGCGGCCATGGTGAGCGAGGGGTTGGAGGTCCCGAGCGAGGGCATCGACCCGCAGCCGACGGCGTAGAGGTTGGGGTGGTCCCAGCAGCGCTGCCACTGGTCGACCACGGAGGTGTCCGGCGAGTCGCCCATGATGTGGGTGCCGCCGCCGTGGCCGGCGCCCCGGTAGCCGTACGGGCGGCCGTCGTGTTCGATCCGCCCGGGCCAGTCGGGGCCGGCCTCGTAGCGGGTGTGGTCCTCGGCACCGAGCAGGGCGAACAGCTGGTCGGAGACGGCCCGGGCGGAGGCCATGCCCTGGCGGACGTAGCCGGAGAGGTCGTAGTGGAGGGCCGGGCGCGGCAGGCCGAGCCGGTCCGGTCGGCCGTGGTCGAGGGTGACCCGGTTGGCCGGGTCGGCCGGTTGCTCCAGTTCGAACTGGAGCGAGAACTGACGGCCGAGCCGGTCGCCGAGCCGCTGGCGCAGGTCCTTGCCGCGCGCCCCCGTGCGCAGCAGGGCCCCGGTCTCGACCTGGGGCGGGCGACCGGCCCAGGACCAGCCCCAGTTGCCGATCTCGATCCGGAACGGCGCCCGTCGCGCCCGGGCCCGGCCGAAGCGGAAGGCTTCCAGTCCGCTGGTGGAGCCCGGCCCCCGGTAGGGCCCGGTCCGCTCCGGCAGCAGGCCCCAGGTGAGCAGCGCCGGGTGGTCCATCAGATTGCGGCCGACCTGGTCGCTGCGGTTGGCGAGTCCGGAGAGGAGCAGCAGCCGGGCGTTCTCGATCGCGTGCGCGGCGAGCACCACCAGGTCGGCGTGGACACGGTGGGTGGCGCCGTCCGCGTGGTACTCGACGCCGGTGGCTCGACCGGTGCCGTCGACCAGCACCCGGCTCGCCACGGCACCGGTGCGCAGCCGGACGCCCGGCGCCCAACGGGCCTGGGTCCGCAGCGGGGTGTACTTGGCGCCGCTGGGGCAGGCCGGGACGCAGGAGGCCGCGCCCTGGCAGAGCGGCCCCACCGGGTGCTCCGGTCCGGTGCTGGGACCGGCTCCGGCGGAGGTGCCGGCACCGACACCGGCCCGACCACCGGTCCGACCACCGGCCGACTGCGGTCGGGTGGGCCGGCCGTTGCGGGCGTGCGGGGTGGTGCTGACGGCGAGGCGGGCGTCCTCGTCGGCGGCCGGGTCGCGGACGGTCCGGCCGTCGAGGGCGCGGGCGAGCGTCCGGTCCAGGTGGGTGGCGGGGATCGCGCGCATCGGGAAGGCGTAGTCGGCGGGGATGGGCAGTCCGACGGCGCGGCGCTGCTGGTCGGCGTCGGCGGCGACGCCGAGTTCGTGTTCGGCCTGCCGGTAGTACGGTTCGAGGTCCTGGTAGCCGATGGGCCAGTTGCGGCCGTGGCCGAGGTCGGCGGTGCGGAAGTCCTCGGGGTGCATCCGGGGGGTGAGGCCGGTCCAGAGCAGACCGGTGCCGCCGTTGGCCCGCAGGTAGCCGCTCGCGTAGGGCAGCGGGCCGTGCTGGACGAGGTGTCCGGCCGCCGCGAACCCGCCCCCGGGCAGGCCGGTCAGGTCGTCGACGTCCGGGGACGGGGCGTCGGTGCTCCGGGGGTAGGGCGAGGTGGGGGTGCCGCCGCCGACCGCCAGGTACGCGGTGGCGGTCGTGGCGGCGTCGGGGACGTGATGGCCCGCTTCCAGGACGAGCACACGGTGGCCGTGGCCGCCGAGGCGGTGGGCCACCAGCGAGCCGGCGAAGCCCGCGCCGACCACGATCACGTCCCAACGCCGGTCGCCGTCCCGCGCGGACCCGTCCCGGCGCCGGTCGGTGTCCCGGGTCATCGGCCGGTCCCGTCCTGCGGAGCCTCGGCCCAGCTGCCGTGGCCGGGGGCGGTGCTGCCGGGGGCGGCGGCGTGGAAGGTGCGCCACATCAGGCCCCGGTCGTGGGCCCGGGGCGAGGCGGGCGGCTCGTCCGGCCAGGCCCCGACGTACCAGAGGTGGACGAGGGCGTGCTCGTCGCGGACCCGGTGGGCGAGCAGGGTGCGGTGGTGCTCGTGGGCCATGCCGGTGTCGCGCAGTTCGGTCTCGTCGAAGCCGGTGAGCTCGGCGGAGAAGCGCAGGAAGTCGTCGAAGTCGGTCAGCTCCAGGAGGTCTCCCGACGTGGGGAAGCCGTAGGCCGACCGGTCCGGCTCGTCGGCCCCGGTCTCGGCTCCCGCGCCGGCGCCGAGGTGGGGACCGGGCCCGAGGATCTCCCCCGGCGTCGGGTCGAGCCCCTCGGCGACCGGGCCGGAGAGGCGGTGGTGGTGGTCGTCGAACCCTGGCAAGCCGGCACCCCCATGGTGAGCACGTCACAGGCGTCGGACCGCTTCACGTCGCTTCACGTCCCGCCCTGTCACGTCACGGACATGACAGCCGGGAGGACGGTCCGCGTCCGACGGCCGACCGGGCGAGCTCCCGATCGTCCCGGAACCGATGTTGCCCCGTCGCCGCCCGTCCGGAGAACCTTCGACCACAATCGATCGATCACGACCGCTTCACCAAGGCTTCATCGCCATATCCCGATCGTTTGCTTATCGGATCGACCGCCTGAATGACCGGCGTCGACCGGTCGAGCACCGCTCGCCCGGGTGGCGCAGCGCAGCGCGCGGGTTTCCCGGGCGGCTGCGATCTTCGGAGCACGCGCGGGTCCGCCGCGCCCCCCGGTCGCGAGCCCTGGAGGCCCCGATGTGGCAGGCTCCCCCCGCCGCCGCCCCGTACCCCGACGAATGGCTGCCCGCGCTCGACGTGCCCGACCCCGCGCCGCAGAACCGGCTGACCGTACTGTTCCGGCTCCTGCTGCTGATTCCTCAGTTCATCGTGCTCTGGGTGCTGTCGGTGGTGGCGTTCCTGGTCACGGTCATCGGCTGGTTCGGCGCCCTCGTCCTCGGCCGGCTCCCGGTCTTCGCCGCCGACTACCTCTCCGGGTACGTGGCGTACGAGACCCGGGTGGACGCCTATCTGATGATGACGACGGGCAGCTATCCGCCGTTCGCCTTCCGCGTCCCCGAGCACCCGGTGCAGGTCGGTCTCAGGCCCGGGGAGCTGAACCGGCTCGCGGTGCTGTTCCGGATCGTGCTGGTCGTCCCGGCCGCCGTGGTGCAGGGGCTGCTCTACGCGGGCTGGTGGGTGGTCGGCTGGGTCAGCTGGCTGGTGGTGCTGGTCCTCGGGCGGATGCCGCAGCCACTGTTCGAGGCGAGCGCGGCGGTCCTGCGCTACCGGATGCGCTACCTCGCCTACCTGCTGATGCTCACCTCCGCCTATCCGAAGCGGCTCTTCGGCGACGAGCCCGGCCTGGGCCCGGAGGGGACGGTGTCGGCGACCCGACCGCTGGTCATGGGCAGCGCGGGCCGGGGGCTGCTGGTGCTCTTCCTGGTGCTCGGCCTGGCCTCCGGGGTGACCAGTTCGGTCACGGCGAGCGTGACCGACGACGACAACGAGGTCAAGAACGTCACCGGCCCCCTGCTGCCCGGCCCCCTGCTGCCGGGACCGCTGTCCCACTGACGGGACCGGTGGGGACCGGAGGAGCGGGGGGAGCGGACGGCGCGGGCGAAGGCGGGAGCGAGAAGGCCAGGGCGGCGGGGACTCCCCCGCCGCCCTGGCCCCGTCCCGGCCCCGTCCGCACTTCCCACCGGACGGGGCGACCGTCAGAGGGTCAGGAAGGTCAGAAGGTCAGGTTCCAGGCGTCCACGGTGCCGACGTCGCCGGAGGCGCCGTCCTTCACCCGCAGCTTCCACGTCCCGTCGGCCGGGCTCGCGGAGGCGTTGACGGTGTAGGTCTTGGCGACGTTGTCGGCGCTGTCGCTGTCGGTGAAGTCCTCCAGCAGGTAGACCGTGCCGTTCGGCGCGACCAGGGAGAGGACGAGGTCGCCGCGGTAGGTGTGCTTGATGTCCACGCCGACCTTGAGGGCGGTGGGGGCGTTGCCGCCGACCCCGGTCACGGCCAGCGGGCTGTCCACCGTCGCGTTGTCGGTGATCGCGACGTCGGTCAGGGTCTCGAAGTACTTGCCGGCCGGCGGGGTGCCGCCACCGACGGCCTTGAGCGCGTCGACCTGGCCCTCGCCGAAGAAGGCGTTGTTGGCGGTGGTGCCGGTGCAACGGCTGTCGGACGGGCAGGCCACGTCGTTGGCCTGGGTGGCGAGGCGGGCCCGGATGTCGGCCGGGGTGAACGTCGGGTTGGCGCTCGCGATCAGCGCCGCGACACCGGTGACGTGCGGGGAGGCCATCGAGGTGCCGCTCTTGGTGCCGTACTTGCCGCCGGGGAGCGTGGAGTACACGCCGGTGGCCCCGTCGCCGCCGGGCGCGGCGACGTCGATGACGCCCCGGCCGAAGTTCGAGTAGGACGCCTTGCCGGTGCCGCTGGCCATGGCCGCGACGGTCACCACGCCGGGCAGCTCGGTCGGGATGTCGATGCAGGCGTTGGTGATGGTCCGGGTGACCTTGGTGGAGTCGTTGGGGCTGTCGCTGTCGGTGGTCTTGTTGGCCAGGTCGTAGTTGGAGTTGCCGGCCGCGGCGACCTGGAGCGAGCCCTTGCCCTCGGCGTAGTTCTGGGCCCGGCGGACGCCCTCGATGATGGCCGCCTGGTCCAGGTTGTCCGGGCAGTTGAACTGCCACGGGTCGGTGTAGTAGCTGTTGTTGGTCACCTTGAAGCCGTGGTCACCGGCCCACATGAAGCCGCAGACGGTGTTCTCGGCGAAGAACAGGGTGCTGGTCGGCTCGGCGATCCGGACCGAGGCGATCTTGACGCCCGGGGCCACGCCGATGACGCCCTTGCCGTTCTTGGCGGCGGCGATGGTGCCGGCGACGTGGGTGCCGTGGGTGTCGACGTCGCGCCAGGCGCCGGTGCGGGTGTCGGCCTTGCCGTACGCGCAGGAGGCGGAGTCGGCGGCGTCGAAGTTGGGCGCGAGGTCCTGGTGCTGGTCGTCGACGCCGGTGTCCAGCACGCCGACCTTGACGGTGGACGAGCCGGTGGAGACGGCCCACGCCTGGTCCGCCTTGATCTGGGTCATGTCCCAGCGGTTGGACTCGGTGAGGGTGGTGGCCGACTGGGCGGGGTTCGCGGGCAGCGCCGGGTTGTAGGCGTCGGCCGGGACATCGGAGGTGCGGGTCGCGCCGACCTGCTGGATGCCGGCCACTCCGCGCAGGGTGGCGGCGAAGGCGCTGCTGGTCGAGTGGGCGACGACGACGCCGATCGCGTCGTAGCTCGCGAAGACGGTGCCGCCGTTGGCGGTCACCGCGGACTTGGCGGCGGCGACATCGGCGGCGGCGCTGATCACCAGGTAGGCACGGGTCCCGGCGGCCCAGGCGGTGGCGGCGGCCGGGGCCTGCGGCGCGGCCGCGGCGGCCGGTGCGGCGGGAGCCGGCACGACGGGGGCGGAGGCGGGGGCGGCGGGAGCCGCGACGGCCAGGGTCGCGGGGGTGGCCAGCGCCGCGGCGGCCAGCAGGGCGAGCGCGGCGGTGGGGCGGCCGACCCGGCGGGATATCAGGGGTGACACGTGCGTCCTCCGATCGGGGCCCGTGCGTGAGGGGATCACACGGGGATTGAACGCAACATGCCAGAACAGTGTGCATTTGGGGAAGGCTTTACGCGTGACCTGTTGTCACAAACGTGTCAACGTTTGGTGTCTCCCCGATTGCCCCGGTCATTCCGGTCGTCCCCACCACGGCATCACCTGTGCGACACAGCCGGGCTCGCGGGCCGAAAGCTTCAAGCTTTCACTGTTCCGGCTTGACGCTTTTCCCTGGGTAGCATGACCGCATGACACCGCCCCCGGATGCGTCCGACGAACGGGACCGGTCCCAACGGTTCAGGGCCGAGCAGGTCAGGTCCGAACGGCTCCGGGCCGAACGGGCCCTCTGCGGCCTGGTGAACGGACTCGCCCAGCGGATCGGCGACCATCTGCGCGAGCACGCCGCCGGGCTCGGCCTCACCGCGGCGCAGGCCACCGCGCTGCGGGAGCTGACCGGCCCGCTGACGATGCGCGAACTCGCCGGGCGGATGAACTGCGAGCCCTCCAACACCACCTTCGTCGTCGACCGGCTGGAGCGGCAGGGGCTGGTCGAACGGCGGCCGCACCCCAGCGACCGGCGTGCGCGGCACCTCGTCCTGACCCCGGCGGGCGCCGGGCTGCGCGAGCGGCTGCTGGCCCTGCTCGCCACCGACTCGCCCTTGGCCGGACTCGGCCCGGAGCAGCGGCTCGCGCTCCAGGGGCTGCTCGAACAGGCCCTCGCCCGACCCTGAACCCGGTCCGGGCCGGGCCGGGCCGGGCCAGCTCAGACCGGGTCAGCTCAGGTCTGACCGGCGTCAGCTCAGGTCGGACCGGGGCCGGGCGGGGTCGGGCCCACAAAGGCACGGCCCGGCCGTCGCCGGGGCGGTGACCCCGCCCGCACCCGACGACGGCCGACGGCCGACGGCTCAGACCGCGCGCAGGTGGGTCTTCACCACGTCCAGCACGGCGGCCCGCTCGTGGGTCAGGTAGAAGTGACCGCCCGGGAAGACCTTCAGGTCGAAGTCGCCCGTGGTGTGCGCGGCCCAGTCGCCCGCCTGATCCAGGCTCACCCGCGGGTCGTGGTCACCGGTCAGGGAGATCACCGGCACCCGGACCGTGTCCTCCGGCGCGGCCACATAGGTCTCGATCGCGGTGTAGTCGCCGCGCAGCGAGGGCAGGATCATCTCCCTCAGCTCCGGGTCGGCCAGCAGGCGTTCGTCGGTGCCGCCCAGCCTGGCCAGCTCCGCCAGCAGTCCCTCGTCGGGCAGCAGGTGCACGGCGGAGTCGCGCGGTTCGGACGGCGCCCGGCTGCCCGAGACGAACAGCCGCACCGGACCGGTCACCTTGTCGCGCTCGAACCGGCGGGCGACCTCGAAGGCGATCGCCGCCCCCATGCTGTGCCCGAACAGGACCAGCGGACGGTCCGCCCAGGGCCGCAGCGCGGCGTAGACCCGGTCGGCCAGTTCGGGCAGCGAGTCGAGCGCCCGCTCGTCGATCCGGTCCAGCCGGCCGGGGTACTGGGCGGCGAGCACGTCCGCGTACGGGGACAGCTCGGCCGACCAGTCCCGGAAGAAGCCCGCCGAACCACCGGCGTGCGGGAACATCACGACCCGGACGGGCGCCGCGTCGAACGGATGGAAACGGCGGAACCAGAGGCTGTCGGTGACGGCGGTGGGGCCGGGCATAGGGTGCGCTCCCTCGCGACTGACTGATCGGCAGGACGGTCTACCCGCACAGTCTCCCCGGCCGACCCGCACCCACGTCAACCGCCCACCGGACGGGACCGTCCGGCCACGGCCGGTCGGCCGCGCCTCGGCCCACCCCGGTACAGGCCCGCCCCGGCCCGGCCCGCGCCGGTCCCGGCCCAGCTCGCCCCGATCCGCCCCGGCCCGGGCCATGCCGGTCCCGGTCAGCCCTCGTCGGCCGCCGTGTCGCGGCCGAACCTCGCCGCGGCCGCCCGCGCGCGGGACCGCCCGTCCAGCAGCAGCACCGACGCCGCCTCCGGCACCGGCGTCGCGGCGGCGCCCCGGGTGTGCGCGGTGAGCGCCGCGAGCAACTGGTCCAGACCCCGCCGGTGCCGCGCGAAGACCCGGTTCGAGGCCCAGCGGCCCCGGGCCCGCTGGCCGGCCAGGGCGGTCGCCGCCCCGACGTCGAGCAGCACGAGGTGCAGCTCCCGGCCCTGCCGGGCGGCCTCGCGGGCCAGCCAGCGGCGCATCCACGCCCGGCTGCCGCAGTCGTGCACCAGCAGCGGCCCGCCCCGGCGCACCGAGCGGCGCAGCAGCCGGAAGTGCTCCAGCCGGGCCCAGGGACGGTAGACCGCGTACGGCAGGCGGTCCGGCATGACGGCGGCGCAGGACTCGTGCACGGCGCGCGGGTCGACGGTCGCCGCCTGCGGCGCGTGGGCGGACCAGCGCCGCAGCAGGGTGCTCTTGCCGCTGCCGGGCAGCCCGGAGACCACCACGACCGCGTCGGCCGGGTAGCGCACGACGAACGGCTCGCCGGCCTCGCCGCGCAGGTCCACCGCTCCCCGCGCTTCCATCCCCGCCTGCGCCGCCCCACCCGCGCCCGGCGCGACCGCCCTCGCTCCACCCACGATGGCCGACCCGTCCATACCGCTCACCCGTCCCGTCCGTGCCCGACCTGGAACGATAACAATCCACGCCGCCCGGCCTCCCACGGTTCCCGAACCGGGGCCACCCGTGGCCCCGGCCGGTACGCGACGCCGGCGGCGGAAGGGCCGCCCACGCGCAGGCACCGCGGCGTACGGGCGTACGGGCGACCGGACGGGTCGCGGCCCTGCCGACCGACGGTTCGCCCCCGGGCGCGGGACGGCCCTCCGTCGCCCGCTCCGGTCCGGACGCGTCACCCGGGGAGACGGCGCACCGCGATCAGCGTGCAGGCGGTCCGCGGATCGGGCTCGACGTGGGCGGCACGGACGCCGTACGACCCGGCCTCCAGATCGATGCTCAGGCGCTCCTGCGACGGGACCCCTCCCCCGTCCGGGCCGCGTCGAACAGCACCACCGGCCCCGGCACCCGCCAGGTCCGCTCCGGTTCCCGCGAAGCGGCCCGCGTCGCGGCGTTCACCCGGCCGAGCAGGGCCTCCTCGGACTCCGCCGCCGACCAGCGCACGAACACACCCCGCCCCGGCGGGTACGCGGTCGACGCGGGTTCGTCCCCGAGGGCCAGGCCCTCCGCCGAGCCGATCCGGAGCAGGCCGACGAAGCCCTCGACGGCACAGGCCCGGTCGTAGTCGTCGTCAACGGCGTCGCCGTTCCCGGCCGGTCCCGACCACTCCTCCGGCACGAGCTCCGGAACCACGACGAACGGCCCCCGGGGACTCCAGCCACGCGACCGCTCCCGGCTCCCCGCAACGAACCATGAGCGCAACCTACCCACCGGCCCCGACGGCCGACGGCCGTCCCGGGGCATCGGCCGGTCGGGAGCGGATCCGGACGGTCCGCCCGGCGGGCGGCCGGGATCGACGGCGGATCCGGCGCAGGGCGGGCCGCACAGGGCCGAGCGGCTGCCGGCCGGCGGGGCGGCACGCCCGGCCGCGGGCCCCCGGCGGGCGGGGCGCGCCCCCAGGCCCTATGGTGGTCGCCGTTCATGATGTGCCGTCAGACTCGCGGCACTCGGGGGCGGGTGAAGGGTTTCGGGTGACGGGGACGGCGCGGTCCGGAGCGGCGGGGGCGACGCACACCGGGCTGGTACTGGCGGGGCTGGCGCGGGATCCGGGGCGGGTCGCGCTGCGGTACGGGGAGCGGTCGGTGACGGCCGCCGAGTGCCTCGCGGACGTGTACCGGCTCGCCCGGGCGCTGCGCTCCACCGGGCTGGGGCGCGGTGACGGCGTCACCCTGCTGACCGGGAACCGGCCGGAGGCCCTGCTGGTGCGGCTCGCCGCGAATCTGATCGGCTGCCGGGTGGCCCTGCTCCCCACCGACCGGCCGCTCGCGGAGCTGATCGCGCTGGCCGGGTCCGCCGGGACGGACGCGTTCGTGTTCGATCCGGAGGGGTGCGGCGCGGCGGCGGCCGGGATCGCGGCCGCACTGCCGTCGGCCCGGCCCCTGTCGCTCGGCACCGGAAAGCCGGGCCCCGGACAGCTCGGCACCGGAAAGCCGGGCCCCGGACAGCCGGGAAAGCTCGGCACGGACCTGACGGCACTGGCCGAACCGCTCCCACCCACGCCGTTGGCGCCCCGGTTCCGGCCGCAGGACGTGATGGCGATCCGGTTCACCGGCGGCTCGACCGGGCGGCCGAAGGGGGTGCCGCGCCGCTTCGCCCGGCCGCCGCGACCGGAACTGGTCGCCGGGTCGGTGTTCCTGCTCTGCACTCCGCTCTGCCACGGCGGCGGGGCGACGGCCGACCTGGCCCTCGCGGCGGGCGGCACGGTGGTGCTCCAGGACGGGTTCTCGGCGGCGGAGGTCCTGGCGGCGATCGAACGGTACCGGGTGTCCCGGGTCTACCTGCCGCCGCACTTGCTGTACCGGGTGCTCGACCACCCCGGGCTGGCCCGCACCGACACCGGCAGTCTGCGCCGCGTCACCTACACCGGCTGTCCGGCGGCGCCGGAGCGGCTGGCCGAGGCCACCCGCCGGCTGGGCCGGGTGCTGCACCAGACCTACAGCCTCACCGAGTGCGGCCCGGTCACCCGGCTCACCCCGGACGAGCACCTCGACCCCCGGCTGCTGACCACGGCCGGACGGCCGTTCCCGGACACCGAAGTACGGATCCTGGACGAGCGGGGCCGCCCGCTGCCGACGGGCGGCGTCGGACGGATCCGGGTGCGCACACCGACCGCGATGCAGGGTTACTGGCGGGACCCCTGGCTGACCGCGACGGTGCTCCGGGACGGCTGGCTGGACACCGGCGATCTGGGCTCGCTGGACGGGGCGGGGTACCTGACCGTGGCCGGGCGGCGCGATCCGGTGGCGATCGTCGACTCCCACAACGTCTTCCCCCGGGAGGTCGAGAGCCCGCTGCTGAGACATCCGGCGGTGCGCGAGGCGGTCATGTTCACCACCACCGACCGGGACCGGCTCCAGCACGCGCACGCCGCCGTGACGGTGACCGCGGGCAGCGGGGTGACGGCGGCGGAACTGCGCCGGTGGGTGCGGGAGCGCGGCGGCCCGCTGTGCGAACCGGCGACGGTCGTGGTGCTCCCGGACATCCCGCTGTCCGGGACCGGCAAGCCGGACCTGGGGGCACTCCGGGCCCTGGTGCCGGACCCGGCCGACCCCACGGCGCCCAAGGCACTCGCGGCACCCCCGGCACCCAACGCACCCCCGGCACCGGTGCCGGCGGCCACCCGGGCAACAGGGGCGCACGACCCGGCCTAGCGCGCGCCGTCCGTGCTTCGACCGCCCGCTCGCACGACCCCGCGCGCGGCGGTCGACAGGTGGAACCGCCCGTGGACACTCGACCTCGTCGGCCGGTCTGCCGATATCCCCGGCGGCACTCCCTCGCGCCGTCCCCTGGAGGCATCTCCCGTGACCTGGCTCCGCGTCCTCACCGCTCTCGGCATCCTCGCCGTGGCGGCGAGCGCCCTGCTCGTCTTCGCCCTCTGCACGGCCGCCGGCCGGGGCGACCGCACCGACCGGGGCGCCCCGGCCGACGATCTGCGCTCGGACGCCGAACGCTCCGGACTGATCCGCCGCATGGGCGGCGGCAGCTGACGACCCGGAACCGGTCCCGGACGGGGTTCGCGCAGCTTCACCGTCGACGCAAGGACACGATGTGTCCTATGGTGAACACAGTGTCCTGGCGGCCATCGCGGCCGACTCGTGACACCAGGCTTCCGCGCGCCGCTGCGGCACGCCCCCGAACGAAGGAGCACCCCGGCCATGGCCGAGACCCTGACCACCGCCAAGGCGGACCTGGTCGACCTCGCACAGCGCAGGATGCGCACCGCGATCCCCGACAACGACTGGACCACCCGCCAGAAGCTCGCCCTCACCTGCCGGATCCTCTTCGAGGCCGGCCACGACTCCGGCCTGGCCGGCCAGATCACCGCCCGCGCCGAACAGCCCGGCACCTACTACACCCAGCGGCTCGGCCTCGGCTTCGACGAGATCACCGAGGACAACCTCCTCCTCGTCGACGAGGACCTGGAGGTCCTGGAGGGCGAGGGCATGGCCAACCCCGCCAACCGCTTCCACAGTTGGGTCTACCGGGCCCGCCCCGACGTCACCTGCATCATCCACACCCACCCGCTCCACCTCTCGGCCCTGTCGATGCTGGAGACGCCCCTGGTCGTCTCGCACATGGACCTCACCCCGCTGTACGAGGACTGCGCCTTCCTGGAGACCTGGCCCGGCATCCCGGTCGGGAACGAGGAGGGCGAGATCATCACCGCCGCCCTCGGCGACAAGCGGGCGCTGCTGCTCGCCCACCACGGCATGCTGGTCGCCACCGGCGGCGTGGAGGAGTCCTGCACGCTCGCCGTGCTCTTCGAGCGGGCCGCCCGGCTCCAACTGCTGGCCTCCGCCGCCGGGGTGATCCGGGAGATACCCGCGCCGCTCGCCCGCGAGGCGCACGACTGGACCTCCACCGCCAAGCGCAGCCAGGCCAACTTCGCCTACTACGCCCGTCGCGCCCTGCGGGCCGGGCACGGCGACGCGCTCGGCGCCGTCGGCGGCACGAACGCCGAGGGTGGTGCCTGAGATGACCGATCCCGTACTGGAGGGGATCATCGCCTACCCGGTGACCCCGTTCACCCCCGGCGAGGAGGGCGGCGTGGACGTCGACGCCCTCGCCGCACTGGTCGACCGGCTGATCGACGCCGGCTGCCACGCCGTCGCCCCGCTCGGTTCCACCGGTGAGAGCGCCTACCTGGACGACCGCGAGTGGTGCACCGCCGCCGAGGCCGCGATCGGGGCCGTCGACCGCCGGGTGCCCACCGTCGTCGGCGTCTCCGACCTCACCACCCGCAATGCCGTCCGGCGCGCCCGGTTCGCCGAACAGGCGGGCGCGGACGCCGTCATGGTGCTGCCGCAGGCGTACTGGAAGCTCGACGAGCGCGAGGTCGTGGGCCACTTCACCGCCGTGGCGGACGCGGTCGGCCTCCCGGTGATGCTGTACAACAACCCCGCCACCAGCGGGGTCGACGTCCCGCCCGAGCTGCTGGTCTCACTGGTCGAGCGGGTGGAGAACATCACCATGGTGAAGGAGAGCAGCGGCGACGTGCGCCGGCTGCACCGGCTCGCCCAACTCACCGACGGCGCCCTGCCGTTCTACAACGGCAGCAATCCGCTCGCGCTGGCGGCCTTCGCCGCCGGGGCGACCGGCTGGTGCACCGCCGCGCCGTGCCTCATCCCCGGCCCGGTCCTGGAGCTGCACCGGGCGGTCCGGTCCGGCGAGTGGGACCTCGCCCGCGAGGTCTTCCAGCGCCAACTGCCGGTCCTGGAGTTCATCCTGGGCGGCGGCCTGCCCACCACCGTGAAGGCCGGCCTGGCCCTGCTCGGTCTGGAGGTCGGCGGCCCGCGCGAACCGCTGCTGGCCCTGGACCCGGCCGGGACCGCCCGACTCGCCGAGCTGCTGGCCGCCGCGGGCTGATCCGCCGCGACCGCACCGGCCCCGACGGCACCGGGGCCGGTGCGCCGGGGCGCGGCCGGCACCTCGGCGCAGGACCGGCACCTCAGGGCAGGGTCGGGACGCGGTCCGCCGGGCCGGACGGCTCGTCGTGGATCACCACCAGGACCGCGGCGGGCCGGTCGCCGGTGGAGCGGCAGCGGTGCGGCAGGGCGGAGTTGAAGTACACGCTGTCGCCCGTCCCCAGGACCACGGTCCGCTCCGGGAACTCCAGCTCGGCGGCGCCCTCGTGGACGAAGAGGTACTCCTCCCCGGCGTGGGACTTGAACGGCGCGTCGGCGGGATCCGTCGGCGGGTGCATCATGAACGGCACCATCCGCTTGTCGGTCAGACCGGTCGCGATGCCCTCGTAGCGCGTGGCGCCCGGGCCCGTCCCGGCACCCATCGGGGTCCGCTCGTCGGCCCGGACCACGGTGATCAGTTCGGGCTCCACCTCGTCCGAGAACAGCCGGCCGACATCGACGTTCAGCGCGTGCGCGAGTTTGAGCGCGGTGGAGATCGACGGGTCGCTGAGGCCGCGTTCCACCTTGGAGAGATAGCTCTTGGTCACCCCGACCCGCTCCGCCAGCGCCTCCAGGCTGAGCCGGTTCTGCTTCCTCAGCACCCGCACCCGGCTGCTCATGCGCGCCACCCCTCACCACTGCCGCCCGGAACGGACCGGTCCAGTATCCCACCCCCGTTCGGCCTCCCGACGGGCCGGGGCCGGTCCCGGGGCCCGAATGGCTCCCCCGGTGATCCACTGTCTAGGCTCGGTCCTTCCGGGCAGAGGGCAGCGAGCAGCGGGCACAGGGACGGGTGAGCCGAGTGGGCAGGTGGGATCGGGCGCTGGACGCGGCCGGGGTGCGGGAGGCCGGTCTGCGGGCCGACTACGAGCGGCAGCGGCGGCAGGTGACCCGCTACCGGCGCGAGGTCGCGGTGGCGGCCGGGCTGCTGCTGCCGGAGCGGACCGTGCCGCACGTGATCGCGGCGGCCGCGTTCATGCACCGGACCGACACGCTGCTCGACAGCGGGCCGCTCGCGGAACGGCGGGCGGCCGCCGCCCGCTGGCAGCGGGAGGTGACCCGGAGCCTCGCCGAGGGCCGGACGGACGACCCCGAACTGCGGCCACTGCTGCACAGCGCGGCCGCCCACCCCGAGCTGCGAGACCGGGTGCTCGACCACCTCGCCGCAGCGGAGGCGGACCTCGACTTCACCGGCTTCGACACCGAGGCGGACTACCAGCGCTACGTGGACGGGTACTCGCTGCCCGGCTTCATGGTCGTCGCCGCGCTGCTCGGCCCGGCCGGCGACCAGTCCGCCTACCGGGCCGCGTGCCGCACCTTCATCGACGGCAGCCAACGGCTCGACTTCGTCAACGACCTCGCCGAGGACCTCGCGGAGGGACGGTTGACCGTCCCCCGGGACCGGCTGGAGCGGCACGGGGTCACCCGCGACGACCTGGAGCGGGGCCGCGACCTGCCGGCGGTCCGGGAGCTGCTCGGCGGCCTGCTGGACGAGGCGGAGCGCGCCCTGGCCGGGTCCCGGACCGTGATCGGTCTGGTCCCGGCCGTCCACCGGCCGATGGTCCGCTGCATCGTCGGCGTGGAGGAGCTCACCGGGGCGGCGGCGCGCGCCGACCTCGGCGCGCTGCTGCGCCGCTCGGCGAGCCCGGCCAGGCCCGCCGCGCTGCGCCTGCTCGCCCGGGAGTACCTCCGGTTCCGCCGGGAGGCCCGCCGGGCCCGCCGCTGACCCTGCGGCCACGGCGGTCCGGCGAACCCTGCAGTCACGGGAGCCGCAGGAACGGCAGGAACGGCAGGACCGTCAGGAACGGCGGGACCGTCAGTGCCCCTCCAGGTCGTCCGGGCGGACGGCGATGTGGTCGGCCCCCAGCTCGACCGCGACCCGGTGCTCCATGCCCAGCGCCTCCAGGAACTTGGCCGGCAGCTGGACCCGGCCGGTGCGGTCCAGCATCACGTACTCGGTCTCGTTGACCGACTCCTCGCCGTGCTCGTCGGTGAGGGTGCGGCGGAGCACCTCGCTGCTGGTGCGGCCGTCGCGGATGGCGACCGTGCGGCGGACCTCCCCGGCCACCATCGGGTCGTGGGTGACGATCACCACGGTGGCGCCGAGTTCGCGGTTGACGGTGCGGAACGCCTCGAAGATACTCGCCCCGGTCTCCGAGTCGAGCTCGCCGGTGGGCTCGTCGGCGAGCAGCACCGGCGGGTTGTTGGCCATGGCGACGGCGATGGCGACGCGCTGCTGCTGGCCACCGGACATCTCGGTCGGGCGACGGCGGGCGAGTTCGCCGATGTCCAGTGCCTCCATCAGCTCGGCGACCCGGGCCGCCTGCTGCCGGGAGCCGGCGCGCGAGGAGCGGCCGCCGCGCAGCTGCATCGGCAGGGCGATGTTCTCGGCGGCGGTGAGGAACGGCAGCAGGTTGCGGGCGGTCTGCTGCCAGATGAACCCGACCACCTCGCGGCGGTAGCGCAGCCGCTCGCGGGGGGACATCTCCAGCAGGTCGCTGCCGGCCACGGTGGCGGTGCCGGCGGTCGGCACGTCGAGCCCGGCCAGGATGGTCAGCAGGGTGGACTTGCCGCTGCCGGAGGCGCCGACCAGGGCGACCAGATCGCCCTGACGGATCGTCAGTTCGAGGCCCTGGAGGGCCTGCACCTCGACGCCCTGGGCGCTGAAGATGCGGACCAGCCGGTCGCAGACGATGGCCGCGTCCGCGCTGTGCGCCGCGGGGCCGGCCGCGGCGGCGCGGGCACGCTCCTGGAGTTCCTGGAAGGTGGGGGCCGGGGCGGTCTTCTGGTCCTGGGCGCTGCCGTTCACCGCGTGCTCCTCTCGTCGGCGTGGGGCCTCGTCGTCGTGGATGTGCTGGTCGTGGATGTGCTGGTCGTGGATGCGCTCGGCGTCGGTGTGCTCGGCGCTCCGGGAACGGCCCGGCCGGAATCGGGCGGGTCCCCGGGGCGGGGCGGGAGGGTCATCGCTGGTCCCCCGCCCGGAGTTCGGTGGCGATCTGCCGGCGGCCGGCGATCAGCGCCTCGGCGACGACACCCGCGGAGACCAGGACGGCGAGGCCGACCGTCGGCAGCAGCACCGGCGGGAGGTCGATCCGCAGCCCGGGCGCGATGTCGGCGCCGACCAGAATCGACAGATCGAAGGCGGGCCCGAGCAGGGCCACCGCCGCAACCGCGACCAGGCCGCCGCCGACGGCCGCGACCAGCGTCTGCGGCAGTGTCTCGATCAGGATCAGGATCAGGCCCTGCCGCGGCCGCAGACCCATGGTGCGCAACCGGGCCAGCAGCGCGGTGCGCTCGGGCGCGGCCCGGACCAGGGTGAGCAGGACGGCCAGCAGCGCGAGCGCGCCGGCCCCGAGCACGGCGGTCCAGAAGAGCCGGGCGGCGGCGGACTGGAGCGGGTCGGCGGCGAGCTCGGCGCGCAGGGCCGAGCTGGTGCGCACGCTGTAGCCGAGCGGCAGGCCGTCGTTCCCCTCGCCCGCCGCGACGGGATAGGTGGTGGCCCGCTCGACGGAGGCGATCCGCTCGCGCACCAGGCTCCGCAGCCGGTCCTGGTCGACCGGACCGGTGGCCAGCCAGAGGTTGGCGCGGCCGAGTTCGGGCGCGAGGGCGACGGCCGGGCCGGCCGGCAGGACGACGAACAGCCGGTCGTCGCCCTGGAGCGCGGGGGTGCCGTCGACGACGCCGGCGGTGCGGGTGAGCAGTTCCCCGCCGTTCGGCAGCCGGAGGCGGCGGGTGTCGCCCGGGCCGAGCTTGCGGGCGAGCGCGGTGGAGACCAGGGCGGGCACCGGGGCGTCCGCCCCACCCGTGCCCCCGGACAGCGCGGCCGCGTCGAAGGCGCCCCGCCCGAGCGAGCGGGAGATCTCCGCGTAGGCGACCGGGTCGGCGACCACGGCGAAGATCCGGGTGGAGCCGTTGCCGTCGAGGACGAACACCTCGGTGTCGGCCCAGACCCGGGCGGAGGCGCGGACCCCGGGCAGCTCGGCCGCCGCCTCGCCGAATGCCTCCGACACCGGAACACCGATCGGGACGACCACCGAGGCGTCGCCGCCGACGGTCAGCCGGGCGGCGTGGGCGCGTTCGGTGTCGACGGCCCCGAGCACGGTGGAGCCGAAGCCCGCGGTGGTGACGGCGAGCAGCAGGGCGATCAGGGGCAGGACGGAGGGCCGGGCCCCTTCGGCGCCGCCCCGGGCGGCGCGGGCCAGGCCGAGGAAGCCGATGGCGCCGGGGCGCCCGGTGGCGATCCGGGCGAAGACGCCGAGCAGCAGCGGCTGGAGACGGGCGAGCAGCAGTCCGCCGGTGAGGGCGAGCAGCAGCGGCGCGGCGACCAGCAGCGGGTCGATGTCCGCCCCGGCCGGGGCGACGCCGCGTCGGCGGACCTCGGCGACGGCGGCGACCGTCACGGCCAGGACGGCGAGTTCGCCGGCCAGGCGCCGCCGGCCGCTGCCGGCCCGGGACCGGGACCAGAGCCGGGCGGCGCGCAGCGGGAGGGCGAGCAGGGAGAACAGGGCGACGGCGGCGCCGGCCAGGACGGCTCCGCCCCAGCGCGGGCTGGGCAGCAGCCACAGTGCGAGCAGTCCGGCCAGGGCGGCGGGCAGCAGGACGGTGACGACGCCCTCACCGAGCAGTCGCCCGACGACGCCGCCCCGCGACCCGCCGCGGGCCTGGAGCAGGCGCAGTTCGGCGGCCCGCCGGTCGCCGGAGAGGGCGGCGGCCAGGCCGAGGACGACCAGGCCGACGCCGGCCAGGCCGGCCGGGCCGATGGCGGCGAGCGGCGCGGTGGCCTGCTGGCGCGCGGTGGCCTTCTCCAGTACGCCCGGCAGCGGGGAGGTGATCTGCAGGCCGACCCGGTCGGTGGCCTTCACCAGTTCGTTGGCGGTGTGCCCGGTGAGGTAGGAGGCGAGTTCCCGGTCGGTGCGGGAGAGCTGGTCGGCGCGCAGCCGGTCGACGTCGACGGGGATCCGCCAGAAGTCCTGGGCGCCGGTCTGCCAGGTCTGGATCGCGTCGAGGGCGCTGCCGTCGACGAGTCCGGTGAAGCGCCAGAAGGCTTCGGGCTGCTTGCCCTTGGTGAAGTCGAGGCATGCCTGGAGGGGGCAGGACAGTTCGGCCCAGTACGGGTCGGCGCGGTCGGCGGCGTCCAGGATGCCGACCACCTCGGCCTTCGGCGCCCGGTCCTCCTGGAGGACGTCGGGGGTGGTCAGCACGTCGCCGAGGTGGATCCCGAGGGTGGTGGCGGCCTCGCGGACGAGCACGATCGGGACCGGGCCGCCGCTCCTCGGCGCGTCCGGCCAGCGGCCCTCGGCGAGCGTGGTGTGCTCGCGCAGGCCCTGGACGTAGAGCAGGCCCATCTCGGGGTCGACGCGTTCGGGGCGGGCCAGACCGGGGTTGGTCAGGGACCGCGTCCTGCCGCTGCGGGCGCCGTAGACGAGTCCGCCCGGGGCGACGGCGAGGGTGGGGCCGACGTGGGCGGCGAGCAGGGCGGCGGCGTCGTCCAGGGACTTGGCGCCGCCGGAGCGCGTGGCGGAGGCGTAGACGCTGGTCGCGACGGTGCCGCGGTCGCGGAGGAAGTCGCGCAGGCCGTGGTCGGCGGCCCGGTCGAGGACCCGCGGGAAGGCGGTGGCCAGGAAGACCGTGCCGAGCGCGAGGACGGCGGTGAGCAGGGCGGCCAACGGGGTCGCGCGAAGGCGGGTGCGGACCCACGGGGCCGGGCGGTGGGCCGCCCCGGGCCCGGTGCCGGTACCGGTGGGGCGCGGGGCGGTGGTGGCGGCCGGGCCGGTCACATCTCCTCCAGGTGCCGCAGGCGCTGGGCGACGTCACGGCGGCGGCGGCCGCCGAGCAGGGCCGAGAGCAGGGGGACGGCGGAGATCGCGACGGCCAGCAGCGCGGCGGTGCCGAGCGGCAGGGCCACCAGGGCCTCCGGAACGGGGCGGCGGGCCGCCGGGGTGAGGACGACGAGGGGCACGATCAGATGGACGATCAGGGCGCCGAGGGCGAGTCCGACGACGCTGCCGAGGCCCACCAGGACGGCCTGTTCGGCGGCGGCGGTGCGGACCAGGCGGCGCCTGGGGGCGCCGAGGGCGAGCAGCAGCGCGGAGTCGCGGGAGCGCTGGCCGGCGGCGGCGGCACCGGCGGCACCGAAGCCGATCGCGGCGAGCACGGTGGTGACGACGGCGATGGCGGCGAGGGCGTTCTGCGGGGCCGCGCTGAGCGGGTCGCCCAGGAGGTCGGCGGCCACCTCGTCGCGGAGCTGGAGCCCGGGGGCGCCGGGGGCGGCGCGCAGTGCGGCGGCGGCCTGGGCGGGGGCGCGGTCGTCCGGTCCGGTGGCGGGCAGCCACCATTCGGCGGGGGCGGGTGTCTCCCGGCCGCCGGCCGCGAGGGCCCGGCCGACCGTGCCGAGGTCGACGAGTACCGCGTTGTCGCCGACGACGGGCAGGGAGGCGACCTCACCGGTGATCCGTACCGGCACCGTGGTGAGGCCGAACGGCACCCGGACGGTCGTGCCGACGGCGGAGCCGGTGGCGGCGAGGTAGCCGCGGGTGGCGACGCCGGCGATCGCGGCCGGGGGCTTGGAGCCGGCCGGGGTGATGACGGCGCGCCGGTTGTTGAGGGCGTCGGCGCCGACGCCGTAGCGCACGCTCAGCACCCGCCGGTCGTCGGAGGCGCCGGGGACGACGTCCACGCCGACCGGGCGCTCGGCGGAGTCGCCGCTGGTGCTCCAGTCGAGGCCGGCGGGGACGGCGGCCGGCACGCCGGGGTCGGTGGCGCGGTCGGCGGCGGCGAGCCGGCGGATCGTCAGTTCACCGCTGTCCTTGGGGCCGAGGGCGAGGGTCAGTCCGACCACGGAGAGCGGTGCGGACACCGAGCTGAGGCCGCCGTCGGTGAGCGTGGCGAGGTCGACGGTGGCGCGGCCGTCGCCGGTCCCGGGGATGCCGGTGACCGGGGCGACGAAGGAGAGGTCGTGGCTGTCGCGGAGCAGCAGCCACACCTCCGGGGCCTTGGGGGGCGGTGCCATGTCGAAGCTGTCGCCGCCGGCCGCCGCGGGGCGCGGAGCGGGGGTGAAGGTGACATCGACGTCGATCCGCTGCGGGTGTCCGGGCAGCGTGACCCCGGTCGGGGCACCGCCGGCGGGGGCGTCGACGAGCGGGGCGAACAGGCTCTTCGGGTCCTGCCCGTCGATCAGGTCGGAGCGGACCGGGACGCGGGCGGCGAAGGCGGCGGCGTCCAGGGCCAGGACCTGGCCGTGGGTGCCGTCGGGCAGCGACTGCTCCTGGCGGGCGACCGGGATGATCCGGTCGCCGCCGGGCAGGGCGGCGAAGCGGCTGCCCTGACCGATCGCGGCGGTGTGGGCGCCGTGGATCCGCAGGCCGCCGGCGGTGGCGAAGGACGCCTGGTCCTGCTGGGAGGCGTTCCAGGTGTCGTGCTGACCGAGCGCCAGGACGCCGGTGGAGACACCGAGCACCAGGAGCAGGACCGGTCCGCCGGCCTGGCCGGGGCGGCGGGCGAGCTGCCAGCCGACCAGGGCGGGGCCGAGGCCGCGGCCCCGGGCGGCGAGCCGGGAGCCGAGTCGGGCGACGAACGGCAGCAGCCGCAGCACGAGCAGGGTGCCGGCGCCCAGGGCGAGTGTGGGGGTGGCGACCAGGACCGGGTCCAGTCCGAGCCGGCCGTCCGAGTCCGGGGACAACCCGCCGCTGTACTGGGAGAGTTGCTGGTAGGCGAGAACGGCCAGGCCGAGCAGGGCGAGGTCGGCGCCGGAGCGGGCGGCGCCGGCGGCCAGGGCCTGGCGGCGGCCGGCCCGGCGCAGTACGGCGGTGCCGGCGCCGCGCAGCAGGGCGGGGACGGCGGCGAGCAGCACGCAGCCGAGGGCGCAGGCGACCGAGACCGGCCACAGCGTCCAGTGCAGCGAGGTGTCCAGCGGCACGTGGCGCAGCGGGCCGAATCCGCCGAGGACGCGCAGCAGTGGCGGGGTGAGCAGGGGGGCCAGCAGGGCGGCGGGCAGGGCCAGCAGCAGGGCCTCGACGGCGGTGTAGCCGCCGAGCCGGGTGCCGGAGGCGCCGCGGGCGGCGAGCAGGGCGTTCTCGGACTGCTGGCGGGTGGCGATGAGATGGACGACGAGCAGCAGGGCGGCCGAGGCCAGCACGACGAGTTGGAGCGCGCCGATCAGCAGGGTGGACCGGGCGACCATCGCGCCGGAGTCCAGTTCCCGCAGCAGGTCGGGGAGTTCGGTGCGGGCGAGGATTCCGGCGTTCCGGTTGAGCGCGTCGCCGGCCGGGGCGACCCGGTCGCGGACGCCGTCCACGGCGGCGGCGGCGACGCCGGTGAAGTCGGCGTCGATCAGCCAGCTGCGGCCGTTCTGGGGGATACCGGCGGCGGTGAAGGCGGTCTCGTCGACGAGCAGCGGGCCGTAGGTGGTGAAGCCGCCGGAGAGGATCTCGCGGCCCTGCACCGGGTCCAGTCGCCAGTAGAGGTCGGCGGGGTCGTTGGCGCGGTAGGCGCCGGTGACCCGGACCGCGAGCGGGGCGCCGCCGTAGCGGTCGGTGAGCCGGACTTCGGCGGGCAGGGCCTCGGGGGTGAGGCCGAGGCGGGTGAGCACGGACCTGGGGACGGCGACCTGGACGGGGCCGGGGGCGCCGGGCGCGGCGGCCGCGGGCCAGTCCCCGGCGAGGAGTTGGACGTAGCGGCGGTCGAGGGCGGCGAGGAGGGTGAGGTCGTCGGCCTTGGTGCCGCCGGGCTGTGCGGCGCCGGCCGTCGGGGTGGCCGCGGGCGCCGGGGCGGGGGCGGCGCCCGCCGGGGCGGCCGGAGTGCCCGTCCGGCTGCCCGTCGGGGCAGCCTGCGCGCCGTCCGCCGGTCCGGTCGGCAGGCCGTAGGAGCGGCTGCGGGACAGCGCCCGGGTCTCGACCGGCAGGTCGCCGTAGAGCAGCCGGGCGTAGTCGGCGACGGCCGCGTCGTCCTTGGCCCTCCGGTCCGTCCCGTGCTCGGAGTTGACCAGCACCGTGGTCCGCGGGTGGCCCCCGCCCTGCAGCGCCTGCCGCTGTCCGATCTCGCCGACGGTGCGCTGGAAGGCGACCAGCGCCGTGAGCACCGCCGTCGTGATCAGTACGGTGAGCAGGGCGGCTGTGGCCAGGGGCAGTCGCCCGCGCAAACGGCGCATGACAAAACCGAGCATCCCGATCCTCCCCCGGTCGTCAGTGGTGGCGGCGCCGCGTCCGGTCCGGGCAGGTGTCGCGCGGTGCGCGGACGGGCCCCCGGGGCGCTTTCGCCATGGTGATCACCGGCGCTTGATCACCGGATAGCGGACGATGCTTTCAGATCCGGTCATAGAAGGGAAGGGACTTGCGCGAAGGATGTAAGTAATGAACAAATGCTGCGCATCGCATCCGAGCGCCGCACCATGACGGCCGACGATGCGTCGGCCCGCGATTCCCGCGAAGCCATGGACACCTCAAGTACGACGCCCGAAGAACACCGCGAAGAACACCCCGGCCGACCGTCGGCAGGAACCGCCGGGGAACTCCCAGGGGGACGCCGCATGACTCAGCAACCGGCCACCACCGTCACCACTCCCATGGTGGCCGTCACCGAGGTCCACCGCAGCTTCGGCACCGGCGAGCGCGCCGTGCACGCCCTGCGCGGCGTCTCCTTCACCATCGGCCGGGGCGAACTCACCGCCCTCAAGGGCCGGTCCGGCTCCGGCAAGACCACCCTGCTCAACCTGGTCGGCGGCCTGGACGCCCCGACCGGCGGCAGCATCACCCTCGACGGCACCGACCTCGGCAGCCTGGACGAGGACGGACGGCTCGCGCTGCGCCGCGACCGGCTGGGCTTCGTGTTCCAGTCCTTCGGCCTGCTGCCGGTGCTCACCGCCGCCGAGAACGTCGGCATCCCGATGCGGCTGCGCAAGGTGCCCGCCGCGCAGCGCGAGGAACGCGCCCGCACCCTGCTCGCCCTGGTCGGGCTCGCCGACCACGCCAACCAGCGCCCCGGGGAGCTCTCCGGTGGCCAGCAGCAGCGCGTCGCCATCGCCCGCGCGCTCGCCAACGAGCCCGATCTCATCATCGCGGACGAGCCGACCGGCCAGCTGGACTCCGAGACCGGACGCTCGATCATGGAGCTGCTGCGCGCGGTGGTCCGCAGTGAAGGCGTCACCGTCCTGGTCGCGACCCACGACCCCAACCTGATGGAACTCGCCGACCGCGTGGTCGAGCTCCGCGACGGTCGCGTCGTCGACGAGCCCGCCCCCGTCGCCTGACCCGACGCGCGGGCCCCCGGGGCGGCCGGGCGGCGGACCGACCCGCTCCCGGCAGCCCTCCCACGGTCCACTCGAACCACCGCATCCCCGTCGGCGTCGCTTCCGGGCGCTTCACGGAGCCCACCGGAGGATTCCCGGGAATCCGGCCGGTGCGCGCCGGGGAATGCCTTCGGGGGAATGCGCCAGGGAATTCCTCGGGAATTCCTCGGGGAAATGCCCCGAAGGCCGCCCGGACTCCCTGGGGAATCGGACACCCCCCCGGAGAGCGGGGCCGGGACGCGGCCGCCGACCGCCCGTCCGCACGGCCCGTCCGCATCGCCGGGCAGCGGCGCGCGCCGAAGGAACACCGGCCACCACCCGGCCACCACCCGGTCGGCACCGGTGCGCAACCGGCGCCGACCCCGGCCCGAAGCCGTCCGCGGTCCGGGCCGTCGGCCGTCGACCGGGCCCGCTGTCGACACGACAGCACCGGGCGCGCCGTCCGCGACAACCGGACGCGGACCCTCCGTACGGCCGCGAAAGACCGGACGCGCGAAGCGACGGCGCGCGAAGTGACGACGAACGGCCGTCGGCCGGTCGACGAATTCGCCCTGGCCTCCGCCCTCGGGCGGCGCCCCGAATTCCCCGGCGACGACACCCGCATTCCGGCCGCCGTCAGCGCGGCGCGGACCCCTCCGCCCGCACCCGGACGACCGGGCCGCTCCCGCCGGTCCGACCGCGGGCCCGGTCGGGCGCGGATCCGGAGCCCCGGTTCCGGGTGACCGACGCGAAGATCGCGGAAGTCCGCGTGTTGGCTGCGCGATTCATGGCGTTGCGGCCGAAGTCGGCGTACCGCACGCGGCACCGGGTGCCGGTCCGGCCGATCGGGTGGTCACCGCCGTACCAGGTCCGGTTCGGGCCGCTGCCGAGCCGGGAGCCGGACGGTCGACCGATACCGGGGCCTTGAGGTCGGGATCGGTCGAGGACCGGCCTCCCCGTCGCGGCGGGGCCGTCGTCACGGTCGTCACCGTCGCGCCGCGAACCTAAAAGGTCTGAACCAGATGCGGCCATCCCCGAGTCTTCAGTTCATGAACAGAAGGTCGGCGCCGGTCGACGCCTCGCACGGCATCCCGCGTCCACCCGTGCGTGCACGCCCCGCCGCCCCTTCCTGCGCGGAGGCTTGACGTGGTCTAGGCCAACCCCTAACTTCACGTCTTGAAAAATGTCCGGACCCCGTCAGGTCCGAGGTGCGACCCCCGCGGCCCCCGTCCCGCCCCGCGGCTCTCGAATCTGACACCTCGTTCACTTCCTGAACGAGCATGCGAGTGAACGACCGACTTCCCCCCACAAGGAGCCGTCTTGCTTCGCAACCTCGCCCGCACCGCGGTGGCCGCCGCGGCCCTCTCCGCCACGGTCGCCGCCCTCCTCTCCGGCGCCGCCGGTCGGGCCTCGGCCGCCGCCGACCCCGGCCCGGGATTCCCCGCCCAGTACGCGGCGCCGTACCTGGAGACCTGGAACAACCCGTCCACCCTCGCCGACGCCCGCAACGGCGCCGGGCTGAAGTACGTCACCCTCGCCTTCGTGATCAGCGACGGCGGCTGCAACGCCACCTTCAACGGCGACACGCCGATCACGGACGCGGGCTGGACCGCCGCGATCAACGCGCACCGGGCGGCCGGGGGCGATGTGATCGCCAGCTTCGGCGGGGCCTCCGGCACCGAACTCGGCCGGGCCTGCACCGGGGTCGCCGCGCTCCAGGCCCAGTACAAGCGGGTGGTCGACGCGCTCGGCCTGACCCGCATCGACCTGGACATCGAGGGTGGGGCGCTGGCCGACACCGCCGCCAACGACCGCCGCAACCAGGCCCTCGCCCAGCTCCAGCAGGCCCAGGCCGCCGCCGGGAAGCGGCTGGACGTCAACTACACCCTGCCGGTCGCCCCCACCGGCCTGCTGCCCGACTCCCTGAGTCTGCTGAACAACGCCAAGAGCCGCGGTCTGAACGTCAACGCCGTGAACATCATGACGATGGACTACGGCCCGGCCATGGACATGGGCCAGGCCGCGATCGACGCCGCCAACGGCCTGCACACCCAGCTCGGCCGGATCTGGACGACCAAGACCTCCGAGCAGTTGTGGGCGATGGAGGGCAACACCCCGATGATCGGGGTCAACGACGCCCAGGCCGAGGTCTTCACCACCGCGAACGCCCGGACCCTCACCGACTTCGCCCGCTCCCGCGGCATCCAGCTCCTCGCCTTCTGGGCCGTCGGCCGCGACCGGGCCTGCGCCACCAACGGCACCCTGTCCTCCACCTGCAGCGGCACCCCGCAGTCCGCCTACGAGTTCTCCCGGACCTTCGACAGCGTCACCGGCGGCACCACCCCGCCCACCGGCCGCACCGGCCGGATCACCGGCTACGGCGGCAAGTGCGTCGACGTCGCCTCCGCCGGCACCGCCGACGGCACCGCGATCCAGCTCTGGGACTGCAACGGCACGGCCGCCCAGTCCTGGACCGTCGGCACCGACGGCACCATCCGGGCGCTCGGCAAGTGCCTGGACGTCACCTCCGCCGGCACCGCCAACGGCACTCCGCTCCAGTTGTGGGGCTGCAACGGCACCGGCGCCCAGCAGTGGCAGGCCCGGGCCGACCGGACCCTGGTGAACCCCGCCTCCGGCCGCTGCCTGGACGCCACCGGCCCGTCCTCCGCGAACGGCACCCGGCTGCAGATCTGGGACTGCTACGCCTCCGCGAACCAGCAGTGGAACCTGCCCGCCTGACTTCCCGCCGACCCGAGAAAGGAGCAACTCCCTTGCACAGGAAGACCCTTCTCCCGCTGACGGCCGCGGCCGGCCTGCTGGCCTCCTCGGCGGTGCTGCTGACCCCGGCCCCGGCCGCCCTGGCCGCCGTCCCCACCGGCGCGACCACCCTCGTGTCGCAGAACTCCGGCAAGTGCGTCGACGCCGCCGCCGCGTCCACCGCGAACGGCACCGCCGTGCAGCAGTACACCTGCAACGGCACCGGCGCCCAGCAGTGGCAGGTGCAGGACCTCGGCAACGGCTACGTCCGGATCAACGCGCAGAACGACTCCGCCCAGGCCCTCGACGTCACCGACCTCTCCACCGCCGACGGCGCCAAGGTCCAGCTCTGGACGTACGGCGGCGGAGCGAACCAGCAGTGGCGGGCGGTCGCCGGGACGGACGGCGCCCACCACTTCGTCAACCGCAACAGCGGCAAGTGCCTGGACGTGCCCGGCGCCTCCACCGCCGACGCGGTCCGCCTGCAGCAGTACACCTGCAACGGCACCGCCGCCCAGTCCTTCACCTTCGGCACCACCGGGACCAACCCGCCCGGCACCCCCGACCTGGGCCCCAACGTGGCGGTGTTCGATCCCTCGACGCCGACCGCCGCCATCCAGGCCAAGCTCGACCAGGTCTTCGCCCAGCAGGAGACCAACCAGTTCGGCGCCCAGCGCCAGGCCCTGCTGTTCAAGCCCGGCAGCTACAACGTGAACGCCAACGTCGGCTTCTACACCCAGGTGGCCGGCCTCGGCCTCTCCCCCGACGACGTCACCGTCAACGGCGCCGTGCACGCCGAGGCCGACTGGTTCCAGGGCAACGCCACCCAGAACTTCTGGCGCTCCGCCGAGAACCTCTCCGTGAACCCCACCGGCGGCACCGACCGCTGGGCCGTCTCCCAGGCCGCCCCCTACCGGCGCATGCACGTGCGCGGCAACCTCCAGCTCGACGACGGCGGCTGGTCCTCCGGCGGCTTCATCGCCGACTCCAGGATCGACGGCCGGATCGACTCCGGCTCCCAGCAGCAGTGGCTCTCCCGCAACTCCCAGTGGGGCGGCTGGGCCGGCTCCAACTGGAACATGGTCTTCGTCGGCGACGTCAACGCCCCCGCCAACAGCTTCCCGAACCCGCCGTACACCACCGTGGCGCGGACCCCGGTGGTGCGCGAGAAGCCCTTCCTTTACGTGGACCGGGCCGGCGCCTACCAGGTCTTCGTCCCGGCGCTGCGGACCGACACCACCGGCACCACCTGGGCCGGCGGCGCGCAGGCGGGCGACTCGCTGCCGATCGACCGGTTCTTCGTCGTCAAGCCCGGCGCCACCGCCGCGGACATGAACGCCGCCCTCGCCCAGGGCAAGAACCTGCTGGTCACACCGGGCGTGTACCACCTGAACCAGACCCTGCGGGTCACCCGGCCCGACACCGTCGTGCTCGGCCTGGGCCTGGCCACCCTGGTGCCCGACAACGGCATCACCGCCGTCGACGTCGCCGACGTGGACGGCGTGAAGCTGGCCGGGCTGCTGATCGACGCCGGTACCGTCAACAGCCCGGTGCTGATGCGGATCGGCGCCGACGGCCCCACCACCGTCGACCACAGCGCCGATCCCACCTCCCTGCACGACGTGTTCTTCCGCGTCGGCGGCGCGGGCGTCGGCCGGGCCACCCAATCCCTGGTCGTCAACTCGAACCACGTCCTCGGCGACCACCTGTGGCTGTGGCGCGCCGACCACGGCAGCGGCGTCGGCTGGAACAGCAACACCGCCGCCAACGGACTCGTCGTCAACGGCGCCGGGGTCACCATGTACGGCCTGTTCGTGGAGCACTACCAGCAGACCCAGGTGATCTGGAACGGCGCGGGCGGCCGCACCTACTTCTTCCAGAACGAGCTCCCCTACGACCCGCCGAACCAGGCCGCCTGGACGAACGGCTCCACCCGCGGCTACCCCGCCTACCAGGTCGCCTCCGGCGTCACCTCCCACGAGGCGTGGGGCCTCGGCTCCTACGCCTACTTCAACGTCGACCCGGCCGTCGTCGAGGAGCACTCCTTCGAGGCCCCCGACCGCCCCGGCGTCCGCTTCCACGACCTGGTGACCGTCTCCCTGGGCGGCACGGGCACCATCAGGCACATCATCAACTCGACCGGCGGCCCGTCGGACTCCACCACCAACGTCGCCACCCTGGTCTCCTACCCGTAGCCCCGCCCCCCACCGGCCCGGCCCGGCCCGCACCCCGCGGACCGGGCCGACCCGTCGCGGGAGGCACGGCCGTGGCCGGCCTCCCGGTCGGCCTCCTCGGCCTCCTCGGCCTGCCGGCCGTGGTCGGTTCCCCGACGGCCGAGCCCCTGAGGGGCGGGCGGAGCTTCCTCCGGACACGCGCCTCCCGTGTTCAGCGTGATCGTCTCCCGGGTGAGGGTGTTGCGGCATCGCGCCTCGCGGATTCCCGATAGCGCCCGGGTGGCTCGTCCCGCAGTCGGGCGAACGCCCGGCTGAACGCCGGGAGGGAGGAGTAGCCCACGTCGTGCGCGATCGACTCGATCGAGTCGGACGTGTCCCTGAGCCGTTGGGCCGCGAGGTCCATGCGCCAGTGCGTCAGGTAGCCGGACGGACTCGTGGCGAGGACCGCGTCGAAGCGGCGCGCGAGGGTCGCGCGCGAGACCAGCGCGGCCCTGGCCAGGCTCTCGGCCGTCCACGGCCGGGACGGGGTTTCGTGCATCAGCAGGAGCGCGCGATGGACGACCGGGTCGGCGAGTGCTCGCAGGAGCGGCGGGGCGTTGCGGGCGTCCTCCTCCGACAGCCGGGACCGCAGCAGTTGGACCAGGATGATGTCGACCAGCCGGTCGAGCACGAGGGAAGTGGCCGGCCGGGCTTCGGCGAGTTCGCGGCCGAGCAGGCGCACGGTGTCGGCCAGGCCGTCGCCGGCGAGCCCGGACCGCACATGCACAACCGTCGGGACGTGGGCGAGCACTTGGGTGCGCGCTCCGGCGTCGTACCGGTAGCGGGCGGCCAGCACGCGGGTGGCCGGCCCTCCGGTGCCCAGGACGATCGGCCGGTCCGACGGTTCCGTCGACTCGCAGACGGGCGGCATCCCGGCGGGGGCGCTGGCAAGCGCGTGCGGGGCGCCCGCCGTCACCAGGAAGACGTCCCCGGCCCCCGCGAGCACGGGCCGCATGCCCTCGACCTCGATCCAGACCACCCCGCTCGTGACGGCGTACAGGACCGCGTCGCCGTCCTCGTTCCAGCGAATGCCCCAGTCGCCGGACGCCTGAATACGCGCTCCGACGGTGCCGCGCACGCCGGCCACGGCAAGCCAGTCAGCAAGAAGGTCCACATCGGCGAGCGTATTCGAACCGCTCCGCATGCCACCGACGATGAGTCGATCGGACAAGAAAGTGGTCGATCCGAGCATTGAAGCGCCTACTCGTCGCTCCATAGCGTGGAGGAACGATCTCACCGAACGGAGCTCAGCATGAACAACGGCAGCCACACAGCGCTACGCATCGCCCGCAGCGGAGGCGTCGCCCGGATCGTCCTCGACCGTCCCCCCGTCAACACCCTGGACCTCGCGATGGTGCGCGACCTCAAGCAGTTCGTCGAGGAGGCCGAGAAGGACACGTCGATCAAGGTCGTCGTGCTGGAAAGCGCCGATCCCGAGTTCTTCGCCGCCCACGCGGACCTGAACTGGATGCTCGACCCGGGCGAACTGTTCGACCTGGCCGACCCTGCGGCCGATCCCGCGCTCAACCCCCTCCAGCAGCTCCACGAGCGCTTCCGCGCGCTGCCCCAGGTCACCATCGCCAAGCTGCGCGGACGGCTTCGCGCCGGCGGCGTCGAACTGGCGATGGCGGCCGACATGCGATTCGCCGCGAAGGGGGAGACCTGGCTCGGCCAGCCGGAGACCAGGATGGGCATCTTCCCCGGAGGGGGCGGTACTCAGTACCTCAACCGTCTGGTCGGGCGCGCCCGCAGCGTCGAGATCGTCCTCGGCGCCGACCTGTACGGCACGGACATCGCCGAACTGTACGGCTGGATCAACCGTGCGCTGCCCTCCGAGGAGCTCGACGCCTACGTGGACACCCTCGCCCGGCGCATCGCCGACCTGCCCGAGGGCGTCGCCTCCGCCGCCCTCGCCGCCATCGACGCCGCCGAGGCGAGCGGCCCTGTACCGGTCCTGGCCGAGGAGTCCCGGGCACACGCCCGCGTCTACCCGTCTCCGCCCGAGATCGTCGACCGAGCCCGGCGCGGCCTCGAAGCCGGAGCGCAGACCCGTGAAGGAGAGACCGACCTCGAAGCCCTGCTCGACAGGGTGGCCGACTCGGCCTCGTGACCGAGGCGGTGCCCGTCCAGCAGCGCGTACTCGTGGGCGCGGGCGAGCCGCGACTCCCCGACTCACCGACTCACCGACCAGGGAGTCCGGCGGGACCGGCGGGACCGGCCAACGGTTCGGCGGGCCGCCGGGTCGGCTCGCCGGTCCCCGTTCCTCGCACGAACAGGACGGGTGGCGGGGTTCGTCCCCCGCCACCCGTCCACCGTTCACGCGAGCGTCCGCCACTCTCCGCGCCGGCCGCGCCGGCCGCGCAGTGCCGGCCGTGCCGTCCCGGGCGGACGGTCCCGGGCGGGCGGCCGCACCGCTACCAGCGGTACCAGCGACCGCGACTGCCGGTGCTGCTGGTCCCCCGGGCGACGAAGCCGAGCAGCCAGACCACCAGCACGAAGATCGCCAGCCACCACAGCGCCTTCAGGGCGAATCCCGCACCGAAGAGGATCAGGGCGAGCAGGAGAACCAGCAGGATCGGAACCATCGTCAGCAACCTCCGTCGTCAACTCCGTGATCTTTGACAAGGGCCCGCCTGCCCTGTCGATCCGGGTTCATGCATCCTCGTGCGGCGAACCGGCCCCTCCGGCCCGGACGGCCCGGACGCCGCGCCACGCCGAGCCGTGGACCCGGGAGTGGCGGTCACCCTACGAGCAGTACCCGGCGGCCGCGGGTGTGGCCGGCGCGGCTGTCGATGTGCGCCGCCGCGGCACCGGCGAGCGGATACGACCGTGCGACGGGGATGTGGAGCCGCCCCCGGGCGATCAGGTCGACGGTCGTCGCGAGCGCCCGCGGCACGCTCCCGGCCACACCCGAGAAGCGGACGCCGTGCGCGGGAGCGTCCAGGTCGGCGATGGAGACCACCCGGGCGGGATCGCCGGTCAGTTCGACCAGGTCGCGGATCACGCCGGCGCCGGCCAGGTCGAGGGCCGCGTCGACGCGACCGAGCCGGCGCACCCGCTCGACCCAGCCCTCGCCGTACGTCGTGGCGGTGGCGCCCAGGCCGCGCAGGTAGTCCTGGTTCGCGGCGCCCGCGGTGCCGACGACCGCGATGCCCCGGTCCCGGGCGACCTGCAGCACGGCCGATCCGACACCCCCCGCGGCGCCGCTGACCAGCAGCCTCTGCCCGGACCGGACTCCCACCTCGTGGAGGATCCGCAGCGCGGTCTCCATCACGGACGGGTACCCGGCCGCCTCCTCGAAGGTCAGTCCGTCCGGCATGGCGGCCCAGGCCGACAGCACCGCGAACTCGGCGTAGGTGTTCGCCCCCTCGCCGAAGACGCGGTCGCCGACCGCGACCCCGTGGACGCCCTCGCCCACTTCGTCCACCACTCCGGCGGCGTCCAGTCCGAGACCGGAGGGCAGCTCGACCGGGTGGGCCCCGAGGACCTGGCCCTCGCGGATCCTCCAGTCGGCAGGATTCACGCCCGCCGCGCGCACGGCGATGCGTATCCGTCCGGGCCCCGCGTGGGGCTCGTCGGCGTCGATGAGGTGCAGGACGTCGGGGTCGCCGAACTCGGCGAAGATCACCTTCTTCATGCGAATCACACTAACCCTAACGGTTAGCTTTTTGGAACAGTTGCGATAATGGAGCTGGTAGTGTAAGCGCATGAACGAGCCGACCGGCCGCCGCGAACGCAAGAAGGCCGCCACCCGCCGGAAGATCGCCGACACCGCCCTGCGGCTCTTCCTCGAACGCGACTACGACACCGTGGGCATCCGCGACGTGGCCGCCGGGGCCGACGTCGCCGTCACCACGGTCTTCGCGCACTTCGCCTCGAAGGAGGCCCTGGTCTTCGAGCAGGACCAGGACTTCGAGCAGCGCCTCGTGCGCGCGGTCACCGATCGCGCCCCGGACGAGCCCCTCCTCCCGGCGCTGCACCGGGAGGTCCGTGCACTGGTGCACCACTGCACGGGCGAGGCCGCCGAACCGGTCCGGCGGATGATCACCGCCTCACCCGCCCTGCTCCAGTACGAGGAGACGATGCGGCTGCGGCACGCCCGGTCGCTGGCGGCCGCCCTCACCGACGACCCGGGCCTGGGGCGCAGCGCCCTGACCTGCCGCGCACTCGCGCGGTTCGTGATCGACGCCTACGCACTGGCCGGCGAGGCCGCCGACCCGGACGGCGCCCTCGACGAGGTCTTCCGGATGGTCGAGGCCGCCTGGAGCGCCACCGAGGCTTTCGGGCACCCCGCCGCCCGGGCCGGGCGGTGACCGTCGGCGGCCGGGCGCACCGGCGGACCGAGGGAGCGGCCCGACCTGCCCGAGCGGCCGGAGCAGCCGGAGCGGCCGGACGACGGAGGCTCGGCGCCCATGACCAGGACGGCAGGGTCACCGGCCTGGTACTCCGTGCCGGCGGAGGCGGTCACAGCGCCCGACCGTAGCGGCGCGAGGCCGGCCCCTGGCGACCCGTGGCCCCGGGACCACCCGGTCGGGCAGGGGCACGGCCCCAGGGGTGCACTTTCGGGGATGGGAGCGGTCGGTGCCGCCGGTGTAGGGAGAAGGGGCAAGGCAGCGGTAGGCGACCGGGAGGGTCAGTGCGCGCGAGGGCGGACAATCGCAGGGGGAACGGCGGCGAACGGGCCGGTGGAGGTGACCGCGGGGCCCGGGAGACGCGGGTGAGCGGGCCCGTGGCGGCGGCGATGTCCCCGGAGCAGGCCCGCGAGCTGCAACGGAGCATCGGCAACTCGGTCGTGGCCCGGATGGCGCGGGGCGGGCGGGGAGAACCGGGCGCGGACCCCGTCCAGCGGTCCAGTGTGCACGAGGTGCTGCGGGGCGCCGGGCGCCCGCTCCAGGGGCCGGTGCGCGCGGAGATGGAGAGGCGGCTGGGCGCGGACTTCTCCGATGTGCGGCTGCACACCGGCGCGGCCGCACAGCGGTCCGCCGCCGAGATCGGCGCGCGGGCCTACACGTCCGGCAGGGACGTGGTCATCGGGCGCGGGGGCGACGACCGCCATACCCTCGCGCACGAGCTGACCCATGTGATCCAGCAGCGGCAGGGGGCCGTCGCCGGTACCGACCGGGGCGACGGGCTGCGGGTCAGCGATCCGTCCGACTCCTTCGAGCGCGAGGCCGAGGCCAACGCGCGACGGGTGATGGCACGGCCGGCCGGCGGACCGGAGGCGGTCCAGCGGGCGGAGCCGGGCCACGCCGCGGGGGCCGCCGAGCCCGCCGTGCAGCGGAAGCTGGGGTTCGAGACGGAGATCGACATGCCCGTCGAGACGTCCCGCGGCACACCGTACGAGGGCGACACCGACCTGGCCGAGAGCACCGCGGCCGACTTCAAGCTGGTCTCCGACAAACGGTCGCTGCGCAACCGGACCGAATACTCCAACCTGGAGTTCGTGACCGGGGCGGTCGCGGTCGTCGGCACCGGCAGCGAGTCCGGGCCGGCCACCCTCGAACGGCTGGTCGACGAGATCAGGACGGTGCGCGAGGCGTTCTACCAGCAGACCGGGAAGACCCCACTGGCGGGCATGGGCCTGCAACTGGAGATCCTGCCGGCGGGGCAGGACGCCCGGATCGCCCCGGACCTCGACTTCCCGAACTACGCCGGCGCCCCGGGCATGGGCGACGGGCTGTTCGTCCACTACTCGGTCGGTGTGCCGCTCGCCGGTATGCCGCTGTTCTTCGACCATCTCAGGGAGGCCGCTCCCCAGGCCCCGGGGGCGCCGCTCCCCCGCGCCCGGTTCCGGCTCTCGCAGTCGAAGACGTTCGCCGCGCAGGTCGTGTCCCGGTACGAGCAGGGCCAGGAGTCGGCGCGCAAGCGCAAGCGGCTGGAGACGGACTCCCTGGACGGCTACAGCCAGCTGTTCTTCATGCAGGTCGCGGCCATGGCCGACTACCTCGCGCAGGACGAGGACCGGGGCCAGATCAAGAACCTGACGGTCGTGCTGTCCCGCTCGCAGCTCACGGACGTCCGCGCGCTCCTCGACCCCGGGTTCCAGGACTTCCTGTCGGCCGACAGCGAGGCGATCGTCGACCTGCTCTCACAGTTCCAGGAGGATCCGGGCGACGGCGGCGCGAACCTGGAGTTCCGCGACGAGGCCATCCGGGAGATCGACGGCCTCCCGGTGTCCCTCCTCTCCTTCGCCGAGTCGACGCTGAAGGGTGTCCCCCGGATCCCGCAGCAGAGCGTGTTCGGCGGTATGAACCAGATCGCCCCGCACGAGGAGGAGGGCGCCATGATGGTCCCCGTCGAGATCCGGACCATGGGCTCCCTGATGAAGACCTGGGACGAGCTCAAGGCCGAGCTGCGGGACCTCGCGAACTGGGCGGAGGAGGCGTACCGGCACGACCGGTCGCTGGCCGGCGACTCGGCCCGCAGGCGTGCCGGTTCGTGACGCGTAGCGGCATCCGACGAGGGCCGGCCCGTGTCACGGGCCGGCCCTCGGTACTCGCCGACGCTCCTGGAACGGCCGCCGTCCCGCCCCGTCGGCACCCGAACGATCGGTCGGGCGCCGGGAGGGATCGGATCCAGCCTTATTTGAATGTCCGTCAGGTTCACATTCGAACGCCCGGCCGGAGCCGCCCGGGGCCGCCGAAATGAGGATGTACGGTCACCCGCGAGGGGTCTTCCCTGCGTCCGAACCGTCGGTTTTCAGCCGGAATGACTCGGGCTCACCTTTTCTCACGGAAGAACCTGACAGACGATGCGTATGCATCTGTTCACCTGAGGTCGCTCAACACGCCGCTCACGTTGACGACCTCGTGGCACTCCTGGGCCTGCACGCCAGTGGCCGGAGTGCCCGGCTTCGCACAGGTCACCTGGACCGTCACGGTCTGGTTCTCAGTGATCCTGATGGGGGTGACCCAGTGGTAGTCCTGGTTACGGAACGTCTCCAGCGCGATCGTCGTGATCTTGCGGTCGCCGAAACCGATCGTCACGACGCCTTCGTCGCCCTGGAAGTTGGCGACGACGATGTCCGTGATCCCGAACGCCTTGCCCACGGGCACGGTGTAGGTGCCGACCTTGGTCTCCCCGCCGGCCGTCGCCTGGTCGATGGTGGCCGAACTCTGCTGTCCGCCGCCCGATCCGGTCCCGACGCCGCCACCCGGTCCCACCCCCACTCCCGTTCCCGTTCCGGTGCCGCCCGCGCCCGCCCCGGGCACGGTGCTCCCGCCCCCGGAGCCCGGCTGCCCGGAGCCCGCCACCGTCGGCGTCCGGCCGCCGGCCGGCGTCTCGGCGGGGGTCGGCTGCTGCTGGACCGCCTGGTCGGCGGCCTCCCTCGCGGTGCTGCGCACGGCGGGACGCACCAGCAGGAACCAGGCCAGCAGCAGCGCGAGAAGCGCCGCCAAGGCCGCCAGCAGCCAGGTCGGGAAGATCGGTATCTGGACGAACTCGGCCTCCGGCCGCGGCCGTTCGCGGTGGTCCTCACCCGCGTCCGCACCGGCGTCGTCGGCCCGTGCCCCGGCCTCGGCCACGGCCTTCGTCCCGGCCTTCGCCACGGGCTCCGTCGCGGTTTCCGCCACGGTGACGCCGAACGGCCAGGTGACCGGCTTCCCGAACCACACCGGCTTTCCGGCGCGGACCCGCAGCGCCACCTCCGCCGACTCTCCCGGCTCCAGCTTCGGAGCCGCGGGGCGGATGTCGAACTTCAGCTCCTCACCGGGCTGGGCCGGGGTGAATCCCACCTGGACGGGGCGATTGCCCTCGTTGTGGACGGCGACGCGGAAGCGTCCGCGCAGCCAGCCCCGGCGGCGCCTGGGAAGGCTCTCGGCCCGAAGCTGCCGGAATCCCTCGACCCGCACGGTGGTCTCGGGGACCTTGACCGCCTCGGGGTGCTCGGTGGGCAGGACCCGTACGGCCAGCGGCACCTCACCCGCCCGCACCCGGGACGAACGCGGGGGCGCCAGGCGGATGGTCACCGTTTCCGAGGTACCGGGGTAGAGGGAGACGCGGTCGGGCTCGACCGTCGTCCAGGCAGCGCAGTCACCGACGACTTCCAGACGGTACGCCTCGACGATGTCGCCGTCGTTGCGGACGGTCAGGCTGGTGGTCGCGGTACCGCCCGGCGTCACCGTCACCGACGGGATGTCGAGGCCGGGCGCGCCGGAGCTGGGAGGGGCTGCTGGAGTCGTCACGCCGCGACGCTACGCCGCCGCCCAGCCCGTCTCCACGGGCGCGGGGGCAAGGCCCGGGCAGCCGCGATGCCCCGAAGAGCCCGTCCCAACTCCTCTACCCAGAAGCTTTGTTGCCCCCAGGGGTGGTCCGACGACCTCTGGGGCCCGCACTACACCCCTCATACGCTTCACGGAACAGGTACGCCCATGCTCCACACCGACCTCATCGGCACCGTCCACCCGTCCGGCACCGGCACCGCGCGGCCGAGCGTCCCGGTCCAGGGCCGCGCCCCGGCCCGCGGCCCGGCGGCCCACGGCCCGGCCCACGCCCGGGCCGCGCACGACGCGGCGACCGGCGAGCCCGGCGGACGGGTCACCGTGGCCGTGTACGCCTCGGACCCGGTCCTGCACGTCGGGATCGTGCAACAGCTGCGCCAGCGGCCCGAGGTGGAACTGGTCGACGACGCCCACGCGCACGAGGCACGGATCTCGCTCGTCGCCGTGGACAGCGTGGACGACGAGACGACCGCCCTGCTGTACCGGCTGCGCCACAACTCCGCCACCCGCACCGGGCTCGTGGTCGGCACCTTCGACTCGGGTGACGCCTTGCAGCGCGCGATCGAGTGCGGGGTCACCGCGGTGCTGCGGCGCGCCGAGGCCGACCAGGACCGGCTGCTGCGGCTGGTCCTGGCGATGGCGAACGGTGAGGGCGTCCTGCCCGGCGACCTGCTCGCGAAGCTCCTCGACCATGTCGGCAGCCTCCAGCGGTCGGCCCTCGACCCGCACGCCGCGTCCCTGTCCACGCTGACCCCGCGCGAGGCGGACATGCTGCGCCTGGTGTCGGAGGGCCTGGACACCGCGGAGATAGCGCGCAACACCTCGTACTCCGAACGGACCGTCAAGAACGTCCTGCACGAGGTCATCACCCGGCTGCAGTTGCGCAACCGCTCGCACGCCGTCGGCTACGCGCTGCGCAACGGGCTGATCTGACCGGACCGGCGCGGCTACGGCTACGGCTACGGCTACGGTCGCGGCTGCCCGAAAGCGCAGTCGGTGCTTCCCCCGGGCGCGGCCCCGGGGCCCTGCCGGTCCGCCGCCGCGGACCGGCAGGGTGGCAGCGTCGGACAAGAATGCTGGACCGGACTGTGAGGTGGACCGTGATGGGCACGGGTGGCTCCGGCCGTCGGCGACACCGCTGGGGCAGGGCCGGTACGGCGCTGCTGCTGCTGGCGCCGCTGCTGGCGATGACGACCGCCGCCGGCCCGGGCAGCGCAGGGGACCGGCCCTCCGAGGCCGGCGCCGCGAGCCGGACCGCGGCGGCCGACGCCGGGGAGAGCCGGATCGCGTACGCCGGTACCCGCCACCGGAGCCTCGGCCGGGTGGCGACGGACACGACGAGCCCACCGCTGTTCGGCGAGGGCCCGGCGCACTTCGACGTCCAGCCCGCCGCCCTGGGCGACCGGCTGGTGTTCGCGAGCCGCCGCGACGAGCAGGCCCCGCAGGTCTACCTGCGCTCCGCCGACGGCTCGGTGCACCGTCTGACCAGCGGCCTGGACGCGGCGAACCCGCGGCTGACGCCGGACGGCCGGTCGGTCGTCTTCGACGCGGCCCGGCCCGCCGGGCCTGGCGGAACCCAGCGCGACCTGTGGCTGGTGCGCACCGACGGCACCGGCCTCACCCGGCTGACCGACACCCCCGCGAACGAGGAGCACCCCACGGTCTCGCCCGACGGCACGCGGCTGGCGTACTCCTCGGACACCGATCGGACCGCCGGCCGGCAGGTCTACGTCCGGCCGCTCCGGGGCGGGACCGCCACCCGGGTCTCCGACCCCGCCGACGGCGCGGGCACCGAGCCGGTGTGGAACCCGGTGGACGGGTCGGCGACCCGGGACCGGATCGCGTACACCGCCACCGGACCGGAGGGGCCCCGGCTGCGGTGGACCGACGGGCGCACCGGCGGGCCACTGCTGGCGGGTGCGCGGGCACAGTGGCGCACCCACGGGGCAAGCTGGCTGCCCGACGGGGACGGCCTGCTCTTCCTCAGCCCGGACCGGACCTGTACCTGCGAGGGCGACTGGGACCACGTCTTCCGGGTGAAGGCGCTCTCGGAGGACGAACCGGCGGTGGTGCTGAGCGAGGACCGCGAGGTCGGACCGGCCACCTGGCTCGGCCCGCTCCAGGGCGGTGGCGCCGTGGTCGAACGCGTCTCGGCGGACGGGCCGCACGTGGTGACCCTGCAGGACGTCCGGCCGGACGGCTCCGACCCCCGTGACCTCAACCGCGCGGTCCTCAAGGAGGACCCGGCGGCCGACACCGAGACGGATCCGGCGAAGGACCCGCTGTTCCGGCCCGCCGCCGGGTACGACCCGTGGACCGAGCGGCAGACCTACACGCCCGACGGGCGCCGGATCGTGGTGACCCGCTTCGAGGACGCGCCGGCCGGGCCGAACCTGCCGGCCGGGCGGATCGAACGGATCTGGATCGCGGACGCCGACGGCTCCGGCCCGACGGCGCTCCCGCTGGCGGGCCGCGGCCCCAGGGACTGGGACACCGATCCGACGTTCTCCCCGGACGGCCGGTTCCTGGCCTTCACCCGGACCTCGCCCGGCGGGGTCGGCGACGCCGCCGGGCCCGGACGGATCCTGATCGCGGACGCCGCCACCGGCGCGCTCCGGGGCGTGATCGTCCCGCCCGAGGGGCAGCTCCAGGGCGGCGACGCCCAGCCCACCTGGTCCTCCGACGGCACGACACTGGCGTTCACCCGCAACCAGGTGATCAACGGCACCGGGGGCAACAAGCACGTGTGGACCGTGCCCGTGGACCGTCTGGACCGGCAGCGCGACCTGAGCGCCGCCCACTGCCCCGGCGCCTGCCAGGTCGTCGACGACAGCCCGGCGTTCTCACCGGACGGCGCCACCATCGCCTTCAACCGCAAGAACGGCGCCGGCCGGGTCGACGAGCGCAACGGGATCCTGCTGGCCGCCGCGGCGGGCGGCGCCTGCCGGGTGCTGCTGCCCGACGCGGCCCGCGACCGGCCGGGGGCCTGCGGCCGCGAGCTGCCCGACACCACCGCCACCGGGCCCTTCCAGCCCCGCGACGCCGCCTGGAGCTCCGACGGCAGGACACTGGTGATCAGCTCCCGGGCCGCCCTGGCCGCCAACAGCCCGGAGAAGCTGTCCCTGGTGGACGCGGTCTCCGGGGCCCGCACCCCGCTCACCGCCGGTCTGCCGGGCCGTCAGAAGGAGCCGGGCGTCCAGCAGTCCGTGGACCTCGCGGTCCAGGCACCCGGCACGGCCGCGCCACTCACCGCGGGTGACTCCGGGACCGTCCGGGTGGACGTCGTCAACCACGGCCCGGCGGCCTCGCCCGGGACGAGGCTGACCGTCTCGCCCCCGCTCGGGGTGACCGTCACCGGGCTCGCGGCGCCCGGCGCCACCTGTGACGCGGCGGCGCTGGTCTGCGCCCTCGGCGTGGTGCGCCCGGGCGGCACCGTGCCGGTCACGGTCACCGTCACCGGGGTCGAGCCCGGCGACCAGCCCCTGGACTGGTCGGTCACCGGTGCCGTCCTCGACCCCCGTCCCAGTGACAACACCGGCCGGACCGTGGTGCCGGTACGCCCGGCGCCGACCCCGACCCCCACGGCGACCCCCACCGCGACCCCGTCACCGACGCCGGCCCCGACGCCGACACCGACGGCAGATCCGCCGACGACCCCGGTGCCCGCCCCCGCTCCGCCGGCCCCGGCACCGCCGCCGGCCCCCGCGCCCGCGCCCGCTCCGCCGGCCCCGTCGCCGGTCGGCACGCCCCGGCCGCTGCCGCCCGCACCACCCGCGCCGCCGGCCGGCCCCGGGCTGAGCCTCACGGCGCAGCCGAACCCCGGCTACGTGGGCGGTCGTGTGGTCCTCACGTACACCGTCCGCAACGGCCGCGAAGGGCTGGCCACCGGTCTGCGGCTCCGCGTGGGCCTGCCCGGGGGCGTGCCCCACGACGCGCCGCCGCCCGGCTGCGACAGCGCCTGGGTGTGCGCGCTGCCCGACCTCGCCCCGGGCGCCCGGACCGTCGTCCAGGTCGTCCTCAGCCCCGACCGGGCCGTGACCGGCCTGGTGACCGGTTCCCTGACCACCACCGGCACGGACGCCGACCCCGGGGACAACGAGGCCCGTCAGCAGCTGCGGATCCTCCAGCCGCGCATCCTCGCCGTCCCCTCGATCGGCAAGCCCGGCTTCGTCACCTCGGTCCGCGGCGAGGACTTCCCGCCCGGCGCGCCGGTGCGGTTCACCTGGCAGCCGGGCATCACGGCCGCGGCGGCGCCGACCGTCCCCGGTCCGGACGGCCGGTTCACCGGCCAGTTGCTGATCCTCGCCAAGGACGCGACCGGCCCCCGGGTCATCACCGCGAGCGGCCCCGGCTTCTCCCCGGTGCGGACCGACTTCCTGGTGGTCAGCGGCACGGTCCAGCCGCCCAACGAGATGATCCGCCGATGATCCACGAGGTCGACGAGGGGCTGCGCCGGCTGCTCGCGGAGTCCGGTCTGGAGGCGTCGGGCGTCGACGTGGTGTTCGACGCGCCGACCCGCGACTGGGCGGCCCGCCGCAGCGCCCCGACGGTGTGCGTGTTCCTGTACGACGTCCGCGAGGACCACACCCGGCGCGCCAGCGGCGCGGGCGAGGTGTACGACGCGGACGGCTTCCTCGCCGCGCGCCGCGCCCCGGCCCGCTGGTTCGAGCTGACGTACCTCGTCACCGCGTGGGCGAGCCGGCCGCAGGACGAACACCGGCTGCTCTCCCAGGCGCTGCGGTGCCTGGTGTCCACCGACGCGCTGCCACCGCGTCTGCTCACCGGTTCGCTGGCCGAACTCGGCCTCATCGTGGGCCTGGACGGCGGCGGCACCGGGCTCGACGCGCCCGCCGCCTCCGACGTGTGGTCGGCGCTGGGCGGCGAGCTGAAGCCGTCGCTGGGGCTGCGGGTGAGGGCACCGCTGGCCGGGGCCACCACCGCCGTCGCGCCACCGGTCACCGAGGGGCTCGTGGTCCGCGCCGCCGGCCGGACCGCACCGGAGGAGCCGGGGGCCGCCCGGCGCCTGCGCTACACGGAGACGGCCGAGCCCGGTCCGGAAGGCTTCGGCGGCCCCCGGGAGCGGGGGCCGGCCCCCGCCCGCCGCCGACGCGGGGAGCGGCAGCCGTGACCCGGACCCTGGAACCCGCCGCCGCGACGGCCGCCCCGGCCCCGTATTTGTGGACGCGGCTGCGGGTCGTCGAGGAGCGGGTGCGCGAGGCCGTCGCGATCCGGCGCGCGCTCGATCCCGATCCGGACGATCCGTACCGGGGCCAGTTCCTCACCCCCGAGGCGGTCGCCCGGGTCCTGGACGAGGGGGACCGGCCCGCTCCGCCCGCCCTGCCCGGTCCGGACGCGCCGCCGCCCGGCTCGCCGCTGGCCGTGCTCGCCACCCGCTTCGCCCTGGCGCCGCTGGACCTGGACCTGCTGCTGGTGGCCCTGGCCCCGGACCTCGACACCCGCTTCGAGCGGCTCTACGGCTACCTGAACGACGACCTGACGCGCCGCCGGCCCACCGTCGGGCTCGCCCTCGAACTGTGCGGGCAGCGCGGGGCGGCGGCGGCCCGGTTCCGGCTGGCGCCCTCCGCGCCGCTCGTCGCGGGCGGTCTGCTGGAGATCACCGAACCCGAGCGGCCGCCCCTGTCCCGGGCGCTGACCGTCCCGGACCGGGTCACCGCGCACCTGCTGGGCGACACCGCGCCCGACCCGCTGCTGACCGGTGTGCTCGGCCGTCCGGCCGGTGATCCGGCCGTCGACCCGGCCGAGCTGCGCCGGGCCGCCGCCGCGGCCGGGACCGGCACCGGCCATGTCCACCTGCGCAGCCGGGGCGGCGATGCCGAGGGACTGGCCGTCGCCGCGCTGCGGGCGGGCGGGATGCCGCCGCTGGCCCTGGACCCGGCGGCGCTGGCCCGTGACCCCCGGGGCGTGCCGGGCGTCGCCCGGGCCGTGGCGCGCGAGGCCCGGCTGCTGGGCGCGGGCGTCCTGCTGGGGCCGCTGGAGGAGCTGCCCGACCGGCCCGCCGAGCGGGCCGGGGTCCTGCGCACGCTGTGCGACGCCCTGCGCGGCCTCCCCTTCCTCACCCACGGGACCGGCGGCTGGGAACCCGCCTGGGCGGCCGACACTCCCGTCACCCTGACGGTGGCGGCTCCCGCCCCCGAGCGGCAGGTCGCGCGCTGGCGGCACGCGCTGGAGGGGGCCGGCGAGCGGCACGGCGCGAGGGGCGGCGAGGCCGTCGGCGAGGACGGGGCCGAGTCGCTCGCCCGGTCCGTCGCCGCGCACCGCCTGGACGCCGGGCAGTTGCGGAGGGCCGCCGGCACCGCGGTGCGCTCGGCCGCGCTCGACGGCCGCCCGGTCTCCACCGACGACCTCCGCACGGCCGTCCGGGCCCAGAACGGCGCGGGGCTCGCCCGCCTCGCCCGGCGGGTCGAACCCGCGGTGGGCTGGGACGACCTGGTGCTCCCCGCCCCCACCCACCGCAGTCTGCGGGAACTCGCGGTGCGCGCCCGCCACCGCGAACAGGTGCTCGGGCAGTGGGGCATGCGGCCCGGCGGCGGGCGGGGGCGCGGGGTGATCGCGCTGTTCGCCGGTTCGTCCGGTACCGGCAAGACGATGTCGGCCGAGGTGGTGGCGGCCGACCTGGGCATGGACCTGTACGTGGTGGACCTCTCCACGGTGGTCGACAAGTACGTCGGTGAGACCGAGAAGAACCTGGAGCGGATCTTCACCGAGGCGTCCGCCGTCAACGCGGTGCTGCTGTTCGACGAGGCGGACGCGATCTTCGGCAAGCGTTCGGAGGTCAAGGACGCCCACGACCGGCACGCCAACATGGAGTCGGCGTACCTGCTCCAGCGGATGGAGTCCTTCGACGGCATCGCCGTCCTGACCACCAACCTGCGCGCCAACCTGGACGAGGCGTTCACCCGCCGCCTGGACGTGATCGCGGACTTCCCGGTGCCCGACGCCGCCCAGCGCCTCGCCCTGTGGGACCGCTGCCTGGGCGGCCGGGTGCCCAGGGGTGACGACCTCGACCTCCGCTTCTGCGCGGACCGGTTCGACCTGGCCGGAGGTTCCATCCGGGCCTGCGCCGTGACCGCCGCGTACCTCGCCGCCGAGTCGGGTGGACCGCTGACGATGGCCCAGACGGTGACGGCGGTCGCGCAGGAGTACCGCAAGCTCGGCCGGCTGGTGCTGGAGGGCGAGTTCGGACCGTACGTGGCCCAGGTCACGCGGGTCTGAGCCGGGACGGCCGGCGAGCCCGCCCCGGTAGGCCGTCCCGGCAGGCCGGCGCGGTAGACCGTCGCGGCGGGCCGTCGTCGGGGGAAGGCCGGGGGCCGGGGAGGGAGGGCCGGGGAGGGCAGCGCCCTTGCCCCCGGGCAGGTCCCCCGGTCCCTCCCCCGACGACGGCCCGCCGGAAAGGCTGGGGACGGGGCGCGACGGCGCGCGACCGGGTCCGTCGACGGCGTTCGGCCGTCCACCGCCCGCCCTCCGCCGTCCGCCGAACCACCCGGCCGGAGATCCACCGAAGACCGTCCACCGAACACCGGTGACACGAAGGAGCGAGCATGCCGACGTACCTCACCCCGGGCGTCTACGTGGAGGAGGTGCAGTCCGGTGCCCGCCCGATCGAAGGGGTCGGCACCGCCGTCGCCGCGTTCGTCGGGTTCGCCCCGACCGGCCCGTTCCACGAGCCGACGCTCGTCACCAGCTGGGACCAGTACTCCCAGCGCTTCGGCGGGTTCACCGAGGGCGCCTACCTGCCCCACGCGGTCCACGGGTACTTCGCCAACGGCGGCGGCGCCGCGTACGTGGTCCGGGTCGGCGGCTCCGACCGGGACACCTCCGCGCCCGCCGCCACGGCCCCCGAGCAGCGCGCGGCGGAACCCGTCGCGCTCGACGGGTTCCTGTTCGCCGCCCGGCCGGGGGTCACCGGCGTCTCGGTGGAGATCGCCGACGCGGACGGCGAGAGCCCGCCCGAGGACCGGTTCAGGCTGCTGGTCCACCGCGACGGCGCGGTGGCCGAGACCTTCGAGGTGTCGGCCCGCCGCAACGTCAAGGGCTACCTCGTCACCCAGGCCCGCGGCTCGGCGCTGATCGAGGTCACCGAGCAGCGCGGCACCGCCCAGGGCCGGCCCGCGAACCGGACCGCGGCCCTGCCCGACGCCCCCGCCGCCGTACCCGCCCCGGCCGTCGGCCAGGGCGCGGTGCCCCGGCTCGACCCGGCCGAGTTCGTCGGCGACGCGGCCGACCGCACCGGGCTCGGCGGCCTGGAGACCATCGACGAGATCACCATGGTCGCGGTGCCCGACCTGATGGGCTGCCACCAGCGCGGGGACATCGACGCCGAGGGGGTGCGCACCGTCCAGCTCGCCGTGATCTCGCACTGCGAGCAGATGGGCGACCGGGTCGCCGTCCTCGACGCCCCGCCCGGTCTCTCCGCGCAGCAGGTGCGGACCTGGCGCAACGACGAGGCGGGCTACGACTCCCGCTACGCCACCCTCTACTACCCGTGGATCCGGGTCTTCGACCCGGCCGCCGGGCGCAACACCACCGTCCCGCCGAGTGGCCACATCGCCGGCGTGTGGGCGCGCAGCGACGCCGAGCGGGGGGTGCACAAGGCACCCGCCAACGAGGTGATCCGCGGCGCGGTCGACCTGGAACTGCGCCTGAGCAAGGGCGAGCAGGACCTGCTCAACCCGATCGGGGTGAACTGCGTCCGGGCCTTCCCCGGCCGGGGCATCCGGATCTGGGGCGCCCGCACCCTCTCCTCCGACCCGGCCTGGCGCTACCTGAACGTGCGCCGCCTCTTCAACTACCTGGAGGAGTCCATCCTCCTGGGCACCCAGTGGGTGGTCTTCGAACCGAACGACGACCGGCTCTGGTCGAGCATCCGGCGCAACGCCACCGCGTTCCTCACCGAGGAGTGGCGGCGCGGCGCGCTGTTCGGGCGGACGGCCGCGGAGGCGTTCTACGTCAAGTGCGACCGGGACAACAACCCGCAGGAATCGATCGACCAGGGCCGCGTGATCTGCGAGATCGGCGTGGCACCGGTCAAGCCGGCCGAGTTCGTGGTGTTCCGGCTGGCGCAGTTCTCCGACAGCACCAGTCTCATCGACGAGTGACCCGCAGGTCCGGCGGTCCCGGAACGGCCGGGACGAGCAGCAAGGAAAGGTGACAGACAGTCATGGCAGAGGGCGATGCTCTTTCCACCCATATCTTCGGCGTCCAGCTCGGTGGCTACCTGGTCGAGTCGATCCAGGAGATCAGCGGCCTGACCGTCGAGGAGGAGGTGGTCGTGGTCCGGCAGGTCAGCAAGGACGGCAAGCAGATCATCCGCAAGCAGCCCGGCGCCCGCCAGGCCGGCGAGGTCACGATCACCCGGGGACTCGACAAGAGCAGCGAGTTCACCAAGTGGATCACGGAGACCCTGAACAACGGGGCCGTCGACACCGCTCGGCAGAACCTCACCATCGAGATCAAGGACTCCACGGGCGAGACCGTCCGGCGCATCCAGCTGATGAACGGCTGGGCCTCCAAATGGGAAGGCCCCTCCCTCAAGGCCGGCGAGTCCGCCGCGGCCACCGAGACCGTGACCATCGTGTTCGAGGAGATCATCGTCGAGTGACATCCTCCCCGCGCTGAAGCACGGGGATTCCGGCCGCGCCTGCGACACGGGGCTTGCGCCCGGTGCGGCCGGCGTTCCGGTGGGTTCCTGTTTCAACGGGCCGTGCCCGGCGAATGTCGCTGACTCATCGTCGAATACAAGCGATACGAGTACCTGAGATGCACGAGATCAACCTACCGACAGGCACTGACAATTGCCTGCGACCACTCGCACGGCGGTCCGCCCCGACGGCGAAACGCCGCTCCCTGACCTGCTCCGCAGGCGGTCCGTTTCCTCCCCCGGCCAAAGCCGGGGGTATCCACGGAGGTCCCCGATGAGGCGACGTACGGTGACGGCGGGCAGCCTGGAGGAGATCCTCCAGGCCACGGAGCCCGCCCCGGCCCCGGCAGCGCCGACGGGGCCCTCCGCCGGCGCTCCGGCGCGGCGCGAGGAGCACGCGCTGCGCACCGAGTTCGAGTTCGAACTGCCGCGCGGGTACGTGGACGAGGCGGGAACCCTGCACCGGCACGGCTCGATGCGCCTGGCCACCGCGCGCGACGAGCTGCGGCCCCAGATCGACCTTCGGGTCAAGGAGAACCCGGCCTACCTGAGCGTGGTGCTGCTCAGCCAGGTCATCACCCGGCTCGGCACCGTCACCGACGTGCACGCCGGGGTCGTGGAGCGGATGTACGCGACCGACGTCGCGTTCCTCCAGGACTTCTACCGGCGCGTCAACAGCGAGGGCCACACCCGCGCGGCGGTCACCTGCCCGCACTGCGAGGGCGGCTTCGAGGTCGACCTCTCCGGTGGGCGCCTGGGGGAATCGTGACGTACGCGCTCCCCCGGCTCAGGGAGGAGATCGCGTACATCGCCTACCACTTCCACTGGCAACGCGACGAGATCCTCGACCTGACCCATGCCGAACGCCGGCAGTGGGTCACCGAGATAGCACAGATCAACTCCCGCATGAACGAAGGAGGTTGAGCAGATGGCATGGCGGGACAGGGTGCGCCGGCGCGGCGTCGCGCCGGACGCCCCGGGTGCGGGAGCGGCGGGTGCGGGCGCGACGGGTGCGGGGCCGGGCACGACGGACGCGCGCCGGGAGGCCGCCGCCGGCCGGGGCCCGGGCGTGCCCGCCGACTGGGACGGCGGGTGGCGCCGCACCGCGCCGACCCCCCTGACCGTGTCCCGGGCGCCCATGAGCGTCAGTGACGGACTCGCCTTCCGGGACGGGCTCGCCGCCTGGCGCGATCCGTCCTTCGACAGGGGCCTCGCCCACGCCCTGCTGCCGACCGCCCCGACCGGCCTCGTCCGCGGCATCGCCCGCCCCGCCGTCGCGCACCCCACCCACAGCGGAGGCGGCCCGCTGCTGCTCAGGGCGCTGCGCCCGTCCGACGCGGACGCCGCTCCGGACGGCGCGCCACGGGCGGGGGCGGGGGCTCCGCAACCGGGGACGTCTCCCGCGCCGGGTGCGCAGGACACCGGGCGGGCGCGGCCCGGTGGGTCGGGCGGGCGTCCGTCGGGCGGGCGTCCGTCGGGCGGGCGTCCGTCGGGTGCGCGCCTGTCGGGCGCGCGTGCTTCGGCGAAGGGCGCTCCGCTGTCCGCACAGGCGGCGCCCGCGGCCGGCACCGGCGACTCGCGGGCCGGCGAGGCCGGCGAGCGGCCAGGTCGGTCCGGCGGGGGGCCGGAGGCCCCTTCGGAGGCCGGGGCGGCGGCCGGTACACCCGTCACCCGTGGCCGCCCGCCCGCGCGGTCCGCGACGGTGCTCGGCGCGGACGCGCTCCGCCCGGACGCCGATCCCGTCGTCCAGCGGGCCGGAGCGACCGCCGCAACTCCGACCGCGGCCCCGGCCGGGGCCGACCGAACGCCGACGCCCGCACGACTCCCGCTGGTCCGCCGCATCGCGGTGGTCCCCGGCACCTCCGGCGAGGGTGTCCCCGGGGCGGCCCCCGCCGGCCGGTCCTCGCAGCGGAGCACCGCCGGAGCCGGGCCCGTCCCCGCCACCACCGGCCGCCGACCGGGTCGGGAGGCACCGGTCGCCGACGCGCGTCCCGGGCCTCCGGGCGAGAAAGCTCCGGCGGACCGCGTCGGAGCGACCCCGGCCGTGGTGCGGACGCGCCCTGTCGGCCCGTCGCCGACCGTCGCCCGGGTGCCCGCCACGCCCAGGCGACGAGTGGCCGCCGTACTCCCCGCCGTCCCCCCGGTGCACATCGGCGGACCTTCCCCCGCCGCACCCGTACAGCGGGCGGCCGACCACGCGCCTCCGCTCGGCAGCCGCCCGGGCACCCCGGCGACCGGAGTCCCGACACCCGCCACCTCCTCGGACACGACCGACCGCCGACCCGGCCCCGTTCCGGCACCGGCCATGCCTGTCGTCCAGCGGCAGGCGGAGACCGTCCTCGACCGGCCCGGCGCACCCGCGCGGGGCGCGGACGCGGCGCCCGTTCAGCGTACGGCCGACCGTCCCGCCCCGGGCGCTCCGGCATCCGAACTCCCCTCCACCACGAAGTCCTTGGCGCAGGAGACTGCCATCCCCGCGCCGGTCGCTCCCACGCCCCGGCACCAGGCGGAGACGGTGGCCGACTTGCCCGTACAACGCGCGACCGACCACCCCACCCTCGGCACACCGGCGGCCGAACCCACCGCCACCGCAGCACCCCCGGGAGCGGATCCCACCCCTCCCACACCAGCCCTGCCGATCGTCCGACGCCCGACGGACAGCGCGGCCGACTCGCCCGTACAACGCGCGACCGACCACCCCACCCTCGGCGCACCGGCGGCCGAACCCACCGCCACCGCAGCACCCCCGGGGCCGGATCCCGCCGCCCCCGCAGCACCCGTGCCGATCGTCCGGCGCTCGACGGAGACCACAACCGGCACGCCCGTACAACGCGCCGCCGGTCGGCCGACCCTCGGCCCGCCGCTGGCCGGACTCCCGACCACCGCGGCACCCTTGGCCACCAGCGCGCCCGTCCGGGCGGGGGCCGACCGTTCCCCTTCCGCGACCGCGCCTTCGGCGCCGACCCTGCCGGTCGTGCAGCGGCAGCCGGAGGTTCCGGCTGCCGGGGGCGGCCAGGGGCGGACCGGGCGACGTCCGCGCGCCGGGTTGGGGGCCCCGCTGCCCGCGATGCCACCGACCGCCAACCGTCCGGCGGCCCCGTCCACCGTCCAGCGCGTGCCCGTGCCCGTGCCCGTACCAGGAGTTGGACAGCACCCCGGATCCCCGGCCGCGTCACCGGCTGCCGCACCACAGACCGCTGCTTCCCCGACCACCGCGTCCCGGCACGGCGGTCGCGCCGGAGTTCCCGCGCCGCCCGCGGGGACCCGAACGAACGGGCCCGTCCCACTCGTCCTCGCCGGTCGGTCCGGGGCACCGGACGGGGCGGCGGCCGCTCCGCACCGCAGCGTCCGGCTGCTCGCGGCCCGGCCCCTGACCCTCGGCAGCGGCCGGGACATGGGGAGCGCGACGGCCCCCGTCACTTCCGCCCGCGCGGTGGGCCGACCCGTGGTCGCGGCACGCTGGGCCGCCCCGCCCTCCACCGCCGCGCCGCAGCACGTCCAGCGGGCACCCGGCTCCACCGGCCCGCACGAGGTCTCCGCGTCCGGCCCCCTTCGCCCGGCCGAAACCCTTCGTGGCCCCGAACCCCTCCGTCCCTCCGGCCCCGGGCGCTCGTCCGGCCCGCTGCCCGTGACCGCCCCGCACGCGCCGCCGTTGGTGGTCCAGCCTTCCCCGGCCACATCCTCCGCGCGGCCCTTGCCCGTGGTGCCGCTGGTGCGGTCCAGGACACCGGACCCCGTCGGCGCCTCGGGAGACCCCCCGGCACCGCCTCCGACCCCGTCCCCGCCTCCGCTCCCCGTGCAGCGCGGCGCCGGCGGTGTCCGGGGCACCGTCCCGGCCACCACCGCCGCCACCCCGCGCAGCACCGCCCCCGGTACCACCCCCGCGGACCAGCGGGTCACCGCCCCGCGCAGCACCCCAGCGGACCAGCGGGTCACCGCCTCCGACCGAACCGGCGGAAGTCCGCGCGACGCCGGAACGCAGGGCGGCGACCTCGACCTGGAAGACCTGGCCCGCCGCCTGCTCGACCCGGTCTCCCGCCTGCTGCGCGCCGAGCTGCGGCGCGGCCGGGACCGCGCGGGCAGGACCTTCGACGGCCGCCGCTGAGCACCCGCACGAACGAGAAACGGACGACCGACCGATGACGGACAACATCTTCGCGACCAGCGTGTTCTTCCGACTGGCCATCGGCGGCAACGACCTGGGCGCCTTCCACACCTGCTCCGGCATGGGCGCCGAGGTCGAGATGGAGACCTACGCCGAGGGCGGCAACAACGGCTTCACCTGGCAGCTCCCGGGTCGCGTGACCTGGTCCAACATCACCCTCACCCGGCCGGTCACCGCCGACACGGCGAAGATCGGCCGCTGGCTGGACGAGACGCTGCGGCGGGTCGAACCGAAGGACGGCGAGATCGTCGCCCTGCGGCCCGATCTGAGCCGGATCATCAGCTGGCAGGTCTTCGGGATCGTCCCGGTCCGCTGGCAGGGCCCGTCCTTCGACCCCGCCAACTCCGCGGCCGCGGTGGAGACCCTGGAGATCGCCCACGCGGGCCTGCTCCCCGCCTGACCGTCCACCACCGCCCCGTCCCGCGAACCCCGTCCGACGACCGCCGCACTCCCGCTCCGGAAGGAAGCCACGCCATGGCCTTCTCGGCACGCACCAGCCGCGCCAGGGCCCAGCTCACCCTGAAAGAGCCCCCGGCCTCGGTCGGGGCCAAGCCCGGCGGGACGATCGCCCGGCTCGACCTCCAGTTCAACCCCTCGACCCTGCAGCTGGGCAAGACCACCGAGTGGCGACGCTCCCCCTCCCGGATGGCGGGGCAGTCGGCGTTGCCCGAGTTCGTGGGCAGCGGCCCGCGCACCCTGAGCCTGGAGGTCTTCCTGGACGCCACCGCCACCCATGACGACTCGGTGGAGCGGGCGGTGGAGAAGCTGATGAAGGCGTGCGTGCCGACCCCGGCCAGTCTCGGCCGCAAGAAGCCGGCGAGCCCCTGGGTGCGCTTCGAGTGGGGCAGCGCGCGCACCACCTCGTTCGACGGGGTGCTGTCGAACCTGTCGGTCTCGTACACGCTCTTCGACGTGGACGGCACGCCGTTGCGGGCGACCTGCTCGCTGTCCATCGAGGAGGCGAGCGTCGAACCGCCCGGCCAGAACCCGACGTCGGGCGCTCGCACCGCGCGCAGCACGCACATCCTGGTGGCGGGCGACAGCCTGGCGATGCTGGCCTGGCGCGAGTACGGCGACGCGACGGCCTGGCGGGTCATCGCGGACGCGAACGGCATCGACGACCCGATGGCGCTCACCCCGGGGACCGAGTTGGTGGTGCCGGCCCTGCGGGACGACGACCGCGTCCGCACGACCGGCGACGGGCACGCCTTCGACCACGGACCCGACAGCGGGCCGGACAGCGGTGTCGACGACGGTCTCGACAGCGCACGCGGCAGCGGCAACCAGTTCGGCAACGGCAGCGGCGAGGGGGAACGGTGAGCGGGTTCGATTCCGGGGGCAGGTCCTTCGCGGCCGACCCGATCGTGGAGGCCCCCGGCGAGCTTCCGCAGATCTGGGCGGCGCAGCTGGTCAGCTGCGTGGTCGACGAGAACGTGAGTCTGCCGGACGCCGCCGTGCTCACCTACCGCGACCCCGACCACGAGTTCCTGCGCGCCACCGGCATCACCATCGGCTCCCCGCTGCGCGTCTCGGTGACGACGGCGAAGGGGCAGGCGCGGGAGCGGCTGTTCGACGGGGAGGTCACGGCCCTGGAGATCGACCGGGACGGCACCGGCTCGTTCACCGTCGTCCGCGCCTACTCCAGGGCCCACCGGCTCCAGCGCGGCCGCAAGGTCGTCGCGTACCGGAACATGACGGCCGCGGACATCGTCCGCAAGGTCGCCGCGGGCGCCGGCCTGGCCGTCGGAAGGGTGGAGGCCGCGCCGGTGACGTACCGGCAGCTGTCCCAGGCGAACGTCTCCGACTGGGACTTCCTCCAGTTCCTCGCGGGCGAGAGCGGTGCGCGGGTGCGTGTCGACGACAAGGGGCTGCTGCAGTTCACCAGGCCCGCGAAGGCGTCCGGGGCGCCCTCGCCCTCGACGTCGGCCGTGCTCGACCCGATGGTCCTGGAGTACGGGCGCAACCTGCTGGCGCTGCGGGCCGCGCTGTCGGCCGCCGACGGCGCCTCGACGGTGCAGGTGCGCGGCTGGGACGTCGTCACGAAGCGGCCGTTGGTCGCCGAGCAGCCGTCCGTGGTCAGCGACACCGTGGTGCCGGGGCTCGCTCCCGGGACGGCCGCCCGGTTCGGGAGGTCGGTCGTGGCCGTCACCGACACCCCCTACCGGACCCAGGCGGAGACGGCGGCGGTCGCCCGCGCGGCGGCGGCCCGGGTGAGCGCCGGCTTCGGCGACCTGGAGGCGGTGGCCGAGGGCAATCCGCTGCTGCGGGCGGGCAAACCGGTGGCGCTGGGCAACGTGGGGCCGGCGTTCTCCGGCCGGTACACGGCGACGGCCGTGCGGCACGTGCTGGAGCCGCACGGCGGCTACCGCACCACCGTGTGGGTCGACTCCGGACCGGACCGCTCCCTGCCCGCTCCGACGGCGGGCGCCGACGCTCCCGGGCGCGGTCCGCGCATCCCCGGTCTGGCGATCGGCGTGGTGACGGACGTGCGCGAGCCGAACGGCTCCGAACGCGGCGCGGTGCGGCTGACGTTCCCCTGGCTGGACGACACGTACGTCACCGACTGGGTGCGCACCGTCCAGTGGGGCGGCAAGGGCGGTGGCGGGGTGGTGAGTCCCGAGGTCAACGACGAGGTACTGGTCGGGTTCGAGCAGGGCCTGCTGGACAGTCCGTATGTGATCGGCGGGCTCTACAACGGGGTGGACCGGCCCTCGCCGCACGAGGTGCCACTGGTCGACGCCACCAGCGGCAAGGTCAACCGCCGTTCGGTGGCCTCGCGTTCGGGTCACCGCGTGGAGCTGCTGGACGCGCCGGCGCCGGGCCCCTCCGGGCTGCGGCTGGTGACCGGGGACGAACGGCTGGAGGTCCGGCTGGACGACCGCCGGGACCGGATCGAGCTCACCGTGTACGCGGGACGGAACCGTCCGCTGACCTCCGTCCTGCTGGACCGGGACGGCATCACGCTCGACGCCCGGCAGGGCACCGTGAAGGTGACCGGCCGCCAGGTGGACATCGACGGCACGGCCGGGGTCAGCATCGGCGGCCGGTCGGTCCAGGTGTCCGGGACGGCGGACGTCTCCGTCGACGGCGGCCTGCTCGCCGTGCTCAAGGCCCGTCTCGTCCGGATCAACTGACCCCGCGTGCGTCCACCCTCTCCCCCCCCGACCGTCCTCCCCTCCCCCTTCTCCCCGAGGAGCCCCCGATGCCAGCCGCAGCCCGTACCGGTGACCCCACCGACCACGGTGGCCGGGTCGCGACCCCGCCGCCCGGTACCGCCGCGCGGGTGGCGACGGTGCTGATCGGCGGACGGCCCGCCGCCGTGGTGGGCAGCCTGCACGTCTGCCCGGTACCGCCGCACGCGGCCCTGGGGCCGGGGAACGTGCTGGTCCCGAATCCGGCGGCGATCACCGGGGGTGCGGTGCTGATCGGCGGACTGCCCGCCGCGCGGGCCCGCGACCGGGCGGCGTGCGGCGCGACGGTCCTGACCGGTGCGTCCGACGTGCTGATCGGAGGGCTGTGATGGGCGATCGGTTCATCGGGCGCGGCTGGGCGTTCCCGCTGCGGGTCGGACCGACCGGCGGCATCGCCATGGTCGAGCGGGAGCGGGAGCTGGAGGAGGCCATCCGCCTGGTGCTGGGCACCGCGCCCGGCGAGCGACCGATGCGGCCCGACTTCGGCTGCGGCATCCACGAGTACGTCTTCGCCCCCGGCGACGGCGTCACCGCCGGGCGGATCGCCCAGCAGGTGCGCGAGGCGCTGGAGCGCTGGGAGCCGCGGATCGCGGTGGACGAGGTCGTCGTGGCCTTCGACGCGGTGGAGACGGCCACCCTCTACATCGATGTGCGCTACACGGTGCGCACCACCAACGACCGGCGCAACCTGGTCTTTCCCTTCTACACGATCCCCTCCGAGGAGGGGACCGAGGAAACGGTCGCGGACTGATGGCCCTGCCCTCCCCCAACCTGGACGACCGACGGTTCCAGCAGCTCGTCGACGAGGCGAAGCGGTACGTGCAGCAACGCGCCCCGGAGTGGACCGACCACAACGTCTCCGACCCGGGCGTCACCCTGATCGAGACGTTCGCCTACCTCGTGGACCAGCTGCTCTACCGGCTGAACCGGGTTCCGGACAAGAACTACCTGGCCTTCCTGGACCTGTTGGGCATCCGGCTCTACCCGCCGTCGGCCGCCGTGGCCGAGGTCGACTTCTGGCTGTCGGCCCCCCAACCGGACACGGTGACGCTGCCCGCCGGCACCGAGGTGACGACGGCGGCCGGCGAGACCGAGGCGGCCGTCGTCTTCGCCACCACTGACGACCTGCGCATCGTGCCGAGCGAGCTGACCCGCCTGGTCACCGCGCCCCGCACCGGTGAGCAGACCGACCGGACGGGCGCACTGGCCGAGGGCCGGGACATCCCGTGCTTCCAGGCCGCGCCCGAGCCCGGCGACGCGCTGCTGTTCGGCCTGCCGACGGCGGTGCCGCGCTGCGTGGTCGCGGTCCGCCTGGACAGCCGCGTCGAGGGCGTCGGCGTCGACCCGCGCCAGCCCCCGCTGGTCTGGGAGGCGTGGGACGGCGGCCGGTGGCAGCGCTGCGAGACCGGTTCCGACAGCACCGGCGGGCTGAACCGGCCCGGTGAGGTCATCGTGTACGTTCCGGCCGGGCACACGGCGTCGCTGGTCAGCGGGACCAGGGCGGGGTGGCTGCGCTGCCGGGTCACCGAGGCGGAGCCGGGACAGCCGTTCTACTCGGAGTCGCCGACGGTGCGCGAGGCTTCCGTCTTCACCGTCGGCGGCACGACGGCCGTGGAGCACGCCGAACGGGTGACCGACGTGCCGCTCGGCGTGTCGGAGGGGGTGGCGGGGCAGTCCTTCCGGCTCGGCCGCCCGCCCGTGCTGCTCGACGGGGAACCCCCGGTGGTGGAGGTGTCCTCGCCGGACGGGTGGCAGCGCTGGGAGGTGGTGGAGCACTTCGGGCGCTCGGGACCGGCCGACCGGCACGTCCGGGTGGACGCCACCACCGGCGAGTTCACGTTCCCGCCGGTGCTGCGCGAGGCCGACGGCACCCTGCGTCCGTGCGGGGCCGTACCGGCCAAGGGTGCCCGGATCCGGGTGGCCCGCTACCGCACCGGCGGCGGCCCGGCGGGCAACGTCTCCCGCGGCGCGGTCTCGGTCCTGCGCAGCTCCGTCCCGTACGTCGCCCGGGTCGTCAACCGGGAGGCGGCGCGCGGCGGTGTCGCCGGGGAGACCATCGACAACGCCAAGCTGCGGGCACCGGAGACGCTCCGCATGCAGGAGCGCGCGGTGACCGCCCAGGACTACGAGACCATCGCCCGGCAGGCGGCGCCCTCCGTGCGCCGGGTCCGCTGCCTGCCCGACCGGGACGCGGGCCCGGGCGCGGTACGGGTCCTGGTGGTGCCGGACGCGGTGGTCGACGAGGGCGGCCGGCTGCGCTTCGAGCAGCTGATCCCGTCCGACCAGGTCCTCGCCGGGATCACCGCGGCCCTCGACGAGCGGCGCCTGATCGGCACCCGGCTCCTCGTCGAGCCGCCGTTCTACCAGGGCGTCACCGTCGTCGCCCGGCTCTCGGCACCGGCCGCGGCCGCCGACCGGGTGCGCGACGCGGCGCTCGACGCGCTCCACCGGCACCTCGACCCCTTGCGCGGCGGGCCCGACGGGACGGGCCGGCCGTTCGGGCGGCCCGTTCAGTACGGGGAGGTGTTCGGCGTGCTGCAACGCGCCGTCGGGGAGGTGGTGGTGGAGGAGATCCGGCTCTTCGCCGCCGACCCGGTCACCGGCCGGCGCGGCGCCCCGGTCGACCGGGTCGACGTCGGGCCGGGCGCGCTGGCCTTCTCCTACCAGCACCAGGTGGTCGTGACCGCGCGGGAGCCGGAGGTGCGCGGATGAGCCGGGCCGCCGTCCCGAGCCTGCCCAGCCGGTACCCGATCGGCGAGCAGCTGCCCGCACTGTACGCCGACGACGACTTCGCGCAACGGTTCACAGCGGGGCTGGACACGGTACTGGCCCCGGTGTTCACCACCCTCGACAACCTGCCCTCGTACTTCGATCCGCGACTGGCCCCGGCCGACTTCCTGGCCTGGCTGGCCACCTGGGTGGGCGGCACCGACGACCCGCGCTGGCCGCTGGCGCTGCGCCGCGAGGCGGTGGCCGGCGCGGTGGAACTGCACCGCTGGAGCGGCACCCGGCGCGGCCTGGTCGAGGCCCTGCGTCTGGTACTGGACGTGTCCGCCGAGATCACCGGGGACGGCGGGGCCGCCTGGTCGAGCACGGCCGGAGGCGCGCTGCCGCCCGCCCCGGCCGAAGAGGTGCTCGTCCGGGTATGGCCGCGGCACGGCCGGACGGCTGACGCCGAGAACTCGGTGGACGCGGCGCGGGAGGTGGACGCGGACCGGGTCCGGGCGCTGGTCCGGAGCCTGTGCCCGGTCCACACGGTCTGCCGGGTCGAGGTCCTGCCGGGACCGCCCGCGAACGAGGAGGGGCGACAGTGACGCGCGAGTGTCCCGCGTGCGGGGCTTCCAACGGCCCGACGGACGGTTTCTGCGGCAACTGCGGCTCGTACCTGGGCTGGTCGGACACCCCGGCTGCCCCGGCTGCCCCGGCTGCTCCGGCTGCTCCGGCTGCTCCGGCTGCTCCGGCTGCCGACCGTCCGGCCGGAACCGCCTCACCCCGGCCCGCCGACCCCTCACCTCCCCCCGTCCCCCGGCCCGCCGACCCCGGGCCGACCGACCCCGCGCCGACCGCCGGGCCCCCGCGCGCCGCCGTCCCTCCTCCCCCCGACTCACCGCAGCCCGTGCGGCCGGCCAAGGCCGTCGCCCCACGCCCCGTCGTCCGGCCGGTCCCGGTGGACGACAACGCCGCCGGGACGCCCTGCCCCTCCTGCGGCACGCCCAACCCGCCCGACCGCCGCTTCTGCCGCCGCTGCGCGACCCCGCTCACACCCGGTACCGCCGCACCGGCGCTCCCCTGGTGGCGGAGGATCTGGCCGCTGCGCCGCCGCGCCCGGGCCGGATCGGGCCGGACAACGCGCTTCCTGGTGATCCTGACCGTGGTACTGGCCCTGTGCGCGGGCGGCTTCCTGCTGCTGCCGGCCGGCCGGAACCTGATCGAGGACACCCGGGACAAACTGGGCCGGAGCAAGCCGGTGACCCCGGTCCGCGTGGAGGCGAGTGCCGAGGTTCCCGGCCAGCCGGCCGGCAACGCCACGGACGGCCTCAGCAACCGCTACTGGGGCGCGCCGGGCCCTGGCGCCTCGATCACCCTCACCTTCGCCGAACCCTTCCGTCTGGTGGCCGTGATCGTCACCAACGGCGCCTCGACCTCACCGGAGGACTACGCCCGCGAGGGTCGGGCACTGCGGATCGACCTGGAGGTGACGGCCTCGAACGGCCGGAAGTCGGTCGAGCGGCTGACCCTGACCGACAAGCCCGGCCCGCAGACCTTCGCCACCGGCATCAGCGACGCCACCACCGTCCGCCTGACCCTCGACGACCCCGCCGGCCTGGACGGCGACCGCCATCTCGCCCTGGCCGAGCTGGAGTTCTTCCAGCGGAGCTGAGTCCCCGCGAACGGCGCGCTCCCGGCCCCGACCGGACCGACCGGACCGACGGGCCGGGGGGCCGGGGGCCCGGCGCGGTCGGAGCCGACACGGCCGACCGCGACCGAGGTCGACGCCCTGCGCGCCACCGCGGCCCTGCGCCCCGGAGCCCGTGCGGTCAGGACGGCAGGGTCACCGACTGGGCGTGGTGGAAGACGTTCCCGTGGTCCCAGATCTCCTTGGCCTGCTGCAGCCGACGGTAGTTCCCCTTGTAGTAGAGGCGTTGGTAGGCCGGCTGCCTGTCGGCGGTGGTACCCAGGTCGACGTCGGGGTAGTTGACATAGGCGCCGTCGGTGTCGGTGTCGATCTCCGGGACGCCGCCGGTCGCCCGGTAGGTGTCCCGGTAGAGGCCGCTCAGGTAGGCCAGGTGCGCGGCGTCGTCGGCCGGGTCGGTCCAGTAGGTCTGGTACTGGAGCTTCATCACCGAGTCGCGTTGCGGGACGGCGGTCTCGGCGGCGCCGCGCGCGTTCACCCGGCAGCCGTAGGAGTCGATCTGGACCAGCGTCCGGGTGAGGTCGAGGCTCCCGGCGTCCTTGGTGAGCCAGGTCCACCACGCGTCGATCTGGGCGGGCGTGAAGGCCCGGCGGTGGTAGGCGGACTTGTACTTGCCGCGCTGGTTGGGGCCGGAGCCGTTGAGCGTCATGGTCGCCTGGAGCCAGGGCAGCCGGCGGCGCTTGTCCGGGCAGGGCAGACAGAGGCCGCCGACGCCGTTGGTCTGCGAGGTCGACCTGGCGCGCATCCCGCGCTCCAACCGGGCGAGGAACGCGTCCAGCGGCGCCGGGTCCTCCTCGTCCCACTGGCTGAGCAGGACGACGTTCCCGTTCGAGTGGTGGGTGAGGTGAAGGATGGAGAAGAGTCCGCGGTACACCTTCTCGGCGGGGCCGCTGTGCTCGGCGAAGAAGGCGCCGAAGTTGTCCAGCAGGGTGCGGAAGTCCTCCGGGTGCTTGAGCAGGTCCGCCCACTTCCAGGCGACACTGCTGAGCCAGACCCGGGGCGGCGGCGCCGGCAGCGCGTGGGCGAAGTGGTAGCGCAGCACCACGCCGAAGTTCCCGCCGCCGCCCCCGGTGTGGGCCCAGAACAACTCGTGCTCGGGCGAGCCCGGGGGGTCGCCGCGGTGCGCCCGGGTCACCTCGACCGCATCACCCCGGACCGTCACCACGTCGACCTGGACCAGGTGGTCGACGGTCAGCCCGTGCCGCCGGGAGAGCAGCCCGTACCCGCCGCCGCAGATGTGGCCACCGACGCCGACCGAATAGCAGGACCCCGCCGGAACCGTCACCCCGTACTCGCGGAAGAGCGTGGTGTACACGTCCCAGTTGGTGGCGCCGCCCTCGACGGCATACGTGGCACCGCCGTACTTGTCGGTCCCGGCCCCGACCCCTCGCAGGGTGCTGAGGTCGAGGACGACGCCCTTGTCGTTGTCGACGAAACCCTCGTAGCAGTGGCCGCCGCCGCGCACCGTCGGCCGGAGCCCGCGGTCGAGCGCCGACCGCAGCTCCGCCACCGCGTCGGCCTCGTTGCCGACCAGCCGGATGTAGGCGGGTCGGCTGCTCCACCGCTGGTTGAAGCCCTGGGCGAGTGTCTCGTAGCGGGAGTCCGAGGGGAACACCGTCCGGCCCTCGGGCTGTTCGACGGGCTGGGCGGCGGCCGGGCCCGCGGCGCCGCCCACCAGGCCGAGCGAGGCGGCCGAGGCTCCGGCGGCGGCCATTCCGGTGCTGCCGAGGAAACCGCGGCGGGATAATTCATTGCGCATTCCTGGGACCGTCTTCCCGACTCCGAAAGATGGACGGGCGAACGCTAGCAAGAAATGCAGGGATCATCCATTGCCCACAAATAAATGTGACCGTATGTAGACGAATTCTGGCCACGCGGGACAATTACCCAACGGCGGTGGCGCGACCGGGGTTCCCGTGCGTAGCCGGACCGGTCCGATCCGACCACCCGGAACCGGTGAATCCGGCTGCACCCGACCGGAGGCCGGTTTTCGCCACCCTTGGCCGGGGATCGACCACGGCAGCGGAACCAACCGGGAGGCAGGCAGTCATGGCCCACCAGTACACGGTCGTCACCCCGCACGGCGACGTCCACCTCGAAACCGAGTACCACCACAGCGCGTTCGACAACATCGAAGCCTTCCTGACGCACCACAAGGAGACGATCGCCGCCGCCGTCGGCGTCGTGACGCTGGCCGTCAGCACGCTCGACCTCTACCACTCCCACTACCGGGCCGGCGCCCGACTGCGCTAGCCGCGTGCGCGGGGACCGAAAGGCGACCCGCCCCGGAAACCCCGCCCCCGCTCCGCACCCCGGAGCGGGGGCGGGGTTTCCCGTCGTCGGGCGAGCCGCTTGACGGGAGATCAGGTTAGGCGCCATATTACTTTCATGGCTCAGCAGCACCCGGCCGGAAACGGCGCACCCTCGCTCGACCAGGCCCGCCGACAGCTCTCCCGGTACGGCCTCGGCGCCGACCCGCAGGCGGTCCTGGTCGCGGCGCGACTGATGGCCGCCGGAGCCAGGCTCGGCCAGGCCGGCGAGGCCCACTTCGCCCGCTTCGGCCTGTCCACCGGGCGCTACCGACTCCTGGCCGAGCTGGAGGACCACGGCGGCGAGAAATCGCCCTCGCAGCTCGCGGCCGCGCTCGGGGTCTCCCGCGCGACCGTGACCGGCCTGGTCGACGGGCTGGAGCGGGACGGCCTGGTCACCCGGCGCCCGTCCGCCGAGGACGGGCGGGGCAACGTGGTGATACTGACCGCGCGGGGCGCCCAGCGACTGCGCGACATGGCACCGGAGCACTTCGACCGGATGCAGGCGATGGTCGCCGGACTCTCCGTCGAGGAGCGCACGGTCTTCCTCGACCTACTGGCCCGACTGGTCGAGGGAATGTCCGCACTGACGGACGACTGACGGCCGACCGACCCCACCGTCGGCCGACCGGCCGACGGCGCGCGTGCGACCGGCGCACGACCGACCCGAGCCCGACGGACGGCCGGAGGCCGGTCGGCCGGCCTCCCGCACGAACCCTTTTCGGCACCCCATTGTTGGCCGACCGAACACCTATAATTAGCCTCCTAATCACTTGGACGGACCATGCCCGGCAGAACCCAGCAGCGACCCGTCGACACCGACAGCACGCCCGGGGCCGCCCCCGACACCACCGACACCACCGCCCGGCCGCGCTTCGTGCTCTGGCGCGAGGTCCTGATCGCGTACGCGGCCCCCGCCGTCATGGCCACCGCCGGCGGCATCGCGACCGGCCAGTCGGAGCTCAGGATCGCGGCCCTCACCACCATCGCCGGCACCTCGGCCCTGGTCGCCACCCTGGTCGGCCTCCGCCACCGGCGCCGGTCCGCCGACTCCTGGGCCGCCCGCGGGCCGATCCCGGTGCGCGCCTTCGCCTTCGGCCTCGGCTGCGCCGCCCTCGCCCTCGGCGTCGGCCTGGCGGCCGCCGAGCTGCTGCCCCGGATACCGGCACTGGCCGACAGCCCCTGGCCGGGCCGGCTGCGGATCGACCTCCCGGTGTCCGCCGCGATCGCGGCGACCATGACCACCTGGCGCTGGCGGGTCTCGCTCCCGCGTCGCCGGCGCGCCCGCTGACCCGTTCCGCGGCTCCTCCCGCACGTCCACCGGCACCTCCACCCGTACCGAAGGAGCAACACCCGCATGATCACCATCATGGGCGCGTCCGGCGCCACCGGCGGCGCCACCCTGCGCAGCCTCACCGCCCTGGACGTCCCGGTCCGCGCCCTGAGCCGGGACCCCGACCGGCTGCTGGCCGGACTCGACCCGCACACCCGCGGACTGGTCGAGGTGGCGGCCGCCGACGCCGGCGACCCCGCCTCGATGCGCGCCGCCCTCAAGGGCACGACGCAGCTCTTCCTGACCATGGCGAACAGTCCGCAGCAGGTCGAGCACGAGCTGCGCACCGTGGACCTGGCCGTGTTCCTCGGCGTGGAGCACGTCGTCAAGGTCTCCGCACCGGCCGCCGAGCCCGACTCCCCGGTCGCCGTCTCCCGCGGCCACCACCTGATCGAGCAGCGGCTGCGGGCCTACGACCTCACCACGACCGTGCTCCGCCCGTACGCGTTCATGCAGAAGCTGCTGCTGCTCGCCCCCGCGGTCGCGGCGGCCGGGGCGATCTTCGGCGCGCTGGACGGCGTCCGGTGCAACTACGTCGACTGCCGTGACATCGGGGATGTCGCCGCCGCGGTGCTGACCCGCCCCGACACGGCCGGCGGCGACATCCCGCTGACCGGCGGCCGGGCGTACAGCCACCCGGAGCTGGCCGAGCTGCTGGGCACGCTGCGTGGCCGGCCGGTACGGGCCGTGAACCTCTCGCCCGCCGAACTGCACGCCCACCTGGTCGCCCGGTCCGGGATGCCGGACTGGCTGGCCGCCCACGTGGTCGAGATCCAGCGGCTCGCCGTGGAGCGCCCGGAGAGCCCCGACGACGCCGCCACCCGGCTGATCGGGCGCGCCCCCCGTACCCTGGAAGCATTCCTCGGGGAGCACCTCGACCGGTTCCACTGACCCGTCCGCGCGGTTCCACCGCTCCCCGGACCGGGCTCCGACGGGCCCGCCGCACCCCTCGCGGCGGGCCCGTCACCCCCGGGGAGCGGCTCCGGATGTGGCATGGGTCACGGTCGCGAAATCGACCTGACGGACCGTCAGAACGACTGACAGTCCGTCACATGCGATCGAAGGAGCCTCAGTTGCGACCTGACGTTCCGTCAGATTCAGCCACTCAAGGGCCAGTTGGGCGGAGTGTCGGCCAGTGTGCGGTTCACCGGACCGGGCTACCATCGGTTGGGTTGTCCGCTCCGGCCCCGGAGTGGGGTCACCCGGATCAGGCGAGTGCTCCCACCGCCCCCAAGGGCCGGAAGATCCATCGGGACGGGGCGAGACCTAGGAGCACACGGCACTGATGACAGCCGAACCCAGCCGGGAACCGGGCCCGGACGCGACCGCCGACGGCGGCGCGACCGACCCGGACACCGCCGCCGCGCCCGTCGCGACCGCCGTGCCGACCCTCTCCAGCACGCCCGCCCCCGCCACGATCTCCGAGCCGCAGGCGCAGGCCGCCGAGCAGCAGGACCGTGAGCAGCGGGCCGCCGACGCGGCACCGGCCACAGACGCGGCACCGGCGGCCGAGGCGACGCCGGAGGAAACCGAGAAGCAGGCCCGCTACCCCGGCCGACCGGCCCCCGCCCCGCGGACCCTGATCGACATCCTCGACGCGACCGCCCGGCAGTACCCCGCCGAGCCCGCCCTCGACGACGGCCGCACCGTGCTCGGCTACCGCGCCCTGGCCGCCGAGGTCGAGCAGCTGCGCCGCCGCCTCGCCGCCGCCGGCATCGGCCGCGGCGACCGGGTCGGCATCCGGGTCCCCTCCGGCACCAACGACCTCTACGTCTCCGTGCTCGCCGTGCTCGCCGCCGGTGCCGCCTACGTCCCGGTCGACGCCGAGGACCCGGACGAGCGCGCCCAGCTGGTCTTCGAGGAGGCCGCCGTCGCGGCCGTGCTCGGCGCCGAGCGCGCGCTCGCCCTCACCGGCCCGGCCCGCGAGCCGCTGGCCGACCGGACCCCCGGCGGGCACCGCCCCACCACCGACGACGACGCCTGGATCATCTTCACCTCGGGCTCGACCGGCCGCCCCAAGGGCGTCGCCGTCACCCACCGCAACGCCGCCGCCTTCGTCGACGCCGAGGCCGCGCTCTTCCTCCAGGAGGAGCCGATCGGCCCCGGCGACCGGGTGATGGCCGGCCTGTCGGTCGCCTTCGACGCCTCCTGCGAGGAGATGTGGCTGGCCTGGCGCCACGGCGCCTGCCTGGTGCCCGTCCCCCGCTCCCAGGTGCGCAGCGGTGCCGACCTCGGCCCCTGGCTGGCCGAGCAGGAGATCACCGTGGTCTCCACCGTGCCGACGCTGGCCGCGCTGTGGCCGGCCGAGGCGCTGAACGAGGTCCGGCTGCTGATCTTCGGCGGTGAGGCGTGCCCGCCCGAGCTGGTGCAGCGGGTGGTCACCGAGGGCCGCGAGGTGTGGAACACCTACGGCCCGACCGAGGCCACCGTGGTCGCCTGCGGGGCGCTGCTGACGGGCGAGGGCCCGGTGCGGATCGGCCTGCCGCTGGACGGCTGGGACCTGGTCGTGGTCGACGAGGCCGGCGAGCCGGTCGCGCCCGGCGGGACCGGCCAGCTGGTGATCGGCGGCGTCGGCCTGGCCCGCTACCTGGACCCGGAGAAGGACGCCGAGAAGTACGCGCCGCTGCCCTCGATGGGCTGGGAGCGCGCCTACCGCAGCGGTGACCTGGTCCAGGCCGACCCGCAGGGCCTGCTGTTCCTGGGCCGCGCCGACGAGCAGATCAAGCTCGGCGGCCGCCGGATCGAGCTCGGCGAGGTCGACGCGGCGCTCCAGGCGCTGCCGGGCGTGGCCGGGGCGGCCGCGGCCGTGCGCACCGCGCGCGGTGGCAACCAGCTGCTGGTCGGCTACCTGGTGATCACCGAGGGCTGGGACCGGGAGCAGGCGGTGCGGCGGCTGCGCGCCGAGCTGCCGGCCGCGCTCGTCCCGCTGCTGGCCCCGGTCGACACCCTGCCCACCCGCACCTCCGGCAAGGTGGACCGCAACGCGCTGCCCTGGCCGCTGCCCGACCTGGAGACCTCCGGGCCGACCGAGCAGCTGTACGGCACCGAGGCGTGGCTGGCCGAGCAGTGGACGGAGATCCTCGGGGTGCCGGTGAGCGGTTCCCGGGAGGACTTCTTCGCGATCGGCGGCGGCAGCCTGGCCGCCGCCCGGCTGACCACCCTGCTGCGGACCCGCTACCCGAACGCGGCGGTCCTGGACATCTACCAGAACCCGACCCTGCGCAAGCTCGCCCGGCACCTGGAGCGCGGCTCGGTCGGTACCCACGAGGCCCGGACCGTCGCCCCGGTGCCGACCCGCGCCAAGCTGCTCCAGCTGCTCCTGCTGGTCCCGCTGTTCACCGTGGTCGGCCTGCGCTGGACGGCGGCGCTGCTGGCGCTCGGCAACCTGCTCTCGCACCTGGACGGCTTCGCCTGGGCGCCGACCGCCTCGTGGTGGGCGGTCGTCCCGCTCGCGGCGGTGATGTTCACCCCGGCGGGCCGGCTGGCGATCGGGGCGGGCGGCGCCCGGCTGCTGCTGCGCGGTCTGCGGCCCGGCAGCTACCCGCGCGGCGGCAACGTCCACCTGCGGCTGTGGACGGCCGAGCGGCTGGCCGAGGTGAGCGGCGCGACCTCGCTCTCCGGCGCCTGGCTGGTCCGCTACGCGCGGGCGCTCGGTGCCAAGGTCGGCGAGGAGGTCGACCTGCACGCGCTGCCGCCGGTCACCGGCATGCTCAAGCTGGGCCGGGGCTGCGCGGTGGAGGCCGAGGTGGACCTCAACGGCTACTGGGTCGACGGTGACCGACTGGAGGTCGGCCAGCTCAAGGTGGGTTCGGGGGCCGTGGTCGGTACCCGGTCGACCCTGCTGCCGGGTGCCCGGATCGGCAAGCGGGCGCAGGTGGTGGCCGGCTCCAGCGTCACCGGTCATGTCCCGACCGGCCAGCGCTGGGGCGGCGCGCCCGCCGTCAAGCTGGGCCGGGCCGAGCGCACCTGGCCCAAGGAGCGCCCGGTGCGCCGGGCCCGCTGGTCCGCGCTGTTCGGCCTGAGCGGTTCCGCGCTGAGCCTGCTGCCGCTGCTCCCGGCGGTGGCCGGGCTGGCGGTGCTGGCCCCGTTCGTCGACCCGGCGGACGGTCTGGGCGGCGCGCTCGGCGGCGCCCTGCTCGGTCTGCTGCCGGCCGTGCTGGCGTTCGGCGTGGTGTACGCGGTGCAGCTGGTCGCCGCGGTGCGGCTGCTGTCGATCGGCCTGACGCCGGGTGTGCACCCGCTGCACGGCCGGGTCGGCTGGCAGGCGTGGACGGTCACCCAGCTGATGGACCAGGCCCGGGAGGTGCTGTTCCCGCTGTACGCGGGCCTGGTCACGCCGCTGTGGCTGCGGGCGCTGGGGATGCGGGTCGGACGGCACGCGGAGATCTCCACGGTGCTGGCGCTGCCGAGCCTGACCACGGTCGGCGACGGCGCGTTCCTGGCCGACGACACCCTGATGGCGCCGTACGAGCTGGGCGGCGGCTGGGTGCGGCTCGGTGAGGCGAAGGTCGGCGACCGGGCGTTCCTCGGCAACTCGGGGATGACCGCGCCGGGCCGTTCGGTGCCCAAGCGCGGTCTGGTCGGCGTGCTGTCGGCGACGCCGGCGAAGGCGAAGAAGGGCGGCTCGTACCTGGGCATGCCGCCGGTGCGGCTGCCGCGTTCGGCCGACCGGGCGGACCAGAGCCTGACCTACGAGCCGCCGGCCCGGCTGCTGTGGGCGCGCGGACTGGTCGAGGTGTGCCGGCTGCTGCCGGTGCTGGTCTCGGGCGCGCTGGGCGCGCTGACGCTGGCCGCGCTGTCCTGGCTGGCCGTGGCGTGGTCGCCGCTCGCGGCGGCGCTGCTGTCCGGGCCGGTGCTGCTGGCGTCGGGCACGGTGGCGTGCGCGGTCGCGGTGGCGGCGAAGTGGCTGCTGATCGGCCGGTTCCGGGCGGTGGAACACCCGCTGTGGAGCGGTTTCGTGTGGCGCAACGAGCTGGCCGACACCTTCGTCGAGGTGCTGGCGGTGCCGTGGCTGGTGGGCGCGGTACCGGGCACCCCGGTGCTGAACCTGTGGCTGCGGGCGCTCGGCGCGCACGTCGGGCGCGGCGTGTGGTGCGAGAGCTACTGGCTGCCGGAGGCGGACCTGGTCACCCTCGGCGACGGGGTGACGGTCAACCGGGGCTGCGTGGTGCAGACCCACCTCTTCCACGACCGGATCATGCGGATGGATACTGTCGTCCTGCGCGAGGGCGCCACCCTGGGGCCCGGCGGCATCGTGCTGCCCGGCAGTACGGTGGGCGCGCGCAGCACGCTGGGTCCGGCCTCGCTGGTGATGCGTGCCGAGTCGGTGCCCGCCGACTCCAGGTGGCTCGGCAACCCGATCGAGGTGTGGCAGGCGACGTCCTGACCGCCGTCCCGGGGGGCCGGCCGGGGTTCGCCCCGTCCGGCCCCCCGGGCGTCCGGTCGGCGCCCGCCGCCGTCCCCCGTCCGTCCCCCGCCCCCGTCCACCCCCTGTTCCAGGAGCGTACGACCCGGTGAACCACAGCCCGGCGCAGTCCCCGCAGCCCTCACAGCCCCCGCAGCCCGTCGCCCCGCCGGACCCGTACTTCCCCGGCAGTGGGGATCCCCGCTACCGGGTCCACCGGTACGAGCTGGCGCTGGACTACCGGCCCGGCCCCAACCGGCTGGGTGGCACGGCCCGGCTGAGCGCCGTCGCGGCGACGGCGCTGGCCGAGTTCGCGCTGGACCTGGCGGACTTCCGGATCGGCCGGGTGCTGGTGGACGGCCGACCGGCCCGCTACACCCACCGGGCGGGCAAGCTGCGGGTGCGCCCGGCGAAGGCCCTGTCGGCCGGTGCGGCCTTCACCGTGGAGGTGCACTACACCGGCAATCCGCGGCCGGTCCGCAGCCCGTGGGGCGGCCTGGGCTGGGAGGAGCTGACCGACGGCGCGCTGGTGGCCAGCCAGCCGGTCGGGGCGCCGTCCTGGTTCCCGTGCAACGACCGGCCGGCGGACAAGGCGACGTACCAGATAGCGGTCACCACGCCGTCCCCGTACACCGTGGTGGTGGGCGGCCGGCTGCTGACCCGCACCACCCGCTCGTCCAGCACCACCTGGGTGTACGAGCAGTCCGCGCCGACCTCGACCTACCTGGTGACGGTCTCGATCGGCCCGTACCGGCCGGTGCAGCTGGCCGAGCACCCGGAGGTGCCGCAGACCGGGTACGTGCCGGAGCGGCTGGCCGGGGCGTTCGCGGCGGACTTCGGGCGGCAGCCGCGGATGATGGCGTACTTCGGCGAGGTGTTCGGTCCGTACCCGTTCGGCGAGTACACGGTGGTCGTCGCCGACGAGGAGCTGGACGTGCCGGTGGAGGCGCAGGGGGTGGCGACCTTCGGCACCAACCACCTGGGCGGCGGCTGGGAGCGGGAGCGGCTGATCGCGCACGAGCTGGCGCACCAGTGGTTCGGCAACAGCGTGTCGATCGGGGACTGGAGCCACATCTGGCTGAACGAGGGGCTGGCCAAGTACGCCGAATGGCTCTGGTCGGAGCGTTCGGGCGGACCGACGGCGGCCGCGCGGGCCCTGTACGCGCACCGGCTGCTGGCCGGGCTGCCGCAGGACCTCCGGCTGGCCGATCCGGGCCGCAAGCTGATGTTCGACGACCGGCTGTACCAGCGCGGCGGTCTGGTGGTGCACGCGCTGCGGCTGACCCTCGGGGACGCCGCGTTCTTCCGGATGCTCAAGGACTGGGCGGCGTTCCACCGGCACGGGGTGGTCACCACGGCGGACTTCACCGCGCACGCCGCCCGGTACGCGCGGACGCCGCTGGAGGGCCTGTTCGACGCCTGGCTCCGGCGGCCCGAGCTGCCGCCGCTGCCGGCCGGCTGACGCCCGTCCGGGTCCCGGCCCCGGGTTCGGGCGCGGGACCCGGACCCGGGGCCGGTCTCAGGCCAGCTCGGGGACGGTGCGGTGCAGTCCCTTGCGGTCGTAGTAGCGGGTCATCGCGAAGCCGAAGAGCAGGGCCGCGACGGTGCCGATGCCGATCCAGATCCAGGCCCGGGTCAGTCCCGCGTCCGCCTGCGCGTCGAAGAACAGGATCGCCCGCACGCCGTCGGTGAGCTGGCGCATCGGCTCGAACAGCGAGAGGAAGCGGTAGAACGACGGCAGGGCGTCCAGCGGGATCGTCGCGCCGGAGGACGGCAGGCCCAGCACGATGAAGACGAACATGCTGATCAGCAGGCCGAGGCCGCCGAAGGCCGCGTTGATCGCCTGGACGCCGAGGCCGACCGCGCTGCTGGCGCAGACCGAGAAGATCCACAGCAGCGGCAGGTGGTCGGCGTCCATGTCGAGGATCACCGCCGCCGCCAGCATGATCAGCGAGGACGTCAGCAGCGACAGGCCCACCGACATCGCGCACTTGACGGCGAGGGTGCTGGTGCGGCTGATCGGCACCACCGGGTGGCGGGCGCGCCAGGGGCCGACCTCGTTGTCGGCGTAGCCGAGCGCGACGTCGACACCGTTGCCGATGATGTTGGCGCCGAAGAAGCCCGCCAGCACCAGCAGCAGGGTGTAGTAGAAGGCGGAGAGCCCGAGTCCGCTGCGGTTGCCGATCGGGTGGCCGACCGTGGTGCTGAGGCCGATCGGATCGGCGATCAGCAGCCGGGCCGCGTCGCCCGCGTCCCGGGCCTGCGGCAGCACGGCGAGTTTCGCGCCGAGGGCCAGCGACGCCTGGTGGACGGCCTGCTGACCGATCTGGGCCGCCAGTGAGGAACCGAGACTGCCGACGCCCGGGTTGGTGTACTGGAGCACAGTGGGGCGCGCGGGCTTCTCGCTGGCGCCCCCGAGGGCGGCGACGTCGGCGGTGAACCCGGGCGGCACCTGGAGTGCCCCGTAGATCTTGCCGGACGCCAGCTGCTCCTTCGCCGTCGCCTCGTCCAGCTGCCGCCAGGCAACGGCGTCGCCCTGACCGGGGGCGGTGGCGATCCCGGTGACGACCTGTTCGCCGAGGTTCTGCTGCTGCCCGGCGACGGCGGCGCCGCGGTCGGTGTTCACCAGGGCGATCGGCAGGTGGTGCAGGTCGCCGCGGGGGTCGAGGATGCCGCCCAGGTAGAGCAGCGACATCAGCAGGCTGAGCAGCCCGACCAGGACGCCGGGGACCACCCAGATCCGGGGGTTGCGGAGCACCCGGCGGGCCTTGACGCCGGTGGGCGGTTGGGGCCGGCGCGGCTCGGGCAGGGTCGGCTCGGGGTGGGAGGGCATGACGCTCCGTAGGGTGGTCGGCGGTCAGACGGACCCTAGGAGTCGGGCGCGGACGGGGCGCGGCGCCACGCCGCCCGGGTCACCCGCCCGTACGCCCCGGAGCCGGGCCGGAGTCGGGCCACGAGCCGACCCGCTGCCGGACGGGCGGTGGGCCGGGACGAAAATGGGTGGAAGGGGCGGACGGACACGAACTAGGTTGGGCGCGGGGTGGCTCGCTCGCCGAAGCTTCCCGAACCGCCTTGCCGCCTTGCCGCCTTACCTCCTTGCCCGGCCGTACCGCACCGACTCGCCGCCTCCCGACCTGCCACAGAGGACCAGATGACCGAGCTGTCCGACGACCTGCTCCCCACCACCCGCCGCGCGCTGCTGCACCGTCTGGCTGTCGCCCAGTCCGAGGGGCGCACCCCCTCGATGGTCGCCGGAGTCCTCCGGGACGGGCGGCTCGTGTGGAGCGGCGCCCGCAGCATGGTCGACGGTCACGCCCCGACCAACGACGTCCAGTACCGGATCGGCTCGATCACCAAGACCTTCGTCGCCGTGCTCGTGCTGCGGCTGCGGGACGAGGGCCTGCTCGATCTCGCCGACCCGCTGGGGCGCCACCTGCCCGGCACGCCCGCCGACCGCGCCACCGTCGCCCAGTTGCTCTCCCACTCGGCCGGCCTCGCCTCCGAGACCCCGGGCCCCTGGTGGGAGCGGACCGACGGCGGGCTGCGCCCCGGGCTCGACGACCTCCTGGAGGCCGAGCGGCCGCTGCGGCATCCGGCCGGGCGGGTCCACCACTACTCCAACCCGACCTACGCGCTCCTCGGCGCACTGGTCGAGCGGCTGCGCGGCGAGCCCTGGGGCGAGGTCCTCCGCCGCGAGGTCCTGCGGCCGCTCGGCATGAACCGCACCGGTCCGCTCCCCGAGCACCCGCACGCGGGCGGCTTCGCCGTCCACCCGTGGGCCGACGTGATGCTGCCCGAGCCGCTCACGGACACCGGCCGGATGGCCCCGGCGGGCCAGCTCTGGTCCACCGTCGACGACCTCGCCACGTGGGCCGCGTTCCTGACCACCGGCCACGAGATGGTGCTCTCCGCCGACACCGTGGCCGAGATGCGCCGCCCCGCCGTCGGGCCCGACCCGGACGACTGGAGCGACACCTACGGCCTGGGGCTCCAGCTGGTGCGGCACGGCGACCGGATCCTGCACGGGCACTCCGGCTCGATGCCCGGCTTCACCGCCGGACTGTGGGTGAGCGAGGCGGACGGCCTGGCCGCGATCGCCTTCGCCAACTCCACCAACGGGGTGCGCACCGCCGCGGTCGCCGCCGAGCTGATCGCGCTCACCGCCGAGCACGAGCCGCGGATCCCCGCGCCCTGGCGCCCGCTGGCCGAGTTCGACGAGGAGCTGCTGGCCCTCACCGGCCCCTGGTACTGGGGCGCCGCGCCGCACGCGCTGCGGCTCACGGCGGACCGCGGACTGGAGCTGTCGGTACTCGGCCGGGCCGGCCGCGCGGGCCGCTTCCGGGCCGAGACGGACGGCACCTGGACCGGGCTGAACGACTACTACACGGGCGAGACCCTGCGCGTGGTGCGCGCCGCCGACGGCTCGGTGAGCCACCTGGACATCGGCTCCTTCGTCTTCACCCGAGAGCCGTACGGCCCCGCCGAGGTCGTCCCGGGCGGAGTCGACCCGCAGGGGTGGCAGGCGTACTGACCCCCTGACGTCAAGGCCCGGCCCCGGTGCGGCGCGCCGGGGCCGGTCCGCTCGTCCAACCTCGCCCGCCCGTTCCCGGCGCGGCGGCGGGACGCGGCGGGTACGCGCCGCTGCGCAGCGCGTGCACGGCGCGCGCCACGTACCCGGCGAGCAGCAGCCCGCCCGCCATCGCGCCGGAGGCGTAGGTGTCCGCCGCCTGCGCCTCCGCCCACCCGGCGGCCGCCCCCAGCACCAGGTACGGCGCCATCGCGACCGCCAGCGCCACGGCCAGCGCCACCAGCGCCGCCCTCGGCCGCCGGTCGTCCTCCCAGCAGCGCTCGCCGACCAGGTGCAGGGCGACGGCCATCGCCACCACCAGGCACCACCACGGCGAGGGCGCCAGCCCCACCGCCCGCGCCAGCGCGTACACGACGGCGAGTCCGCCCGTCGCCGCCGTCTGGCACACCAATACGTCTGTCATGTCACTGGCGAAGGTCCGCCAGAGTCCCGCCCCCGGATTCCACCCCATGCAGCGGAGGATAGGGCGGCGCCGCGGTGCCCAACAGATGTCCCGCACACGTCGGGTGGTCGCATTCAGCAGGTGCACATCTGCGCTCCCCCGAACGGCAACGTGGATGCCAGCGGACTTGGAGAGACATACGGGTGCCGGTTCGCGGATCCGACTGTACGGGTCCGAGCCGGGCCGCTGCCACGGAACGCCGTGGCCGCCGTCGTCCGTGCTGCCCTGGAGGGTCCGCCATGACCACCGTCCCCACGTACACTCCGACCGCAGTCACCCCCACCCGGGCCACCCCGGTGCCCGTCGCGCGCCCCGCCGCCGCGTCCGGCTCCGCCTCCGCCGTCTACACCGTCTCGCTGGCCCGCGACGAGGCCGACGTCCGCGCCGCCCAGCGACTGCGCCACCAGGTCTTCGCCGACGAGCTCGGCGCCGCCCTCCGGAGCACCGTCCCGGGCCTGGACGTCGACCCGTTCGACGACTTCTGCGACCACCTGCTCGTCCGCGAGGGCGAGGACGGCGCCGTCGTCGGCACCTACCGGCTGCTGCGCCCCGAGGCCGCCCGCCGGGCCGGCCGGCTCTACTCGGACGGCGAGTTCGACCTCGGCAACCTCGCACCGCTGCGCGAGGGCCTGGTCGAGCTCGGCCGCTCCTGCATCGCCGCCGAGCACCGCGGCAACGGGGCCGTCATCAACCTGATGTGGGGCGGTATCGCCCGCTACCTCGCCGACACCGGCAACACCTGGGTGGGCGGCTGCTGCTCGATCCCGCTGGAGGACGGCGGCGCCACCGCCGCCCGGGTCTGGGACACCGTCGCCGCCAAGCACCTCGCGCCCGAGCGGTACCGGGTCTCCCCGCACCGCCCCTGGGACGCCACCGGCGTCGCGCGGGCCGACCGCGGGCCGCTGCCGGCCCTGCTCCGCGGCTACCTCCGGCTGGGCGCCTGGGTCTGCGGCGCGCCCGCGTACGACCCGGACTTCGACTGCGCCGACCTGTACGTCCTGCTGTCGCTGGAGCGCACCGACCCGCGCTACCTGCGGCACTTCCTGTCCGGTGTCGGCGGCGTGGGCACGGCGGCCGCGGCGGACGCGGGACCGGCCTCATGAGCGTCTGGCTGCCGACGGCCTCCTGCACCCCCGAGGCGTGCCTGACCGACCCGGCGCCGACCGTCGCCCTCCCCCGCCGGGTGCTGCGGATGGCGGGCTTCCTGGTCCTGCTGGTCGCGGGGCTGGCACTGATTCCGCCGGTGCGGCTGCTGCCGCGCGGTCCGCGCGGCCTGCTGACCCGGTTCTGGGCCCGCGGGATGCTCGGCGCGCTGGGCGTCGCGGTCCGGATCGTGCCCGCCCCGACCCCGGCCGAGGCCCCGGCCGGCCGGGGCGGGGTCCTGCTGGTGGCCAACCACGTCTCCTGGCTGGACATCCCGCTGGTCGCCGCCGTCCGGCCGGGCCGGTCGGTCGCCAAGACCGAGATCCGGGACTGGCCGGTGCTGGGGTGGCTGGTCGCCCGGGGCGGGGCGGTGTTCCTCGACCGCGACCGGCTGCGCGCCCTGCCGGCGGCCGTCGCCGAGGTGACCGACCGGCTGCGGGCCGGCCACCCGGTGATCGTGTTCCCGGAGGGGTCCACCTGGTGCGGACGGGAGAGCGGGCGGTTCCGCCCGGCGTTCTTCGAGGCCGCCGTCCGGTCCGGCGCCGACGTCCAGCCCGTCTCGATCCGCTACCGGTTGACCGACGGGCGCGCCACCAGCGTCCCCGCCTTCGTCGGCGAGGACGACCTGGTCACCTCGCTGGCCCGGGTGGTCGCCGTCCGCGGCCTGGTGGCCGAACTGACCTTCCGCCCGACGGTCCCGGCCCCGACGGCCGATCCGGCCCGCCGCTGGGCGGCCCGGAAGGAACTCGCCCGCACCGCCCAGTCCTCGGTGGAGGGGACCGGCTGAGCCCCGGCGGCGGCGGCCGACGGACCGCGGGGCAACCGTCCGGTGAACTCCGTTCTTCGGCCGCCCGCCCGGCGCCATCCCTGACACAGTGTCAATCATGCCTGAGGGACCAATAGTTGAAGAGCCGAGGCTGACCGTCAAACGGCAGCGCTCGATCGCGCACAGACGCCCGCGGTTCACCGCCGCCGTGGCCGGGCTGCTGGCGCTGTTCCTCGCCGGCACCACCTCGCTGGCGCTCTCCGGTCATCTGCTGCTCCCCTTCGACAAGGTCCTCCTGCTGGAGGGCCGCACCGGCTCCAAGGCGGTGTTCTTCGAGGACCCGGAGGTCCGGCGGCTTCTCCTGGGCCACGGCATCCGGGTCCACGTCACCGCCTCCGGCTCGCAGGAGCTGGTCGGCGGCGACTACTCCCGGCTCTCCTTCCTCTTCCCCTCGGGCCGCCCGCCGGCCAACGACATCCTGGCCCGGCTGAAGCGGGAGAACGCCTATTCGAAGGCGTACAACCCGTTCGTCAGCCCGCTGGTGCTCGCCACCTACCGGGACTACGCCCGAACGCTGGAGGACAGCGGGATCGCCACCCCGCAGCTCCCGGTCGGACGCGGCGAGGAACCGCTCTACTACAGCCTCGACCTCGCCGCCTTCCTGAGTCAGGGGGCCGCCCACCGGACGTGGAACGATCTGCGGATCCAGCGCCACGGCACGACCAACGGGAACGTCGTGGTGGCCCAGACCTCGCACATCTGCCAGTCGAACTCGGCCGAGACCTTCCTGGCCCAGGTCGCGTTCACCGTGAACGGGGGCCGCGTCCCCGAGGACCCGGGCGCCGAGGAACTCGCCGACCGGATCAAGCCCCTGCTCTCGGCGCAGGGCATGCCCGGCGTGGACGTCTTCGAGCCGTACGCCAGCCCCGAGGGCCGCGGGATCGCCCCCGTGGTGGTCGTCTACGAACACCAGTACCTCGCCTACCAGACGCGCTTCCACGACACCCGGCACCGGATCGACACCGAGCGCGTCCTGCTGTACCCGACCTCGCGGTTCATCACGCAGCCGCAGTTCATCTCGCTCCGGCCCGAGGCCGACCGGCTGGGCGAACTGCTCACCCACGACCGCCGGCTGCGCGAGCGCGCCGTGGCCCTCGGCTTCCGCACCATCGGCGACGACGCGGACTCCGGAGAACTCAGGACCTACCTCGGCGAGCGCGGCATCCCGGCCCCGGACACCCGCACCGACGACACCAGGACCGTCATGCCGGCCCAGGAGATCCTGAACCGGATGGTGCGCAAGGTCGGCGACTGCCCGTCCGACCCCGGTGCCCCCGCCCCGGGAGCGGCACCGTGAACCGACCCGCCCGGCGCCGGGGACGCCCCGGTCACGCCCGCACCGGCTCCGGCCCGGTGTCCCGGGTGCTCGCCCGGGTGCTGCCGGCCCTGGTCCTGCTGGTCTGCTCCACCGCCCCGATGGCAGCCTGCGGTCCGGGCGGACCCACCGGCACCACGCTGTCCGTGCTGGCCAGCGCCGAACTGACCGATCTCCGGCCGGTCCTGGACGACCTGCGCCGCGCCACCGGGATCACCCTGGAGCTGGATCTCGGCGGCACCGTCAGCGCGAGCGACCTCCTCGGCTCCGGCACCCCGGACCGGCACCACCTGGCCTGGCTCTCCTCCGACCGCTGGCTGCGGCTGAACGTCAAGGCCGCGGGCGGGACCGGCACCCCGCTCTCCACCCGCACCATGATGTCGCCGCTCGTCCTCGGGGTGAGGCGGAGCACCGCGCACCGTCTGTGGCCCGGCGCGGGCGCCCGGCAGCCGTCCTGGGCCGACATCGCCGCCGCGGCGGAACGCGGGGAGCTGCGGTACGCCATGACCGACCCGAACGTGGCCCACAGCGGCCTCGCCGCCCTCGTCGCCGTGGCGACCGCCGCGGCCGGGACCGGCGAGGCGCTCCGGCCGGAGGACGTCACGGAGGACCGGGTCCGCGGCTTCCTGAGCGGCCGGACCCTCGCCGCGGCGTCCACCCACGCCCTGGTCGACGCCTACCTCGACCACCAGGACGAGGCCGACGCGGTGATCGCCTACGAGTCGGACCTGCTCGCCCTCGGCGGGGAGCGGCGCCTGCGCGAACCGCTGGACCTGGTCTACCCGCAGGACGGCATCGTGCTGTCCGACTACCCGCTGCTGCTGCTCGACCCGACGAAGCGGGCCACCTACGACCGGGTACTGGCGTGGCTGCTGGCGCCCGCCACGCAGAAGAAGATCATGACGCTCACCCTGCGCCGCCCGATCGACCCGGCGGTCGACCGGGACCCCCGGCTGGAGCACCCGATCGGCAACGCCCTCTACTTCCCCGACCGGCCGGAGGTCGTCCGGCGCCTCCTGGCCCAGTACCGGGCCGACACCCCGGCGACGGGCCGGGGCCCGTCCCGGCCCCCGACACCCGCACCGCCCTCCTGATCGGAGACCCGTGACCATTTTCGACGAATCCTCGTGGGGCGTCCTCGGGTTCGAACTCGCCACCTGGCTGGTGGCCTTCGGCAGCCTGGTCGCGCTGCTCGCCGTCGGCGGCCTGGAACTGCGCCGCAAACGGGCGCCCGCCGGCGTGGACGTCACCACCAAAGCCTGCGTCCACCTGGACGACAAGGCCGTCATGGACATCTACCGCATGGGCCGGTACACCGCCGCCCTGACCCAGGAGGTCGAGCAGCGGATCACCCGCAACCTGCACTTCGGCGGCGAGGTGCCGGGCACGACGGTCGGCATCGGCACCGAGGCGGCGGAGGAACGGATCAGCCGGTACGTGCGGAGCGACGCCCCGATCGACGTGATCGGCGTCATCATCAAGGCGCTCGACGACCGGGACGGCATCATCCACGCCGATCTGTTGACCGGCACCGTCCGGAAGAACCGGGCCCTGGCCCGCTCCCTGGACGCGGTCGAGGAATCCGGTCCGCGTCCCCCCGGAGTCCCGCTCTCCCGGGCGGATGCCTACGTGCTGCTCCGGGGGAAGTTCCAGGCGGTCGGTCCCGGGCCGGCCGCCGCCGAGGGCGGCACCGTCTTCCTGGCCCGCTACGGACGTCCCGACGACCTCTCCCGGAGCGGGCGGGTGCGGGTCACCTGCACCCGCCCGGGGCTGAGCGACTCCGAGGCCGGTGCGCAGACCCGCGCGGGGTACTGCCTCGGGACGGTCCACGGCTGGGACGCGGCGAAGGCGACGCTGGAGGTGCACGCGATCGCGCTCTTCCGCTGACCGGGCGGCGCCCGGTTCCCTTCGGCGCTCACGGCCGAGCACGCACAGCCGAACCCTCACGGGTCGGCGCCGAAGGGTTGCCGCCCCCGGGTCGGCGCTCACGCCCGGCGGGCGCCCACCGGTGCCTCCGGACGGGACCGGTCGGCGGGCGGCCCCTGCGGGCGCGGCGCGGCAGGGCGCAGCAGCAGGGCGACCAGGACGGCGGCCAGGGCCAGGGCGGCGGAGCCGCAGCGCAGGGCGAGCTGGATGCCGTCGGTGAAGGCGGCCTCGACCGCCGACCTGACCGGTCCGGGCAGCGGAGCGGTGCCCGCGCCCGGCGTGGTGGCGGCGGCCAGGGCGTCCGACGGGAGGCCGAGGCCGGACAGGGAGTCGGTCAGGCGGTGGGTCAGGACGGCGCCGAGGACGGCGATGCCGAGCACGCCGCCGAGTTCGCGCAGGGTGTTGACGGTCGCCGAGGCGGTGCCGATCCGCTCCGGGGCGACCCGTTGCAGTACCGCGATCGAGACCGGGGTGAAGGTCGTCCCCAGGCCCAGGCCGAGGACGAACAGCGTCCACAGGTAGTCCAGGTAGCGGGCGTTCTCTCCGTACAGGGACAGGCCGGCGAGGCCGAACGCGCACAGGGCGATGCCCAGTACCAGCGGGATCCGCGGCCCGTACCGGCCGGTCAGCCGAGCCGAGAGCGGACCGGCGACGACGATCATGGCCGTCATCGGCAGCCCGGCCAGGCCGGCGGCCGTCGGGGACCAGTCCAGGACGCCCTGCATCAGCAGCGGCAGGAAGAACAGCGCGCCGAACATGCCGAAGCTCACCGCGAATCCGCCCAGCAGCGCGCCGCCGAGCACGCCGTCGCGGAACAGCCGGAGGTCGAGCATCGGTTCGGCGAGCCGCAGTTCGAGCAGCAGGAACGCCGTCAGCAGCAGCACCGCGAGCGCCGCGGTGGTGAGCACCCGGCCGTCCGTCCAGCCGCGGTCCGGCCCTTCGAGCAGGGTGTGGACGGCAGCGCCGAGGCCGAGCGCCGAGAGCACGAGGCCGCCGAGGTCGATCCGCCGGGCCCGGCCCGGGACGACCGGGAGCACCCGGGCCGACAGGACGAGTGCGGCGACGCCGATCGGGACGTTGATCCAGAAGACGCTCGCCCAGCCGAACGCCTCGACCATCGGGCCGCCGACCACCGGGCCGACCGAGAGACCGAGCGCGGAGACGCCGGACCACCGGCCGATGGCGCGGGTGCGTTCCCGTTCGTCGGTGAACACGTGCCGCAGGATGGCGAGGCTGCCGGGGGTGAGCAGGGCCGCGCCGACGCCCTGGAGCATCCGTGCGGCGACCAGGGCCCCGACCGTTCCGGCCAGGGCCGCGGCGGCCGATCCCAGCGTGAACAGCGCCAGCCCGAGCCGGAAGACGGCGGTGCGGCCGAACCGGTCGCCGAGCGCGCCGCCGGTGAGCAGCAGCGCGGCGAAGACCAGGCTGTAGCCCTCGGCGACCCACTGGAGACCGGTGATGCCCGCGTCGAGGTCCTCTCCGACGCGCGGCAGGGCGTTGTTGACGATGACGTTGTCCAGCATGGACATGAACATGGTGGTGCACAGCGTCGCGAGCGCGAGCCGCTGGCGGCGCCGGACGTCCGGCGCCCCGCTCTCCCCCATCGGGCGTTCCTCTCGATTGCCCTGAGATCCCTAACGGCGTTAGGGACGGTTTCGACGGGGAAAGCGTGCACCTAACGGTGTTAGATTGCAAATGGAAAAGCGGGCCCTCCGCCCGTCCCGCCCGACGAACAGCCCCCGCCAACAGCCCCCACCAACAGCGCCGACGAACAGCGCCGACGAACAGCGAGGACCTCATGCCGGCCACCGAGGACGACGCCACCCAGCCCGGACTCACCCGCGACGCCCTCGCCCGGGCCGCCCTGCGGGTCCTGGAGCGCGAGGGCCTGGCCGGCCTGTCGATGCGCAAGGTCGCCGCCGAAGTCGGGGTCAAGGCCGCCTCGCTGTACTGGCACGTCCGCAACAAGGAGGAACTGCTCGACCTGCTCAACGACGCGCTGATGGCCGACGCCGAGGCCCCGCCGCGCACCGGCGACTGGCGCACCCAGCTGCGCGGCTACTGTCGGCGCCACCGTGCCCACCTGCTCGGCCGGCGGGACGCGGCCAAGGTGATGGCGGGGCGGCTCGCCCCGGGCCCCCACCTGATGCGACTGATGGAGGAACAGCTCGACCGGCTGCGGGAGGCCGGCTTCTCCCCCGCCGACAGCGCGATGATCTCCTACCTGCTCGGCGCGTACGTCCAGGGCTTCGTCCTCCAGGAGCAGTCCCCGATGGCGGCCGCCGAGACCGCCGGCGCCGGGCGGCGCGAGGTCGCCGACGCCGCCGCCGAGCGCTTCCGCTCGCTGCCCGCGGCGGAGTTCCCCCACCTCGTCGCGATGGCCGACGACCTCACCGGCCCGGACCTGGACGCCCGGTTCGACTTCGGCCTCGACCGCATCCTCGACGGACTCGCCGCACTGCTGCCGCCCGACCGCCGCTGACCCGACCGGCACCGGGCCGACCCGGCACCGACCGGACCGCCGCCGACCCCGCCGCCACCGACCGGTCCGCCGCCGACCGATCCGCCGCCGACCGGCCGCACCGGCCTTCCCCACCCGGCACGAACAGTGACGACCCATCAACGGTCCGCACCCGGGGGGTGACAGGGCGACCCCGGCGGCAGACACTGGGAGGAGGAAACTCCCACGTCAACGGGTCGGCCGGTACCGGCCGGTGCCGGCCGCGGAGAGGCAGGCCGGCCATGAGCGCGCCGTCCTCCAGGCTCCCGATCGTCTACGTCCGGGGATACGCCGGTGGCACCCCCGGGATCGAGAAGGCCGTGACGGATCCGTTCTACGGATTCAACGAAGGCTCGACGCACATCCGCGTCGGGCGCCAGGACTCCCCCGTCTTCTACCAGTTCGAAAGCCCGTTACTGCGCCTGCTCACCGACGAGGGCTACCACGTCCTCGTCGAGGGCGGCCAGGACGCATATCTGGCGAACCACCCGGACAAGGTCGACTGCGAAAGCGTCTGGATCCACCGCTTCTACGACCGCTGCTCAGGCACCTGGGGCGGCGAACCCCAGGCGTTCAGCCTGGAGCGCGCCGCCGAGGACCTCCTCCGGCTGATCGAGGAACTGCAGGCGCGCGGCGCCCCGCAGGTCCACCTGGTCGCCCACTCGATGGGCGGCCTGATCTGCCGCTGCCTGCTCCAGAAGGTCATCCCCGAGCAGCGGAAGGGGAAGCGCGCCACCGACTACGTGTCGAAGCTGTTCACCTACGGAACGCCACACGGCGGCATCACCTTCGCCGTCGGCTTCGGCATCCCCGAAGCGCTGCGCGACACCTTCGACTTCAACGGTGCCGACGTCTTCGGGCCCGACCGGATGTACCGGTACCTGACGCCGGACCCGGATCCGGACGGTCCGCCGGAGGGCTGGCGAGCCGTCGACGTGCCGCACGACGACGGCAGCGGGACGGCGGAGGACGCCGCGGGCGGGTTCCCGCTCGACCGGATCTTCTGCATGATCGGCACCGACTCCGACGACTACGACGTCGCCCACGGCGCCTCCGCCTCCGCCGTCGGCCCGCGCAGCGACGGCCTGGTGCAGATCGAGAACGCCCAGGTCACCGGCGCCAACCGGGCGTTCACGCACCGCAGTCACAGCGGCCGGTACGGACTGGTCAACTCCGAGGAGGGATACCAGAACCTGCGCCGCTTCCTGTTCGGCGACCTCCGGGTCCGCGCCGACCTGGTCGACCTGGAGCTCTCGGACCACGACCCCGACGTCACCTGGCAGGCCGAGGTTCGGCTCCAGGTCCGCGGACTGCCGGTGCTGCTGCACGAACGCACCGCCCCGCACTGGTGCCCGATCCAGCTCTCCGACCCCACCCCGGCCACCCTCCGGACCCGGACCGCCCGGGACGGCGCCGTCCAGCTGGCGACCACCTTCCTCTCCAGCAGGCTGCTCCCGCACCGTTCGGACGCGGAGCGCGCGACGGCGGACGCCGAGCACGGCGGGCCGCCCGGGACGAGCGAACCGGTGCGGTTCGCGCTCGACCTGCGGGTGTTGGGACTCAAGGAGCACAACGGCTTCTTCGGCTTCGGCGACCACCTGGAGCAGACCGCCGACTTCGCGGACACCCTGATCGTCGACGTGGACACCGACTCCCCGCGCCCGGCGGCCTGGGCGCACTGGAACTCCGAGGTGGACGGCCCGATCCGGGACCTCCGCCCGACCGGCCCACCGCTGCCGGACGAGGACCCGCGGGCCGACGCCTGGCTCGCCCACATCCCCCTGCCGGCCACCACCGGCCCGATCCTCGGCCCCGACGCCCGGATCCGGCTCACGGTCGGCCCCTGGAGCTGAGCCCCGGGCCGACCGGGCCCCGGCCGTCACTCCGGCACCGGGCCCCGCCCGGCCCCGCCCGGGCCGCTCGGGCCCGGCCCTAACCGTGCCACTCGGCCGTCGGGGGGTCCGTCCTGGGTTCGGCGCCGGAGTCGGTCCAGGCCGCTGCCGCCGGGCCGAGTCGGGGGTCGACGCCCAGCCGGGGGTCGGCGCCGGGCTGCGGGCCGGTGCGCGGTCCGGGCTCCGGCGGCGGCCCCTCGGCGACCAGCAGCACCCGGCGCAGCAGGTCCGCGAGCTGGTGCCGCTCGGCCGGGGAGAGCACGCCGAGCAGTCGGTGCTCCTCCCGGCCGACCACGTCCAGCGCCCGCGCCCAGGCCAGCCGGCCCTCCTCGGTCAGTTCGACGTCGACCCGGCGGCGGTCGTCGCTGGAGGGCGTGCGGACGATGAATCCGCGCCGCTCCAGTGCTTCCAGACGCCCGGTCACCGAGGCGGGCGCCAGGCCGAGGTCGCCGCGCAGCTCGGACGGGGTGGCCCGGCCGCCGCGGCCGGCCAGCCCGTGCAGGGTGTCGAACTCGTGCTTCTGCAGTCCGTAGTCGGCCACGCCCTGCTCGCGGACCCGGACCAGGTGCCGGGTGAGTTTGCTCATCCGGGTGACGGCGCCCTCGACGTCCGGGTCCAGGTGCGGCAGCACCGGCCGCCAGCGTTCGACGTGGCCGTCGGTCCAGTCGCGGGGCCGGTCGGCCGCCGTCCGGTGCGTCGCGGGTGTCATGCCCCCGAGTCTAGGCCGCCCCGGACCAGGGGTTTTTCGGTGCCTGATATTTCGTTGACGAAATTTCGACACCGAAATACAGTGCTCCCGTGACCTCGACCCACCACCCGCACCCGCTGCGCCTGCCCGCCTTCCGGCTGCTCTTCCTCGGCCGGACGATCTCCACCCTGGGGGACGCCGTCGTCCCCGCCGCCCTCGCCATCGCCGTCACCCGGGCCACCGGCTCCTCCTCCGCGCTGGCCCTGGTCCTGGGCTGTGCGATGGTCCCGCGTCTGCTGCTGCTCCCCCTGGGCGGCGTTGTCGGGGACCGGGTCGACCCCCGGCTGGTCGCCCTCGTCACCGATCTGGTCCGGGCCGCCGCCCAGATCGCCGTCGGCCTCGAACTCCTCGGCGCCCAGCCCCGGCTGGCCGCCGTCGCGGCCGCCGAGGCGGTGGGCGGCATCGCCTCGGCGTTCGCCATGCCCACCGCCAGTCCGCTGGTCGCGGCCGCGGTGGACGGGCCGCAGCGGATGCGCGCCAACGCCCTGCTGGCCTCGGCCGTCAACGGCGCCCGGCTCGGCGGCCCCGCCCTGGCCGGCGTCCTCGTGCTGACCGCGGGGCCGGGCTGGGCGTTCCTGCTCGACGGCGCCTCCTTCCTGGTCAGCGCGGCCCTGCTGACGCGGCTGAAGGTGCGCCGCACCCCCGCCGAGCGCAGGTCGCTGCGCACCGACCTGCTCCGGGGCTGGAGCGAGGTGCGCTCGCGCGACTGGTACTGGACCAGCCTGATCGGCCACGCCGTGTGGAACGGCGCCGCCGCCGTCCTGCTCACCCTCGGGCCGCTGATCACCGCCCGGCGGATGGGCGGGGAGGGCGTGTGGATCGCAATGACCCAGGCCGCCGCCTTCGGTGTGCTGGCCGGCTCGCTGCTCGCCGGCCGGTTCCGGCCCCGGCGCCCGCTGCTGGTCGCCACCCTCGGCCTCGCCCTCTACTCGCTGCCACTGGTCGCCCTGGCGGTGACGGCGCCCGCACCGGTCACGGTCGCCTCGTACGCCCTGGCGATGACGGGGCTCGGCTTCCTCAACCCGGTGTGGCAGACCGTGGTGCAGCAGGAGTTCCCGCCGCAGGTACTGGCCCGGGTCACCTCCTACGACTGGCTGCTGTCGCTCGCCGCAGCCCCGCTCGGGTACACGCTCGCACCACTGGCCGCCGACGCCTGGGGGAGCGCCGGGCCGCTGCTGGTGACGGCCGCCCTGGTCGCGCTGGCCTGTGGCGGGGCGGCCTTCGTCCCGGGCGTCCGCCGGGTCGGGCGGCCGGCGGACCCGGACGGCCCGACCGGCACGACGCGCGAGCGGCTCACGGGCACCGCGCGGGGCGACCTGACGGGCGCTCGGGTCCTCGTCGACAAGAGCCCGGGGCCGACCGATCCCCGTGCCACCGAGGCGCCTTCCACAGCTCAGGAGGCCACGGTCCCGGCGGCTCGGCGGGACCCTACGATACGGGGATGATCGCCTATGCCCCAGCGGCCTTCTTCTTCCTCCTCTGCGGAATCGGAGTCCTGCGCGACCGACGCAAGTTCAGCAACGCCGTGCTGCTCGGCATCGGGGTCTCGCTGCTGACCCTGGCGTTGATCGCGGAGGTGCGCCGGGCGCCGACCCTGGTGGCCGAGCTGACGGTGGCCGTCATCGCCCTGCTGCCGACGGTCGGCACGGTGGCCCTGGTCTGGTTCCTGCTCTCCAACGGCGTGACGATGGTCCGCAAGGAGGGCCGGCGGCCGGCGAACCTGCTCTCGCTGCTCGCCGGCCTCGGCATCCTCGGGCTGATCGGTCTGCTCGGGGCGGCCGTCCTCACCGACTCCCCTCGGCTCGGCGTCCTCGCCGCCACCGCGCTGCTGGTGGTCGGCTACGTCTCCTTCCTCTTCGTCTGCTTCGTCGGCTACGCCTTCCTCTACCAGCGCCACCTGCCGCGCAAGGAGGTGGACTTCGTGGTGGTGCTGGGCTCGGGGCTGATCGGCGGCGACCGGGTGCCGCCGCTGCTCGCCAGCCGGCTCGACCTCGGCCGCGCGCTCTACGAGCTGCAGTCGGCGCGGGGCAACCCACCGGTACTGATCACCTCGGGCGGCCAGGGTCCGGACGAGAAGCTGCCCGAGTCGCACGCGATGGCGGACTACCTGATCGAGCGTGGCTTCCCCGCCGAGCGCCTGGAGCGCGAGGACCGTTCCCGGACCACCGAGGAGAACCTGCTCTTCAGCAAGGAGATCATGGAGCGGGAGAAGCCCGACTACCGCTGTGTTGTCGTCACCAACAACTTCCACGCCTTCCGGGCCGCCCTGACGGCCCGCACCACCGGGGTCAACGGCCAGGTCTGCGGCTCCCCCACCGCCCGCTACTACTGGCCGAGCGCGACGATCCGCGAGTTCGCCGCCGTCTTCCTCTCCCACAAACTGGTCAACTTCGGGATCTGCGGCTTCGTGGCCGTGTGCGGACTCGTGGCCGCGGCGCTGAGCCCCGGCTCCTGACCGGGCGCCCGGGCCGGTGGTGCCGCCATGGCGGCACCACCCATGACCGGGCCCCGGGGGACGGCCGCCCGTCACATGGCGGCCCCGGGGCGGGCGCGGCACCCTGCACGGCAAGGTCCCGTACTCCTCCCCCACCCCGGAGCCCCCGATGGCCGTGTCCCCCACCGCTCCACCGCCCGCCCGCCGCGTCGGCCGTGCGGGCCGTACCGGCCTCGCCGCCCTACTGACCGCGGCTGCGCTGCTCCTCCCCAGCGCCACCTCGACGGCCGCGACCACACGCCTGCCCGCGCCGGCCGCTCCCACCGCCACCGGAGCCACCGGAGCCACCAGCGGCACGTTCCAGCAGGTCACCGGATTCGGCAGCAACCCAGGCAACCTCGCGATGTACACCTACGCCCCGGCCGGGCTGCCCGGCGGGGCGCCCCTGGTGATCGCCCTGCACGGCTGCACCCAGACCGCCGCCGACTACTACCGGCACTCCGGCTGGCCCGAACTCGCCGACCGCTACGGCTTCGCCGTGGTCTTCCCCCAGACCGGCGCCGCCAACAACCCGCTCTCCTGCTTCCGCTGGTTCGACGCCGCGCAGAACGCCCGCGGCGTCGGCGAGGCGGCCTCCGTACTGCAGATGACCACCAGGGCCGGCACCCTGTTCGGCACGGACCGGAGCCGGGTGTTCGTCACCGGTCTGTCCGCCGGGGGCGGTATGGCCGCCGACCTGCTGGCCGACTATCCGGACGTGTTCGCCGGCGGGGCCGTCGACGCCGGTCCGCCCGCGCACTGCGCCGCCACCCTGGCCGCGGCCTCGTCCTGCCAGAACGACGACCAGCGACTCGGCCCCGCCCAGTGGGCGGAACGGGTCCGGGGCGCCGACCCCGGCCACCCCGGGCCGTGGCCCCGGGTCGCGATCTGGCAGGGCTCGGCGGACACCACCGTCCGCCCGGTCAACGGCACCGAACTGCGCGACCAGTGGACGGCGGTGTGGGGCATGGGCCAGAGCCCCTCCGGCACCCGGAGCCTGCCCGGCGGCACCACCGAGACCCGCTACGACGACACCGCGGGCCGGCCCGCCGTCGCGCTCTACTCGATCGCGGGCATGGGGCACGGACTGGCCGTCGCCCCCGGCTCGGGAGCCGACAACTGCGGGGCCACCGGCACGTACTTCCTGGACGCGATCTGCTCCGGCTACCACACCGTGATCTTCTGGGGCCTGGACAGCGGCGGGCCGACGGTCCCCGGGCTGCCCGCGCCCAGCGGTCTGACCGCCACCGCCACCGCGGGCGACACCGTCGCGCTCGGCTGGCAACCCGTCACCGGGGCCGTCTCCTACCGGGTCTTCCGGAACGGCGCCCCGGTCGCGGACCCGACCGGCACCGGCTGGACCGACAGCGGTCTGAACGCCGGCACCGCCTACGGCTACACGGTGGCCGCGGTCGGCGCCGACGGCACGCCGGGCGCCCGCTCCACCACCGTCACGGTCACCACCCCGGGCGGCCCGGCACCGTGCTACACCACCGACAACTACCACCAGGTGGCGGCCGGGCGGGCGACGGTGAGCGGCGGCCTGGTGCACGCGCTCGGATCCGGCCAGGCGATGGGACTGTGGAACACCTTCACCGTGCACAGCCTGCGCCGAACCGGCCCCGGCTTCTACGTACTCGCCGACGGCAGTTGATGACCGGCTCCCCGGCCCGGCCCCGCGACCGTCCCCGCCGACCGCCCTCCACCACTCACCGTCCGCCGCTCACGGCCCACCGACACTTTGACGAAAGGTTGACCTGCTCACGGCAGAATGTTGGGGGGCCTCGCTCCTATGGTCGGCCCATGCCTCCACTGCCCCCCGGCCCCGGACGGACCGCCACGCTACCGGTACTGCCCTACCGCAAGCCCACGCCCGGCCGCGACTACTGGGTGTTCGACGACGTCCTGCCCGACCCGGACGCGGTCCGCCGACGCTGCCTCGACCGCAACGACTGGACCGAGGGTTACCCCTACCGGCCGGAGAGCTGGCCCGGCCTGCGCACCATGCCCGGCCTGGAACCCGAGGAACTGGCCCGGGTCGAGGCACTCGTCCGCAAGGCCACGGGGGCGTCCCGGCTGTGGGTGCAGAGCACCCCGGGCGGCGGCACCCTGAACCACAACTGCATCCAGCTGGTGGGCACCGCGGAGTCGGAGTCGCGTCCGCACACCGACTCCCGGGCGCTGTGCCGCTTCGCGGCCGTGCTCTACCTCAGCCCCGGTGCGCCGAAGGACGCCGGCACCGGCTTCTACCGCCAGCAGTTCCCCGGCGGCCGGCTCGGCGGCAACCTGGTCACCGCCCCGCACAACAACCTGGTCGAGGCCCTCGGCACCCGCCGCGTCCCGGCCGACGCCTTCACCGAGGACGTCCGGGTCCCCAACCGCTACAACCGCCTGCTCGTCTACCACGCCAACCTGATCCACAGCGCCACTTCCTACCACGGCCTGACCCTGGAGGAGCGGCGGATGACGGCGGTCTTCTTCTGGATGGCCTGACGGCCCGGCCCCACCGACCCCCACCCCCCACACCGCGGAACGCCGCCCCTCCCTCCCCGAAGGGCGAGGGGCGGCGTTCCGTGCACCACGAACACCCGTTCAGCACCGGTGAGCCCGAGCTGATGAATGATCAATTGTTCTGACAAACAAGGCGATTGACCGTTCGACCGAACGCCCCGACATGAAACGCTTCCGTGTCCGGGCGGGTACGGAATCGCGACGCCCGGCGGACGTCCGACCGCTAGCCTGAGGGGCCGTAGACGCTGACGCCCGGGTGGGGACGATGACCGATGTGTGGGACGACCTGCGCCGTCGCTGGCAGGACGCGTACGAGGCCGTGGAGAACGGCGACGACGAGGACGACGAGGACGTCCGGCTGACACCCACCGGCCTCGGGGCCTCGGTGAACCCGATCGCGGTCCTCGGTGAACCCGGCGCCGGAAAGACGGTGCTGTACCGGTCGCTCTCCCTGGCGTACCGGGGCGGCGCGAGCGACAGCACCATCAGTCCCCGCCCGGAGAAGCACCAGAGCCTGCTGCAGATCGGCGGCACCAAGCAGCTGCGCCTGTCCGTAGTGGTGGTACCGGGCCAGGCATCGCACGAGCGGGAGCAGGCCATGCGGGAGACGGTGCTGGGCGACGCCTCGCCGCGCGGCATCATCTATGTGACGTGCTGGGGCCACAACCGGATCTGGCACCGCGGTGTCCAGCAGGAGGTCCAGGAGGCCCTGGAGCACGAGTACGGCGCCGTCACGGCCGAGGACCTGCGCGAGTGGCACCTGGAGAAGGAGCGCGCCGACTTCCGGGAGCTCGTCTACCGGATCATCGACAAGGAAGTCGCGACGCGGCTGGAGTGGCTCGCCGTCGTCGTCTCGAAGGCGGATCTCTACTGGGACCGGCTGGACGAGGCCCGCGACTACTACATCCCCGGCGGAGCGGGCGGGCCCGGCGCGGAGTCGCGGTTCTGCAGGCTGATGCGCGACCTGGAGAAGGAGACCCGACTGCGCATCGCCGTGATCCCGATGAGCTCCCGGCTGATCCGGTACAAGCCGCTCCCGGGTCTCGGCGCGCAGCGGTCGCTGCTGGACGACCCGCAGTTGGGCCCGCTGCGCCGCAACCTCGGACGCACCGTCCAGGAACTGCTCCTGCCGGAGCAGAACGGGGCCGACCGTGGTCGCCGGTGAGCGCGGCGACCACCGCGAACGGCGCGGCGGCTTCGACGACGACCTGGTGAAGGCGGAGAAGCGGTTCACGGCCCTCGAATCGGAGCGGGCCAGACTTCGGTACCTGCTGGCCCTGCGGGCCGTCGTCGGCGCCAGCAGCGCGGCGGCCCTCGTCCTCGGCATGGCGGCGGCCGGGGCGGGACCGCTCTGGCCGGTCCTCGGCGCGGTGGCGGCCGTCGCGCTCCTGGCGGCGGCCGCCGTACTCGGCCGTGTGTCCGTCGCTCCGCTCCGGTCCCGGATCCAGGTCGAGGAACGGGCGGTGCTCCGCGAGGTCGACCGGCTCCGGGAGACCTTCGTGCGGGTGTCCGTCCGGGAGCAGTGGTCGCCGGGACACCTCCGGAACATCCGGCAGCGGCTTTCCCGATTCCCAGTAGAGGCAGGGCAGTACTGATGTTGGAACGCATCGCCAAGCAGTTCGGCCTGGCGACCGCCGGAGCCGCCGCGCTGACCATCGCCGGCAGTCTGCTCTCCTCCCGCAACCCGGGGCACTTCCAGCAGGTCTTCCACGACGACTGGGACTACATCAGCGTCGGGTTCGTCCTGCTCATCACCGGCGCGCTGATCTGCGCGGACGGTCTGGTGCTCTACTTCAGCACCTACGGCGGGTTCAAGGACGCCAACGTCAAGCGCGGCGCCCTGCTGACGGCCGGCGGCCTCGCACTGGCCGGCACCGGGATCGCCGCGCTGGTCCTGAAGCTCTTCGGCTGACACTCCGTCCGGCGGCGGGCCGCCGGCTCGCACCACCTCCCGGCGGCCCGACCGTGGAAGAACGGCCCTCGGGCGAGCCGGATCGCCTCGGCACCTCCCGCCTGCGGGTCCCCGCGCCGACCGAGGGCGGGTCGGGCCGGCCCGGCGAGAATGCCGGAGTGGCGGCACACAGGCTCGCCGCCCCGCCCCGCCCCGCCCTCGTCGCGCAGTCGTCGGTCCGGCAGTACAGCGCCCCGGCAAAGCACGGTCGCGCTGCGCCGCTTGCGGTGGACACGGCGGACACGGCCCAGGACGTCGGCCCCGCCCCTCCGGTCGGGGGCGGCCCTCGCCTCCGGTGTCCGCAGGCCGACAGCGGAGGCCACCGCGCCGGCACCTGCTGGAACAGCGACGGCAACGTGCCGCGCGGCCGGGTGCCCGCCCTGTCGGCGTGCGCCGACCGAAGCGCTCCAGCAGCGTGGCGGCCTGTCCTCCTGTCCCGTCGCGGTCCTCCGTCCCGTCCCCCCGTCGGCGGTGCGCCCGGTTGGGAGCGGGTGCGGGCGGGGAGGGGCGGCGTATGGAGAACACCGAGCGGCCGGTCAGCGAGGCGGTGCGGCCGGAGTGGGCCGGGATCGACCGGCTGGGCACGCCAGAGCTGCTGCGGCTGCTGAACGCCGAGGACGGCACGGTGGCCGGGGCGGTGGCGCGGGAGCTGCCGCGGATCGCGGTCGTGGTGGACGCCGTCGTCGCCCGGATGGCGCGGGGCGGGCGGCTGGTCTACGCCGGTGCCGGGACGGCCGGGCGGCTGGGGGTGCTGGACGCGAGCGAGTGCCCGCCGACCTTCGGCACCGACCCCGGCCGGGTGGTCGGTGTGATCGCGGGCGGCCCGGCGGCGCTGGTGCGCGCGGTGGAGGGGGCGGAGGACCGTCCGGAACTGGCGGCGGCCGACCTGGCCGCGCTCGCGCTGACGCCCGAGGACACGGTGGTCGGCGTCTCCGCCTCGGGGCGCACCCCGTACACGGTGGCGGCCGTCCGCGTGGCCCGCCGGGCCGGGGCCCTCGGTGTGGGGTTGGCGGGCGCGGCCGGGTCGCCCCTGGTCGCGGCCGCCGAGCTGGGGATCGTGGTGGAGACCGGGCCGGAGGTGCTGGCCGGGTCCACCAGGCTCAAGGCGGGAACGGCGCAGAAGCTGGTGCTGAATCTGCTCTCCACGGCGGTGATGGTCCGGCTCGGCCGGACGTACGGGAACCTGATGGTCGACGTCCGGGCCGGCAACGCCAAGCTCCGCGAGCGGGCGCGGCGGATCGTGGTCGACATCACCGGCGCGGACGAGGAGACGGCACGGCGCGCGCTGGCGGCCACCGGCGGCGAGGCGAAGGCCGCCGTCCTGGTCGTCCTCGCCGGGGTGGACGCCCCGGCCGCCGCCCGCCTGCTCGCCGCGGCCGGCGGCCACCTCCGCGAGGCCCTGGAACTCGCCCGGAACGGCGACGACCGGTAGGAGGGGCTCGCTCAGGCGGCGGGCGTCACCGCGACCAGTGCGGAGATCTCGGCAGCGACGGCGGCCGGGTCGGCGGCGACGGTGACCCGGGCGACGCCGTCCAGGCCGGGGTGGGTGCCGACCCGGACTCCGTGGTGCGCGTTGCGGAGCAGGTCGAGGTCGTTGATGTCGTTGCCGAAGGCGTTGTAGTGGTCGACGCCCAGCGAGGTCAGGGCCTCCCACTTGTTCGTGCTGCCCGGGGCGAAGTCGATGATCGCCTCGTCCAGGTGGTGGTTGACGGTCATCCCGAGCGCCCGGCCGGTCTCGGCGAGGGCGACCATGTCGGTCGCGTCGACCACCAGGAACTTCACCACCGCCGGAAGCTCGGCGAGGTCGACCCGGCGGGCGAGGCCGCCCTGGTCGACCCGGCCCCGGACGGGGTGATCGGCCGGTCCGGTCCAGGCGTAGTCCCAGGGACCGTCGGCCAGGTAACCCGCCCGAAAGCGGTCGCACGCGACCAGCAGCTCGCGGAGTTCACCGGGGCCGAAGACGGCCCGCGCGCGGACCCGGCCGTCGACGGAGACGAGGCTGCCGTTGCCACCGATCAGGGTGGCGTTCGGGAAGGCCCCGTCGAGGACCGGCAGGAGGTCGCGGACCGGCCGGGCGGAGGCGAAGACCAGCCGGTGGCCGGCCCGCTCGCAGTCCTCGACGGCGGCAAGGATCCGGTCGTCGATCGTCCGTCCGTCGAAGCAGAGAGTGCCGTCGATGTCGAAGACCGTGGTGCGAGCGGCTGAGATGATCATGGAGCGATGATATCGACGCGCTCCCGCGCCCCGATGCACAGCACCGCCCGCCGCCCATCGTCGCCCGCCCGCCCGGTGCGGACGCCGGTCAGGTCTCCTGGGCGTCCAGCCAGTGCAGCAGCACGGTGCGCTCGGTCTCGGTGCCGACGGGGCTGTCCGGGTCGAGCGCCCAGTGGCGGATCCGGGCCAGCGTCTCCGCGTCGAGGTCGAGGTAGAGGCGCCAGTGGGCGCGGGGGTGGCAGTTGCTGTCACGCGGTTCGCCGCACTCGTGGCAGTGGGTGAAGAAGGCGTCGACCAGACGGTGCACGATCGTCTCGGCGGGCATGGGCGGCGGTACGTCCTCACTCACGGGGTCCCGGAACAGTCGGGGCCGCCGGACTTCGTGGGTCGGCGGCCCGCAGTCCAGGGTGCGGGGCGGGACGGGCCCGGCGGCAGGGACCAACGTCCCGACCGGGACACGTCCACGCGCGCCGCCGCCCCGGTACCGGCACGGCACCGGGGCGGCGGAAGCACGACGGAGACCCGGCCCGAGCACGACGGAGACCCGGTCCCCGTGGGGGTGGGGACCGGGTCGTTCGGGGCGCGCCGCCGGGTTCAGCCCCGGCCGGCGGACTTCTGGGTGCGCCGGGAGACCGAGTCGAGCACCACCGCGGCCAGCAGCACCGCACCGGTGATCATGTACTGGATGGCCTGGGCCGCGTGCACCATGTCCAGCCCGGTGGTGATCGACTGGATCACCAGCATGCCGAGCAGCGCCGACCAGGTGCTGCCCCGGCCGCCGAAGAGGCTGGTCCCGCCGATGACGGCGGCGGCGATGGCGCTCATCAGCACGTTGCCGCTACCGAGCAGCTTGTCCGCCGAACCCTGCTGGGAGGCGATGAACAGGCCGCCGAGGCCGGCCAGCATCGCGGAGATCATGAACACCGAGATCCGCACCCGGGCCACGTTGATACCGGCCCGCCGGGCCGCCTCGATGCCGCCGCCGACCGCGAAGATCTGGCGGCCGTAGGAGGTGCGGCGGAGCACGAAGTCGGTCAGCGCGACCACGCCGACCAGGACCACCAGGGGCAGCGGCAGACCGCTGTCCTGGTTGAGCGTCCAGGCGCTGACCAGGGCGACCACGGCCAGGGCGCCGGTGCGCAGCGCGATCTCGCCGAGCGCCCTGGCCGGAAGGCCGGCGGCGGTCCGGCGGCGGGCGGTGAGCACCTGGGCGGCGAGGTAGCCGCCGACGGCGAGGACGGCGAGCAGCCAGGCGAAGAGGATGTCGCCGTCACCGAGGAAGTAGTTGTCCAGGTGGGCGACGACGCCGTCGTTGATGTTGTTGACGGTGCCGAGCTTGCCGAGCACGTAGTCCTGGAGGCCGCTCCAGGCGAGCATGCCGGCCAGGGTGACGACGAACGCGGGGACGCCGATCCGGGCGAAGAAGAAGCCGTGCAGGGCACCCATCGCGCCGGCGGTGAGCAGGGCGAGCAGGATCGCCAGCCACTCGTTCAGGCCCTGGCGCACCGCGAGGACGGAGGTGACGGCGGCACAGGCGCCGGCCACCGAGCCGAGCGAGAGGTCGATCTCCCCGAGCAGCAGGACGAAGACGACACCGACCGAGATGAGGCCGTAGCCGGCGATCCACTTGGTGATGTTGGTCAGGTTGTCGGCCTGGAGGAAGTGTCCGGTGACGCTCTGGAAGATGATCGCGATCAGGATCAGGCCCAGGACGACCGGCAGGGCGCCGAGTTCGCCGCTGCGGATCTTGCGGCGGAACTCCTCGGCGTAGCCGGCGACGCCGCCCTGGCGGACCAGCAGCCGGGGGTCGACGGCCGGGGCCGGGGTGTCGGCGGCCGGGGTGGTCTGGCTGGTGCTCACTTCGCTTCCTCCGCGATACGTGCCTGGCGCCGGGTGACGGCGTTGTCGGTGGCGCCGGTGATGGCGGAGATGATCTCCTCGGGCGTGGTCCCGGCGACCGGGAAGACGCCGTTGTTGCGGCCGAGCCGCAGCACGGCGACGCTGTCGGCGACCGCGCGGACGTCCGCCATGTTGTGGCTGATCAGGATGACGCCGAGGCCGCGCTGGCGCAGCCGCTCGACGAGGTCCAGGACCTGTGCGGTCTGCTCGACGCCGAGCGCGGCGGTCGGTTCGTCGAGGATGACGATCCGGGGGTCGCCGACCAGGGCGCGGGCGATGGCGACCACCTGGCGCTGGCCGCCGGAGAGCGCGGCGATCGGGATCCGCACGCTCGGGATGCGGATCGACAGGGTGTCCAGGAGTTCCTTGGCCCGCCGCTCCATGGCGACCTCGTCCAGGGTGCCGCGGCGGCGCAGCTCGCGGCCGAGGAAGAGGTTCGCGACGACGTCGAGGTTGTCGCAGAGCGCGAGGTCCTGGTAGACGGTCGCGATGCCGAGGGCCTGGGCGTCCTGGGGGCGGCCGATCCGCACCGGGCGGCCGTCCCAGGTGATGGTGCCCTCGTCGATGGGGTGGACCCCGGCGATCGTCTTGACCAGCGTGGACTTTCCGGCACCGTTGTCGCCGACCAGGGCGACGACCTCGCCGGCGTGGACGTCGAGGTCGACGTCGGTGAGTGCCTGGACAGCGCCGAAGCGCTTGGAGACCTCGCGCAGCGCCAGTACGGGTGCGCCTGTCACGTGAACCATCTCCTGCGGGGGTGTTCGTGGTGGGGAGGGGAGGGAGGAAGCGGGGGGTCGACGGCGGGCGGGCAGCCCGTCCGGCGCCGCGCGAGGGCGCCGGACGGGCGGCGGCCGGCTCGCGGGCCGGGCCCCGGTCGGGCCCGGCTCGTCGGGCCTCAGTGACCGGGGGTCACTTCAGGCCGGCGGCGGCGCAGGCGGCGGCGTAGTCGGCGGTGCAGATGTCGGCTGCCTTGTAGAGCCCGTCGGCGATCACGGTGGCGGTGATGTTGGCCTTGGTGACGATCTTGGGGTCCAGCAGCTTGGCCGGGATGCCCTTGTCGGTCTCGCTGTCGACGGTCGCGGAGGCGACGGTCTTGACGTCCTTGCCCTGGAGCAGGCTGACGGCGATCTCGGCGGCGCTGTCGGCGAGCGGCTTGTACGCCTTGTAGATGGTGTACGCCTGGTCACCGGCGACGATCCGCTGGATCGCGTCGAGGCCGGCGTCCTGGCCGCCGACCGGAACGTTCATGCCGGCCGCCTTGAGCTGGGTGATGATCGCGCCGGCCATGCCGTCGTTGGCGGAGTAGACGGCCTGGAAGCCGTCCTTGCCCAGCTGGGTGATGGCGGCGCCGGTCTTCTGGCCCGCGACGGTGGGCTTCCACTCGCCGGACTGCTCGTACACCACCTTCTTGATCTTGCCGTCCAGCACCTTGTGGGCACCGGACTTGAAGAACGCGGCGTTCGGGTCGGCCTCGTCGCCGTTGATCATCACGATGTTGGCGTCCGCGGCCTTGCTGCCGAGCGCGTCCAGCAGGGCCTGGCCCTGGAGTTCGCCGACCTTCTCGTTGTCGAACGAGACGTAGGCGGAGACCGGGCCGGTGGCGAGGCGGTCGTAGGCGACGACCTTGACGCCCTTCGCGGCCGCCTCGGTGACCCAGGACTGGGTGGACTTGGCGTCGAAGGCGTCGAGGACGATCACCTTGACGCCCTCGGCGATCAGGGTGTCGAACTGCTGCTTCTGCTTGGCCGCGCTGCCCTCGGCGTTGCTGTAGCGGACCTTGCAGTCCGGGCAGAGCGCGGTGACCTTGGCCTCGATGAACGGGCGGTCGAAGGACTCGTAACGGGTCGAGGAGGCGTTCTCCGGCAGCAGCAGGCCGATGGACTTGGAGTCCCCGGACTTCGCACCGTCCTTCTTGTCCGCGCCGGCCTTGCCGCAGGCGGCCAGCGAGAGGGCCATCGAGACCGCGGCGGTGCCGACGAGGACGCGACGCATCGTTGCGTTCATGGGGGGATGCCTCCGAGACAGGGGCCGCAACTCCGCGGCGAGGTGGCAGGAGTTAACCCGGCGCCGTCCCTTGTCGTCAATAAGTAAATTCAGGCTCCGGCAAATCCCTGCTCTTTCGTTATCTTCATGAACACCAAGCAGGGATTGAAACTTGGAGGATCCTCCGACCCAAGACCTGACAGGACATGACAGAAAAGGACGAATCGCCCACGACCAATAGCCCTGACCTGGTACGTACCTAGAGGGCAAACGATCGGTCGCTGCACATACCGGCGCTCGGGCGGCGACCTGAGGCGCTCTTGACAGGGACAAGGCGAGCGTACTCAAACGTTCAAGAGTTTGATCATCCGTCAGAGAAATGGGCCGCCATGCGGTCCCGGTAGCGGCCCGGAGTCGTCCCGAACTGCCGACTGAAGGCGTGCGAGAGCGCGTACGGCGTCGCATAACCGACCCGCCGGGCGATCACGTCCAGCGGATCCGCGGTCTGCTGGAGCAGCGCGGCCGCCCGGGTCATCCGCCACCAGGCCAGGTAGGCCATCGGCGCCCGGCCGACCAGGGCCGTGAACCGGCGGGTCAGCGTCGCCCGGGAGACCCCCGCGCTCGCGGCCAGCTCCTCGACGCTCCACCCCCGCGCCGGATCCTCGTGCAGGGCGCGCAGCGCGCCGGCCACCACCCGGTCCCCGAGCGCGGCGGGCCAGCGGCCGCCCGCGCCGAGCCCCTCCCCCGACCCCGCCGACCCCGACCCCGGGCCGGCCGCCGCCCCCGCCCCGGTGGCGGGCCGGGGCGAGGCCAGCCAAGCCCGCAGCATGTACACCAGCAGCAGATCGATCAGGCTCGGCACGGCGAGCGCCCCGCCCTCCCCGTCGGCGGCCAGTTCACCACCCAACAGATCCACCGCCGCCCGGAGTTGGGGGTGCGCTCCGACCCGGTTCGGCAGGTGCACCACGTCCGGCAGCTCCAGCATCAGCGGGTGGGTCCGGCTGTGCTCCAAGCGGTACTTCCCGCAGAGCAGTTCGGCGATCGGCCCGCCATCGGCGCCGGGCACCGGCGGCGGTCCGGAGGCGGACGGAGCCGCTGACCGGGCCGCCGCGAGCAGCCGCTCGATCGGCACCGCCCGCGCCACCCCGTCCCGGTCCAACGGCGCGGCCGCGAGCACGTGCCCCGTCCCGTGCGGCAGCAGCACGGCGTCACCCGCCCCGAGCCGGACCGGATCGCCCCCGTCCGGCAACAGCCAGCAGCCGCCCTCCAGTACGACGTGGAAGCCGGCGCCCTCGTAGGCGGGGATCCGGGCCGACCAGGCTCCGCCGACCCGCAGCCGATTGGAGGAGGGCCGTCCGATCCGCACCGCCGCGATCGCGTCGCTCACCACGTCCATGCCCACAGACTAGGGCCGCGTCCGTGCCACCCCGCCGGGCCGGCTCCGACCGGCCCGGCGGCACGGTCGACGGTCGCGCGGCAGCCGGGCGGAACGGCGGGGCCGGGCGGAGGCACCGGCCCCCGGGTCGCCGAGACCCCGGATCAAGCCGAGGCCACCGGGTTCGGGCCGCACCGGGCCACCGACCACCGAGCCGCCTGCCGCCTGCCGCCTGCCGCCTGCAACCTGCCGCCTGCAACCTGCAACCTCCCGGCTGCCGCCTGCCACCGGTCCGGTGCCTGCCGCAATGACGGCGGCGGAGCGACGGACCCGGCGGGCCGACCCCGGCCACGCGGCTACGCTCGCAGTGATCATCAAGGTGATGACCAGGATCGAAGGGGGTGCGGCGTGGATCTCGCCGGAAAGACGGTGGTCGTCACGGGGGCCGGACGCGGGTTCGGGCGGGCGTTGGCGCTGACGGCGGGCCGGTCGGGCGCGCGGGTGTTCCTCTCGGCCCGCACCCGGGCCGCCGCCGCCGAGGTGGCCGAGGAGATCGCGGCGGACAGCGGCGCGCGGGCGGAGGCGTTCGCCTGCGATCTGGCCGACCCGGCCACCGTACGGGCCTTCGCGGCGGGGGTGGCCGAGCACACCGACCGGGTGGACGTGCTGGTCAACAACGGCGCCCGCTACCTGCCGGGGCCCGACCTGTGGGACGCCGAGGACGACGCGATCACCGACACGGTCGCCTCCGGGGCCACCGGCACCCTGCTGACGGTCAAGCACTTCCTGCCGCTGCTGCGCGCGGCCGGGGACGCGGACGTGGTCAACCTGGTCTCCTCGGCCGCCGAGGCCGGGAACCACCGCTCCGAGGCGCATCCCGCCTTCTACGCGGCCAAGGCCGCCCAGGCCGGCTTCGCCGACATCCTCTCCCATCGCCTCCGCCCCGAGGGCATCCGGGTCATCTCCCTCTATCCGCCGGACTTCACGGACGGCGACCCGCTCGACCCCGCGTGGGACACCGCCGACCGGACGGCCGGGGAGCCATTGGGCGCCCGGTCCGTGCTCGACTGCGTCCTGTTCGCGATCCGCCAGCCCCGGGACTGCTTCATCCGTTCGTTCCACTTCGAACAGCTGTAGGCAGTGGCACATCAGTGAGCCGATCACGTATCTGATCGAGCTGATGAAGCATTGAACCACTCAGTAACCCGCTCCTAGGATCGGAAGCGTCGACGGAAGCGACATCGCGTACCAGGGGAGGAACCATGACGGGGATCGTGCTCGGCGAGGCCGAGGTGCTGAGGGTCAGGGAGTGGGAGGGGGCGTTCATGCCCGCCGCCGACATCGTGCCCGGGGCCACCCCGGAGGACTGGGAACGGAACGCGGACCTGCTCGCACCGGACCACTGGGACCGCGCCGAGGACACCCATCTCGGCGCCCTCCAGAGCTGGGTGATCCGCCACGGGGGCCGCACCGTCCTGGTCGACACCGGCGTCGGACACCGCCGGCAGCGCCCGCACAACCGGCTCTTCCACGAGCGGGACAGCGACTTCCTCGACCGGCTCGCGGCCGTCGGCGTACGGCCCGAGGACGTCGACGTGGTGGTCAACACCCATCTGCACGCCGACCACGTCGGCTGGAACACCGTCGAGCGGGACGGCGAATGGGTGCCCGCCTTCCCCAACGCCGTCTACTACCTGCCGGCCGCCGACCACGCCTCCTTCGCCCCGGACGGGCCCGGGCGCGCCGGTCCGGCGTCCCGCCAGGAGGAGCGGCGACTGCTCTACGCGGACAGCATCGAGCCGGTGGTCCGCTCCGGCCGGGCGGTGCTCTGGACGGACGGCGTCCGGCTCGACGAGGCCCTCACCCTGGAGCCCGCGCCCGGCCACAGCCCCGGTTCCTCGGTGCTGCGGCTCGATTCGCGCGGCGAGCGGGCGGTGTTCGTCGGCGACCTGCTGCACAGCCCGCTCCAGTTGGCCCGGCCCGAGTGCAACAGTTGCTTCTGCGAGGACCCGGTCCAGGCCGCGACCACCCGCCGGAGCGTCCTCGAACGGGCCGCCGACAAGCGTGAGTTGGTCGTCCCGGCGCACTTCGCCGGGACCGGCGCCGCCGAGGTGCGGCGCGAGGGCTCCGGTTTCACCGTCACCCACTGGGCCGGCTGACGGCAGCGGCCGGGGCGCCCGTCCTCCCCCGAGGCGGACGGACCCCCGGCTCCGGTTCCGGCTACAACCCCGATTCCGGCCGCGGCCCCTGTCCCGGCCCGGGCTCACGCCCGGCCCCGCCGCAGCGGCCCCGCCGGGGGTCCGGCGGGGTCCGGCCGGCTCCCGGTCAGCAGGGCGGACAGGGCCGCCGTGTGGGCCCGCAGCAGACTGACGACCCGCCGGTCCCCGTCCCGGAGGAAGGGCAGCACCAGCAGCGCGGGCACGGTCGCCACCACGACCAGCACCAGGACGGGGGCGAGCAGGGCCACCAGCAGCACCCGCTGCAGCGGGCCGAGCGTACGCGGAGTGAGGGTCAGCACGGTCATGTCGGTTCCTCCGTTCCCGCCGGGACAGCCCTCCCGGCCCAGGTCTTCGGGAACGACGCTGACAGGAAGGCGAGTTCATCGCCGTTGTTCACCGGGACACCCCTGGCAACGGACCGAACAACCGGTGGTTGTTCGGTGATAATGCCGAACAACGAGGTGTCGGTCGGGCGGGGTCCGGGGGGGGACGAGTGGCGCAGGCGAACCAGGGCGGCCGCCCGTTCGGCCCGGTCCGGGCGGAGAGCCCGGAGGCGGAGGAACTCGCCGACTTCCTCCGCCACCTCGTGGCCACCGCCGGGCGGACGGTGGCGGACGTCGCCCGGACCGTCGGGCGGGCACCCGGCACCGTGAGCGGCAACCTCTCCGGCCGTGTACCCACCGAACAGTTCGTCCGCGCCCTCGTGGCGGCCACCACCCGCGACCCGCGCGACCTCCGCCGGGCCCTGAACCTCCTGCGGGCCGCCCGCAACCCCGCTCCGCCCCACGTCCGCCCCGGCGGCCTTCCCGGCGGCGGCCTTCCCGGCGGGAGCGTCGAGGAGCAGCACGGCTATCTGGAGACCCTCTACAACCAACTCGGCCAGGCCAAGGAGCAGCGCGACGAACTCCAACTGGCCCTGGTGAACACCGAGAAGATCGTCACCGTCCTCCTGATCATGCTGGCCACGCTGCAGCACCGCGTCGGCGAGCTGACCGAGGAACGCAACCGGCTGCTGGGGCACCGCCAGGAACTCGCCCGTCTCCTCTCCACCCAGCAGCAGCTGGTCGACGCCCACGACCGCGAACGGCGGGCGATGGACGAACTGCTCCGGGCCGAGACCCGGCGCACCGAGGTCGAGGGGCTGCTCTCCCAGGTGCTCGACCAGATGGGCCGGCTGACCGAACGGGTCGCGCTGCTCCAGGACACGGACGGCGGGCAGCCCGGCGGCCACCGGACGGACCTTCCGCTCGCGCCCGCCGAGAGCACCGGGGATCCGCTCGGCGAGGACATCGACCGGGCGCTGGAGCGGCTGGGCGCCATCAACGAGGAGGGCGACCGCACGGTCAGGCGGCTCGCCGACGCCTGGGACGCCCGAACGCCCGCACCCCTCGAACCTGCTCCCGCCCACACCGGCCCGAGCGCCAACGGCCGGGTCCTCACCTTCTACTCCTACAAGGGCGGCTCCGGTCGCACGACGGTCACGGCGAACTGCGCCTGGATCCTGGCCGCCAACGGCCTCCGGGTGCTCGCGGTCGACTGGAACCTCGCCGCACCGGGCCTGCACCACTACTTCCACCCGTTCCTCGAACCCGAGGACACCGAAGCCGAGAACGCCGCCACCGGCGGCCGGAACCTCGTCGGCCTGCTCCGCCGCTCACTGGACACGCCCGAGGACGGGACGGCCCACCCGGCCTGCGTCCTCGACCACGTCCGCCCGCTCCGCTGGCCGGGGTTCCCCGGGGACGGGCGGCTCGACCTGCTCCCGGCCGGGGACGTCCTCGCCGACGGGACGGACGCCCTCCTCGCCCGGGCCGTGACGGAGGACGTCGTCGAGGCAGTGGGCCAGGACCTCCGCCACCACTACGACTACATCCTGATCGACGCCCCGAGCGGCCTGTCCGACACCGCCGACCTCTGCACCGTCCGGCTGCCGGACGACCTGGTGCTCTGCTTCACCCTCGGCCGCCGGTCCGTCGACGAGGCCGCCCGGGTGGCCCGGACGGTCCATCAGCGCGACCGGGACGAGGGCGTCCGGGTCCTGCCCGTGCCCACCCGCGTCGACCAGGGCGAGGCTGCGAAGGCCGAGGCCGGCCGGGCCCACGCGCGGCAGCGCTTCGACGGCCTGCCGGCCGGCCTGACGCAGGAGGAGCTCAGCCGCTACTGGGGCTCGGTGGAGCTCCCGTACCGGCCGTTCTACGCCTTCGAGTCGGTTCTCGCGTCCTTCGGCGACGAACCGGGTCTCAACAGCACGATGCTGGCCTCCTTCGAGCGGCTCGTCGCCGTCCTCACCGACGGCCGGGTCAGCGCCCTGCCGCCGGTGGACGAGGAGCTTCGGCTCCGCTACCTGGCGGCCTTCACCCACCGCCGCCCGGCCGTTCCCGAGGACATCGCGCTCTCCTACGTCGACGCGGACCAGACCTGGGCGGAGTGGATCCGGTCGGTCCTCACCCGGGCGGGCTTGCTGGTCCGGCCCGACGGCCCTCGCCCGGCCGCGGCACAGGGCCGGCCCACCCTTCCCGCCGGGTCCGGAGCCGGGGGCGGCGTCAGGACCGTCGCGGTCCTGTCCGATTCCTCCGAGAGGGCGCGGTGGCTCCGGGAGTCGTGGGAGTCGTGGGAACCGCCGGGGTCCGACCCAAGCGGACGGCAGCTGCTCGTCCCGGTCCGGGTGGGCGACATCCGGCTCGGCGCGGCGACCGACCGGCGGGAACCGGTCGACCTCGTCGGCCGCGACGAACCGGAGGCCGTTCGGGCCCTGCTGGCCGGTCTCGGGCTGGGTGACGCCCCACCGCCGGCGCCGGACGACGACGCCCCGCGCTTCCCCGCGCGCCGGCCGATCCTGTGGAACGCCCCGCACCGCAACCGGCACTTCATCGGACGCTCGACGATCCTCGACCGAATGCGCGAGCGCTTCGGGGGCGGGGACGGGAAGACCCCCGCGAGTGTCCAGGTACTGGTGGGGCTCGGTGGCATCGGCAAGACCCAGATCGCCGTGGAGTACACGCACCGCTTCCTGGCCGACTACGACCTGGTGTGGTGGATCGACGCCGAACAGTCCGACCTGGTCACCGACTCCCTCGCCGAACTGGCACACCGCCTCGGCCTGCGTACCGGCGAGTCGCTCGGCGCGGCCACGGAGGCCGCCCGCGACGCACTGCGGCGCGGTGAACCGACCTCGCGCTGGCTGCTGGTCCTCGACAACGTCGACACCGCCGCCGAGATCGCCCGGCACCTGCCCGACGGCCCCGGCCACGTCCTGATCACCTCCCGCCACGCGGAATGGCCGACATGGGCCGAGGAGGTCGAGGTGGACGTCTTCGGGCGGGCCGAGAGCGTCGAGCACCTGACGGCCCGGATACCCGGTGTCTCCCCCGCCGATGCCGAGCGCGTCGCCGAGGCGGTGGCCGACCTGCCGCTGGCCGTCGAGGTCGCCGCCGCCTGGCTGGCGGAGACCGCCACGCCCGTCGACGACTACGTGGCCCAACTGCGGGACGCGTCCGCCCGGATGCTGGCCCTGAACACCCCCGTCGACTACCCGGCCCCGGCCGGCGCCACCTGGAACATCTCCCTCGCCCGGCTGCGCGACCGCTCCCCGGCGGCGGCCCGACTGCTCCAGCTCTGCGCGTTCCTGGCCGCCGAACCGATCGCGATGCGCCTCGTCCACGGCGACGAGATGGTCCGCGCGCTCGTCCCGTACGACGCCGACCTCGGCGATCCGATGCTGCTGGGTTCGGTGCTCCAGGCCATCAGCCGGCTCGCCCTGGCCAAGGTCGAACCGGGCGGCCACGGCCTGCAGATCCACCGCCTGGTCCGGGCGGCCGTCCGGGCGACCCTGGACGAGGAGGAGCAGCGGACCACCCGGCACGCGGCGCACCTGGTCCTCGCGGGCGCGCGACCCGCGGTCGGAGACACCGAGGATCCGGCCAACTGGCCGGCCTACGAGACGATCTGGCCGCACCTGATGCCGTCCGGGGCCCACGACTGCGACGACCCCGGCACCAGGCTGCTGCTCATCGACCGGATCAGGTACCTCCGCACTCGCGGGGACCTCGACGCGGCGCTCCAGCTCGGCCGGACGCTGGACGCGCACTGGACCGCCAAGCTGGGCGAGGACGACCGGCAGACGCTGCTCCTCCGCTTCCACCTGGCCGGCGTCCTGCGCTCCCGGGGCGACTACGCCGACGCCCTGGCCCTGGACGAGGCCGTGCTGGAACGCCAACGACGCGGCTTCGGCGAGCACCACCCGTACACCCTGCTGACCGCCGGGTCGCTCGCCGCCGACCGGCGGGCCACCGGCCGCTTCGACGCCGCCCTGGAGCTCGACCGGGAGACCCTGGAACAGCTCCGCGAGGAGTTCGGCGCGAACAACGCCCTCACCCTGGCGATGGCCAACGACCTGGCCCTCGACCACCGCCTGACCGGTGACTTCGCGATCGCCCACGACCTCGACCGGGACACCTTCGAGCGCCGGGCGACGGCCCTCGGCACGCGCCACCCCGCGACCCTCGTCAGCCGGGCCAACTGGGCCCGCGGCCTGCGCGACCTCGGGCACCACCGGTCCTCGCTGGACGTCCTGGGGGAGACCCTCGCCGAGTTGCGCGGGATCCTCGACGAGGACGCGCCGGAATGCCTGGACGTCGCCGACTCGCTCGCCGTCGGCCTGCGCCTGAGCGGCCGGACCGCCGAGGCCCGGCAGCTCAGCGAGACCACGTACCGGCTCCGCCTGGAGCGCCACGGCCCCGACACTCCCGGCGCGCTGGCCTCGGCGCTCAACCTGGCCGCGGCCCTCGGCGCCTGCGGCGAGCACACGGAGGCCGTGGACCTCGCGGGCGACACCCACGAGAAGCATCGGGCACTCTTCGGGCGACAGCACCCCTTCACCTTCGCCTGCGCCGCCAACCTCGCGCTGTACCGGCGCCGGTGCGGCGAGTCCGACCAGGCCGTCCGACTGGGGGACGCCGCAACACGCGGACTGGCCGACACCGTCGGGCCGGACCACCCGTCCGCCCTGACCGCCCGGCTCACCCTGGCCAACTCGTACGCGGTGGCCGGGGACCACGAGCGGGCGGAGGAGGAGGGGCGGGCCGCCCTCGGCGGGCTGTCGGAGCGCTACGGCGACCAGCACCCGGACACCGTGCTCGGCCGGGCCAATCTGGCCGTCACCCTGCGCCACCGGGGCCGGCACCCCGAGGCCGCCGAGCTGTGGGCGGGCGCGGAGAGCGCGATCGCCCGGCTTCTGGGGGAAACCCACCCCCACCTCCGGGCCGTCCGCGCGTGGCAGCAGGTCGACCGGGACCTCGAACCGCAACCGTTCTGACCGAACCGGGACCGCGCCCGGGACCGCCCGGGACCGCCCGGACCGGCCCGGGACGCGGGCGGGACCCGGCCCGGGCCCGAAGCGGGGCCGGGAGGCGGCCACCGCCCCGGGTGTTCGGGACAGCGGGCGGCCGACCTTGGGAGTCACGCCCGGTCCGCGCACCGGGCGGCCCCATCGGCCCGAGCCCAGGGAACCCCGTCATGACCGCACAGTCCGTCCTGTTCGCCACCCTCCTCGACGCCCGCCGCTCCGTCTGCCTGCCCGACCTGCTCCGCGCCCAGGCGGCCGCCCGCCCCGACGCCACGGCGGTCACCGCCCCGGCGGAGCGCGGCACCGGCACCGGTACCGCCACCGGCACCGACGCCCGGCTGAGCTTCCGCGAGCTCGCCGCCGCCGCCGACGCGCTCGCCGCGCACCTGCACCGGCTGGACGTGGCCACCGACGACTGCGTCGGCCTGTACACCGAGCCGTCCCTGGCGCTGATGACCGGCGCCTGGGGCATCCTGCACGCGGGCGCCGCCTACCTGCCGCTCTCCCCCGAGTACCCGGAGGAGCGGCTCCGCCGGATGATCGGGTCCAGCGGGACCAGGGTGGTCGTCGCCCAGGAGCACCTGCGGTCCCGGCTGGCCGAGCTGGTTCCGCCCGGCATCCGGATCGTCACCGCCGCCGACGTGGCGGCCCCGGTGGCGGCCCCGGACGCGCCGCCGCAGCCGGCCGCGGGCGCCCACCCCATCCCGCACCAGGCCCACGCCCCGGCCGGGCCCGGCCCCGAGTCGCTGGCCTACGTCATCCACACCTCCGGCAGTACCGGCCACCCCAAGGGTGTGATGATCGAGCACCACAGCATCGTGTCGCAGCTGCGCTGGCTGGCCGACGCCGGCCATCTGGGCCCGGACGCCACCGTGCTGCAGAAGACGCCGATGAGCTTCGACGCGGCGCAGTGGGAGATCCTCGCGCCCGCCACCGGCGCGCGGGTGGTGATGGGCGCGCCCGGGGTCCACCGGGACCCGGAGGCCCTGATCGACACCGTCCTCGCGCACGGCGTGACCACCCTCCAGTGCGTACCGACCCTGCTCCAGGCCCTGCTCGACACCGAGCGGCTGACCGACTGCACCGGTCTGCGCGGGCTCTACTCCGGCGGCGAGGTGCTCTCGGTCCGGCTGGCCCGGGCGCTGACGGCGGCGCTGCCGGGCGCGGCGCTGGTGAATCTGTACGGCCCGACCGAGTGCACCATCAACGCGACCGCCCACCGGATCGACCCGGAGACCCTCGGCGACGGCGCCGGTTCGGTGCCGATCGGTGTGCCGGTGGACCGCACCCGCTGCTTCGTCCTGGACGAGGAGCTGGCGCCGGTGGAGGTCGGCGCGATCGGAGAGCTGTACATCGGCGGCGTCCAGCTGGCCCGCGGCTACCTCAACCGGCCGGATCTGACGGCGGAGCGCTTCGTCGCCTCCCCGTACCTGCCGGGCGAGCGGCTCTACCGCACCGGCGACCTCGCCGGGTGGAACCCCGACGGCACCCTGCAGTGCGCCGGCCGGGTGGACAACCAGATCAAGCTGCGCGGCTACCGGGTCGAGCTGGACGAGATCGCGCTCGCCGTCGAGGAGCACCCCTGGGTGCGCCGGGCCGCCGCGGTGGTCACCGACGACCCGCGGACGGGCCACCGCAACCTGGTGGCCTGCGTGGAACTGAACCCGAAGGAGGCCGCCCTGATGGACCAGGGCAACCACGGCGGCCACCACCGGTCGAAGGCGAGCAAGCTCCAGGTCCGGGCCCAGCTGTCCAACCCGGGGCTGCGCGGCCCGGCCGAGCTGGCCGGCCGGCCGGTGGTGGCACTGCCGGGGCGCCGGGAGACCGACCGGCAGCGGCGGGAGACCTTCGCCCGGAAGACCTACCGCTTCTTCGAGGGCGGAGCGGTCACCCGGGAGGACCTACTGGCGCTGCTCGCCGCCCCGCCCCGCACCGCCGCCCCGGCCCCCGCGCTCAGCCCGGCCACCGAGTCCACCGCGCCGGGCCGACCGACGGCCGCCGTCACCCTCGCCGAACTCGGCCCGGTGCTGCGCTGGTTCGGCCAGTTCCACAGCCCGGAGCGGCTGCTGCCGAAGTACGCCTACGCCTCCCCCGGCGCGCTGTACGCCACCCAGCTGTACCTGGAGACGGACGGCTCGCACGGCCTCGCCGCGGGCGTGCACTACTACCACCCGGTCGACCACGCCCTGGTCCGGGTCGGCGACCGGGCCGCCGGGGGCGCGCCGCTGGTGCTGCACTTCCTCGGCCGGCGCGGTGCCATCGAGCCGGTGTACCGCGACAACATCCAGGAGGTACTGGAGTTCGAGACCGGCCACATGCTGGGCGTGCTGGAGGAGGTGCTGCCGGACTACGGGCTGGCGGTGCGTCCGCTGGGCCACGAGCCCTCGGTCCAGCGGCGGCTGGACGTCGCCGAGGAGGACTTCTACCTGGGCAGCTTCGCGATCGTCGCGGAGGACGGACGGCCGCGCCGGGAGGACACCGAGCTCTTCGTCCAGGCCCACCCGGGCGGGGTCGAGGGCCTGCCGGCCGGACTGTACCGGTACGAGGACGGCGAGCTGACCCGGATCTCCGACCAGGTGGTGGAGTCCCGGCACGTCGTCGCGATCAACCAGCAGGTCCACCGGCGGGCGGGCTTCGGCATCACCGCGGTCAGCCGGGCCGTCGAACCGTGGCTGGAGTACGTCGGCCTGGGCCTCCGACTGCACCGGCTGCAGCGCAACGGCCTCGGCTTCGGCTTCATGTCCTCGGGCTACAGCTCCAGGACCGGCCACCCGCTGCCGGCCGCCCGGCGGATCGACGCGGTGCTCGCGGACTGCGGAATCGCCGGCGGAGCGTCGTACTTCTTCCTCGGCGGCCGGGTGAGCGAGGAGCAGATCCGCAGCGAGGGCATGCGGGAGGACGCCGTGCACATGCGCGGCCCGGCGGAGCTGATCAGGGACGAACTGATCGCCCTGCTGCCGGACTACATGGTTCCCAACCGGGTGCTGGTGCTGGACGAACTGCCGCTGACCCCCAACGGCAAGGTCGACGCCAAGGCGCTGGCCGCCGCCGAGCAGGTGCGGGACGCCACCACCGGAGCGCCGTTCGTGGCACCGGCCACGCCGACCGAGCGGCGGCTGGCCGGGATCTGGGCCGCCGCGCTGAAGTACGGGACCGTCTCCACGGCGGACGAGTTCTTCGCGGCGGGCGGCAACTCGCTGATCGCGGTGGCGCTGGTCAACCGGGTGAACCGGGAGTTCGGCGTCCGGCTCCCGCTCCAGGTGCTGTTCGAGTGCCCCCGGTTCGCCGAGCTGGCGGCCCGGATCGACACCGCCGGGACCGACCCGGCCGGGACCGGAAGCGCGGGGGGCACCCGTACGGACGGCACCCCTGACAGCACCGCGGTCGGCGGGGATTCGGCCTCCCGGCTGGTACCGCTGCACCGCGGCGGCACCGGCGACCCGGTGTTCTGCTGGCCCGGGCTGGGCGGCTACCCGATGAACCTGCGTCCGCTCGCCGGGCGCTCGGGCCGGCCGTTCTACGGCGTCCAGGCGTACGGCATCAACCCCGGGGAGACGCCGTACCCGACCGTCCGGGAGATGGCGGCGGCCGACCTGGCGCAGATCCGGGCGGTCCGGCCGGAGGGCCCCTACACCCTGTGGGGGTACTCCTTCGGCGCCCGGGTGGCCTTCGAGGCGGCCTGGCAGCTGGAGCGGGCCGGCCAGCGGGTGACCGCGCTGATGCTCATCTGCCCCGGCAACCCGGAGCTGCGCAGGGCGGACGGGGAGCGGTACGGACGCGAGTCCTCCTACCGGAACCCGGGGTACCTGACCATCCTCCACTCGGTGTTCGCGGGCTCCGTCGGCGGACCGGGGCTGGCCGAGTGCCTCGCCGAGGTGCGGGACGAGGACGGCTTCGCCGCCTTCGTGCACCGGAGACTGCCGGAGCTCGACGAGGAGCTGATCCGCCGGGTGACCCGGGTCGTCGGGGAGACCTACGAGTTCGAGTACACCTTCCGCGAGCTGGCCGAGCGGCGGCTGGCGGCCCCGGTGACCGTCTTCAAGGCCACCGGTGACGACTACTCGTTCATCGAGGGCAGCTCCGGCCGGTCGGCCGCCCCGGCCGAGGTCCGGCTGGCCGGGGACCACTACGGCGTACTGAGGGAGCAGGGCGTGGACGAGCTGGCGGCCGCGATCGCCGCCGCCACGGGCGGTGGTGGGGGCGGGAGCGGGGGCACCTCCTGACCCCACCGCCGGAGGCGCCCGGGGACCGTCGGAACCGGTCCCCGGGCGCCTCCGCGCCGTCACCGGCGGGTGTGCTCCCCCGGTCCCGGGGCGAGCGGACCTCCGGCGGCCCGCCCTCTCACCCCCACCACTGCTCGGGGACCCCGACCGGCTCGCGCCCACCGTCGCCCGGGGCGTCGGCCGCGGCGACCCGGGCCGGACGGTCGGCGGTGACGAGCAGTCCGTCCGGCCCGGCCGTCGCGACCCGGTAGCCGGACTCGCGCAGCACGGCGGCGACCGCGCCGGTCACCGCGGCCCGGATGCCCTCGGCGGGCGGCGGCTGCTCGGCGGGCACCTGCCCGGCCCGGGGCCAGTCGATCAGCACCCCCTGCGGGCCATGGCCGAGCCGCAGCCCGGAGGGCCCGCCGTCGATGTCGAAGCCGGCCCGGGCCAGGTCGGCTGTCACGTCCTCGAAGAGTTCCCGGTGATCCACCATTGGCGCAGCGTAGGCCCGGTCCCGCGCCCTCCCCCGGCACGGCGCGCGCCGTGACGCCCCGGCGCGCCGTCAACAGCACCCGAGCGCAGCATCGGAGCGCGGCGGGGAGGCCCCCGGACGCCCCGTCACGGCCCGGCCGCGCCCGACCGCAGCCCTCGTCACCACCCTCGTCACCACCCCCGTCAGGGTCCCCGGACCCCCCGGACGGGCCGACACGAGCGGCCGGACGGGCCGATGGACGTGCACAGTCGGCGCGCTCCCGACAGCATGACAGAGTAAGCGCTCCATCACTTTGAGCAACGGGGGCGGCGGGTCGCCGGATCCGCGCGCCGGCCTGCCCGGAACCCCCGTATCGAGAGGTCCGATGATCACATCACTCCACCGGCCGGCCGTGACGCGGCCGGGCGTCCAGGACATGCCGCGGCGGACACCGGGGAGCCCGTCGTGAGAGCCGACCAGCAGTCCGGCCCGGGGCCGGTCGGCAGCACGCGCGCGGCGCCCGCCAACAAGGTGGAGGCACTCGTCGACTGGGCCGACGGACGGCTCGGCATCTACGGCCTGTCCAAGTCCAATCTGCGCAAGATCTTCCCGGACCACTGGTCCTTCATGCTGGGCGAGATCTGCCTCTACACCTTCGTCATCATCATCCTGACCGGGGTCTGGCTGACGCTGTTCTTCATCCCGTCCATGGGCGAGGTGACCTACGAGGGCTCGTACGTCCCGCTCCAGGGCATCCCGATGTCGGAGGCGTTCGCCTCGACGATCCGGATCAGCTTCGACATCCGGGGCGGCCTGCTGATCCGCCAGATCCACCACTGGGCCGCGATCGTCTTCGTGGCCGCGATGTTCGTGCACATGATGCGCGTCTTCTTCACCGGCGCGTTCCGCAAGCCGCGCGAGGTCAACTGGCTGTTCGGCGCGGGCCTGCTGATCCTCGGCATGTTCGACGGCTTCATGGGCTACTCGCTGCCCGACGACCTGCTCTCCGGCACCGGCATCCGGTTCATGGAGGGCGCGATCCTCGCGGTGCCGCTCGTCGGCACCTACATCATGTTCTTCCTGTTCGGGGGCCAGTTCCCCGGCACCGCCATCGTGCCGCGCCTGTTCACCGTGCACGTGCTGCTGATCCCGGGCATCATGCTCGGCCTGCTGGTGGCCCACCTGATCCTGGTCTTCTACCACAAGCACACCCAGTTCGCCGGGCCCGGCCGGACCAACAAGAACGTGGTCGGCATGCCGCTGATGCCGGTCTACATGGCCAAGGCGGGCGGCTTCTTCTTCCTGGTGTTCGGTCTGGTGGCCGTGATGTCCGCGATCGCCACCGTCAACCCGATCTGGCTGTACGGCCCGTACCGCCCGGACCAGGTGTCCACGGACGCCCAGCCGGACTGGTACATGGGCTTCTCCGAGGGCCTGATCCGGATCATGCCGGGCTGGGAGATCGGCCTCTGGGGCCACACCATCAACCTGGGCGTGTTCGTCCCGCTGATGATCTTCCCGCTGGTACTGGTGGCGATCTGGTCGTACCCGTTCCTGGAGGCGTGGATCACCGGCGACCGGGGCGAGCACCACATCGCCGACCGGCCCCGCAACGCGCCGGTGCGCACCGCGTTCGGCGCGGCCTGGATCAGCCTCTACCTGATCCTGCTCGCTGCCGGCGGCAACGACCTGCTCGCCACCCACCTCCACCTGTCCATCAACTCGATCACCAACGCGGCCCGGATCGGCTTCTTCGTCGGGCCGGTGATCGTCTTCGTGATCACCAAGCGCTGGTGCCTGGGCCTCCAGCGCCGTGACAAGGAGAAGGTGCTGCACGGTCGGGAGACCGGCGTCATCAGGCGGCTGCAGCACGGCGAGTTCATCGAGGTGCACGCGGCGCTGCCGCCGGAGCGGCTGCACACGCTCACCGCGCACGAGCAGCCGGAGCCGTTCGAGCTGCCCGCCGAGGTGGACGAGAACGGGGTCGCCCGCAAGGCCGGGCTGCTGGCCCGCACCCGGGCCAAGCTGGCCCGGGGGTTCTACGGCGAGGGCAGCCAGATCGCCAAGCCGACGGCCGAGGAGCACCACGAGATCAGCAGCGGCCACGGCCACCACTGATCCCGTCCGGCCCACCGTCCAGCCCGCCGTCCACCCTGCGGTCCGCCCCGTCGGCGGCGGACCGCGGGACCGGGCCCGCCGCACACCGACCGGTGTCCGGCGGGCCCGGTCGTTCCGGCGGCCGGTCAGCCGTGCAGGGCCGCCGGGACGGCGGCGAGCAGGGCCGCGGCGAACGCCACCCCGAGGCACACGGCCGCCCAGCGGGCGCAGATTCGGCGGCACTCGGCGCGGTAGCGGGCGGCCAGCGCGCGGCAGCGGCCCACCGCGCGGTCGACCACCTCCTCCGCGTACCGGAGGCGGTCCTCCGCGTACGCCTCCTCCAGCACCTCCCGGTCGTCCGGCGCGAGCCAGGGGAAACGGTCGGCGAAGGCCCGGGCGTCGCGCCGGGCCGCCGCGACCTCCGCCTCCCAGGCGAGGTAGCCCTCCAGCCGGGCGATCTCCAGCCCGGGGTCCACCGCCGCCCGGTCCGCGCGCGGGCCGGGCGGCCGGCCGGTCCGCCGGTTCGGCTCCGGCCGGGCGCCCCGCGCCTTCGGCGGACGCTGTCTGCCACCCATGAGCGCTCCTTGTCCTCTGCTGTCCCGTGCTGTCCGGTGCTGCCGTCCTCCACCCCCTGGCGGATCGCTCCGCGATCAGGCAATCACTATCAGTGACCGGAGAGGCGGGAAGCCCCGACTCGCCGGGCCACCCGGACCACACCCGGCGCACGGGCGCCGCCGCGCGCCGGGGCGACTCCGGCGCACCACGGAACGCGCGCACACCCGACGCCGACCCCGTGACGCCGTGGACACGCTCCGCACACATCCGTGTACCATCAGCGATCGGTACGGCGCCCCGCCACGCGCCTGCCCGGCCCGCCCCGGCCCGCGACCGGGGTGCGAACCAGGAGGTCAGCCATGCCCGATGCCGGTCGGTTCAGCGATGTGGGAGAGCAGGGCTCGCGCGCGGTCATGGAGGCGGCCGCCGTCCTGGAACGGGAGCTGTCCGCCGGGCTCGCCGACGCCAAGGCCGCGAGCGCCCGGCTCACCGGTGAGCACCGGGTCGACCAGGAGGAGTTCGACCGGCTGGTCGGCCGGGTCTCGGAGAACACCCATCAGCTGATCGACGCGGTGAGCGAGCGGGTCCTCGCCAACACCGCCGGCGACGTGTCCGAGCAGGCCCAGCGGCTCGCGGCCAACGCCCACGACGTCCTCGACCTGCTGCTCGGCCTGAGCGCGCTCGCCCCCGGCCTCGCCAACCAGGGCCTGCGGAGCGCCTTCGGACCGCAGGGCGACCCGCGCGCGGCCGACGGCGCGGGCGCCCACGGGGGCGACGGCGCGGCACCCGACGAGAGGCCCCGGGGGTGACCACCGCGGTCGGACACCCCGCGGTAGAACGCCCCGCCGTCGGCGCGCCGCTGGTCGAGCGCGTCCTGGCCCGGTACCGCGAGCGCACCCTCGCCGAACTGCTGCGCCACATCCCCGAGCAGAGCCCGCCCTACCTCTACGACCTGGCCGCCGACTACCCGACCCGCCCCTGCAAGGGCCTGCGCGCGGCGCTCTGCCTGGCCACCTGCGCCGCGTTCGGCGGCCGCCCCGAACGGGCCCTCAACCCGGCCGTCACGGTGGAGCTGTTCCACAACGGCTTCCTCGTCCACGACGACATCCAGGACGGCAGCGAGCTGCGCCGGGGCGAGCCCACGCTGCCCGCCCGGTACGGGGTGGAGGTCGCGCTGAACGTCGGCAACGCGACCAACCTGCTCGGCCTGCGCCGGGTGATGGCCAACCGGCGGGCACTCGGCGGCGAGGTGGCCTGGCGGCTGTTCGAGGAGACCGAGCTGATGTGCCGCCAGTCCCTGGAGGGGCAGGCGCTGGAGATCGCCTGGATCCGCGACAACGCCTGCGGTCTGACCAGCGCCGACTACTACCGGATGTGCCTGAAGAAGACGTCCTGGTACACCTTCCTCTACCCGTGCCGCTCCGGCCTGCTGGTCGCCGAGGGGGCCGGCGCGGACGCCACCCGGCTGGACCGGTTCGGCTGGTACCTGGGCGCCGCCTTCCAGATTCAGGACGACGTGCTCAACCTGGTCGGCGCGGCCGAGGAGTACGGCAAGGAGATCGCGGGGGACCTCTGGGAGGGCAAGCGGACGCTGATGCTCATCCAGCTGCTGGAGCGCGCCACCCCGGCCGAACGCGCCCGGGTGGTGCGGTACCTGAGCCTCACCCGGTCGCAGCGCGGCCCCGGGGCGGCCGAGGACGTGGCCTGGCTGCTCGACCGGATGACGGCCTACGACTGCGTGGCGCACGCCCGGGAGGCGGCGGCCGGACTGGTCGCGGCCGCCGGACGGGAGATCGACGCCGTCCTGGCCGGGACCCCCGGGCCGGCCGACGACGGGAGCGACGGAAGCGGGGACGCCGAGGAGGCCGAGGAGGCCCGCGCGTTCCTGCTGGCGCTGCCCGGCTTCGTGGTGGCCCGCGGCCGCTGAGCCCGCCGCCCGCCCGACCCGGTTCCGCGGGCTCCCGCGGACCCGGCCCCGGCCGCCCCTGGGCGATGTCACCCCGTGTGCGTAAGATCCGGAACGTCGGTCCCGGACGGCGGGAACCGGCCGCACGACGCCCCGCGTCACCGGGGGTGACGTCGCACGGGTCGACGTGGGGGTGGGGTGGCCGATGTCCGTACGATCGGGGCTGCGGGAACTCGAACGGCTCGCCGGGCGACTGCCGGCCGGCGCGGAGCTGTACCGGCTCCGCCCGGACGGCCGGGTGCTGCTCGCGGACCGGGACGGCGCAAGGGAGTTGGGGCCGGAGGCCGCGCACGGGCCGGCCGGCGAGGAACTGCTGCGCTTCATCGACGAGGGCCAGTTCGCCCACTACCTGGTGGGTGACGCCAAGACCTCGCCGGAGCGGCCCTCGAACGCCACCTACAAACTCGGCATCGTCGCCCCGCGCAGCGCGTTCACGCCGCACGCGCACGGCGGCGAGCACCTGGTGCTCAGCCTCGGCCACGCCGCCTGCGGGCTGTACGACGCGGAACGGCGCCGGGTGGTGGAGGTACCGCTGACCCCGGGGCTGCTGATACGCATACCCGAGCTGATGCCGCACTCCTTCGCCAACCGGGGCCGCGAGCCGCTCAACATCCTGGCCGCCAACACCGGGTACGGCATCGACCACGAGGACTACGCGATCACCGCGGCCGAGGCCGAGCGCCGTTCGGAGACCGAACTCGCCGAGGCGCTGCGGGCGGTGGAGCACGGGCAGCGGATCGGCACGGTCGGCCGCCGGGAGCGTCTCGCCGCCGGGCTGCGGCGGCTGGCGGCCACGCTGGAGGAGTCCACGCGATGAAGTGCCCGCGCTGCGAGGCCGAGCTGCCCGGCAGAACCCGCACCGGCCGCACCTGCTGGAGCTGCAACCGGCGGTTCGCGCTGGAACCGAAGCTCACCCGGGGGCTGCACGACCAGCGGCTGCGCCGGACCGTCGAGCGGCTGGGCGACGGCGGCCGGGTCGTGCTGACGGTCGCACAGCTGCGCTGGGCGCACCACGAACGCGGGCGGCCGGCGACCCTGCCCCGCACGGACCCGCCGGGCCGGCCGGCCGAGCCCCGGTTCGAGGGCGTCGGTGTGCTCGCCTTCTGCCTCGGCATGGGCAGCGGGCTGGTGGCCGTCGCGTACTTACTGATCACCCGGCTGCCGGCCGCGATCATCCTGGCCGTCGTGGCCGGCCTGTTCGGCCTGGTCATGCTCGGGGTGATCGCGAAGGACGCCGTCCGGCTGCTGCGACGCGGGCGGATCCGGGCCGAGTGGGAACAGGCCGAGCGGCAGTGGCAGTCGCGGCGCGAACTGCTGCGGCGGTACGAGGACGCCTGGACGACGACGCTGGTCCAGCGCCTCGAATGGAGCGACGCGGACTTCCGGACCATGGTCCTGAACCCCTGGGACGAGGTCTACGGCGGCCTCCCGGCCGGTGTGGTCGAGGACGCCGCCGTCCGGCCCCCGGTACCGGACGGGCCGCCGGCGCTCGCGGTGCTCTGCCCGGACCGGACGGTGATCGCCTTCCTGCACGCCAACACCTTCGCCGAGCGCTACCGGGCGGTGATCGTCACCACGACGGCGGAGCTGCCGGACGACCTGCCGGTCATCGTGCTGCACGACGCCTCCCCGCAGGGCCTCCTGCTGGCGCGCGAGGCCAGGGCCGCGCGGCCGGCCGTCCCGGTGGTGGACGCCGGGCTGTCGGCCCGCACCGCGGTGGCGGCCGGGGACCGGGCCGTCCAACGGTACGAACACCAGGAGCGCGAGCCCCTGGAGGAGTTGCTGGCACGGCTGCCGGGGCTGTCCAAGGGGGAGCACGCCTGGCTCGCCGGCGGGCTGTGGAGCCCCCTGGTGGCGGTGCCGCCCAAGCGCCTGCTGACGATGGCCGAACGGGCCGCCGAGCGGGCGCTGCACGGAAACGTCGGATTCCTCAGCTGGCCGGTGCCGGAGGTACCGCGATGATCTGCCCGCACTGCTCCAAGGACCTGATCCAGCGCCAGCGGACCAAGCGCCGCTGCGGCTACTGCCGCGAGGAGTTCGCGCTCGATCCCAAGATCGACGGCGCCGGGCTGCACGACGTCCGGATCCGCAAGGCCGTCGGGAAGCTCTCCGACGGGGGCCGGCTGACCGTCACCGCGGGGCAGCTGAACCACTCCCTCCAGCACCGGGGCCGCCCGCCGCAGAAGTTCCGGGGCGACAAGGGCGTCGCCGCCGGACTGATCGTCCCCGGAGCCATCCTGACCCTGATCGCCCTCACCACGATCCTCACCCCGTTCGGCCCCTGGCTGCTGCTGCCGGCCGTCCTGCTGATCGGTTCCGGGATCCGCCAGTCGATGCTGGCGGACGTCCCCGCACCGGACGAATCGGTGCACTCCCGCTGGACCGAGGACGTCTTCCGCAGCACCGTGCTGGACCGGTGGCGGACCACCTACGGCGCCCTCCCGCCGGGGCTGGTGGACGAGGGCCTGGTCCCGCCCGGACCGCCGCCCGCCGCCCCGGCCCTCGCCCTGCTCTGCCCGGACCGGACGGTCACCGCCTTCCTGCGTGCCAACGGCTACGCCGAGCGCCACCGCGCGCTGCTGGTGCGGGACCTGCGCGAGGTCCCGGCCGGACTGCCGCTGGTGGTGCTGCACGACGCCTCCCCCCAGGGCCACCTGCTGGCCGCCGACGCGCGCGCCGCCCGCCCCGGTCTGCGGGTGCTGGACGCCGGGCTGTCGGTGCGCACCGTGCTGGTCGACGAGACCAGGTACACGCTGCTGCGCGACCTGTACCGCCCGGAGGAGCTCTACGTCCGGCTGGAACGGGCGGTGCCCGGGCTGACCGGCAGTCAGCGGGACTGGTTCGCCCAGGGCTGGTGGACCCCGCTCGCCGCGCTGCCCCCGAAGCGGCTGCTGGCGATCGCCGACCGGGCCGCCGAGCGGATCACCGCGCCGCCCGCGCCCCGGGACCCGGCCGCCCCGCGGACCGGACCGGTGCGCTCCCCGGCGGCGGGCCGGCCGGAGAACCCGCTGGAGACCCGCCGCCGGGCGCTCGCCGTCGGCTTCATGAGCTGGCCCGAACCCGAGCCGGACGGCACGCCCGGGGGCACCGGCGGGGCGCGAGCGGCCGGCCCGGACCTCGGCAGGGGCCCCGCATGAGCGCGGGGACGACGAAAGGCAGGAACCCCATGACGCTGCGTCCGCTCCTGGACGGCGCGCTGACCGTCGCCGCCGGCCGGGCCGGTGCACCCGGCGGGCTGCGGTACACCGAGCGGCAGCTCTACTACGAGCTGTGCCGGGTGCTCCAGCCGCTGCACGCCGGACCGCGCCGGATCCCGTACACGCTGGCACCGCCCGTCCGGTACGCCCGCTTCGCCGCCGCGCTCGCCGCGCGCCGGGACGAGTTGCCCGGCCTGCTGCCGCCGGCCGCGCCCCGACCGGCCGGGCCCCGCGCGGACGCCGCCGAGGAGTCCGACCTCTACGACTACGGGCTGCCCCGGCTGCTGGTCTGCCAGAGCCGGGAGATCACCGCGATGCTGATCGCCAACGACCTGCACCTGGAGGCCGCCTGCCCGATCGTCCCGGCCGACGAACTCCCGCTGGACGAGCGGCTGGTGGGCGCGCTGGAGCGGGCCGGGGGCGCCGTGGTGCACGTGCTGCACGACGCCAGCCCGTCCGGGCTGGCCTGCTTCGAGCAGGTCCGGGCCGCCTACGGCCCCGCCGGTGCCCCGGTGACCGCGGCCGGGTCGGCGGACGCCGGGCCCACGGGTGTCCGGGTGCGGTCGATGGGCCTGGTGCCCCGGCACGCCAACACCCTGCACCTGACCTCCGGGCGCGGGCCGCACGGCCACCGGGGGCCGCTGCCCGCCGGGCTGCGGCCCGAGGAACGGGCCTGGCTGGGCAGCGGCCGGACCATCGAACTGGCCGCCGTCGCCCCGGCCCGACTGCTGCACACCGTGATCCGCCGGCTCCGGGGCGGCGGGACGGCCGGTCCGCGCCGGACCTCGCTGCACCGGCGGGTCCGCACCGTGCGCGGCAGCGGCTTCCTCAGCTGGCCGGCCGGCTGAATCGGCGCGCCGTCCACCGTCACCCCGCCCCGTCCGCACCCTCCGAGCCGTACGCACCGTCCGACCTGCCCGAGTCTGTGAGGACCCCGCACCCATGAGCAACGCACGCCATCTCGGCTACCGCGACGAACTGCTGGCGGACGGCCAAGTCCACCGCCGGTACGAGGACGGCCGCAGCGAGTGGCGCCGGCGCGGCACCCACCGGCAGATCCACTGGCACGACAGCCTCGGCCGCTCCGGCACCGACGAGCCGCTCGGCCGCGACCTGGTCAAGCGGCGGTTCGCGGACGGCACCGCCGAGTACGGCCGTGACATCGGCTACGGCCGCACGGTGTGGGGCGGCGGGCTGGTCACGCTCAACCGCAGCTCCTTCGGCGGACGGCTCGGGGTGGTGGTCGGCGCCCTCGGGGTGGCGGGCGTCGCCGCGATCACGGCCGCCCAGCTGCCGCCCTCGGCGCTGTCCGAGGCCGAGGAGGAGGAACTGCGCCAGCAGGCCCGCCAGCAGTCCTCCTCCTCCGGGGGTGACGGCGGCAGCGGCGGAGGCGCCGACATATCGGCCGACGACGACCGCTCCGGGGGCCACGACGGGGACCACCACGGGGACGACGGTTCCCCCGGCTCCACCGAGGACTTCGGCGACTGGGGCGACGGCGACGACGGCTGGGACGGCGACGACTTCGGCTGAGCCACCGCCCCGAACGGCGCCCAGGCCGCCACCCGGCCGGCCCCACCGCCCGGCCACCCCGCCGGCGGCCCGCGATCCACCTGCGGGCCGCCGTCCGACGAAAGGCACCGCTCCACCATGCCCCGCTGCTGCGCCCTCGCCGGCCCCGACGCCGACCGGGCCCGCGCCCACCTCGCCGCACTCACCGGCGCCACCGCGCCGAACGGTGCCCAGGCCGCCCTCCTCCCCGCCGAACCCGGCTTCGCCACCGGCCCGTTCACCGTCGACGGCCGCACCGCCGTCGGCGAGGTCACCCTGCACAACCGGCCCGAACTGCTCGCCGCCCTCACCGCGGCCGGCTCCCCCGCCCCCGCGGACCTGCCGGACGGCGAACTGCTGCTCCGGCTCTGGCTGCGACTCGGCGCGGACGGGCTTCGGCGGGCCGACGGGATGTTCGCCCTCGCCGTCGTCGACGGCGCCGATCTCGTCCTGATCCGCGACCACGCGGGCGCCCGCACCCTGTTCCACGCCCGCGCCGACGGCTGCTGGGCCGCGTCCACCTCGCTCCGCGCCCTGCGCCACTGGCCCGCCCTCGGCACCGGCCTCGACCTCGCCGCCGTCCGCTCCTTCCTCACCTTCGCCTACCTGCCCGGCGAGGAGACCCTGCTGCGCGGCGTGCGCGAGGCGCTGCCCGGCCGGGTGCTGCGGCTCGCCGCCGACGGCGGCACCCACCAGGAGTCGTTCTGGGAGCCCGCCGAACGCCTTCCCGAGGGCGAGGCGCCGCCCCCCGAGGAGTACGCCCGGGAGCTGCGCGCCCTGCTCGAAGGGGCCACCGCGCGAAGGCTCCCGGCCGGCGGCCCGGTCGGCGTGCTGCTGTCCGGCGGCGTCGACAGCTCGCTGGTCACCGCGCTCGCCGCCCGGCTGCACGACCACCCGGTGCACACCTACTCGATCAGCTTCGGCGACCGCCTGCCCAACGAGCTGGGGTACTCCGGACTGGTCGCCGACCACTGCGGCACCCGGCACCGGATCCTCACCGTCTCCGGCGAGGAGGTCGCCGCCCGGCTCGCCGACACCGTCGCCCTGCTGGACAGCCCGGTCGGCGACCCGCTGACCGTGCCCAATCTGATGCTCGCCGAGGCCGTCGCCGCCGACGGGATCACCGTCTCGCTCAACGGCGAGGGCGGCGACCCGGTCTACGGCGGCCCGAAGAACCTGCCGATGCTGGTCCACGAGATGCACCGCGACGATCCCGCCCCCGAGGCACGGGCCGAGGCGTACCTGCGCTCCTACCGCAAGTGCTACGAGGACCTGCCCCTGCTGCTCACCGGCGAGGCCCTGCGGGCGCTGGACGACGAACCGCAGCCGCGCCGCTTCGTCGCCCCGTACCTCACCCCCGGGCCGATGCACTCCCTGCTCAACCAGCTGCTGCACTGCAACCTGCGGACCAAGGGCGCGCACCACATCCTCACCAAGGTCGAACGGCTCACCGCCTCGCGCGGGGTGCAGGGTCGCTCACCGCTGTTCGACCGGAGGGTCGTCGACCACGCCTTCGCCACCCCGCCGACCCTCAAACTGCGCGGCACGGTGGAGAAGTGGATCCTCAAGGAGGCCGTCCGCGACCTGCTGCCGGCCGCGGTCGTGGACCGGCCGAAGAGCGGGATGCGGGTCCCGGTCCAGCAGTGGCTGCACGGGCCGCTGCGCGACCTGTCCGCCGAGCTGCTGCTCGGACGCACCGCGCGCGAGCGCGGCCTGGTGCGGCCGGACACCGTGCGCACCTGGATGCGCCGGGAGGGGACGCTGCTGCCGCGCCAGGGCGGGAAGCTCTGGCTGGTGCTCACCCTCGAACTCTGGCTGCGCGCCTACGACCTGTGACCCCCCTCGGCCCCCCGCGCCGCGCAGCCTCGCGTTCGGCCCGCTCGACCCGCTCGACCCGGTCGGTCCGTTCGGTCCGTTCCGCCGCCGACTGCTCTCCCCGCGCTGTCCCCCGTTCCCACTGACCCGGCCCGGAGGCCCCGTCATGGCACCGTCCACCGTTCCCGCCGCCCCCGAGATCCACCTCACCGACCCGCGCACCGGCCACACCCGGGGCACCCTCGTCCCGGCCCGCGCCGCCGAGGTCGCCGGGACCGTGGCCCGCTCCCGGGCCGCCGGGCCGCGCTGGCGCGCGCTCACCCCGCGCGAGCGCGAGCGCCGCCTCGACGCACTGGCCGACCTGATCGAACGCCACCTCACCGAGTACACCGTGCTGGAGCAGGCCGGCACCGGGAAGCCCGAGGCCGAGGCCGCCGCCGAGGTCCGCGAGGTCGCCGACCTGTTCCGCTTCTACGCGGGGGCCGCCCGCACCGGCACCGCCCCCGCCGCCGGCCGCTACCTGCCGGGGCACGAGAGCTGGGTCCGCTGGGAACCGGTCGGCGTGGTCGCGGCCGTCGTCCCGTGGAACTACCCGCTGCTGATGGCCGCCTGGCGCTGCGCCCCGGCCCTCGCCGCCGGGAACACCGTGGTGGTGAAGCCCGCCGAGAGCACCCCCGACTCGGCGGCGCTGCTCGCCGTCCACGCCGCCGAGGCACTCGGCCAGGACGTGCTGACCACCCTGGCCGGTGACCGCGAGAGCGGCCGGCTGCTGGTCGCCGCCGGTGTGGACCTGATCGCCTTCACCGGCAGCGCGGCCGCCGGGGCCGACATCGCCGCCCGGGCCGGCCACCGCCGGGTCAGCCTGGAGCTCGGCGGCAACAGCCCGGTCCTCGTCCTGCCCGACGCGCCCGGCCACACCTGGTCCGCGCTCGCCGCCGCGTGCACCTACAACGCCGGGCAGAGCTGCGCCGCGCCCGCCCGGGTGATCACCCTCACCGAGAACTACGAGCGGACCGTCACCGCCCTCGCCGCCGCCCTCGGCGCCCGGGAGGCGGGCCGCGACTTCGGCCCGCTCAACAACCCCGACCAGGCCGCCCGGTACGACCGGCTGGTCGCCGCCTCCGCGGCCGAGCGCTCGCTCGCCGCGCCCGGCCGCGGCGACGGCCTCTGGCGTCCCGCCCGGCTGCTCGCCGACCTCCCGGACGACGACCCGGCGGTGGTGGAGGAGGTGTTCGGCCCGCTGCTGACCGTCCAGCACGCTCCCACCGTCGAGGCCGCGCTGGCGCTCGCGAACGGGGTGCCGCAGGCCCTCGCCGCCAGCGTGTGGACCGCCGACCTGTCGTCCGCCCTCGACCTGACCGCCCGGCTGGACGCGGGCGAGACCTGGATCAACTGCCATCTCGCCCAGAGCGCCGAGCTCCCGCACAGCGGCCGCGGCGCCTCCGGCCAGGGCGTCGACCTGTCCACCCTCGCCCTGCACGAGTACCAGCGCCCCAAGACGGTGACCGCCCGGCTCCGCGACGGCGGCTGAGCCCGGCCGCGCCCGGCGGGCCGCCCGGGTGCGGGCGGCCCGGGTGCGGGCGGCCCGCCGGGGAGGACTAGGGCGTGACGGACCCGGCGAACGGGGTCAGGCGAAGGCGCCGGGGCGGCCGAGGGCGACCAGGCGGTGGTCCTTGGTGCCGATGTAGATCCGCCCCTTGTCGGTGGCGGGCACGGAGAACTTGCTCACCGTGCCGAGCGGGACGGAGCGGCGCAGCTTGAGCGTGCCGTTCACCGGCACGGGGTCGTACGCCCGCAGTTCGCCGCCCTCGCCGTACTTGCCGGTGCCGGACCAGATCACCCAGACCAGGGCGGAGCCGGTGCGGCTGCCGTCGGAGGTGACGACGGGCGAGCCGGACATCTTGAGGAAGTCCTCGGCGCTGGTGCCGGCGCTGCTCAGCTGCGGGGTGCCGGCGGCGGTCACCCCGTACTTGAGGGCGCGCAGCTTGCCGTAGTTCTCCACGGTGTAGACGTAGCCGCCGTCGCCGCCCCAGACCGCGGGGTGGCCCCACACGCCGCCGAAGGGGCCGGTGAGGCCGACGACCTTGTCGGTGCCGTTCGGGCCCTGGCCGGTGCCGCCGAGGTCGTCGCGGTCGAGCAGGAAGATCCGGCCGTCCTTCCCGACCTGGACCAGCAGGTGGGGGTGGGCGGCGGTGCCGAAGCCGGACGGCAGGGCGACCGGGCCGCCGGAGCCGAGGTCGGTGTCCTTCCGGTCGAGGGTGGCGTTGTTGGTGGGGCTGAAGAAGTCCGCGGGGGCGAAGCCGCCGTCCGCGTCGACGGCGAAGCGGATCACGGACTCGCCGAGGCCGCCGGGCGGGCGGTTGCCGGGGCCGGGGGCGGGCGAGGCGCCGGCGCCCTGGCCGTTGGCGGTGGTGAGGAAGAACCGGCCGGGGCCGTCGGAGACCAGGCCGCCGCCGGACATCCAGACCGAGGCGCGCTGGGTGTCGGAGCCGGCGACGGTGGAGAACAGGGTGAGCCGGCGGGTGCGGGTGTCGAGGCCGGCCACCGTGCCGATGTAGTCGCCGATGCCGCAGAGCGAGCCGAAGCCGAAGTAGAGCCGGCCGTCGAGCAGCAGCAGGCCGGGCCGCTGGAGTGAGCGGTAGGCGTTGAAGGGCTTCCCGGGCGCGTTCACCGGGTCGCCCTGGACGGTGACGGGCCAGCCGCTGCGCTCAACGCCGGTCCGGGCGTCGAGGGCGTGCACGTAGTGGTGCGGGTGGTGGTCGTCGGGGCCGTCGTCGACCTTGCTGGTGAGGTAGACGGTGCCGGTGGCGGGGTCGTGGACCGGGGTGGAGGTGGTGCCGACGTTGGGTCCGGGGTCGGAGCAGCCGATGGCGGCGGAGGCCCAGGCCGGGCCCGTCTCGCGGTGCCAGACGATCTTCCCGGTCCGGGCGTCGACGCCGTAGACGTGGTTGGTCTCGGTGGCGACGACGACGGTGTCGCCGATCACCAGGGGCTGGGCGAAGACCTGGCCGTCGAGCTGGGTGGAGAAGCGGACGCCGAAGTCCGACCGGTCGACCTCGGTCGGGTCGAGCAGCGGTTCGTCGCGGTCCCAGGCGGTGCGGTCGTTGCCGAAGGAGATGGTGGTGACGTCGGCGCGGGCGGTGCCGGCGGCGAGCGGGGCGAGCAGGGCGAGGCCGGTGAGGAGCGCGGCGGCGCGCGGCAGGCGGCGGCGCGGGCGGGGCCGGGCGGCCGGGCGGGGGCCGGGGGTGGTGCGGTTCATGGCGCCATGGTTCGGCGGGCCGGGCGGGCCCACCAGCGGAAGTGGTCCAGTCGGCGGGCGGCCGTTCGCGCCGTTCGCCGGACACGCCACCGAAGTTGATCTATCGTCGTCCCCGGCACGTCGAACAACGAACGGGGAGAACAGCGGTGCGGTACGGAATCATCGGTACGGGTGGGGTCGCGCGGACGATCGCCGACAAGCTGGTGGCACTCGGGCACGAGGTGACCCTGGGGTCGCGCAGCAAGGACAACGAGGCGGCGGCGGCCTGGGCCGAGCAGGCGGGGCCGACCGGCCACCACGGGACCTTCGCGGAGGCGGCGGAGTTCGGCGAGGTGGTCCTGAACGCCACGCCGGGGACGGTCGCCCTGGACGCGCTGCGGGCGGCGGGCGCGGAGCGGCTGGCGGGCAAGCTCCTGATCGACCTCTCCAACCCGCTGGTCTTCTCGGCCGAGGGCGAGCTGACGCTGGACCCGGTGAACACCGACAGTGTCGGTGAGCGGATCCAGCGCGAGTTCCCGCAGGCCCTGGTGGTGAAGACGCTCAACACGGTGACCGCGCCGGTGATGGTGGACCCGTCCCGGCTCGCCGGGGAGCACAACATGTTCGTCGCCGGTGACGACGAGGGGGCCAAGGCGCGGACGGTGGCGCTGCTGGGCACCTTCGGCTGGCCGGCGGAGTCGGTGATCGACCTGGGCGACATCACGGGCGCCCGGGCGATGGAGATGATGATGCCGTTCTGGATCCGGCTGATGCGGGCCTTCGGCACGGCGGAGTTCAACTACTCCTTCAAGCGCGCGAAGTAGCGGCTACGGGCCTCCAGGGCCTGTCTCCACGGTCTGACTCCACGACCTCGGCTCCACGGACCTCGGCTCCGGAGCCCGCCTCCCGGCCTCTTGCCCGGGTTGCCGTGACGGACGCGCCCCCGCCCCCTTCCGAGGGGGCGGGGGCGCGTCGTCGTGCGCGGGCGGCTACCGGCGGCCGGTGGCGGCGTGCACCCGGTCGGCCGGGTCGTCCTCGACCGGTTCCGGGGCCCCGGCCGGGCCGGGCACCCGGACGGCGCCGGACGGCGGCCGGTCCGCTCCCCCGGCCCGGGCGCCGCGGCGGCGCCGGCCCGCCGCGCGGGCGGCCTCGGTGAGCGCGAGCTGCCGGTCGGCCTCGGCCTGGATGGCGTCCTTGTCGCCGATCTCGGCGTCCGGCAGCGCGTCCGGGAGGATGTCCTCCAGCAGGCGCAGCGGCCGGTAGGCGAGGCCGAGCAGGCCCCAGACGGTGAGCAGCAGGCCGACCACGACGAGCAGCAGTCCGGCGCCGCGGCCCGGTCCGGTGCCGATGACCAGACCGACGGAGTCGGCGAGCGCGCCGCCGGGGCGCATCAGCGGCTCGAAGACGTGGTCGGACAGCGGGCCGGCGGTGAGGAAGCCGAGCGGCATCATCGACATGGCGAGCATCTGGTTGGTGGCCAGGACCCGGCCCTGGAGCTCCATCCCGACCTTGGTCTGGATCAGCGACATCCAGTGCGAGTTGAGGATCATCATCGATCCCCAGAGCAGGAAGAGCCCGCAGGCGGTGAGGGCGGTCTCGGGGCGGCTGCCGGTCACGACGGCGGCGAGGCCGACCACCGAGGTGAAGCCGATCATCCCGACGGAGCGGCGGCTGGTGCCGCCCCAGAGCCCCATGACCAGGGCGCCGACCATCGCGCCGAGGCCGCCGAGGGCGGTGACGACGCTCAGCTGGAAGGGGGTGCCGTTGGCCAGCACCATCGGGGTGACCAGCACGGTGGCGACGGCGAACAGGTAGTTGAACACCACGAAGAAGACCACCATGGCGACCAGGCTGTGCCGACGCGCGATGTACCGCCAGCCGGTGACGACCTCCCGCCAGAGCGGCTCCTCCTGCTTGTCGAACATGGCGTTCGGGAAGCGGACCAGCAGCAGGCAGGTGACGCCGGTGAGGAAGGTCGCCATGTCGAACAGCACGACGCCGTGCAGGCCGACCAGCGAGACCAGCACGCCACCGGCCAGGATGGCCATCATGTCGCCGGCGCCGGTGCCGAGCTGGGCCAGTCCGTTGGCCTGGCCGAGGTAGCGCTTGGGCACCAGCTGGGTGATCGCGGCGAGGTAGGCGGGACGTTGGAAGGCCCCGCAGGTGGAGGCCACGCAGGCCACCAGGTAGATGTGCCAGACCTCCAGCAGATCGGTCCAGAGCAGGACGCCGAGGCCGAGCATCGCGGCGGCGGCCACGGTGTCCGTGACGATCATGATCTTGCGCCGGTCGACCCGGTCGGCGATCGCGCCGGCGATCGGCAGCAGCAGGACGGCCGGCAGCACCGCGATGAACGAGATCATCGCGAAGTCGAAGGCCGAGCCGGTCTGCTGGTAGACCCAGACGCCGAGGGCGAAGGTGGAGAGGCTGGTGCCGATCATCGAGACGAACTGGCCGACCGCGACCTTGGCGAAGGTGCCGAGGTCGGCCCCGGCGGCCGGGCGCTTCTCGGCGACCTGCTCGGCCACCTCGCCGGTGGCGGCGAACCCGGCGAGCACCCGGGCGAGTTCACCGGCCTGGTGCTTGAGGAAGTAGTGCCCGGCGCGGGGGACGACCGCGAGGTCGACGGTGTCGCCGAAGTGCTCCCACTCGGTGTACCGCTCCTGGTAGAGCAGGGTGGCGCGGTCCTTCTCGCCGACCACGCAGAGGATCGGGGCGTCGATCTTCTCCGGCCGCCCGTCCCCGTAGGCGCGGGTGTAGAACTCCTCGGCCTGCCGGACGTCGTGACGCAGCGCCCGGACCAGGAAGTCCTGTTCGGCCCGGTCGTAGACGTCGGTGAAGCCGCCCATCGCGCGCAGGAACTCCAGGTAGCCGCGGTTGGACAGGGCCCGGTCTCCGGGCATCCGCCGGGCCATCCACTCGGCGAAGCGGCCGGGCAGCCGGGCGGCGGGGAAGGTGCCGCCGAGGGCCAGTCCGCGCAGGTCGACGCCGGCGGCCTCCAGCCGGGAGCCGAGCGCGGTGGCGAGCGCCCCGCCGAGGCAGTGGCCGTAGAGCAGCACCGGCCCGTCGATCCGCTCCAGCACCTGGGCGGTCAGGGTGTCGGCGAGCGCGTCGAGTTCGGCGAGTTCGTCGTCGGGGCGGCTCGGGTCGTGGCCGGGCAGCTCGACGGCGTAGAGCCGGTGGTCGGACGGCAGCGCGTCGGCGAGCGGCTGGAAGGTGATCGGGCTGCCGCCGCCGTAGGGGACGCAGACGACGTTGATCCGGGCCGGGGCGTTGCCCCGGGTGAGCTTGTGCAGCAGGGTGCGCGGTCCGTCGTCGGAGGTGCCGCCGGCCCGGGCGTCGATCAGCGCGGCGAGTTCGCGGACGGTGGGGTGCTGGAACAGGTCGATCACCGACAGGCCGTCGCCGATCAGCCGGACGGTGTGCACGGCGGAGAAGGAGTCGCCGCCGAGGGCGAAGAAGTCGTCGGCGGCGCCGATCTCCTCGACGGCCAGGACCTTCCGGTAGGCGGCGGCGACGGTGTGTTCGGTCCCGGTGGTGAGCTCGCCGCCGCCGGCGGCGGGCTGGACGGCGGCCGGCTCGGGCAGGGCGGCCCGGTCGACCTTGCCGTTGGCGTTCAGCGGCAGGGCGTCGAGGACCACCAGCGCGGCCGGGACCATGTAGTCGGGCAGCCGGGTGCGCAGCGCGGCGCGCAGTTCGGCCGGGTCGGGGGCGGCGGCCGGGTCGGCGGGCACCAGGTAGCCGACCAGGGAGCCGGTGGCACCCTCGCCCCGGGCGACCACCACGGCCTCGCGGATCCCGGGGCGGGCGGTCAGTTCGGCCTCGACCTCGCCGATCTCGACCCGGAAGCCGCGGATCTTGACCTGGTGGTCGATCCGGCCGAGGAACTCGATCGCGCCGTCCGGACGGCGGCGGACCAGGTCGCCGGTGCGGTAGCAGCGGCGGTCGTCCACCTCCAGGAAGCGTTCGGCGGTGAGGTCCTCGCGGCCGAGGTAGCCCCGGGCGACGCCGCCGCCGGAGACGTACAGCTCTCCCGGGACGCCGACCGGGACGGGACGGCGGCGGGCGTCCAGCAGGTGCGCGGTGACGTTGCCGAACGGGCGGCCGAGCGGTGCGGTGACGGCGTCGCCGAGGTCGGCCGGCACGGGTGCGCCGAGCATCGAGACGGTGGTCTCGGTGGGCCCGTAGTGGTTGTGCAGCGTCAGGTCGGGACGGGCGGCGCGGATCCGGGCCACCAGGTCGGGCCGCAGCGCCTCGCCCGCGCAGATCAGCAACTCGGCGGGGAGGATCGTGTCGAGGCCGGCGCCGTGCGCGGCCAGGCCCTCCAGATGGCTGGGGACGAGCTTGACGGCGTCGATCCGGTGCTCCGCCGTGTAGGCGGCGAAGGCGTCCGGGTCGGTGGCCTGGTCGCGGGTCAGCAGGTGCAGGCAGCCGCCGCCGGTGAGCGCGCCGAACACGTTGGTGGTGCCGAGGTCGGCGGCGAAGGTGGAGACCAGGGCCCAGTTCCAGCCCGTCTGGTCGCCGCCGATCCGTTCGCGCAGGCCGTGCAGGTAGTTGCGGTAGTTGCGGTGCTCGACCGCGACGCCCTTCGGGGTCCCGGTGGAGCCGGAGGTGAAGAGCAGGTAGCAGAGGTGCTCGGGGCGGACGTCCACCTCGGGCGCGTCGGGGCGTCCGGCCCCGTCGGGGACGACCACCGGGTGGCCGCCGGTGAGGCGCCCGCGCTGGTCCTCGGTGGTGACGACGGCCGCGACGTCGGCGGCGTCGAGCAGGGCGTTGATCCGCCCGTCCGGGTAGACCGGGTCCAGCGGCAGGTAGGCGCCGCCGGCCTTGAGGATGCCGAGCATGCCGACGACCAGGGCGGTGGAGCGCTCGACCAGCAGGCCGACCGGGCGGTCCGGGCCGACGCCCTGGGCGCGCAGCCGGTGGGCCAGCGCGTTGGCGCGCCGGTCGAGTTCGGCGTAGTCGAGCACGCCGTCGGCGCCGCGCACGGCGGGCGCGTCGGGGGTGCGGCGGGCCTGCTCCTCGACCAGGCCGTGCAGGGTGCCGCCGAGGTCCCAGCCGCGCGGGGCCTCGTCGTTCCACTCGGTGAGCTGCCGCTGCTCGGACGGGGTGAGCAGGGGCAGGCCGGCCAGCGGGCGGTCCGGGTCGGCCGCCATCGCGTCGAGGGTCGTGGTGAGGTGGCCGAAGAAGCGGCGAACGGTCGCCTCCTCGTACAGCTCGGTGCGCCAGACCAGGTCGGCGGCGAGCTCGCCGCCGTTGTCGACGACGGCCACCGAGAGGTCGAACTTCGCGGTGTCGGTGCCGATCGGCCGCCAGCGCACGGTGTGGCCGGGCAGCTCGGGGCGGGCCTCGGCCTGGTTGTGGACGTTCAGCAGGACCTGGAACAGCGGGGTGTGGGCGAGTTCCCGCTCCAGGCCGAGCGCGTCGATCAGTCGCTCGAACGGCAGGTCCTGGTGGCCGTAGGCGCCGAGGGTGGCGTCCTTGACCCGCTCCAGGAGTTCGCGGACCGTCGGGTCGCCGGAGAGGTCGGTGCGCAGCGCCAGGGTGTTGACGAAGCAGCCGACCAGCGGCTCGGTCTCGCTGCGGGTGCGCCCGGCGATCGGGGTGCCGACGGTGACGTCCTCGCTGCCGGTGTACCGGCCGAGGACCGTCTGCAGGGCGGCGAGCAGCACCATGTGGACGGTGCTGCCGGTCCGTTCGGCGAGGGTGCGGATCCGGCGGGTGCGCTCCTCGCCGAGGGCGGCGGTGAACCGGGCGCCCTCGGTGCCGGCGACGGCCGGCCGGGGCCGGTCGGCGGGCACGGTGACGGTGCCGGTCGCGCCGCGCAGGCGCTCCTGCCACCACTCCTGCTGCCGGTCGAGCTCGGCGGCGAGTTCGGTCCGCTGCCAGTGGGCGACGTCCGCGTACTGGACGGACAGCGGCTCGAAGGCCGGGGCCCGACCCTCGCGGCGGGCGCCGTAGGCGGTGGCGAGGTCGCCGAACAGGACGCCGATCGACCAGCCGTCGGCCGCGATGTGGTGCAGCACCAGGCTGAGCACGGCGCCATCGCCGGTGCGCAGCAGGGCGGCCCGCAGCGGCAGGTCGGCGGCCAGGTCGAAGGGGCGGCGGGCCTCGGCCGCCAGCCGGTCGTCGATCCGGTCGGCGGGCACGTCGTCGGTGGTGAGGACGGACTCCCCGGCGGGTCGCGGTTCGGGGCGCACCTCGCCGTCGACGGTCGGGTAGACGGTGCGGAGCACCTCGTGCCGGTCCAGGACGTCGGTGAGCGCGGCGGCGAGGGCGACCTCGTCGGGCTCGCCGTCGAGGTGCAGGGCGAGCGGGATGTGGTAGGCGGCGCTGTCCGGTTCGTACTGGGCGAGGAACCACATCCGGCGCTGGGCCGAGGACAGGGGGGCCGGTGTGCCCTCGGGGCGCGGGGTGATGGTGCGGTGCCCGGCGCCGCCGGCGGCGGCCGCCGCCTTGGCGGCCTTGGCCTTGGCGAGGCGGCGGCGCAGCAGCTCCTGTCGGCGGGCGGCCTGGTCCGGCTGCTGGGCCGGGACCTGGGTCTGTGTCTGGTCCTGGGTCTGGGTCTGGTGGGTCTGGCTCTGGTTCTGTGCCTGGTCCTGGACCGGTCGGCGGTCCGGGGTCGGCCCGGTGGTGCGGTGGTCGGTCATGCGGTCTCCCCCGTCAGGGCGCCGGTGTCGCCGGCGGCCGGGCATACGTCCAGGGCCCCGGTCCTGCCGGTGTCGCCGGTGGCTCCGAGGTCGGTGGGGCGGTTCACAGGGTTCTGGTTCACAGGGTGCTGGTTCACAGGGTGCTCCCGGCGGTCTCGTCCAGGCTGCCGAGGCCGTCGAGGTCGTCGATCTCCTCCAGCAGGCGCTCCTCGACCCGGCGGGCCAGGGCGGCCAGGGTGCGGTCCTCGAAGACGACGCGCAGGGGCAGTTCGGTCTCGAAGGTGTCCCGGATCCGCGCCAGCAGCCGGGTCGCGAGCAGCGAGTGCCCGCCGAGGGCGAAGAAGTCGTCGTGCCGGGAGACCCGTTCGACCTTGAGGACCTCGGTCCACAGCTCCGCGAGCAGTTCCTCGCAGTCACCCTCGGGCGGGGCGCCGGCCCCGCCGAGCTGCGGCACCGGCAGCGCGGCCCGGTCGACCTTGCCGCTGGGGGTCAGCGGCAGCGCGTCGAGCAGGACCAGCCCCGCGGGCACCATGTAGTCGGGCAGCCGCTCGGTCAGCGCGGTGCGCACCGCGTCCTCGGTCAGGTCCGGGGCGACGACGTAGCCGGCCAGCGCCGGTCCGGCCGGGGTCTCGACCAGCCGGGCGGCGCCGGCGGCGACCCCGGGCAGGGCGGTCAGCGCCGCCTCGATCTCGCCCAGCTCGATCCGGAAGCCGCGCAGCTTGACCTGCGCGTCGGCGCGGCCGTGGTACTCCAGCCGGCCGTCGGCGCGGCGGCTGGCGAGGTCACCGGTGCGGTACATCAACGCGCCGTCGGTGCGGCCCGGTTCGGCGGTGAAGCGCTCCGCGGTCAGCTCGGGCCGGCCGTGGTAGCCGAGCGCGACACCGGCGCCGGCGATGCACAGCTCGCCGATGCCGTTGACCGGGACCGGCTGGCCGGAGCCGTCGAGCAGGTGCAGCCGGGTGTTGGCGACGGGGGCGCCAAGGGCCACCACACCGCCGAGGGCGGCGAGTTCGGGGGTGACCCGCTGGACGGTGGACCAGACGGTGGTCTCGGTCGGGCCGTAGAGGTTCCACAGCGCGCCGACCCGGCCGAGCAGGGCGCGGGCGAGGTCGGCGGTGAGCGCCTCGCCGCCGCACAGCGCGGTGAGCCCGGGGCGGCCGCCCCAGTCCGCCTCCAGCAGCATCCGCCAGGTGGCGGGGGTGGCCTGGAGGTGGGTGACGCCCTGCTTCTCCACCCAGGCGCCGAGCGCGGCCCCGTCGGTGGCGGTGGCCCGGTCGGCGATCTCCACCCGGGCGCCGGTGACCAGCGGCAGCCACAGCTCCAGACCGGCGATGTCGAAGGTCACGGTGGTGACGGCGGCCATCACGTCCCGCCCGGTGAGGCCGGGTTCGCGGCCCATCGAGGTGAGGAAGTTGACGATCGCGCGGTGCGGCACGGCGACGCCCTTGGGACGGCCGGTGGAGCCGGAGGTGTACAGCAGGTAGGCCGGGTCCTCCGGGCCGACGGTGACGTCCGGCGCCTGGGCGGGGGCGGCGGCGTGCGCGGAGCCGTCGACGAGGACGGTCTCGCGGCCGCGCAGCAGCTCGTCCCCGGCGGTGGCCTCCTCGGCGACCACCACGGTGACACCGGCGTCGTCCAGCACGGCCCGGTTGCGGGCGAGCGGCTGGTCGACGTCGAGCGGCAGGTAGGCGGCGCCGCTGCGCAGCACGCCGAGCAGGGCGGCGGGCAGCAGCCGGCCGCGCCGGACCGCGACCGCGACCAGGTGGCCGGGACCGACGCCGCGGGCGCCCAGCAGATGGGCCAGCCGGTCGGCGGTGTCGAGGAGTCCGGCGTAGTCGAGGGTGCCGTCGGCGGCGGACACGGCGGGCGCGTCCGGGGCGAGGGCGGCCCGGTCGGCGACCAGCCGGTGCAGCGGGGCGTCGGGGATCGGCACCCCGGTGCGGTTGACCGGCTCGTGCGCGGCGAGTTCGGCGGCGGAGAGCATGACCAGTTCGCCGAGCGGTCGGTCGGGCTCTGCGACGGCGGCGGCGAGCAGCGCGACCAGGTGGTCGAGCGCGGCGCGCACGGACCGCTCCTCGTAGCGGGAGGTGCGGTACTCGGCGGACAGCAGCGGGCCGTCGGCCGGGAACTCCAGGAACAGCGAGAGGTCGGTCTTGGCGGTGCTGTTGCACACCTCGGCGACGAAGGTGAGCTTCAGCCCGGGCAGTTCGACGCCGGCCACCGGGTGGTTCTGCACCGCGAGCAGCACCTGGGAGATCGGCGAGGCGGTCAGGCCGGGCGAGCCGCCGTAGCGCCGGGCGTGGTCGACGAACGGGTGGCCGCTGTGGTCGGCGGCCTCCAGGACGACCGGGCGGACCCGGGCGACCAGCTCGCGGAAGGTGTCGGCGCCGGCCACGTCGAAGCGCAGCGCGACGGTGTTGATCAGCGAGCCGATCACCGTCTCCAGCTCGGGCACCGGGCGGACGGCGAAGGGGCTGAGCACGGCGACATCGGTGCGGCCGGTGTAGCGGTGCAGCACTCCGCCGAGCGCGGCGAGCACGACCGTGTAGAGGCTGGCGCCCTCCTCGGCGGCCCACTTCCCGACGCCCTCGACGAACGCGGCGTCCAGTCGGCGGGCGAGACGGCGGCCGGCGATGTCCTGCGGGTTGGGGTGCGGGCGGTCGCCGGGCAGGTGCTGGTCGGCCTCGACGCCGCGCAGCCGCTCGGCCCAGCGCTCGGCGCCCTCGCGGCCGGCCTCGACGTCGCGCAGCTCCCAGCGGGCGACGTCCGACAGCTGGAGCGCGGGCTCGGGCAGTTCGCCCTCGCGCAGGGCGCGGGCGACCTCGGCGAGCAGCAGCCCGGCGGCCCAGCCGTCGGTCGCGGCGTGGTGCACGGTGAGCAGCAGTTCGTGCCGGTCGGTGTCGGTGCGCAGGGCGAGGGCGCGCAGCAGCCGGCCGCCGGCGAGGTCGAGCGGGCGGGCGGCCTCCGCCCGCAGCGCGTCGTCGATCGCCTCCTCGTCGGCCACCTGTCCGTGCGGGCCGGTGAGGTCGAGCAGCGGCACCTCGACCGGGTACGGCGGGCGGACGTCGGCGACGGCGTCGTCGTCCTCGGTCGGGTTCGGGTCGCCGTAGAGGGCGGTGCGCAGGGACTCGTGGCGGCGGACGACCTCGGAGAGCGCGCGGCCGAGGGCCTCGCGGTCGAGGGTGCCCTCGGCGCGGATCCGCACCGGCACGTTGTAGAGCGGGCTGTCGGGCTGCACGGCCTCGTGCAGCCACAGTTCGCGCTGGAACTCGGTGGCGCGGGCTGGCAGGTGGGCCTCCCGCCTCGGCGGTTCCACGGAGGCCCGTCCGCCGCCGCCGTTGGCGGCCCGGACGGCCAGCGCGGCGACGGTCGGGGCCGCGAAGAACTCGGCGAGCGGCACCCGGGTGCCGAACTCGCGCTCGACCCGGGCCAGCAGGCCGACGGCGAGCAGGGAGTGGCCGCCGAGGTCGAGGAAGACGTCGTGCACGCCGACCTCGGGGACGCCGAGCAGGTCCTGCCAGAGTTCGGCGATCCGGATCTCGGCGGGGGTGCGGGGGGCGACGAACAGCTCGTGCCCGCCGCGGCTCCGGGCGGCCGGGGGCAGCGCCTTGCGGTCGGTCTTGCCGTTGGGGGTGAGCGGCAGCTCGGCCAGGACGGCGACGGCGAGCGGCACCATGTAGCCGGGCAGGGCGGCGGCGCAGTGGGCCCGCAGTTCGGCGGGCGCCGGTGCGGCGGTGCCGGGGGCGGGCTGGACGAAGGCGGCGAGGTAGTCGCCCGCCTCGTCGCGCTGGACCACGGCGGCGGCGGCCTCGACGGCGGGGTGGGTGGCGAGCACCGCCTCGATCTCGCCGAGTTCGACCCGGAAGCCGCGGACCTTCACCTGGTGGTCGACCCGCCCGTGGTACTCCAGGTCGCCGTCCGGCAGTCGGCGGACGAGGTCCCCGGTGCGGTAGCAGCGCAGGCCGTCGACGTGGACGAAGCGCTCCTCGGTGAGGTCGGGGCGGCCGTGGTAGCCGCGGGCCAGGCCCTCGCCGGAGAGGTACAGCTCGCCGATGCCGCCGTCCGGCACGGGTATCCGGTGCTCGTCGAGGACGTGGTCGAGGGTGCCGGCGAGCGGGCGGCCGATGACCGGCTCGCCGGTCCCGCCGCGGGCGACCAGCGACCAGGTGGAGTAGACGGTGTCCTCGGTGGGTCCGTACAGGTTGTAGAGGCGCTCGACCCCGGGCTGGACGTGGACCTTGTCCGCGAGGTGGCGGGGCAGCGCCTCGCCCGCCAGGTTGACCACGCGTACGCCGGCCGGCAGTCCGCCGGCGGCATCCGCGCCGCCGCCGCGCAGTAACGCGGCCATCGCGCTGGGCACGGTGTTGACCAGGGTGACCTCGTCCCGGGCGGGCAGCTCGGGGAGGGCGAGGACGTTCTCGGCGACCACGATCGTGCCGCCGACGGAGAGCGGGAGGAACAGCTCGTACACCGAGATGTCGAAGCACACGGAGGTGCCGAACAGCACGCCGGTGAGGTCGGCGGCGGTGTAGGTGCCGACGGCCCAGCGCAGCATGGCGTTGACGCCGCGCTGGGTGACCGAGACGCCCTTGGGGCGGCCGGTGGAACCGGAGGTGTAGAGCACGTAGGCCAGTGCGTCGGTGGCCGCGTCGCCGGTGGTGGGGCGCGCGGCGGCCGGGTCGAGCGGGGCGGCGGGGCCGTCCCCGTCGACGTGCAGGAGGGTGGCGCCCGCGCCGTCGAGCAGGTGCTCGTGGGCCCGGTCGGTGAGCACGACGGGGGCCTGCGCGTCGCCGACGACCAGTTCGAGGCGGTCGCGCGGATAGGCCGGGTCGAGCGGCACGTAGGCTCCGCCGGCCCTCAGCACCGCCAGCAGGCCGACCACGAGGTCGGCCGTTCGCGGCAGGCATACGCCGACCAAGGTCTCCGCCCGGACGCCTGCGGCGGCCAGCCGGCCCGCTACCGCGGCCGTCGCGGCGTCCAGTTCACGGTAGGTCAGCCGGCGTGTGCCGTCGATCACGGCCGTGGCGTCCGGGGTTCTTCTGACCTGCGCGGCCACCAGTTCGGCCAGCGGTGCTGCCGGATCAAGTGGTGTAAGTCCCGTCGAACTCATCGCTTCTCTCCCGAGGGTGCTGCTGCATCGACTTGTGGTCGGCGAGAAATGGGCGGTGTGCCCTCGGAGATGGTGGGGTAAAGATCTACGAATCACCAGCACATTTCCGTCACTCGTTCGATATGCCGGAAAGATCACCTCTCCCGGCCTGGTCAGCGGTGCGCGCGCCTGACGGTTCGTCGGCGATATCACACGGATTGACAGCCCCCTTGGCAGCGCCGGTCCGTACCGATAGCGTTTCGCCGACGGTTCGTCAGTTGGCGCACACTTGCGCCCTACTGGCACCGCAAGCAGATTTCCGGACTCAATCTTGTCCGAGGGCAGTCAATAATTGTCCGGCAATCCACCCTCGCACTCCCGTGCCGCACCCCCTCGCCGCACCCTGCCCCACCTCGCGCCCCACCCCCTCGCCGCACTCTCCGGCAGCAGCCCCGGGGGCGACAGGGGCGAGCGGTCGGAACGGGAGTATGTGTGCAAACGGTGTGCATTCACGGGATGCTCCGAGTGCTCCGGGGACGGCTCGGCCACCCGGCGCGCACCGGGCTCCGCTCCACCCTCCACCGCCCGTCGTCCCGGGCGCCCGGGACGGCGGTCACGGCCCGGTCCCGGGGCGGGGCGGGGCGGACCGGCGGGACGCATGCACGCCTGCACGCACGAACGCCGGGCCCGGAGGTGTCGGTGAACACCTCCGGGCCCGGCACACGAAGAGCGGGAGCGGGTGATCAGCCCACGGCACCCGACACGGGCCTCGCCCCGAAGGAGTCCTGGGGCGGCACCGGCCGGTCCTCCGGAGGAACCACCACGGCCGCCCGCGCGACCTGCATCTCCGTCAGCCGCCAGACCACCAGCACCGCCAGCACGGCCGCCGCCAACCGCAGCGCGTTCCCGGCGATCTCGACCTGGAGCACCGTCCGCATTCCTTCGAGCCGCTCGTCGGCCGCCCCGTCGTCGGGCCCCGTCCGGACCAGGACGTGGGCGATCCGCGGAACCCCCGCCGAACCGATCAAGGCCGTCCACCACGCCGCCACCAGCCACGGCGACACGGTCCGCCGCCGGCCCTCCGGATCGATCGGGCCGCTGGCCCTCCAGCAGTCCACCACCAGCTGCCACGGGAACCAGAGCGCGACCACGGGCGTGAACCACGCCCCGATCGCCCACCCCGACCCGAGCCGGTGACCGGTCGGCAGGAACAGATCGGCGTTCGCCCGGATCCGGTGGAACCAGACGACGAAGGGCACGGCCGTCGCCAGCAGCAGGAACGCCGACAGACCGTTCACCAGGCCCTCCAGCCCGGCCAGCGACTCCAGCAGGTCGAAGCCCTCCGCACTCCCCGGGTCCGCGAGCAGCATGTCGATCGCCCGCACCTCGAACAGGTTGCCCACGAGCACGGCCACCGCCAGCAGACCGCTCAGCACCAGCAGCACGCCCGCAACCAGCGCGGCGACCCTGGGCGACCGGAAGTCCCGGGGCCAGTGCGACATGGCCTCCGCACAGGCGTAGCACCGCCCGCCGCTCCCCGTCACCGGCCGAGCCCCGCAGACCGCACACAGCACTGGAACCACTCCCCCACCAAGGACAAAGGTCGCACCGGGACCGGCCTCCGCCCGCCCCACCACCGCCGCGGACCTGCCGCGAGCGGGCCGACTCTAGGGTTCCGAAGGGCCGATCCGCCACTTCGGTTCCGGTATCGGCGCAGGTCAAAGGCGATATCGCGGGCTTTGCCCGGTTCCGCGCCCGGTCTTCGGGTCCGGGCCGCGGGCGTCGCGCCGAGGGGCCAGAATGGACCGCATGTCCCGACGTCGTTCCGCGCCCCGCGCCACCACGCCCGCGCCGCGCCTGCTCCCCTCCTCCCCCTGCCCCTGCGGCCTGCCCGGCAGCTACGCCGAGTGCTGCGGCCGACTGCACCGGGGCCAGGCCGCCGCCACCACCGCCGAGGCGCTGATGCGTTCCCGCTACAGCGCCTTCGCCGCCCACGACGAGACCTACCTGCTGCGCACCTGGCACCCGGACACCCGGCCGGAGAGCGTGGACTTCGACCCGGCGCTGCGCTGGGTGCGGCTGGAGGTGCTCTCCACCGGCGAGGGCGGGGCGTTCCACTCCGAGGGCACGGTGGCCTTCCGCGCCCACTACACGGAGGGGCGGGAGGAGGGCGTCCTCACCGAGCACAGCCGGTTCGTGCGGCACGAGGGCGCCTGGGTGTACCTGGACGCGCTCTCGCTGGACTGAGGCGGGCGTGATGGCGGCCGGGGTGCGCGTGCGCCCGGGTGTACGGCTGTGCGGGTGCCCGGGTGTGCGGGTGTACAGCTGTGCGGCTGTGCGGCTGTGCGGCGGCCCAGGCGTACAGGGGCCCGGGTGTACGGGCGCCCGTACGGGCGGGGCGCCCGCGCACCCGCGCACCCGCGCACCCGCGCACCCGGCTACAGGTAGTCGTCCAACCGGGCCAGGGCGAAGCCCTGCGCGGTGACCTCGTCGACCACCTTGCGCAACAGGTCGGGCATGCTCCCCGGCCACAGGTCGGTGCCGCGGAAGTGGGTCAGGACGATGTCGCCCGGGTGGAGCCGCTGGTCCTCGTAGCGGTACTCCATCCGGTCCGGGAACGCCTCCTCGTTCCACAGCGGTACCGCCTCGACGCCGCAGGAGCCGGCGGCCCGCAGGGTGTCGTCGTTGTACTCGCCGTAGGGTGGCCGGAAGAGCCGGGGGCGGCTGCCGATCTGCCCCTCCAACTGGTCCTGCTGGCGGCAGATCTCGTCGCGCTGGGTCCCGTAGTCGAGGACCTTGAGGTTGCGGTGGTTGATGGTGTGGTTGTTCACCGCGTCGCCCTGCGCGGCCAGCCGACGGAAGTAGCCGTAGTCGGAGCGGGCCAGGTAGTCGGCGACGAAGGTGGACAGCGGGATGCCGAGCTCGGCCGCCATCCGGCTGAACTCCGGGTCCTTCTCGGCGCCGTCGTCCACCGTCAGGAAGACGATCCGCTCCTCGGTGGGCACCCGGTAGACCACCGGCGGCCGCCCGTCCGCGAGCTTGACGCCCTGCGCGGCGCGCAGTTCGGGCCGGGCCGACGGGGGCTGCGGGGCCGCCAGCGGCGGCCGGGCCAGGCCCCAGCGCCGGGCGGTCTCCAGCGCCGCACGGGTGGCCTCGGCACGGCGGGCCACCGCCTCGCCGCTGGTCTCCTCCTCCGCCCGGGCCGGCCCCGGGAGGACCGCAGGGGCGGCCAGGGCGGCCGCGGCAGCCGGGACCGCCGCGGGCCGGGGGCCGCCCCGGTCGGTCGCCGCACTCGCCCCGGCCCGGGCCGTGGACGGCACCGCACCGTCCCCGGCCGAGCCGCCGCACCCCGCGACCGCGGCCGCCAGGCACACCGCCACGACCAGCCCGCCCCGGCCCCGCCGGCGTCGGGGTCCCGCCAAACCCCCATTAATGCGATTATCTGATGGTCTGTCCATAACCCCACTGCTCCCCCGCCACGCCGGTCGTCCAATCCACCCGTCACCCGGCCGGCCCACCCCGGGCCGCGCCCCCGACCTGCGGCTACGGTCCCGGCGATGATCGAAAAGGGTTGGCGCGGGTCGCGGACGGCGCCCGATAATGCGCCCATGACGAGGAGCACGCGGCAGCAGCAGCGCACCACCGGGACCTCCACCGGGGAAACCACCGGAGCCACCAACGGCGACGCCTGGGTGGTCGCGCCCGCCCCGGTCGGCGACACCGAGTCCCTGGCCCTGCTGCGCGAGTACTTCACCGACGTCGCCAACCGCTACTACCGACTCCACTTCGACCGCGACGGCACGGCCGAGGAGATCGAGACCGGCCTCGCCGACACTCCCAGCGACCACCTCGCCCCGCCCACCGGCGTCTTCCTGCTCGGCCGGTACGCGGGCGGGGCCGACGCCTGCGCCGGCCTGCGGGTGCTCGACGCCACGACCGTCGAACTGACCCGCGTGTACGTCCGGCCCTCCCGGCGCGGCACCGGCGGCGGCAGCCGACTGCTCGCGGCCGTCGAGGAGGCGGCACGGTCCCTCGGCGCCGGGCGGATCGTCCTCGACACCCGGCTCGACCTGGTCGAGGCCCGCGCGCTCTACACCCGGCACGGCTACCGCGAGATCCCCGCGTACGGCAACAGCCCGTACGCCGAGGTCTGGTACGGCAAGGAGCTCGCTCCCGAGCGGCCGCCGGGCGAGGTCCGGGCAGACGGCTGAGCCGCTCCGCGACCCGCCGTTCGACCGTGCCGTGCGCGCCGCGCGGCAGCAGCTCGCGGACGCGGCTCGCGGACGCCCGCGTGGACGGCCTCGCCCACCACCCGCGCCTCATCCTGGCCACCTGCGCCCGGACACCCGCCGACGCCCTGCCGTTGACCGTCCGGCTGACCGGCTGACCGGCTGACCGGCTGACCGGCTGACCGGCCTACTGTGCTTCGCGGCGCGAAGCCGGCGCCGGGTGCCCGGTTGGGCGGTCGTCCCCCACGGCCGACCGCGGCTTCGGCCCCGAGGCCCGACCGTCTGCCCCGACCTCACGGCCCGCGTCCGTCCTTCGACCGGCGATCCCAGCACCGGAAAACCGCTCGACGGACCACCCCGTCGACGAGACCCTACGCGCATGGAGTTCTTCATCTACCACCGCGACCGGCCCGGTTCCGAGGGGCTGCGCGAGGACATGCTGGAAGAGCACTGGTCATACATGGACCAGTACGCGCGCGAGCTGATCGCCCGCGGCCCGACCCTCTCCGGCGACGGCGACACGGCCACCGGGAGCGTGCACATCGTCGACCTCCCGGATCCCGCCGCCGCCCGCGCGTTCGCCTTCGAGGAGCCCTGCTACCAGGCCGGCATGTACCGGGACGTGATGGTGCGGCGATGGCGCAACATGCTCGGGCGCACCATGTGGGACTTCCCCGGTGGCCGGACCGGCGGCAACCGGTACCTGGTGTTCGGCCTCGGCGCAGGACAGGACACCGACCTGGTGGTGCCGCCCGGCCAGACCGAGCTGATCGCCTACGGGCCGCTGCTCTCCGACAGCGGCACGACCTGGCTGGGCACGGCGGCGTTGCTCCGAGCACCGGACCCGCAGACAGCGCGCGCCGTCCTGCCTCCGGACCGGTACGCCACCGTCGAAGTGCACGACTGGCAGTTCGGCGGGCGGCCGTCCTGAAGCCCCGAGAAGCACTGCCGGTCGCTCCACTCCGGTACCGCCATGCCTCATGACCAGCGCGAACGTCATGGTCGGCCGCTACCGGTCCGTCTGACGACCGCGCCGTACCGGCCGCACCGCCGGACAGCGGTCAGTCCGCCGACTCGCAGCTGAGCTGTACGCCGAGATCGCGGAAGCCGAGCGCCGCGGCCACCCGGCGGGACGCCACCGGGCGGGCCCGCCACTGCGGCAGCAGTCCGGCCGCGAGGGCGTGTGCGACCGCGGCCGAGGCGGTCGCCCGGGCCAGGCCGCGGGAGCGGTGGGCCGCGTCGGTCAGCACGGAGAGATGGGCCACGCCACCGCGCCAGACGCGGTAACCGGCGGCGGCGAGCGTCCGGTCACCGTCACGGACGACGAACAGCGGCGAGGTGACATCGGCCAGGCCGCACTCCCCGCGGTCCTCCTCGCTCGCACGCGCGAGCAGGGCCCGGACCGCCGGCTCGTCGAGTGCCGACTCGGCCATGGCGTGGGGCTCCTGTGCGGGATCGACCGGGACGAACGCCGCCGCGTCGAGGTAGGCGAGGTTCGCCGGCCCGAGCACCCGGGCGAGCGGGACCAGTCGGCCGAGCCGCTCCGGGTCGCCGAGCGCGGCGGGCGGCAACTCGGCCGCCGCCCGCCGCAACCGCTCGGCCGCCCGCTCGGTGGGCGCGGTGACCAGCGCCGCCCCACCGAGCACCACTACGCCGTCGAACGGCCTGAACGGGCCGGATGCGCGGACGGCCTGGGCGGGCGACCCGGACTCCTCGGCGTCGCACGACGGGGCGCCTCGCGCGCACCGCGGCACAGGACCGCCATCCTTGCGAACGCCTCGCCCTGACGGATCGCCGCCGGTGAGTCAGCCCCACATAATTGGCCAATTGCCCAACAAGAGGGCCTTGCGCGTTCGCCTCTGATGGGACGGCTGGGGCCGGCGGGACAGTTCGGACATCGGAGGGGAGATGGAGCCCGCCGCCCGGTTTGGCCCGTCGACCGGATCCGGAGCGGCCGACGGGCCTCCCTTTGCGCGCTCACGCCAGCGGCGCCCACGACGGCTGAAGTCCAGTCGGCTTCCCCCCGCGAGCCGAGTTCATCCAGAACGGCTCGGCGCAAGCGCCGCCATCGGCCGGCCTTCGCCCTTGCCGCGAACCGGCGATCCGCCGCCGCCGCCAGCACGACGCCGAACGAAGGCAGCAGGTGGCGGATGGCGGCATGTGCCGGTCAGCACGTAGACCACGGAGGTGAGCACCGCACGCTCATCCAACGGCGCCGGCCCACCACCCTGTTGGCACAGCATGAACGACGGCATCAACGGCTGGACCAACGTCCACAGGTCATCAGGAGCCAGATTCTGCGACAAATCACCCCCATAAGAGTCGATCATGTCCCAGGCCATCCCGGCACCACATAAGACAGGTCCCCAAGAGGATCAATTCGCCATCAAAGGTTCCACAAATTGCACTCTTGACATAATCCGTCACTCTCCCACCGGCGCGTCAGAAGTTGGCCGACAACCGATGCCTTCTCTCTACTTGGAATCCGAACCGTCCCGTAGGCTCCCCTCCAAGGGGAGAAGTCGCCCATAACCATGCGACTTCCAGCGCCATCAGTGGAAGGGCGAGAATGATGATCAAGACGAGCGCGCGGCTTGCCGCAGTTCTCGGAGGAATCACCATGATGGCAGGAGTGGGCGTGGCCCAGGCTCCAGCAGCCAACGCATGGGACGGCAACACCCACGTCAACAGGTGTGGCATCCTGCGCACCGAGAATTGTGGCCATGGAGGCGTTGGCGACAACAACAGGAGGGTCTTCGCCTACGACCAGCGTTCCGATGATGCCGGATTCCGGACGAACTACCGGATGATCAACGGAGTCGTCGACTTCATCAAGGACCCTGACGGCAACGGTGGCGGCTCCGGCCAGGTGTGGACCCCCGAGATCGTCTCCGCCTACCAGGTCTGTTCTGAACAGCCCGGGGGGCCTGCCTTCTGGTTCTGCAGCGGCTGGATATCCGTCCTCTAGTGCTGTGACCGCATAGGTTCATCAGCTTGGCAGTGACAGTGCCTGGACCGGTTGGATGTCGAGAGACGTCCGAACGGGAAGAGGTGCGATGGCAGAGCTGGTCAAAGGGGCTGCAGGCTCACGGACCAAAGAGGTCAGCAATTACAGAGGGTCGTGCGCCGGGGCGGTACCATTTCGGCGCGCTACCGGCGGACGATCCTGCGGTCGGCCGTGGTCGGCGGAAACCCCGTCCCGGTCATCGCCCAGCCGGTACAAGTGGGCGGGGTACGTGGGCGACTGAAAAGATGGACGGCGATCAGCTCGCCCTCACCGTTCGACACGCACATGCCGCCATCGGCCACCTGCTGCCTTCGTTCGGCGTCGTGCTGGCGGCGGCGGCGGATCGCCGGTTCGCGGCAAGGGCGAAGGCCGGCCGATGGCGGCGCTTGCGCCGAGCCGTTCTGGATGAACTCGGCTCGCGGGGGGAAGCCGACTGGACTTCAGCCGTCGTGGGCGCCGCTGGCGTGAGCGCGCAAAGGGAGGCCCGTCGGCCGCTCCGGATCCGGTCGACGGGCCAAACCGGGCGGCGGGCTCCATCTCCCCTCCGATGTCCGAACTGTCCCGCCGGCCCCAGCCGTCCCATCACACTCCAGCGAGCGCCTCGCGTGGCTGCGCGACCGCGGCATCATCCCGAGGATCGCCCGCCCGCGAATCGACACCCCAGAACGCCCCAACCACCACCACTGGGAAACCGAACGCTCGACCACCTGGCTTTTCGGCTACCGCCGACTTGCCATCCACCACAAACGCATCAGCTACCACTTCGCCGCCCTCCTCGGACTCGCAGCGACTCCGACCTGCTTCAAGAAGCTGGCAGAGGCGAACACGTGAAACACTCCCTTATTGGTCAATTGGCCAAGGAGGGCTTATTGGACATTGCGCCAATAAGTGCTCAGGCGAGGGCTGCGGCCAGTTCGGCCGCGTCGGGCGGGGTGGCGCCGGGGCGGGTGACGGTCAGGGTGGCGGCGGCCGTGGCGCGGGTGAGGGCGGCGTCGAGGCTCGCGCCGACGTGGCGGGCGTGCAGGAGGGCGGCGGTGAAGGCGTCGCCCGCGCCCACGGTGTCGGCGACCTCGACCGCGCGGGCGGGAGCCTCGGCGCGGCGACCGTCGGCGGTGAGCGCGAAGGCACCGGCCGGTCCACGGGTCACCGCGACGGCGGCCGGACCGAGGCCGAGCCAGTGCCGGGCCACCTCTTCAGCATCCCGGCCGGGGTAGAGCCAGGCGAGGTCCTCGTCGCTGGCCTTGACCAGGTCGCTGAGCGCCACACAGCGCTCCACCCGACGGACGGCCTCGCCGTGCTCGCCCATCAGCGCGGGCCGCACGTTCGGGTCGTAGCTCACGCTGGTCCGGCCGTGCCAACGCTCGACCAGAGCCAGCACCGCCGCCGCCCCCGGCGCGGTGACGGCGGCGATCGAACCGATGTGCAAGTGCCCCGGCGCAAAGGGCAGTTCGACCGGCGGGAGGGTCCAGCCGATGTCGAAGGCGTAGTGCGCCCGCCCCTGTTCGTCCAGCCGCACCACCGCCGAGGGGGTCCGCACGGCGCCGGCCGCCCCCGACACCTCCGCCGACTCCGCTGCCTCCGCCGCCGCCCCGGGCAGCAGGGTGACTCCGACGGATTCCAGGTGCGCGCGGATCAGCCGACCGTACGGGTCGTCGGCGAGCTGGGTGAGCAGCGCGACCGGCTCGCCCAACCGGGCCAGCCCGTAGGCGACATTGGCCGGGCTGCCACCGGGGTGGACGACGTCGGCCGCGCCGTCGGTGCGGACGACATCGGCGACGCACTCGCCGATCACCACGAAGTGCGGGCTGGTCACGGGGCTGCTCCTGCCGGTCCGGTGCGCCGGCGGGGCTGCGGGCGACCGGCACGGGTGCCCAGCCTACGAGGTGGCCGACGGAGCGGGGAGGAACGGTACGAGCGGCGGAACGACAGCAGGACCGGACAGCAGCGCGACGGAACAGCAGCGCGACAGAAAGCCCTGCGCGCGTGCGGAGCGGATGCAAGGAGTACGGGCTCCGCACGCGGGCATGAGTACGGCCGCCGGACCTGGCCAGGTTCTCCGACGGCCGTGGCCCCGCCCGTCAGGGGGTGGGGCTCTTCGAAGGTATGACACTCCGCAGCCACTCGGCCACCATGGTGGTCCGTCCGGGGGACGGGCGCGTGTCGCCGCCTCCGGGACGCGCGGGTCCGGGGCGGTCCGGGCAGGTCGGCGCCATGGGGGCGGGGATTGTCGGAGGGCTCTGCTACGTTCCGTGCCCGGAAGGTCGCTCACCGGAACCGGACCCGCCCGGGGCCGGCCCGGGACCCTCCGACACGAGAGACATGAGAGACACGAGAGAGGTGATCACCTTGTCCTGGCACCGTTCCGTCCTCGCCGCCGCGCTCGCGCTCGCGGCGGTACCGCTCGGCCTGGCCCCGGCGGCCGCGGAGAGCCCGGGCGCGGACAGCCCGGGCGCGGGTCAGCCGGGGACCGGGGACCCGGTCTTCCCCGCGCTCGGCACCACCGACTACGACGCCCGCGCCTACGATCTCGCGTTCACCTACCGCCCCACGACCAGGACGGTCGACGCCACCATGGCGATGACCGCCCGCGCGCACACCGAGCTGCCGAGCCTGGAGCTGGACGCGCTCGGCCTGGACGTGCACACCGTCCGGGTCGACGGGCGCCCGGCCGGCTTCCGGACGCACGACGAGAAGCTGACCGTGGTCCCGGCCCGGCCGGTCCGGGCCGGTGCCGCGCTGCGGGTCGAGGTCGAGTACACCGCCGACCCGCGGGCCGCGCTGCCCCACACGGGCTGGGTGGTGACGCCCGACGGCTTCGCGGTGGCCGGCCAGCCGAACGGCGCGCACACCGTCTTCCCGTGCAACGACCGGCCGGGCGACAAGGCCCGCTTCACCGTCGCCGTCACGGCGCCGGACGAGCTGTTCGGCGTGGCCAACGGCCTGCCGACCGCCACCGAGCCGCACGCCGACGGCACCACCACCCGGCGCTACCGGTCGCGCGAACCGATGGCCACGGAGCTGCTCCAGGCTTCGGTGGGCCGCTACACGGTCCGGGAGCGCCGGGGCCCCGACGGGCTGCCGCTGCGCGACGTCGTGCCCACCGCGCGGGCCGCCGACCTGGAGCCCGCCCTCGCCCTGACCCCCGGCCAGCTGGACTGGGCCACGCGGCACCTCGGACCGTTCCCGTTCGAGACGTACGGGCTGCTGCCCGCCGACACCGACGACCCGGCGGCGTTCGACTTCACCGGGCTGGAGACGCAGACGCTCACGCTCTACAAACCGAACTTCCTGCGCCAGCCCGAGCGGCAGATCGGCTCGCACATGATGCACGAGCTGGTCCACTCGTGGTTCGGGAACAGCGTCACCCCGGACACCTGGGCCGACCTCTGGCTGAACGAGGGCCACGCCGACTTCTACGGACTGATGTACCGCTACGAGCGCGGCTGGCCGGACTCCGGCGGCTTCACCACCCTCGCCGACCGGATGCGGAGCGTCTACGCCCAGGGCGACCAGTGGCGCCACGACTCCGGGCCGGTGGCCGCGCCGACCGCCGCCACACTGTTCGACAGCCAGCGGTACACCGGCGGCGCGCTGGTGCTGTTCGCGCTGCGGGAGCGGGTCGGGACCGAGGTGTTCGACCGGATCGAGCAGTCCTTCCTGCGACGGCACCGGAACAGCTCCGCCACCACCGCGGACTTCGTGCGCACGGCGGAGGAGGTGTCCGGGCAGGCCCTCGGGGGCTTCCTGCACGACTGGCTCTACGGCGAGCGGACGCCACCCATGCCGGGGCACCCCGACTGGACGGTGGATCCGGTCGTTCCCGGCGCCGCACGGCGGACGGGAGGTGTGCCGCAGGGGTCGGGAACGCTCTGACGGCAGGCGGCAGGCGGCAGACGGCAGACGCCGGGCGAAATCCGGCGGCCGGGGGCCGGTGACCAGCCACGCCACGGTCCCGAGGTCGACCGGAGACCGGGCCGGTCGCGAACCGGCGCGGGGTCGGAGCCGGGTCGCACCCGGCGCGCCCGGCCGGTGCGCCCGGGCGCCCTTCGCGCGCCCTTGGCGGGTACCGGTGGCGGGCGGATCGTGGTGACCACGGCCCGCTCGCCGCCCGGCCGAGTCCCGGCCGGCTCGCGGGCCGTCCAGCGTTCGTGCCCGACCTGTGCCGCCCTCGTGCCACCCCGGCGACGCCCCCGCGCCCGCCCCTGGCCCGCCTTCGCGGCGAGCCGGTGGCATCGGCGCGGACCGCCCCGACCGACCCCGCTGTGGGCCCCGACCTGGCCACCCGCGAAAATGGCCCGGTCGGACAGGCAACCCGGCGCCGACCCCAGCGCGTTCAGCAGCCGTGAGAACGAGAGCGAGGACCAGGCGGCCACGGCCGACCGGTGGGACCGCCGCCACGGACGTGGCGGCGCGGATGACGGAGACGGCGGCGGGAGCGGCATGGCGGGGGCGGCGGGATGAGCGAAGCGAGACCGGACTTCGAGGAGTTCGTCGCCGCACGCAGCCCCAGGCTGCTCCGGATGGCCTGGCTGCTGACCGGAGACCCCTACCTGGCCGAGGACCTGCTCCAGACGGCCCTGGCCAAGGTCTGGCCACGCTGGGAGCAGGTCGCGATCGACCGGCCCGAGGCGTACGTCCGCAGGGTCCTGGTGAACTCGCACGTCTCCTGGTGGCGCCGCCGCTGGCAGGGCGAGCTGCCGCACGACCGGTTGCCGGAACCACCGACGGTCGCGGACCCGTTCGAGGAGGTGGTGACCAGCCAGGTGGTCGCCGCCGCGGTGCGGGCGCTCCCGGCGCGGCAGCGCGCCGTGGTGGTCCTGAGGTTCTTCGAGGACCTCAGCGTGGAGGACACCGCCGAGGCGCTGGGCTGCAGCACGGGCACCGTCAAGAGCCAGACGCACCGCGCCCTGCAGTCGCTGCGCGGCAAGCTTCCGACCAGGGAACTGCTGCTGGACGGGGGTCGTCGTGACGGAGCATGACTTCGCCGCGTGGGAACGCGAGACCGCCCTCGACCGCGACACGGCCCTGGACGACCCGGTGGCCGACGACCACGAGGTGGCGGACGAGCTGCGGGTCCTGCTCCAGCTGGCCGCGCCCCACCTGCCTGCGCCCGCGGACCGGATGGACCGGGTGCTGGCGCGGGCCGCCCTGGCCCGGCGGCGCCGTCGGCGGACCGCGCTCGCGGCCGGCCTCGCCGTCGGCCTGACCGCGGCGGTACTGGCCGCCGCCCCGGCGCTCGCGCCCGGTCCGGCGAGCACCGGGCTGGGTCCCGCCGCGTCCGGACCGACCCTCGGCGCGATCCCTCCCGCCGGTTCGCCGGCCGCCGCCGTCCCCGAGACCTCGGCGGCCGCCCCGTCCGAGCCGTCGTCCACCGCCCCCACGGCGAGCCCCTCGTCCAACGCCTCCGCCGCGGTGGGGGACCCGACGGGTGACGGGTCGTTCCCCGTCAGGGCGACCAGGTTCACCGTGCTGGACGGGGTGATCGTCGACGTCCCGGATTCCTGGTTCGACCTCACCCTGGCCCCCGCCGCCGGACAGTCGGACGGCGCCGGCTACGTCTCCTCCCAGGCACTGACCCGGGAGCCCGGCTGCCAGATCCGCGAGGGCAAGCAGGACCCGGTCTGCCTCGCCGCGGGGGGGCTGCTCGACGACTCCGTGCTCGTCTCGGTCCGGGTGGTCCGCGGCGAGAAGGCGGTCTCCGAGGCCGTGGGCCGGTCGGTGCTGGTCCGGGAGACCGGGGTCGACAAGGAGTGCGCGACCCAGGGCGGCAGCCGCCAGCTCACCGCGCAGCAGGTGATCGTCCCGAACGGGCAGCCGGAGGTGATCGACCTGTCGGTCTGTCTGCGGCACCCGACCCAGGACACCCTCGCCGCGGTGGACCGGTTCGCCACCTCGGTGCGCCTGTTCGGCCCGGCCACGAACAGCGCGATCACCTCGACGGGCTGACCGGCTCCCGTAACCCGGGTGGCGGAGTCTCGTTGGACAGGGCATGAAGAAGCGCAGCATGCTGGCCGTCGCCTCGCTCGCCGTCGGCGTCGTGGCCTCCCTGACCGCTCCCGCCGCCCACGCCTCCGCTCTCGGTGGCCAGGGCGATCTGACCGGACCGCTCCAGGGCGGGCCGCTCGCCTCGGCCTCGGACGCGCTCCCGGGGCAGGTCGGTGACGCCGGCGGTGTGGTCGGCCAGGCGACCGGCCACGTCACGGGCGAGGCCCCGGGGCTGGTCGGCCTCCCGTCCTGACGGTCCGACCGCGCCGACCCGTCGGACGCGTCCGGCAGGTCCGACTGCTCGGACAGGTCCGGCAGGTCGAACGGGGCCCAACGGGTCCGACGGTCGGCCGTCCGGTGAGCGGCACGGCCCACCCCGTCACCCGAGCGGGGCGCCGAGGTCCTGGGTCCAGTAGAGCCCGGCCGGACCGGTGGTGACACCGATCCCGACGTCCTTGAACGCGCAGTCCAGCATGTTGGACTGGTGGATGCCCCCGTCCATCCAGCGGGAGAAGACCACCGCCGGGGCGCTCGGGCCGCGGTCCAGGTTCTCGCCCCACTGCGACCAGCGGTAACCGGCCGCGTTGATCCTGGCGTCCGCTCGGGTGCCGTCGGGCGCCAGGTGGTCGAAGAAGTTCCGGGCCACCATGTCGTCCGAGTGCTTCTGGGCGGCCGCGTGCAGCTTGGGATCGATCCGCAGCGGGCCGCAGCCGCGTCGGCCGCGCTCCGCGTTGACCAGGTCGACCAACTGCCGCTCCAGGCTCGGCGGGGTCGTGGTCGGCCGGGCGACGGCCGGGGTCGCGGTCGGGGTGACGGCCGCCGGGCTGCTCGGCACGGGCGGCACCTCGACCGGGGCGGCCGTGACCGGAGTGGGCGGCGCGGTCTCCGGTGTCGGGGGGACGGGAGTCGCGGCCTGCGGCGCCGGGGCGTCCGGAGCGCTGGCCGGGGCGGTCGGTTCCGGCGCGGGCGCGACCGGCTGCGCCGGCCGGGGCCACACCATCGCGAGCGTCGCCGCCGCGACCACCACCGCCGCCCCGCCCGCCAGCACGCCCTTGCGGCGGGCCAGGTCCGTCCAGCCGCCCGGTCCGCCGGCCGGGTCGGTGGGCGGAGTACCGGTGCCGGCACCGGCACCGCCGGTACCGCCGTCGCCCGGGACCCCGCCGGCACCGGTGGGCGGCGTCCCGGCCGTGGCTCCGGCGGCCTGGAACGCGAGCCCGCTCGGCGCGTCCATCGGCACCGGGACCAGTGCCAGCCCGGCCAGCAGCCCCTCCGCCGGGAACAGGTCGCGTCCCAGGCCGTCGCAGCTCTGACAGCCGCGGATGTGCCGGGCTATGCGCTTGCGCCAGACCGAGTTCGGCGTGCCGTCCCAGCCGGTCATCACCTCGGCCAGCTCCGGGCAACGGGGGTAGGCGGTGAGCGCCCGGACCACCACCCGGCCGGCCTCCAGTTGCTTCTTCATCCGCTGGACGCGGACCGCGGTGTGCTGCGGGGTCAGGTCGAGTGCCTCGGCGAGTTCGACCCGGGTGAGTTCGCCGGATGCCTCCAGCCACCAGAGGGCGAGCAGTTCCTTGTCGTCCGGGTCCAGCCAGCGGGTGGCCTCGGCGACCTCCCGGCGCTGGCCGGAGAGACCGAGCCTGAGGATGGTCAGGTCGGTGAAGTCCGCGCGCGGGTCGGCCAGCTCCCAGCTCTCGTCCAGACCGCCGACGACGGCCTGCTGCTGGCCGGTCGACCGGCTGCGGACCTGGTTCATGGTGATCGCGACCAGCCAGGACCGGAACGCTGCCGGGTCGCGCAGACCCTCCAGGCCGTCGAGGGCCCGGATCATGGTCTCCTGCGCGATGTCGTCCACGTCGGCGTGGCCGTTCAACGCCCGGCCGGCGACGTTGTAGACCAACGGGAACCAGGCCGCGACCAGCGCCTCGCGTGCCTGCGGGTCGCCCGCCTGGGCCGCGCGCACGAGGGTCGTCCCGGCCCTGCTCTGCACGTCAACGTTCATGGGTCCGCACTCCGTCCGGCTGTCGTCCGTCCGCCACTGCCTCCTCGGAGACCGCTGGGGAGTGCTCAGATAACAACAATTCGCGCGGATTCGGAAAATCGTCCGACGGAGGGGCCACCGGCCGGGCCCGTGCGGGCCCGAACGGTGACTCCTCGGAGGAGATCGGAACGCTCAGGACGTCGGAACGCTCAGGACGTCGGAACGCTCAGAACGAGGAGAGGCTCAGAACGAGGGGAGGCTCAGGACGGCGAGGCGAAGACCTGGGTCCACCACGGCCCACCCGAACCGGTCCGGACGCCGACACCGATCTGCTTGAACGAGCAGTTGAGGATGTTGGCGCGGTGGCCGGGGCTGTTCATCCACGACTCCATCACCGCCGCCGGGTCCTTCTGCCCGCGGGCGATGTTCTCGCCCCAGCTGCTCCAGCGGTAGCCGGCCGCCTCGATGCGGTGGTCCGCGTGGTAGCCCTCGGGGCTGACGTGGTCGAAGAAGTTGCGGTCCGCCATGTCGTCGCTGTGGAACTGGGCGGCGGTGGTGAGCTTGGGGTCCACCGTGAGCGGTCCGCAGCCGGCCTGCGAACGCTGGGCGTTGACCAGGTCAGCCACCTGCTGGGCGAAGGAGCTGTTGGACGAACCGCCCGGCGCGGTGGTGGCGGTCGGACGCGGAGCGGTCGGCGAGGGCTTGACCGTGGTGGGGGCCGTCGTCGGGGCGGTGGTGGGAGCGGCGGTCGGCTTCCCGGGGTCGGGGGCACCGGCCGTGCCGCCGGGGGTGGTACCGGCGCTCGGGCCGGTGCTCGGGTGGCGCGGCGTCCCGGACGCGGTGGCCGGGGCCGTGGAGGAGGTGGACCCCGGGGTGCCGGCCGAGGGGGCGGGCGTCGCCGGGCCGGTGCTGGGCGGAGGGGTGGCCGTGGCCGCGCGGGCCTGGTCGGTCGCGGCCGGGTCCGGAGCCGGCGCGCCGCCCGCGCCGGGCACCTGGATGCCGTTCACGTCCCCGGCCTCGGCGGCGATCAGCGGCTCGTACGCCACCGCCCGGGAGCCGTTGTCGCTGCCTTCCTCGCCGCGGAACACCGCGTACCCGGCGCCGGTCAGCGCGGCGATCACGCTCGTGCCGGCGACGGCCGCGACCACGGCCACCACCGGTCCCATCGCGCCGCGGCGGCGGCGCCGGCCGTGGCCGCGCCGCCGTTCGGCGGCACGCCGCGCGGACCGCCCGTCGGCGCCGTCGGGCCCGTCGGGGCGCCCGGTCACGGGGAGGATGGTGGTCCGGTCTTCGCTGTTCACCTGCGCACGCTTCCTGATGTTCTGGTCCGTCGGTTCGGTCGGACGACCGCCGACACCTGGGAGACCACGGAGCGGCGGGCGGATAACAGAAAAGTGCGAACTGATTTCCGAACGAACCGGCCGGTCGACGGTGGGCCGTGGTCCCGCGCCCACGGCCGGGCCCGTCAGCGGGAGTGCCACCGGGAATGCCACCGGGGGCGGGACCGGCCCGGTCAGGCCCTGGGCCGGTCAGGCACCGGCCGGGGGCATGTCGTAGGTGACGAACATGGTCCGGGTCGCGACCTGGTCGTACTTGCCGCGGGCCCGGTGGTTGTCGTCGGCGGTGATCCAGCGGACGGTGTTCCAGCCGCGCTCCGCCGCGATCGCGCGCAGCCGGGCGAGGAGGAGGTCGACCGCTCCGGTGCCGCGCGCGGCGGGGGCCACGAACAGGTCGTCGAGGAAGCCGGCCACCGCACCGTGCAGCGGGCGGACGAACGGCCGGTAGTGCGCCAGCCCGACCGGGATGCCGTCGGCGTCGCGCACCAGCAGGCCGTCCAGTTCGTGCGCCGGATCGGTGAGCCACGACCAGACCAGTTCGGCCTTCTCCGGCGGCATGGGCACCCCGTAGAACCCGCAGTAGCCCCGGAACAGCTCACGCCAGGCGGCGAAGTCGGCGCCCGTCGGGGCGCTCACGCTCAAGCCCTCGGCGGTCCGGCCCTCGGAGGTCCGCGTGGTCCTGGTCGGCGGCATGGGGCGCTCCTCGTGGGTGGTCCGGCGGGTGGCCGGCGGCTCGGTCAGCGGCTCGGTCGGTTCCGTGCGCGCACAGGTGAACGCCGGCCAGCATGACGCCCCGTCGGACCCGCGCCGATCGACAACACGGCCAAGTGCGCGCCCGCTCCGCTACGGAGTGGCAGTCTCCCCGGGCGGAGGCCCCAGCGGCCCGGCGTCCCGATGCCACGACGTCCCGGTACCCCGGCCTCCCGCTGTCCCGACGCCCGACGCCCCGACGCCCCCGCCGCGCGCGGGCGGGCCGGATCACCGATCCTGGACGCCCGCCCGCCGTTCCCCGGGGGCGCCCGCTCACCGCGTTCGCGCCGTGCGCCCGTCGAGGAGGCCCCCCGATGCTGCTCCGCCGTCTGGCTCTCACCTCGCGCGCCGTGGCCGCCGAGCCGGGACGCCGGGCCAAGACCGAGCTGCTGGCCGACTGCCTGCGCGAGCTGGGCCCGGACGAGGCGCCCTCGGCCGTCGCCCTGCTCTCGGGCGAGTCGCAGCGGCTGCGCACCGGCCTCGGCCCGGCGGCCCTGCGCGAGCTGCCGCCGCCCGCCGCCGCCCCGGAGCTGGGGGTGCGCGAGACGGAACGCGTCCTGGAGGCCATCGCGGCCGTGCACGGGACGGGCGCCCGGGCCGAGCGGCACCGGCTGCTGGCCGGGCTGTTCGAGCGCGCCACCGAGGTCGAGCAGTCCTTCCTGCGCGCCGTCCTGATCGGCGACCTCCGGCAGGGGGCCCTGGACGCGGTGGTCGCCGACGCCGTCGCCCGGGCCGCCGGAGTGGCGGCGACGACGGTGCGGCGGGCGCTGATGTTCCGGGGTTCGGCGCGGGCGGTCGCCGAGGCGGCGCTGACCGGCGGGGAACCGGCGCTGACCGCCTTCCGGCTGGAAGTGGGCCGTCCGGTGCGGCCGATGCTGGCGGCCTCGGCGCCGGACGTCGGCGCGGCGCTGGACCACCTCCCCGGACCGGCCGCGCTGGAGTGGAAACTGGACGGGATCCGGGTCCAGGTGCACCGGGACGTCGGGGACGTCGGGGTCTTCACCCGGTCACTGGACGACATCACCGCCCGGGTGCCCGAGGTGGTGGAGGCCGCGTTGGCGCTGCCGGTGCGGTCGGCGGTCCTGGACGGCGAGGCGATCGCCCTCGGCCCGGACGGCCGCCCGCGCCCCTTCCAGGAGACCGCCGCCCGCACCGCGGCCCGCCGGGACCCGGAGCGGCTGCGCGCCGAAGTCCCGCTCAGCCCGCACTTCTTCGACCTGCTGCACCGGGACGGCGAGGATCTGGTGGACCGGCCCGGCCGGGAGCGCTGGACCGCCCTTGCCGGGGCCGTCCCGGCCGGACTGCGGGTGGCCCGCACCGAGACCGGGGACCGGGAGGAGGCCCTCGCGTTCTTCCGCGCCACCCTGGCACGCGGCCACGAAGGGGTGCTGGTGAAGGACCCGGCGGCGGGCTACCGGGCGGGCCGGCGCGGCGCGGGCTGGATCAAGGTCAAGCCCCGGCACACCCTGGACCTGGTGGTGCTGGCCGCCGAGTGGGGCAGCGGTCGGCGGCAGGGCTTCCTCAGCAATCTGCACCTGGGGGCGCGGGCCGGCGGCGAGCCGGGCCTCGGCCCGTGGGTGATGCTCGGGAAGACCTTCAAGGGCCTGACCGACGAGACCCTGGCCCGGCAGACCGAGGCCCTGCTGGCCCGCGAGGTCGAGCGGGACGCCCGGACGGTGCGGGTGCGGCCGGAGCTGGTCGTGGAGATCGCCTTCGACGGGGTCCAGCGCAGCCCCCGGTATCCGGCCGGACTGGCGCTGCGGTTCGCCCGGGTGGTGCGCTACCGGCCGGACAAGAGCGCGGCCGAGGCCGACACCGTCGCGACCGTCCGGGAGATCGCGGCCGCCGAGGGGACGGTGGCCCCGGAGGGGATGGCGGCCACCGGAGCGTTTCCCGGTGCGGCCACCGAGGGGACCCCGGATCGGGACAACCCGTCTGACGGCTGATCAAACTTCTTCTTCCCCACACTCGTTCACGAGCAGAGGCAAATCGGCCATTCTGCGCGGGACGGCCACGCTCTCTTCGTGTGCGACGGGAGGCGGGGTTAGTTTGACGACGACAGCGGGGGCGGCACGGCCCGGAGGATCCGGTGCCACACCAGGAGGGATGTCCGCGATGCACGTGAACGTCGAACGGGATCGCTGCTGCAGCTCGGGACAGTGCGTCATGACCGTGCCGGAGATCTTCGAACAGGACGACCAGGACGGCCTGGTGAGAGTCCTGCTGAGCCCCGTACCCGCGCCGCGGTTCGCCGACGTGCGCCTCGCCGCCGAGCTGTGCCCCGGCGGCGCCATCACCGTCACCGAGGACGACGGAGCCGGTACCGCCGCCTAGCGACCGCTCGTCGGCCGCTCGACGGACGCGCCCGACGGACGCCCGACGACAACCGCCCGGTGCGGCCACCGTCGGCCCGCCCTCGGCCCGCCGTCTCCCACCGCCTGCCACGGATCCACCTGTCACGCGAGGAGACCACCTTGAGCACTCCCACCGCCCCCGTCACCCTGATCCCGGCCCGGCACGACTCGGGCTGCCCGTACGCGCCGCCGCCCGCCTACACCGAGGCCGCCGGCACCGGCCCGGTCAGCCGCGCGGAACTCCCGGACGGCTCCCCCTGCTGGCTGGTCACCGGCTACCAGGAGGTCCGGACGGTGCTCTCGGACCGCCGGTTCAGCGCCGACGCCCGCCTGCCCGCGTTTCCCTTCCTCACCGAGGGGCGGCGCGAACTCGTCGCCGCCAACCCCTCCTTCCTCCGCCTCGACGACCCCGAGCACGCCCGGCTGCGCCGCATGGTCACCGGCGACTTCCTGGTCAAGCGGGTGGAGGAGATGCGCCCCGGCATCCAGCAGATCGTCGACGAGGCGCTGGACCGGATGACCGCCCGGAGCGGCCCGGCCGGGCCCGCCGACCTGGTCGCCGACTTCGCCCTGCCGGTGCCCTCCCTCGTCATCTGCCTGCTGCTGGGCGTCCCGTACGAGGACCGCGAGGCGTTCCAGGCGAACAGCCGGCTGCTGCTCAGCACCGAGGCCGACGACCGGGACGTGACCCGGGCGCAGGAGGAGCTGCTGGACTACCTGAGCGGGCTCGCCGAACGCAAGCGGACCGAGCCCGGGGACGACATCCTGAGCCGACTGGTGGCCCGCGAGGACCTCACCCTGCGCGAGATCGCCTCGACCGGGGTGCTGCTGCTGGTCGCCGGGCACGAGACCACCGCCAACATGATCGGGCTCTCCACCGCCCTGCTGCTGCGCCACCCGGAGCAGGTGGCCCGGCTGGCCGATCCGGCGGCGGTGCCCGGCGCGGTGGAGGAGCTGCTGCGGCTGCTCACCATCGTGCACACCGGGGTCCCCCGGCTGGCGGTGGAGGACGTCGAGCTCGGCGGCACGCTGATCCGGGCCGGGGACGGCGTGATGGCGATGCTGTCGACCGCCAACCGGGACGACGGGCTCTTCGCCACCGAGGGTCACCCGGGCGTCGACGAGGTCGACCTCGGCCGCGAGGCCCGTCGGCACGTCTCCTTCGGCTTCGGGGTGCACCAGTGCCTGGGGCAGCCGCTGGCCCGGGCGGAGCTGCAGATCGCGCTGGCCACCCTGTTCCGGCGGCTGCCGGGGCTGCGGCTGGCGGTGCCGGAGGAGGAGCTGGAGTTCCGCACCGAGGCGCTGATCTACGGGCTGGGCTCGCTGCCGGTCCGGTGGTGAGCACTGTTCCGGCGGAGCGCTGTTCCGGTGGTGAGCACTGTTCCGGCGGCGAGCGACGGCGCCGCCGGGCTCCGAACGGCGTTGTCCGGGCGCCGGCGACGGCGGCCGGACGCCCAGCGGCGGCGGGGGCCGACCGGGTCCGGTTGGCCCTCGCCGGGGCGCGGAGGCAGGCTGGAGGTGCGAAACAGAGCACCGGCCCGGCGGCCGCCCGCCACCTCGGCGTAGCGCGGCGGGCCCGGACGCCCCGGCCGGCCGAGGAGACGGAGCCCGCGATGACCGATATGAGCGCACGCTCCGAGGTGAGCGTCGACCGGGACGAGGACGTCCGCGCGGCCGACCCCGAGGAGGGCATCACCTCGATGCAGAACCTGCACGCGCAGGACACCTCCCAGGCGGAGGGCGAATCGGAGGATGAACCGGGGGCGAGCGGCTGATCCGTCCGCACCGACAGGTTTGCGAAGAGCCGCCAGCGAGTAACCGAGACGTTGCCACGAGGCCGCCCGATCTGCGGGCGGCCTCCGCGACCGCCGGTCCCACCGCCCGTACGGCGACGGACCGGCCGGAGAGGATGGGCGCATGACCGAACAGCAGCAGGGCACGGCGGCCGGCCGGTCGGCTGGGCCGGTGGAGCCGCCGGTCGACCCCCGGGCCTCCTGGGCCACCTGGACCACCCAGTCGATCATCAGCGGACCGGGCGGAGTGACCACGGTCGAGGTCGGTCCGATCTCCGGCGACCTCACCGTGCACACCACCTGGGTGGACGGCGAGGCACGGCTCACCGTCCAGTACACCGGCGCGCTGGACTGGTACTCGGTGGCCGGCAGCCCGGTCGCGGCGGCCGACGAGACCACCGCGCGGGCGGTGCACCAGGCGATGGTGAACGCCGTCAAGACCGGGAAGGGCTCCCGCGCCCCGGCGGCCCCGACCGCCTGACCCGGCCCCGACCGCAGTGCCCGCCCCGTCGTCCGGGGCGGGCACTGCGTCGTCCGGCACGGGCACTGCGTCGTCCGGGGCGGGCGCTTCGCGTCACAGCGGGTAGCGGCGGCGAACCGCGGACGGCGTCACGGCCGCTCGTCCGACTCCGCCCCGCCGCCCTTCCCGAGCCCCCTCCCGGGCCCCTTGCCCAGGCCCTTCCCCAACGCCTTCCCGAGGCCGTTCCCGGTGCCCCTGCCGATCCCCCTGCCGCCGCCCTCGCCGGCTTCCTTCTCCGTCGGGCGCGGGGCCGGCGCGGCGGCCGCCCAGTACCCGGGGTCGACCGGCCGACGGCCGCGCAGGTCCTCGCGGACCTCGCGCGCCACCTTGCGGGTGTCCCGCAGGTTGACCGTGGCCCCGATGCCCGCGCCGACCAGCAACGGGGTCAGCGAGGGCAGCCGACGCAGCGAACTGCGGGTGAGCCGGCGGCGGACCTGCTGGCGGACCTCGCTGCCGAGCGCCATCGCCGCCAGACCGGCCGGTTTGACGAGCAGCGAGCCGTCGATACCGCGCCGGTTGGCCCAGGCCGTGACGTAGGCGCTCGCCTTCTGGGTGGCCGTTCCCTGGGCGGGGAGGCCGTAGACCTCGTGCAGCTCGGCGATCAGTTTGACCTCGACGGCCGCCACGGCGAGCGTCTCGGCGGCGATCTCCACCGGCATCGCGGGCGGTACCGGGAGCATCGCGGCGGCGCCCACACCGGCGCCGAGCGCGCTGGAGGCCCGGCCGGCGCCGGTGACCAGCAGATCGGCGAGCTGCTCCGGGTCGGTGGCGCCGGGGTGCTGGGCGCGCAGGGTCGCGAGGTCGCGGACGGGGATGCGCGGGGCGGCCTGGAGCAGCTGGTCGGCCAGCGCGCGGCCGCCGAACGCGGCCCCCTTGGCCGCCGCCCGGCTGCCGCTGCCGAGCCGGCGGGAGATGTCGGTGACCAGCTGGGAGCCTCGCCGCCGGCCGCGCTCGACGCCTTCCCGGTACTCGGCGAGTTCCCCGGCCTCGCCCTCGGGGGGCGCACCGGGAGCAGCCGGTTCGAGTTCCTCGACCAGGCCCGCCAGCTCGTCGGCGACGCGGTCCGGGGTCGGCTCGGGCTGTCCGGAGCGCCCCGGTTTCCTGAAGATTGCCATGCTGTGGCCGTACCCGGCACGGCGCGGCGGTACGCGCCGCAGGTGTCCCGGTCCTGCGACAGGGGGGCCACGGCCTCGTCCCTACGGCCGATCGGCGGCGTCACGGGCGTCCGGCCCGACAGTCCCGGCGGCCCGCCCGGGCACCCGACCGACCGCCGCGCCACGCCGGCACTCGGGCACTCGGCCGTTCCGGCCGCCGTACCCGTCAGTCGGTGATCTCGACTCCCCGCCAGAACGCCACCCGGCCGCGGATGTGCTCCGCCGCGGGCTCGGGGGCGGCGTAGAACCAGGCCGCGTCCGGGTTGGTGCGGCCGTCGACGTCCAGCGAGTAGTACTCGGCCGTGCCCTTCCATCCGCAGACGGTGGTGGTGTCGGAGGGGCGCAGGTACTCCGGGCGGACGGAGTCGGCCGGAAAGTAGTGGTTGCCCTCGACGACGACGGTGTCCTCGCTCTCGGCGACGACCGTGCCCTGCCAGCGTGCTGTGGTCATGGCGGCAGTCTGCCCGACCCGGCGCGGGGGCGCAGGCTCGACGTCGCGAACCGGCCACCGGGTGTGCCGGTCCGAACGCGTGCCGGTCCGAACGCGACGATCCGAAACAGGGAGCGGATCAGGGCAGCGGCTCGGCGTGGACGGGGACGTGCGGGTTCTGGTGACCGCCGGTCGCGAGCATCCGGACCTCCCCCGCGTCGCTGATCTCGGCCCGGACGATGCCGCTGGCGTCCTCGTAAACCGGATGGCCGCCGGGCCCGGCGGCGCTGGTGCGCTCGACCACGACCACGTCCTGCGGGGCCTGGGTGCCGGGGGTGCCCGGGAAGGTGAGTGCGTAGCGGGTGACGGGGCTCATATCACCGACCTCCTGCTCCCTGTTCGACGTGCCCGGCATTCGACGTGCCCGGCCCAAGACGTGCCTGGCCCACGACATGGCCCACCCGCGAACTCGACCGGCCCGCGGGCTCGACCGGACAGCTGCCTTGCCCGGCCCGCGGCCTTGCCCGGTCCGCGACCTCCCGGTCCGCGACTTCCCGGTGTTCGGCCTCAGGCGGTGGCCCCGGCCGGACGGGCGGGCGCACCGCGTACCTCCAGCTCGCCGAGCAGGTGCGCGGTGGCCTCGGCCACCGCGTCCACGGCCCGGTCGAACGCCTCCCGGTTGTGCGCGGCCGGGGCCCGGAACCCGGACACCTTCCGCACGTACTGGAGCGCGGCCGCTCGGTAGTCCTCCTCGGTGGCGTCGGGCGTCACCGGTGGTCTCAGCGTCTTGATACTGCGGCACATGTCACCAGTCTCGCGCGCGGACGCCCGGCGGGCGACTCCCGTCCGTCACGGGACCGCCTTGTGCTCCACACAGCGCCGTCATCCGATCGGATTAGGATTTGGCCCGAACAATCCTGACCTCCCCTGTCCGTTCTTCCGGAGCACCCCCTTGCCTCTCGCGCTGGTCGCCCTGGCCGTCACCGCCTTCGCCATCGGAACCACCGAGTTCGCCGCCATGGGGTTGCTGCCCCAGGTCGCGGGCGACCTGGACGTCTCGATCCCACAGGCCGGCTGGTTGATCTCCGCCTACGCGCTCGGCGTGGTGATCGGAGCACCGCTGCTCACCGCGTTCGCGGCGGGACGGCCCCGGAAGGCGGTGCTGGTCGCCCTGGCCGGGTTCTTCGCCGCCGGGAACCTGCTCTGCGCGCTCGCCCCGGACTTCTGGACGCTGGCCGCCGCCCGGCTGGTCACCGGCCTCCCGCACGGGGCCTTCTTCGGCGCCGGGGCGGTCGCGGCGGCCGAACTCGTCGCCCCGGACCGGCGGGCCCGCGCGGTCGCGGTGATGTTCTCCGGGCTGACCCTCGCCAATGTCGTCGGCGTGCCGGGCGCGACCCTGCTCGGGCAGCACCTGGGATGGCGGGCGACGATGCTGGTGGTGGTCGTGATCGGCGCGGCGGGGGCCGTGGCGATCGCCCGGCTGGTCCCGGCGCTGCCGTCCCCCGCCCAGTCGGGTCTGCGGCACGAGCTGCGCGCGTTCCGCAGCGGACAGCTGTGGCTGGCGCTGGCCACCGTGGTCTTCGGCTGCGGCGGCTTCTTCGCCTGCTACTCCTACATCACCCCTTTGCTCACCGAGGTGTCCGGCTTCGCGACCGGGTCGGTGACGCTGGTACTGGCGCTGTTCGGGGTCGGGATGACGATCGGCAACGTGATCGGCGGCTACGCGGCCGACCGCGCGCTGCGGCCGACCGTGTGCGTCGCGTTCCTGCTGCTCGCCGCCGTGCTGGCGCTGTTCGCCGTGACCGCGCGGGCCCAGTGGTCGGCGGCGGCGACGGTGGTGCTGGTGGGGCTGTTCGGGTTCGCGATCGTGCCGGCCGTGCAGACGCTGGTGATGCGCGAGGCCCGGGGCGCGCCGACGCTGGCCTCGGCGACCGTGCAGGGCGCGTTCAACCTGGCCAACGCCCAGGGCGCGTACTTCGGCGGGCTGGCGCTGGACGCCGGGCTGGGCTGGACCTCGCCGCCGCTGGTCGGTTCGGGCCTGGCCGCCTCCGGTGCGGTGATCGCGGTCGCGGCCTGGGCCGCCGCCCGGCGGGGCGCCGGGGCACCGGACCTCCCGAGCACGGTCGCGGGCGCGGGCCCGACCCCGGACGCCGCCCCGACCGCCGGCTCGACCTCGGCCTCGGCCTCGACGGCGGTGCCGGCCCCCGCGCCGGCCCCGGACGACCGGATCGGCGCGGGGAGCACGACCCTCCGCTGAACCACCGGGCGGGCCCGTCAGACGGTGTCGGCCTCCGGGCCGGACGCGGCGGCCCGGAACGGAACCGGCCGGAGCCCGCGGTGACCGTCGGCCAGCAGCGCGTAGCCCTCCGCGTTGAACTTGATGCCTGACCGCTCCTCCTCCGTCAACTCGCGGCGCACCTTGGCCGGCACCCCGGCGACCAGCGAACCGGGCGGGACCACCATGCCCTGCGGCACCACGGCGCCGGCCGCGACCAGCGACCCGGCCCCGATCCGGGCGCCGTTCAGCACCGTGGCGTTCATCCCGACCAGGACGTCGTCCTCGACCGTGCAACCGTGCAGCACGGCGTTGTGCCCGACCGAGATCCGCTCCCCCAGCACCAGCGGGAAACCGAGGTCCGCGTGCAGGGTGCAGTTGTCCTGGACGTTGCTGCCCGCGCCGACCGTGATCGTCTCGGCGTCGCCGCGCAGCACCGCGCCGTACCAGACGCTCGCCCCGGCGCCGACGGTCACGCTGCCGACGACGACCGCGTTGGGCGCCACGAAGGCGGTCGGGTCGACCGCCGGGACCCGGCCCCCGACCTCGGCGATCAGCGGCTCTGCCATCTCTCGTCCTCCTTGTGACGACTGCCCATCAGGTGCGGGCCATGATGGCACCCCGCTCGGCGCCGTCAGCCGACCGGGTCGGCGATCGGAGCCGGAACCGGAATCGGAACGGCCGCGGTGGGCGGCGGCGGGCCTCCGCACGTACCGGTGGCGAGCAGCTTCTCGAAGGCCGCGTCGGTGGCCGCCGGGTCCGACATGTCGAAGGCGTTCACGGAGGCGGCGAACTGCCGACGGGTGTCACCGTCGGTGTAGACGAAGGTGCTGTAGCCGGGGATGCCGCCCGCGTGCCCCCAGACCGGGCCGCAGGGCGTCGACAGGCGCTGGAGGCCCAGACCGTACGTGTCCTTGCCGCTCTGCGGGGTGACGGTCATCATCTCGGCGAGCAGCGGCCGGGGCAGCAGTCGCCCGCCGATCAGCGCGGTGACGAACGTGGTCAGGTCGGCGGTGGTCGAGATCCCCGCTCCGGCCGCCCCCGCCATGCTCGGGTCCAGCTCGGTGGTGTCCGCGGGCCCGGCGGGCAGGTCGTAGTAGCCGTGCGCGTGCGGGCCGGGGATCGTCGTCGAGTGGTCCGGCATCGAGGTGCGGGTCAGGCCCAGCCGGCGGACGATCCGCCGCTCCACCTCCTGCTGCCAGCTGTGCCCGGTGACCCGTTCGACGATCTGCCCGACCACCAGATAGTTGGTGTTGGAGTAGTGCGCGCCCCGGCCCGGCTCGAAGTACGGCGGGTGGGCGTTGGCGACGGCGATCAGCTGCTGCGGGGTGTACCTGGTGAAACGACCGGTCTCCAGCCACTCCCGGAACCTGACGGGGTCCTCCTGGTAGCCGAAGAGGTCGTCCTCGGTGTAGTTGAACAGGCCGCTGGTGTGGTCGAGCAACTGGCGCAGGGTGATGTTCCGGCCGTTCGGCACCGCGCCCGGCAGCAGCTTCTCCACCGGGTCGTCCAGCCGCAGCCGCCCCTCGCCGACCAGTTGCAGGACGACGGTGGAGACGAAGGTCTTGGTCACGCTGCCGATCCGGAACAGGCCGTCGGGGTTCACCGGGGCTCCGGTGCCGAGGACGGCGGTGCCGGCCGCGCCCTTCCACACGGTGCGGCCGCGCTCGCTCACCCGGGCGAGCGTCGCCGAAGCCCCGCCGGGGTCGACCATGCCGCGGACGGCGGCGTCCAGCGCCCGGGCGTCGACGCCCCCGCGCGCGGCGGCCCCCGCGTCCGCGCCGTCCTGCGTGCCCGTCACCGTCGGCCTCCCGGTCGGCCCGGTCGCGCCCAGCGCGCCGGCCGTCGGGGCCGTCACGCCCACCAGGCCCGCGCCGGCCAGCGCGAGTGCCACGACGCGCACGGCCGGGCCACGCCGTCGGCGCCCTGTCCTGCCGGTGCCGCTTCCCGTCGTCCCGTCCATGCTTCCTCCCACGTCGGAGCCTGAGATCCCCACAGGACCACTGCCGGGTACGTCAGCTGACACTCTGACAGGAGCACCGGCGGATCTCCTCCGACCAGGGGCCGGACCCGCTCCGCCTCAGGGCCGACTTTCGCGCGCCCCTGGCGGCCGCTTCCAGTACGGGCCACCCCTGACGCCCCTCGGGGAGGTGTCTCCGCCCCGGGGCGGAGACACCTCCCCGAGCAGGAGGTCAGGCGACCGGGGCCTTGACCCGCAGGACTTCGACGAACGCCCGCAGCCACGCCGGGTGGTCGGGCCAGGCGCGGGCGGAGACCAGCACACCGTCGACCACCGCCTCGCCGTCCACGTACGTCGCGCCGGCCGCCGTCACATCCGGTTCCAGGGCCGGGTAGGCGGCGCTGGTCCGCCCGCCGAGCACCCCGGCGGCGGCCGACACCAGCGGGCCGTGGCAGATCTGCGCGACCGGCTTCTCGCTCTCGAAGAAGTGCCGGACGATCCGCCGCACCTCCGGGTCGTTGCGCAGGTACTCGGGCGCGCGGCCGCCCGGGATCACCAGCGCGACGTAGTCCGCCGGGTCCACCTCGGCGAAGGCCAGATCGGCGGGCCAGGTGTAACCCTGCTTCTCGGTGTAAGTGTCGTAGCCCTCGACGAAGTCGTGCACCACGAACTGCAGCCGCTTGCGGGTCGGTGCCGCGATGTCGACCTGGTAGCCCTCCTCGCGCAGCCGCTGGTACGGGTAGAACACCTCCAGCGACTCCGCGGCGTCCCCGGTGACGAGCAGGATCTTCGATGCCATCGCCGACATCCCTCCGAATCGATCGATCGTCGGACCTGGTTCCGGCCCGGGCCGGGGAGCCCGGCACGGGCCGGGACCAACCTTCCGCACCCGTCACACCCGCGCAACGGGGCGCACCGGGCACAGACCACGCCGACCGCGCTCCCGCGCGCCGCCCTTCGGCGGCACACGCCCCCCGCGGACGCCCCCTTCCCGCGGGCCGGCGGGCCCTCGCATCCCAGGATCCGGGGATGGGACGGCGGCCGCCCTCCGGGTCAGAATCGGCGCAGCCCGGTCACCCGGGGAACCACCTCGAAGGGATTCCGCTGATGACCCGTCTGTCCCGTTCGCTCGCCGTGCTCGCGGTCGCCGCGACCGCCGTGGTCGGCGGTATCTCGGTCGCGCCGGGCGCCTCGGCCGCCGGCAAGCGGTGCGACGTCGAGTACACCGTGGCTTACTACACCTACAAGCAGCTCGGCTACGGGGACGTGGAGGCACTGCTGCACGCCGAGAAGTCCTACGGCCTCTGCCAGGTCAGCGGCTGACGTACCCCTCGCCGGAGGAACGGTGACCGGCCGCGGCGCTTGACCGCGACCGGCCACCGCCACGTCCGACGCGTCCGACCCGTCCGCCACGCCTGTCCTCTCGGCCGCACCCGCCGGGCCCGGCAGGGACGGTAGGTGCCGGAACTTCTCCCGCAGTTCGCCCGACAGCCACCCGGCGGGGCGGGACTGCTCCTAGTCTGCGGGCGGCAGCCACACCCCGACGCCCAAGCGCGACACCGACACCTCGACGCCATCCGCGCGAGCTAGGAGCTTCCATGACGTACCGTCCGACCGACGGCGGCGCCCCGGCGGAGTCCGCCGAGGGCACCTCCTCCTCCCGCCGCACCTTCCTGCGGGCCACCGGCGCCGCCGGTCTCGGCGCGGCGGCCCTCGCCGCCGGGTCCGGGGAGGCGTTCGCCGCCCCCGGCGGGGACCAGCCGGGCACGGACCGGTCCGGCGCCGACGACGAGCGCGGCGTCGCGTCCGACCGCCCGGCCGGCACCCGCCCGCCGGTCCGCACCGGTACCGGTCTGGACCGCCTGCCGCACCCGCTGATCGTCGGTCACCGCGGCGCCCCCGGCTACCGCCCCGAGCACACCCTGGGCTCCTACGACCTGGCGCTGCGGCTGGGCGCGGACGTCATCGAGCCGGACCTCGTCCCCACCAAGGACGGCCAGCTGGTGGTCCGGCACGAGAACAACATCGTGGAGACCACGGACGTCGCCGACCACCCCGAGTTCGCGGGCCGTCGCACCACCAAGACCATCGACGGTGTCACCCAGACCGGGTGGTTCACCGAGGACTTCACCCTGGCCGAGCTGCGCACCCTGCGCGCCAAGGAGCGGCTGCCGCTGCAGCGCCAGCGCAACACGCTCTACGACGGCCGCTGGGCGATCCCGACCTTCCGCGAGGTCGCCGACTTCGCCCGCAAGCGCGGCCGCGAGCTCGGCCGGGACGTCTGGGTGTACCCGGAGACCAAGCACCCCAGCTACTTCCGTTCGATCGGGCTGCCGCTGGAGGAGCGCCTCGTCGACGAGCTGCGCCGCACCGGGCTGGCCGGGCGCAACGGCCGGGCGATCCTGCAGTCCTTCGAGCCGAGCAGCCTGCAGCGGCTCGCCAAGCTGGTCGACAACCCGAAGATCTTCCTGCTCAGCGGTCCCACCAGCCAGCCGTACGACTTCGTGCTGTCGGGCGACAAGCGCACCGTGGCCGACCTGGTGAAGCCCGAGAACCTGCGCTGGATCGCGGGCTTCGCGCACGGCATCGGCCCGACCACCACCCTGATCGCCCCGGTCGACGCGGCCGGCAAGCTGCTGCCGCCGACCACCCTGGTCCGGGACGCGCACGCGGCCGACCTGCTGCTGCACCCGTACACGGTGCGCAACGAGAACGCCTTCCTGCCGCTGGACTACCGCCGGGGCACCGACCCCAACGCCTACGGCGACGCGATCGGCTGGGCGAAGTACCTGTACGAGCTCGGGGTGGACGGCTTCTTCACCGACCAGACCGACACCAGCGTGCTGGCCCGCCAGGACTTCTGGGACGCCAAGGGCGCGCACTGACCGGACCGACCGGGGTGTCCGGACACCGCACTGTCCGGACACCGCGCCGACCGCGCCGACCGCACTCACCTGACCGGCCTGGCCGGCCCACCGCCGAACCGCCGCGCCCCGGAACGTCCGTCGACGTTCCGGGGCGCGGCGCCGTCTACTGGTCCTCGGGCTGGGTCTGCTGCCCCTGGCCCTGCGGTGCCTGTCCCTGCGGTGCCTGGCCCTGCTGCCCCTGGTCCTGCTGCGTCGGCTGGTCCTGCTGGGTGGTGGGCTGGGCGGGCTTGCGCGTGGGCGGACGGCCGGGGGCCTGGGTGCGTCCGCCGGGCCAGGTCGGGGCGACGTCGGTCGGCTGGCCGCCGGGCCACGTCCCCGGCGAGCCGCTGCCCGAGCCCGGGCTCGCCGAGGGGTCGCGCTTCGGCGGCGGGTTGGGGATGTAGACGGTCTCGAACTCCTTCTCCGGCATGCCCCGGACGGCGTCGTTCATGGCCATCTGCCAGATCGGCCCCGGGCCGGTGGCGCCGAAGACCTCGTCGAACCACTTGCCGCCGATCCGGATGTTCTTCATCGGCACGCCGCCGGCCGGGCCGCCCAGCCAGACCGAGGCGGCCAGGTTGCCGGTGTAACCGCTGAACCAGGCCGACTTCTTCTCGTCGGAGGTACCGGTCTTGCCGGCGATCTGCCGGTCGCCGTCCAGGCCCAGGTCACGGGCGGTGCCGCCCTTCTCGGTGACCCCGAGCAGCACGGTGTTGATGATGTCGGCGGTGCTCTCGGACAGCACCCGGTCGCACTTGGTCGGACTGACCGGAACGTCCTTGCCGTCCATGGTGGTGATGCTGCTGATCGCGACCGGCGTGCAGTAGGTGCCGCGGTTGGCGAAGGTCGCGTAGACGTTGGCCATCACCAGCGGGCTCACCTCCTGGGTGCCCAGGCCGAGGGCGGGCAGCTCCTGCAGCGGCTTGCCGCTGGCCTTGCCCGCGACACCCAGCTTGTTGGCCATCTGCTTGACGGCACAGAGGCCGATCTCCTGCTCCATCTGCACGAAGTAGGTGTTGACGGAGAGCGCCATCGCCTCCTTGAGTTCGTACGGGCCGACCTCGCCCGCGGACTCGTTGGGGATGGCGCCGCCCTTCTTGCCCTTCTCCAGGTTCTTCCAGGTGCCTTCGCAGGTGGTCATCGTCGGCCAGTCCATCTTGTTCGGCGCGGAGTAGGACTGGGTGGACGTCAGCCCGGCCTCCAGTCCGGCGGCGGCCACGATCGGCTTGAAGTTGGAGCCGGGCTGGAAGCCGTTGCCACCGCCCATCGCCGCGTCCACGTTGTAGTTGACGACGGTCTGGTTCTTCGCCGGGTCGATCCCGTACGGCCGGGTCTGGGTCATCGCCAGGATCTTGCCGGTGCCCGGTTCGACCATGGTCATCGCCGCCGACACCTGGTCGGTGACCTTCACCTTGGTGGTCACGGCCTTGAGCGCGGCCGCCTGCTTCACCGGGTCGAGGGTGGTGTGGATGGAGAGGCCGCCCTGGTCCCACAGCTTCTTGCGCTCGGCGGCGGTCTTGCCGAAGACCGGGTCCTGCTTGATCACGTGCCGGACGTAGTCGCAGAAGAAGCCCATGCCCGCGTCGGCGGTGATGCAGCCGTTCTGCGGCGCCTGGTAGTGCAGGGCGACCGGCCCGGACTTGGCCTCCTTGGCCTGCTCCGGGGTGAGGTGCTTGTTCTCGACCATCTTGTCGATGACCACGTCCCGGCGCTTGCGCGACGCCTCGGGGTGGGCCTTGGGGTCGAACTGGGAGGGGTTCTGCACCAGTCCGGCCAGGGTCGCGGCCTCGGCGACCGTGAGGTCCTTGCTGTTCTTGCTGAAGTAGCGCTGGGCGGCCGCCTGGATCCCGTACGCCTGCTGGCCGTAGTACGTGATGTTCAGGTAGTTGGTGAGGATCTGGTCCTTGGTCAGCTCCTCCTCCAGCTTGATGGCGTACTTGAGCTCCTGGACCTTGCGGCCGAGGGTCTTGCGCTGGGCCTCCAGCACCGCCACCGGGTCGTCGCCGGCCTTCTCCACGTTCACGTTCTTCACGTACTGCTGGGTGAGGGTGGACGCGCCCTGGACGGCGGTGCCGCTCTCCGCGTTCTTGGTGATGGCCCGCAGGACGCCCTTGAGGTCGACGGCTCCGTGCTCGTAGAAGCGCGCGTCCTCGATGTCCACCTGGGCCTGGCGTATCAGCGTGCCCATCTCCTCGCCGGTGATCACCCGGCGGTCGCGCTCGTAGACCTTGGCTATCTGCTGGCCCTTGGCGTCGTAGATCCAACTGGCCTGGGTCAGGGCCGGGGTCTTCAGGTCCGCGGGGATGCTGTCGAACTCCTCGACACCGCTCTTCATGCCCAGCCCGAGCGCGCCGGCGGCCGGCAGGGCGATGCCCGCGAGCAGGACGCCCGCCAGGGTGCTGTAACCGAGGAACTTCACGCCGTGGCCGAGCAGGCCGAGCGGGGTCTCGCGGCGCCGGGGGCGCGGGACCCAGGTGTCGTGGGGCTCCGAAGAGGGCGTGCGGCGGCTTCTCCGTGACATAGTCGGAACACTACGTCCACGAAAACCGCCCGTGGGGCCGGTGTTGGCCAACCTTTGTCACAAATCGGCGACAGATCACCGGCGTTGGGCGTGGCGCCCGGGACGGCCGACGGGCCGGCCCGTTCCGGGGGCAGGTCGTTCGCCCACGCTCGACGGGACTCGATCAAGAACGGGCGGACGTCCGGGCGGTGCGCCTTCGGGCACCGGGATCCGGCCCTCAGCCCCCGCGCTTCTTGCGCCGCAGTCCGAGCACCGCGATCGCGATCGCGGCCAGGAACGCCACCCCGAGCGCCTTGTCCCCGGTGCTCGCCGGGGGGCCGTCCCCGGCGGCGGTCGACGGCGGGGCGGCCGCACCGGACGCCGGCGCCGCCGGGCCCGAGGAGTCCGACGGCGCCGGCGTGGCGCTCCGCAGGGGTTCGACGGTGTCCGGGAGCTGCGCGTCGTCGAGCGGCGCACGCCAGACCGGACTGTCCTTGCCCTCGGTGCCGTAGAGCAGCGCCCTCCCGTCCGAGGTGAAGGTGACCGACTCCCCCTGCCGCTGGAACGGCACCGACAGCGGCGAGGGATCGCCCGGCATGCCGTCCTTCCAGCGGTAGAGGGTCGCCGAGAAGTAACCGCGCAGCACCAGCCGGGTGCCGTCCGGCGAGAAGGCGCCGTCGGTCGTCCAGGGCGCGTCGGCGATCCTCCGGAAGGTGTTCACGCCCGTCGGGGAGAGCTTCTCCGGGCCCTGGTAGAGCGCGCCGCCGCCCTGCTTCTTGCTGGCGATGTAGGCGCGGCCGGTCACCGGGTGCACCATGAGCGCCTCGGCGTCGCGCGGGCCGTCCTCGTAGCGGACCTTGTAGCGGGTCACGTCGACCGCCTGGTCGTGGAGCTCGGCGGGTTCGGCGAAGGCGTAGATCCAGACCTCGGGCCACTTCCCGCCGAGGTTGTCGCCGAGGTCGCCGACGTAGAGCCGGCCGTCCGGGCCGAGCGAGATCGCCTCGACGTCGCGGGGTTCGACACCCCGCAGGGTGACGGTGGCGACCGTACGGCCCTGGGAGTCGATCGCGTAGACGTACGGGCCGTCGTCGCTGTCGTTGTGGGTCCAGTGGACGCCGGGGTGCTGCCGGCTCGCGGCGAGGCCGCTGGACTCGGTGATCCTGGGGTCGGCGATGGTGAAGACCTGGCCGCCCGGGTCGGCCGCGTGTGCGGACGGGGCGCCGACGGTGGCACCGGCGCCGACAGCCACCGCGGCGGTGGCGCAGGCCGCGGCGAGCAGCGCGGCGGGGAGCCTGGTCGTTCGCATCCTCAGCACCGTTCGATCCTCCCACGGCCGCCCTCCCGGCCGGTTGCCCGTTCGTTCGGCGCGCACGTCCCGCCCTCCTTCCACCGGGGGATCATTTTTCGTCACCTTGACGAGATCCCTTCGGCTTCAATATCGTCAGTGCGACGAAAAGGAGTCGCCATGGCCGACATCACCAAGCGCTTCGGACTGCGCCACCTGCGCGCCCGCCCCACCGCCCACATCCGGCACGTCCGCCGCGGTCGGCTCGCCCACGACGGCACCGGGCTCGCCTTCTGGTTCCGCCCGCTCACCGCCGCCCTCTCCGAGGTGCCGGTCGACGACCGCGAACTCGCGATGCTCTTCCACGCCCGCACCGCCGACTTCCAGGACGTCACCGTCCAGGGCACCCTCACCTACCGGATCACCGACCCGGCCACCGCCGCCGCCCGCGTCGACTTCGGCATCGACCCCGACACCGGCGCCTGGCGCTCCGCCCCGCTCGACCAGCTCGCCACCCTGCTCACCGAGACCGCCCAGCAGCACGCCCTCGGCCTGCTCGCCCGCACCCCGCTCGCCGCTGCCCTGGCTGACGGCATCGCCGGTGTCCGCGAGCGGATGACCGCCGGCCTCGCCGCCGAGCCCCGCCTCGCCGAGACCGGGCTCGCGGTCATCTCCGTCCGCGTCGTCGCCCTCCGCCCCGAACCGGACGTCGAACGCGCCCTGCGCACCCCCGCCCGGGAACTCGTCCAGCAGGAGGCCGACCGGGCCACCTTCGAACGGCGCGCCGTCGCCGTCGAGCACGAACGCGGCATCGCCGAGAACGAGCTGGCCAACCGGATCGAGCTCGCCCGGCGACAGGAACAGCTGATCACCCAGGAGGGCGCCAACGCCCAGCGCCAGGCCGAGGACGAGGCCGTCGCCGACCGGATCCGCACCGACGCCGAGGCCCAGCGCCGCACCCGCCTCGCCGGCGCCGAGGCCGAGGCCGCCCGCGCCCTCGGCGAGGCGAAGGCCGCCGCCGAGGCCGCCTGGCTCACCGCCCACCAGCAGGCCGACCCGGCGGTGCTGCGGGCGCTCGCGCTGATGCGGCTGGCCGAGCACCTGCCCCGGATCGACAGCCTCACCCTCACCCCGGACGTGCTCACCGGGCTGCTCGCCAAGCTCGGCGCGACGTCCGGCCCGCTCACCGGCGGCACCGACGGGGGCGGACGGTGACGCTCGCACCCCGGGCCGTCCTGGTCCACCGCCGCAGCGAGTACCAGGAGCTGGTCGCCCACCACGGGACGCCCGGCCAGGCCGCCTACTTCCTGAACAGCCGGGGCCGGTCGGTCGAGGAGATCGAACGGCGCCACGCCCGGCAGGAGGAGGCGCTCGCCCGGGCGGGCGGCGCCGTCCCGCTCGACTGGCGCCGCACCCGGGTCGAACGCGCCGACCTGCCCCGGTTCCTCTTCGAACCGGAAGACGTCGTCGTCGTGGTCGGCCAGGACGGCCTGGTCGCCAACGTCGCCAAGTACCTCGGCGGACAGCCCGTGATCGGCGTGGACACCGAACCCGGCCGCAACCCCGGGGTCCTGGTCCGCCACCGCGCCCTCGACCTGCCGCGTCTCCTCCCCGCCGCCGTCGGCCCCGGCGCCGACCGGCGGACCGAGGAACGCACCATGGTCGAGGCCGTCGCCGACGACACCCAGCGGCTGCTCGCGCTCAACGAGGTCTACGTCGGCCAGCCCGGCCACCAGACGGCGCGCTACCGGCTGGCCGTCGAACAGCACCCCGGCGCACCGGACGGGGACGAGGCCCAGGCATCGTCCGGGGTCCTGGTCGGCACCGGTACCGGCGGCACCGGCTGGTGCCGCTCCGTCTGGCAGGACCGCGGCGGTCCGCTCGCCCTGCCCGCGCCCGCCGACCCGGCGCTCGCCTGGTTCGTCCGCGAGGCGTGGCCCTCCCCCGCCACCGGCACCACCCGGGTGCACGGCCTGCTCGACGGGGAGCAACGGCTCGTCCTGACCGTCGAGTCGGACCGGCTGGTGGCCTTCGGCGACGGCGTCGAGAGCGACGCGCTGGACCTCGTCCGGGGGCAGACGGTGCGGGTGGGCGTCGCGGCCACCCGGCTGCGGCTGCTCGGCTGAGCGGCCCGACGCGTCGCGGGCCACTCGGTGCGGGCCACGCGTCGCGAGCTACGCGTCGCGGGTGGGCGCCGGAGCCGGCGCCGGATGCTCCTCGTGCCGGACCACCACCACCGGGCAGTGCGCGTGCTGGATCATCGCCTGACTCGTCGACCCCAGCAGCATGCCCGCGAACCCGCCCCTCCCCCGGGCGCCGACCACCAGCAGCTGCGCCGCCCGGCTCGCCCCGATCAGGGCCGGCCGGGTGTGCGCCTCGACCAGTTCGGACCGCAGCTCCACGTCCGGGTACTTCTCCCGCCAACCGGCCAGCGCCTCCGCGAGGACCCGCTCCTCCTGGTCCGGCCAGCTCGCGCTCGGGTGCGCCACGTGCAGCGCCGTCAACGGCACCCGGCGGGCGGCGGCCTCCGCGAAGGCGAAACCCAGTGCCTCCGCGCCCACCCCCGAGCCGTCCACCGCCACCAGCACCGGACCGTCCGGCTCCGGCCGCCCACGGACGATCAGCACCGGGCGGGCGGCGTGCGCGGCCAGGTGCACGGCCACCGAACCGATCAGCAGCGCGCCGAACCGGCCCAGCCCCCGGCTGCCGACCACGACCAGGCAGGAGTCCCGCGACCGGCGGGCCAGTACGGTCAGCGGCTCGCCGGTGACCAGCTCGGTGCCGATCTCCAGTCGCGGATCCAGCGCCCGGGCCCGGGCCGCGGCGTCCGCCAGCACGTTCTCCGCCTGGTGCCGCAGCCCGCCCTCCTCCGGGCCGCCCTCGGCCGGACCGAGGGAGACATGCATCAGCGGCCAGATGAACGCGTGCACGATCCGCAGGCCGCAGCCCCGCAGCCGCGCCTCCCGGACCGCGACGTCCACCGCGGCCAGGCTCGCCTCCGAACCGTCCACCCCCACCAGCACCGGGTCACTCATCGCCCGCCTCCTGCGTCTCGTCGGGGGTGCGCTCCTGGGTGCGCTCGTAGGGCACCACCGCGACCGGGCACGGCACGTGGTGCAGCACGGCGTGCGCGACCGAACCGAGGTGCGCGCCCAGCGGCGACCGGCGGACCCGCCGCCCGACCACCACCAGCTCCGCGCCCGCCGCCGCCCGCTCCGCGAGCACCTTGGCGGGGCGCGCGTTCAGGACCTCCTCGACCACTGTCACCCCGGGATGCGCCTCCCGCCACGGCTGGACCAGCCGCGCCAGCTCACCCTCGGCGAAGGTCTGCATCTCGCCGGACACGTCGACGCTCGCCGCGATGCCCGCGTACTGGTACGCCACCGGCAGCGTCCAGGCGTACACCGCCCGCACCGGCAGCCCGCGCCGCTCGGCCACCGCGAAGGCGTGGCCGAGCACCTCGGCCGCCCCCTGGTAGGGATCGACGCCGACCACCACCTCGCCGCCCTCCGCCCGCCCCTCCCGCACCAGCACCACCGGCACGTCCGACCTGGCCAGCACCCGCTGACCCACCGACCCGACCAGGAAGCCCGCCACCGCCCCGAGCCCCCGCGACCCGAGCACCAGCAGCTCCGCCTCCGCCGTCTCCGCCACCAGTGCCCGCACCGGGTCCTGCGGCACCCGCACCGCCACCACCGCGAGCTCCGGCCACCGCTCCCGCACCCGCAGCTCCGCCTCACGCAACGTCACCTCCGCCTGCCGGTGCGCCAGCTCCACCGCCCCCAGCACCGACAACGGCGTCACCACGTCCGGCCATGCCAGCACCACCCGCAGCCCGGCACCCCGCCCCACCGCCTCCTCCGCCGCCCAGTCCAACGCCGCCAGACTCTCGCCCGACCCATCCACCCCGACCACGACGAACCCGCTCACAACCGCCTCCACCCAACCGGACCCGGACGAACCACGCGCTCGCCCGCACCCTCACCCTCCCCACCCCCGTCCCACCCCACCCAGAGTCCAAGGTCCCCACCACCCGTCCGGTGGTCCCGGGCAAAGGGTCCGGCGGTCGGGATTCCGTTCGACCACCCCGCCGCTCTCGAGGTGCTCGAACCGGGTCACACGCTGACAAGCTTCCGATCACGAACGGTTCGGGGCGCCGGTCAGGGGAGGGTGAGGACGCGGGGGCCGGTGGAGGTGATGGCGACGGTGTGTTCGACGTGGGCGGCGCGGGTGCCGTCGGTGGTGCGGAGGGTCCAGCCGTCGGGGTCGGTGGTGTGGGTGTCGGTGCCGCCCGCGATGAGCATCGGTTCGATGGCGAGGACCAGGCCCGGCTTCAGGGGGTAGCCCCGGCCCGGGCGGCCCTCGTTGGGGAGGTGCGGGTCCTCGTGCATCCGGCGGCCGATGCCGTGGCCGCCGTAGCCCTCCAGCAGGCCGTAGCGTTCGCCGCGGGCGACGGTGCCGATGGCGTGGGCGATGTCGCCGGTGCGGTTGCCGACCACCGCGGCGGCGATGCCCGCCTCCAGGGCGCGGCGGGCGGTGTCGATCAGCCGCCGGTCCTCGGGGTGGGGCGGGCCGACGGTGAAGCTGACGGCGGCGTCGCCCGCCCAGCCGTTCAGGAGCGCGCCGCAGTCGATGCTGACGAGGTCGCCCTCGCGCAGCCGGTAGCCGGTCGGGATCCCGTGCACGACGGCGTCGTTGACGGAGGCGCAGATGACGGCGGGGAAGGGCACCGGGGCGAAGGCCGGACGGTAGCCGAGGAAGGGCGAGGTCGCCCCCGCCTCCCGCAGCACCTCCCGGGCCACCTCGTCGAGTTCGCGCAGACTCACCCCGACCCCGGCCGCGCGCTCGACCGCCGCCAGCGCCGTGGCGACCACCCGCCCGGACTCCCGCATCGCGGCCAGCGCCGCCTCCGACTTGAACTCCACCATGGGACCCTCCGGACATGGCTCCAATTCTTATACCGGTATTTGTATCACGGTCGAGGAGGTCGGGCCGACACGAGGGCGCGAACGGGGGGCTGGACGCCCGGCAACCCGGGTGGCCTACCATCGGGGGCATGGTGAGGACTCCGCTGACCCCCGGGGAACGCGAGCGCGGTGAGCGCTTCGGCGTGCTGCTGCGCGAGGCCCGGGGCGGGCGCAGCATGGTCGAGGTGGCGGCGGCGGCCGGGGTGTCGGCCGAGACGCTGCGCAAGATCGAGACCGGGCGCGCGCCGACACCCTCGTTCTTCACCGTCGCGGCGCTGGCGTACACGCTGGGACTGTCGCTGGACCAGCTCGCCGCGGCGGCGGTACTCCCGAACGAGGACGAGGGCGCGGCGCTGTCGGCCTGACCCGGCCGACGGACCGGGGCCGGGTGGGGGGCCGGCCCCGGGACGCGGCCCCCCGGGCCCCGGGGGGGTCGGCGCCGGTCAGGCGGTGATGCCGCCGTCGAGGACGAGGTCGGCGCCGACGGTGAACGCCGACTCCGCGGAGGCGAGGTGCAGGACGGCGGCCGCGACCTCCTCCACGGCCCCGGCGCGGCCGACGGGGACGTCGCCCTTCATCCGGTCCGCCTTGTCGGAGGTGTTCTCGCCGGGGCGGGTGGACATGGAGGTGTCGATCGGGCCCGGGCTGACCATGTTGATCCGCACGCCGTCGGCGATGTGGTCGCGGGCGGCGCTGCGGGTGAGGGTGGCCACGGCGGCCTTGGAGACGGCGTAGGCGCCGAGGTTCTCCAGCCGCATGTGGGTACCCAGGTTGGAGGCGATGTTGACGATCGCCCCGCCGCCGTTGGCGCGCTGGTGGGCGATCTGGTGCTTCATCGCGTACCAGGTGCCGTTGAGGTTGATGTCGATGACGCGCCGCCACTCCTCCTCCGCCACGTCGGCGATGGGGGCTATGCCGCCGAGTACGCCGGCGTTGTTGACGGCGATGTCGAGGGCTCCCAGCCGCTCCACGGTCTCCCGGACCAGGCGGGCGGCGTCCGCGGGGTCGGCCACCGAGCCGACCAGGGCCACGGCGGTGCCGCCCTCCCGCTCGATCAGGGCGACGGTCCCGGCCAGGGCCTCGGCGGTGCGGCCGGCGACGGCGACGCGGGCGCCCTCCCGGGCGAAGGCGAGGGCCACGGCTCGGCCGATGCCGCTGCCGCCGCCGGTGACCAGGACGGACTTGCCGGTGAAGCGGGTGGTGCTGCGGGACATGGAGATACTCCTCGATCGAGGTCTAAATTGACCGTTCGGTTCAGAATAAGGACATGAAGAAGGAGGGAGGAAGAAGAAGGGGGGAGGAAAGGGACGGAACGAAAGCCGCGAGCGGCCAGGGGACCGGTCAGTCGAGCAGGGTCAGGGCCTGGTCCGCCGCGTCGCGCAGCCGGGCCGAGCCCTCGCCGGCCTTGCCGATCACCCGCATGCCCTGGAACAGCACCAGCAGCATCCGGGCCAGCGCCTGCGGGTCGCGCCCCTCGGACAGTTCGCCCTGGGCGCGGGCGCGGACCAGCGCCGTGGTGAGCACCGTTTCCAGGTGGAGCAGGTTGGACTCCACCCGGCGGGCCGCGTCCTGGTCGTGCGGAGCCAGTTCGACCGCCGTGTTGGTGACGAAACAGCCCCGGTGCGGGCCGCCCTCGCCGTCCGCCGCGGACTCGGCGGCGAACCGGCGGACCAGGGCCCGGACGGCCGGCAGCACCGGACCCGGCTGCGACAGCTCGGCCAGCAGGACCGGCTGCTGCTGCTGGCCGTACCGCTCCAGGGCCCGCAGGTAGAGCTCGCGCTTGCTGCCGAAGGTGGCGTAGACGCTGGCCCGGGCGATCCCCAGATGCTCGACCAGTTCGGCCATCGAGGTGGCCTCGTAGCCACGCCGCCAGAACAGCTCCAGGGCCGACTGGAGCGCCGCGTCGGGGTCGAATTCCTTGGTCCGTACCATAGCTGAAAGGTAGTCGATTCCAGATCGGTCGGTCAAGAATAGATGTGGAGGACCGGGCGCCCCGCCCCGGCAAGGGGCGGGGCGCACCGGGGCCTCAGTCCTCGGCGGACCCGGCGAGATGGCGCTCCACGGTGGCGACCTTGCGGGTCAGCCCGTCGGTCACCCCGGCCCGGTCGTCGATCTTGATGACGGTGCTGACCCGGTTGCTGTAGGTCTTCACCGCCTCGATCGCCTCCCGGATCACCGGCATCACCTCGTCCCACTCCCCCTCGATGCTGGTGAACATCGCGTCCGTACGGTTCGGCAACCCGCTCGCGCGGACCACCCGGACGGCGGCGGCCACCGCCTCCCCCACATCCTCGCCGACCCCCAGCGGGGTGACCGAAAAGGCAGCGATCACGGCTCCGTCTCCTCCCACGACTCCCCGGTGCCGAGGCCCGGGTCGGGCCCCGGCCACCGGGCGACCAGCCTAACCAGCGGGTCAGACGACGGTCGGCAGCGGCGGGTCGACCGCCAGCGGGGCGCTGCTGCGGGCGCGGTGCTGGGCGGCCCAGGCGGTGAGCGCGACGGTGCAGGCGTGGTCGAGGTGGCGCAGCCCGGACCAGTCGAGTTCGACCGGGCGGTCCGCGGGGAGGCGTTCGAGGGTGTCGAGCAGCCGGGGCAGCCGGAGGAAGGTGGCGTTGCCGCTGAGCCGGACCCGCAGCGGCGATTCCTCCGCACCGGACGCGGCAGGCCGTTCCTCGACGCCGATCTGGAGGTGGGAGGTCTGCCAGGCCGACTTGGCGACGGCCAGGCCGATGCCGATCAGCACGCCCTCGAACAGGTCGGTGGCGAGGATCGAGGCGGCGGTCACGGCGAGCACCGCCGCCTCCCCCCGGTGTTCGCGGCAGAGCGCGACGGTCCGCCGGACCGGGATCAGCTTGGCGCCCGCGTGGACCAGGACGGCGGCGAGCGCGGTCAGCGGGACCAGGCCGAGCGCGCCCGGCAGCAGGGCGGTGAAGAGCAGCAGCCAGCCGCCGTGGAGGACGCGGGACGCCTTGGTCCGGGCGCCGGCCTGGACGTTGGTCGCGCTGCGGACGATTACCGCCGTCATCGGGAGCGCGCCGAGCAGTCCGCAGAGGGCGTTGCCGATGCCCTGGGCGGTGAGTTCGCGGTCGTAGTCGGTGCGCGGGCCGTGGTGCATCCGGTCGACGGCGGCCGCGCTGAACAGCGTCTCGGCGGAGGCGATCAGGGTGAAGGCGAGGACGGTGCCGGCCCCGGCCGTGGTGGCCAGTGCGCCGAGGGCGGCGCGGTCGGGGAGCTGGAGGACGTCGAGCAGCCCGGCCACCTCGACCCGGGCGACCGGCAGGTCGAACAGGGCGGTGACGGCGGCGGCCAGGCCGACCGCGCCCAGCGGGCCCGGCACGGCACGCGCGAGCCGGGGCGGCAGGTACTTCCAGCCGACCAGCACCAGCAGGGTGGCGACGCCGAGCGCCAGGGCGCCCCGGTCGGCGGCCCCGGTGACGGCGTCGCGCAGCAGCGCGGGCAGGCCGGCGATCTTCTCCGGTCCGGTACCGGGGGCCCGGCGGTCGGCGAGCGCGTAGAGCTGGCCGAGCAGCAGGGTGAGGCCGATGCCGGCCAGCATGCCGTGCACCACGGACGCCGACATGGCACGGAACCAGCGGCCCAACCGCAGGGCGCCCATGGCGAGTTGGAGCAGACCGGTGAGCAGCACCAGGACGCCGAGGGCGCCCGCGCCGTACTGCTGGACGGCTTCGTGGACGAGGACGGTGAGACCGGCGGCCGGGCCGCTGACCTGGAGGCTGCTGCCGGGCAGCGCACCGACCAGCAGGCCGCCGACGATGCCCGTGACCAGGCCGAGTTCGGCCGGCACCCCCGAGGCGACGGCGACGCCGACGCAGAGCGGGAGGGCGACCAGGAAGACGACCAGGGAGGCGGGGAGGTCGTACCGCCAGGGCACGGCGCGCAGCACGGCGGCCGGGCCGCGCCGTGAACGGGCACGGGAGCGGGAGCGGAGGTGGGAACGGAAGGACGGGGCGGCGGGCGGAGTCTTCCGCCGTCGAGGCAGACCGTTCACCGGCACACCGCCCGAGGGGCGGCGCCACGAACGGGGACGGCAGGGACGGCGAGGACGGCAGGACAGGCGGGCAGGGCACATCGTCGAGGCATGGGGAGCTTCCTTCCACGCGCCCGGCGGGGCGGCGCGTCGCGGGCGACGCATCGGCGGCGGGCGCGTTGCTGCGGTGTGCCGCTGGTGGCGGCGATGGCGCGGTGCGACAGTGGCGCGGTGCGGCGACGGCGCGGCGAATGCGCCGGCGCGGCGAGCGTGCTGGACGGGACCGGCGACCGGAGCTCCCCCGCTCGCCCCCGGACGGCCCCCGACCCTCGTGAACCCCCGTACCGCGCCCCCTTGTTGAACATGGCAACCATGACGGGCCCGGCGTGGGACCGACGGTACCCAGCACTTCGGAGCCTGCCGACCTCGCACACCGTGCCTCCATGGCAATCGCACGCCACCGACGCATCCGGGCCGAAATGCGAGCTCATGGCGGGTACGCGCGTTCGCTGGTCGAGCGGGTGACCGACCGACTCCCCCTCCGCACGGGTTCCACATTCTGTTGAAAGCCCCCTTGACGCCCCGACGACCCCCGTCCTACTTTTATTCCACATACAGAAACCGTTCTTCCGTATGGTGGAATTCTGGAGATGAGCCCTCCGACCCACTGCGGGCCGACGCAGGAGAGACCCGATGCCCCGAATGACAGCCGCCCGCGCGGCCGTGGAGATCCTCAAGCTCGAAGGCGTCGACGTCGCCTTCGGCGTGCCGGGCGCGGCCATCAACCCCTTCTACGCCGCCCTCAAGGCGTCCGGCGGCATCCGGCACACGCTGGCCCGCCACGTCGAGGGCGCCTCGCACATGGCCGAGGGCTACACCCGCGCCGCCGCGGGCAACATCGGCGTCTGCATCGGCACCTCGGGACCGGCCGGCACCGACATGATCACCGGGCTCTACTCGGCCATCGCCGACTCGATCCCGATCCTGTGCATCACCGGCCAGGCCCCGGTCGCCCGCCTCCACAAGGAGGACTTCCAGGCCGTCGACATCGCCTCGATCGCCAAGCCGGTCACCAAGGCCGCCACCACCGTGCTGGAGGCCGCGCAGGTCCCCGGCGTGTTCCAGCAGGCGTTCCACCTGATGCGCTCGGGCCGCCCGGGCCCGGTGCTCGTCGACCTGCCGATCGACGTCCAGCTCACCGAGATCGACTTCGACCCGGAGGCGTACCAGCCGCTGCCGGTCTACAAGCCCACCGCCAACCGGATCCAGATCGAGAAGGCGATCGCGCTGCTCCAGGAGTCCGAGCGGCCGCTGATCGTGGCCGGCGGCGGAGTGATCAACGCCGACGCCGCCGGGCTGCTGCTGGAGTTCGCCGAGCTGACCGGCGTCCCGGTGGTGCCGACCCTGATGGGCTGGGGCATCGTCCCGGACGACCACCCGCTGAACGCCGGCATGGTCGGCCTGCAGACCTCGCACCGGTACGGCAACGAGAACTTCCTCGCCTCCGACTTCGTGCTCGGCATCGGCAACCGCTGGGCCAACCGCCACACCGGCGGCCTGGACGTCTACACCGAGGGCCGGACCTTCGTCCACGTCGACATCGAGCCCACCCAGATCGGCCGGATCTTCGCCCCCGCGCTCGGCATCGCCTCCGACGCCCGCGCAGCACTGGAGCTCTTCGTGCAGGTCGCCCGGGAGCTGAAGGCCGCCGGCACCCTCAAGGACCGGTCCGAGTGGGCCGCGTCCACCCAGGAGCGCAGGGAGCGGCTCCAGCGCCGCACCCACTTCGACAACGTGCCGCTGAAGCCGCAGCGGGTCTACGAGGAGATGAACCGGGCGTTCGGCCCGGAGACCCGGTACGTCACCACGATCGGCCTCTCCCAGATCGCCGGCGCGCAGCTGCTGCACGTCTACAAGCCGCGGCACTGGATCAACTGCGGCCAGGCCGGTCCGCTCGGCTGGACCATCCCGGCCGCGCTGGGTGTCGCCACCGCCGACCCCGAGGGCCAGGTCGTGGCGCTCTCCGGCGACTACGACTTCCAGTTCATGATCGAGGAACTGGCGGTCGGGGCGCAGCACCGCATTCCCTACATCCACGTGCTGGTCAACAACTCCTACCTGGGGCTGATCCGGCAGGCGCAGCGGAACTTCGACATCGACTTCCAGGTCAAGCTGGAGTTCGAGAACATCAACGCGCCGGAGCTGGGCGTCTACGGCGTGGACCACGTCCGGGTCGCCGAGGGCCTGGGCTGCAAGGCGATCCGCGTCACCGAGCCGGAGGGGCTGCTGCCGGCCTTCGAGGAGGCCAAGAAGCTGGCCGCCGAGTTCCGGGTGCCGGTCGTGGTCGAGGCGATCCTGGAGCGGGTCACCAACATCTCGATGGGCGCGGCCGACATCGACAAGGTGATGGAGTGGGAGGAGGTCGCCACCCTCCCGGAGCACGCCCCGACGGCGATCCGCCCGCTGTCGGTCTGACCCCCTGCCCGGAGCCCCGAGGGGGTCGGGCGCCGCGCGGCCGAACGGCCGTCCGGTGTTCGGCCCCCGGGTCGTGCGGGTACGTACCGGGGAACGCCCGGGCGCGATTCCGCGCGCGGACCGGCTGCCCCGGGAGGCCCCGCCGTGCCCTTCTCGATGACCCGCGCCGCGTGCGAGCGCTTCCTGGCCGGCGTGCACGTCGGCGTCCTGTCCGTCGCCGGCGCGGAGCACGCCGAGGCCCCGCTCTCGGTGCCGATCTGGTACTCCTACCGGCCCGGCGGGCTGGTCACCGTGCTGACCGGGCGGCAGTCGGTGAAGGCCCGCCGGATCCGGGCGGCCCGGCGGTTCACGCTCTGCGCGCAGCAGGAGGAGACGCCCTGCCGGTACGTGAGCGTGAGCGGGCCGGTGGTGGCGATCGAGGACGGCATCGACCCGGCCGAGCGCGCCGCGCTGGCCCACCGCTACCTGCCGCCCGCCACCGCCGAGGCGTACCTGACGGCCACCGCCGAGCAGCTGACGGCCGACGTCACCGTGCGGATGCGCCCGGAGCGCTGGCTGAGCGCGGACTTCTCCGCCGTCACCGCGCACATCGCCGCCCTGGAGCGGCGGCGGGCCGGGGAGCTGCGGCAGGGCGGGGAAGTACCGCAGACCGGGCCGCCCGCCCCGGAACACCCGCTGCCCGGTCGTGGTTGAGCAGGTGGGACACGCCGGGCGGGATACCGTACCGGCGCGGGCCCGCCCGCCGCCGCACCACCGATGACCACCACTTCCGCCGAATGGGGAACACCACCGTGAGCCTGTACGACATCCCGCTGCGCACGCTGACCGGCGAGGCCGCCTCGCTGGGCGACTACAAGGGCAAGGCGCTGCTGATCGTCAACGTCGCCTCCAAGTGCGGCCTGACCCCGCAGTACTCGGGCCTGGAGCGGCTCCAGGCGCGGTACGCCGAGCGCGGCTTCACCGTGCTGGGCTTCCCGTCCAACCAGTTCGCCGGTCAGGAGCCGGGCAGCGCCGAGGAGATCCAGACCTTCTGCTCCACCACCTACGGCGTGACCTTCCCGCTGTTCGAGAAGACCGATGTGAACGGCGAGGACCGGCACCCGCTGTACGCGCGGCTGACCGAGACGGCCGACGCCGAGGGCGAGGCCGGGGACGTCTCCTGGAACTTCGAGAAGTTCCTGGTGTCGCCGGACGGCACCGTGGCCGCCCGGATCCGGCCGCGCACCGAGCCGGAGGCGGACGAGGTCATCGCCGCGATCGAGGCCGTGCTGCCGACCGCCTGAGCCACGCCGCCCGCAGCGACGGGCCGAGAAGGCGGTACCACCGGTCGTCCCGGTGGTACCGCCTTCTCGTTCAGGGGGCGCCGCTGCGGACACGGCCGCGGGTCGACGCCGGGCCACTCGTCCGGCGGGCGCTCAGCCGGATCTCCCGCGCCGGTCACCGCGCACACCGCTCCGCCCGACGGCCGCACACTCCCGGTGGAGCGGTCGGTGGGACACCACCGACCCCCGCCTCGCAGCCCGGGCCCCTCGGGCAGCCCGCGGGGTCAGGCGCAGTGGTAGGGGAACGAGACCGCGGCGGTACGGGAGCCGGGCGCGAGGATCTCCAGGGTCGCGGTGGCCGCGAGCGTGCCCCGGCCCTCGAAGTTCCAGCGCAGCACCAGTTCGGTGCGGTGGGTGCCGGAGCCGATGTCCTGGCCGATCTCGGCCGAGGTGGTGCCGTCGCTGCGCAGCCAGCGGTAGCGGAGGGTGCCGGCGCCGTTCGTCTCCACCACGGCCTTGACCACCGCCACCGAGTCGCAGCCGGGGCCCGCCGGGTCGGTGGTCACGCCGACGCCGGTGACGGCGAGGGCGGGCGTGGAGAACCGCCAGAACAGCAGCGCCAGGACCGCCAGCAGCAACAGCAGCGGGAGCAGCCAACGCCACACCCGGCGGCGTGGCGGCTCGGTGCCGGGGACGGCCGCGCCGTGCCAGACGGCGGCGGCCAGCGGCGGGACGCCGGGGCCGAAGCGCCGCAACTCGCCGGGGGCGAGCGGCCGTTCGTCCTCACGGTCGGCGGCGGCCGGAGCCGCGACGGAAGGAGCAGAGGCAGCCGGAGCCGCGACGGAAGGAACGGAGGCGGCTGAGCCCGAGACCGAGGACCCGGACGACGCGAGCCGTGCGGGCGCCGGGCCCGGCGGGGGCGTGGCACCGGCCGGGACGGGGGTCGAGGAGGGGGCGGTCACGGTGAGCGCGGCCTCGGCCACGGCCGGGGCGAGGTCGGCCGGCGCCGGGCCCGGGGCGGCGACCACCGACGGCGGACCGGCCGCCGGGACGGTGACCGTGAGCGCGGGGTCCGCCTCCGCCGGGGTGGCGGTGCCGTGGGCCGGGGTGTCCAGCAACGTGAGCGCCTCCACCGTCTCCCCCGCGCCTCCCCAGACCCCGGCGTCGAGGAAGGTCGCGCTCGTGGCCTCGCTCGCGTCGATCCGTACGGTGACCTCGCCGGCCGGGCCGCCGCCGACCGGACCACCCGGCGCGTCGGTCCCCGAGCCGGACCCGGCCCCGGACCCGAGCCGGACGGTCTCCGTACCGCCGTCGGCGGGCGGGTCGACTCGGACGGTCCGGTCGGCATCGCCGTCCGCGACCGGGGCCGGGTCGGAGTCGGGTCGGGGCGTGGACATGGCTCCTCCAGTGAGCGCGATGGGGGCGGGGAGTGCGGGGCGGGGAGCGCGGGACGGACCTGCGCGGCGACGGGACGACTCAGCGCGGCGGGTCGCAGAGGAAAGCCGCCACCGTGTCCGACGTCCGCCCCGGCCTCGCCGCGGCCGGGGCGGTGCCGATCCGCACGCCCCAGGTCGGGAAGGTGTCGGCCGAGGTGAAGTCGTGGGTCCGACTGACCGTGGCCCGGCCGTCGTGCACCGCCACGGTGTCGGTCGCGACGTCGACGGTGCGTTCGCCGAGGGTGTGGAACCAGGTCAGCGTCAGCGTCCCGGTGGCCGCGCCCTGGGCGACCACGGTGACCGTCGCGGTGGTGCTCCAGCGCCCGGCGCAGGACAGCGCGTCCAGGTTCACCGAGCTCACCGCGATGGTCGGGGCGACGGTCCGGGTCGGCGCGGCGGTGAGGGTCGGGGACGGCGGCGTGCTGCCGGGTCCGGCGGGTGTCGCCGAGGACGGGGCGACGTCGGGAGCGGTGGACGGGACGGTCACCGGCGGGGCGGGCGGCGGGACGCTCCCGGTCGCGGCCGGGCCCGAGGACGGCACGGCGGAACCCGGCGGGAGCGGCGGCCGGACAGTGCCGGGGCCGGTCGGCGTCCCCGGGGAGGTCCGGCCGGTCGGTGCGGCGGCGGGGCCGGTGCTCCGGCCGCCCGGGCTTGAGGGCGCGCCGGGGGACGGCGGGCCCGAGGTCGGGGCGCCACTGGGCGAGGCGTCCGGCGCGTCCGGCGCGGGCGTCGCGGAGGGGTCGGAGGGCTCGGGGCTCGGGGTGTCCGGGCCCTCGGTCGCGGCGGCGGAGGCCACGGGCGAGGCGGCACCGGCCGGGTCGAACGGACCGATGCTGGTGGTCGCCTCGGGGGCGACTCCCCCGACGACCGTGCGGGAGTCGCCGTCGACGGCCCCGGCGATGGCCATCCCGGCCAGGGTGGCGAGGGTCAGCGCGCCGGCGGCGACGCCGGTGAGGGCCTTGCCGCGGGTGCCGGTGCGCGCGGCGCGCCGGATCAGCGTCTCCCGGACGACGACGGCCGGCGCCGCCCCGGTCCCGGACACCGGGCCCGTGGCCGAGGACGCCCCGGCCGAGGAGTCCAGCGCCGACGACCCGCCGCCCAGCGCCGTGTGCGCCAGCGAGGTCCCGGCGGCCGCGCCGCCCGCGCCCGGCAGCAGCAGCGCGAGCAGGGCGACCAGCGCCGTCAGGTCGAGCCGCCCCTTCTCCTCCCACCCCGCTCCGTACCCGGCCGCCGCGACCGCCTCCAGCTCGACCAGGAGCGCGGTCGCGCTGTCGGGGCGCTCCCCGGGGTCCTTGGCGAGGCCGGAGAGGATCAGCGGCCGCACCGGGTCCGGCGTCAGCTCGGCCGGGATCGGGGCCTCGGTGTGCTGGACCGCGAGTTCGGCGAAGGTCGTGCCGCCGTAGGGGCGGGCGCCGGTCAGGCACTCGAAGAAGGTGACGGTCGCGGCGTAGACGTCGCCCGCCGGGGAGGCGGGGCGGCCGGCCCACTGCTCGGGGGGCATGTAGGCGGGGGTGCCGGAGACGTCCCGCTCGTCCCCGCTCGGCACCGCGATCCCGAAGTCCACCAGCTTGGACGTCCCGGCGGTGTCCACCAGGACGTTGGCGGGCTTGTAGTCCCGGTGCACCACCCCGGCGCCGTGCGCGGCGGCCAGACCGAGCAGCGAGCCCTTCAGCACCACCAGGGCCGCCTCGGGGGTGGTGGCGCCCTCGGCGCGGAGCAGGTCGCGCAGGGCGATGCCGTCCACCAGCTCCATCACGATCGCCGCGCCGCGCTCGCCCTCGACGTACTCGTAGAGCCGGGTGACGTGCGGGGAGTCGAGTCCGGCCAGGACTTCGGCCTCGGCCCGCAGGGCGGCCGTCCCGGCCGCGCGGTGCAGGTACTTGACCGCCACCGGGGTGCCGGTCGCCCGGTGCCGGGCGAGCACCACCCGGCCGCTCGCGCCCGCGCCGAGCTCGCGCTCGTGGAGGTACTCGGGGAGTTCCCAGGGCCGCTCGTCGGCGGGCTCCGGGGCGGTCCCCGCGGCGGGGGCGGTGCGGCCCCCGTCCCGTCTGCCGTCCTGCTGCTTCCGGTCGTCCATCGCTTCGTGCTCTCCCCGTTCACGGCCCGCTCGGCTCTGCGGCGACGCACCTTACGGCACCGCCGACGCTCCCTGGGACGCGCCCGGTGAACAGCGGGTTCCGGGCCGGCGGAGCCACCGGATCACGATTCGGGTGCTTCGCACACCGTGCCAATCGTGCGCGCGTAGGAACGGGCGCACGGGGGCGCACACGGGCGCGTGCAGGGGCGTGTTCAGTCGAGCAGCAGCCTGGTGCCCGGGGGCAGTCCACCGGTCCGGGCCGCGTCGCGCAGGTGTGCCAGCAGGGTCGTCCGCAGCGCCGCCGCCGCCCGGGTCGGCGGCACCTCGTGGCCGTGGGCGACGGCGATGGTGCGGCCGAGGCCGGGACCGGCGAAGTGGGCCACGGTGAGACCCGAGCGGTCGGCGACCATGCCGGGCAGCACGGCCGGCCCGAGCCCGGCCCGGACGAAGCCCAGCACCGCGTCCATCTCCCCGCCCTCCACCGCGAACTCGGGCTCGAAACCCGCCGCCCGGCAGGCCGCCAAGGTGGCCTCCCGCAGGTCGTAGCCCTCCCGGAACATCACCAGCGGCTGCTTCCCCAGCTCCGTCACCCGCACCGTGCGACGGGTCCTCGGCCCGGCGGAGACCAGGACGAGTTCCTCGTGCAGCAGCTCGGTGACGGCGAGCGCCGGCGCGGCCTCGCCGCTCGGCGGGGTGATGATCAGCGCGAGGTCCAGCTCCCCCGCCGCCAGGGAGCGCACGAGGTCACGGGAGCCGCCCTCGCGCACCACCAGCGCCACCCCCGGGTAGCGGTCGCGGAACACCCGCAGGACGTCCGGCACCAGGCTGGTGCACAGGCTCGGCGGCGCCCCCAGCCGGACCCGGCCGCGGCGCAGCTGGACGGTCTCCTGCACCGCGAGCCGGGCGCTCTCGGTGTCGGCGAGGATGCGGCGGGCGAGCGGCAGCAGGGCGTCCCCGGCGTCGGTGAGGGCGATGTTGCCCCTGGTCCGGTGGAACAGTTCGGCGCCCAACTCCCGCTCCAGGGAGCGGATCTGTTGCGAGAGTGACGGCTGGGCGACGTGTTCCGCGTCGGCCGCGCGGGTGAAGTGGCGGGTCTCGGCCACGGCGAGGAAGTAGCGGAGCTGCTGGAGTTGCACAGCTCCCATCATAGGCAGGGCCTATCGTCGTGAGCCGCATCATGTCTTGGACGCACCCTGGCCCCGTCCCTACCGTTGAAGCCATGACAACCGCGACTCGGACGGCCCGGCATCCGTCCATCCTGGCGACCCTGTGGCGGTCGACCGTCGGCAAGAAGGCGGTCATGGCCGTCAGCGGACTGGCCATGCTGCTGTACCTGGTCGCGCACATGCTGGGCAACCTCAAGGTCTTCTTCGGCCCGGACGACATCAACGGCTACGCGGCCTGGCTGCGCACGATCGGGCAGCCGTTCCTCGGCCACGAGTGGTTCCTCTGGATCGCCCGGGTCGGCCTTCTGGTCGCCGTCGTGCTGCACGGCGTGGCCGCGTTCCAGCTGAGCCGGCGGGATGTCGCCGCCCGGCCGGACAAGTACGCCCACCAGCGGCGGCGGGCGAGCTACGCGACCCGGACCATGCGCTGGGGCGGGGTGATCCTGGCGCTGTTCATCGTCTGGCACGTCCTCGACCTGACCACGCTGACCGTGAACCCCAACGCCGAGCACGGCCGGCCGTACCAGAACATCGTGGCCTCCTTCGGCAACTGGTACTCGTGCGTGATCTACATCGTGGCGATGCTCGCCGTCGGCCTGCACGTCCGGCACGGGTTCTGGAGCGCCGCGCAGACCCTCGGCGCCAACAACGCCCGCCGGGACCGGGTGCTGAAGCTGACCGCCAACGGGCTGGCGCTGCTGCTGACCGTCGGCTTCCTGTCCGTCCCCGTCGCCGTGATGACCGGAGTGGTGAAGTGAACGCGTACCCGGACTACCGCGTCGGCGAGCCGATCGCCGACACCAGGGCCCCCCGGGGACCGATCGAACAGCGCTGGGACCAGCGGCGGTTCGAGGCGAAGCTGGTCAACCCGGCGAACCGGCGCAAGCACACCGTGATCGTGGTCGGCACCGGCCTGGCCGGCGGCGCGGCCGGCGCCACCCTCGCCGAACAGGGCTACCACGTGGTCCAGTTCTGCTTCCAGGACTCGCCCCGCCGGGCCCACTCGATCGCCGCCCAGGGCGGCATCAACGCCGCCAAGAACTACCGCAACGACGGCGACTCGATCCGCCGGCTGTTCTACGACACCGTCAAGGGCGGCGACTTCCGCGCCCGCGAGTCCAATGTGCACCGCCTGGCCCAGGTGTCGGTGGAGATCATCGACCAGTGCGTGGCCCAGGGCGTGCCGTTCGCCCGCGAGTACGGCGGCCTGCTCGACACCCGCTCGTTCGGCGGCGTCCAGGTCTCGCGGACCTTCTACGCGCGCGGCCAGACCGGCCAGCAGCTGCTGCTCGGCGCCTACCAGGCGCTGTCCCGGCAGATCGCGGCCGGGAACGTGGAGATGCACGCCCGCACCGAGATGCTCGACCTGCTGGTGGTCGACGGCCGGGCCCGCGGGATCGTCGCCCGCGACCTGGTCACCGGCGAGGTCTCCACCCACACCGCCGACGCGGTGGTGCTCGCCTCCGGCGGCTACGGCAACGTCTTCTACCTCTCCACCAACGCCAAGAACTCCAACGCCACCGCGATCTGGCGGGCGCACCGGCGCGGCGCGCACTTCGCCAACCCGTGCTTCACCCAGATCCACCCGACCTGCATCCCGCGCTCCGGCGAGCACCAGTCCAAGCTGACGCTGATGAGCGAGTCGCTGCGCAACGACGGGCGGATCTGGGTGCCGAAGGCCAAGGGCGACACCCGGCCGCCGGCCGAGATCCCGGAGCAGGACCGCGACTACTACCTGGAGCGGATCTACCCGTCCTTCGGCAACCTGGTGCCGCGCGACATCGCCTCCCGGGCCGCCAAGAACGTCTGCGACGAGGGCCGCGGCGTCGGCCCCGGCGGGCAGGGCGTCTACCTGGACTTCGCCGACGCCGTCCGCCGGCTGGGCCGGGACGCGGTGGAGGCCAGGTACGGCAACCTGTTCGAGATGTACGAGCGGATCACCGCCGAGGACCCGTACCGGGTGCCGATGCGGATCTACCCGGCGATCCACTACACGATGGGCGGGCTGTGGGTCGACTACGACCTGCAGACCACCGTGCCGGGCCTGTTCGCGATCGGGGAGGCCAACTTCTCCGACCACGGCGCCAACCGGCTCGGCGCCAGCGCGCTGATGCAGGGGCTCGCGGACGGCTACTTCGTGCTGCCGCCGGTGCTCAACGACTACCTGGCCCGGGAGTCGCTGCCCCCCGTCCCGGCCGACCACGAGGAGATCGCCTCGGCCGAGGCCGAGGTGGCGGACCGGCTGAACCTCATCCTCGCGGTGGACGGCGACCGCACGCCCGACTCCTTCCACCGCGAGCTGGGCGAACTGCTCTGGGACAACTGCGGGATGGCCCGCGACGAGGCGGGGCTGCGCCGCGCGCTGGAGCGGATCCCGGTCCTGCGGGAGGAGTTCTGGCGCCGGATCAAGGTGCCCGGCACCGGGCAGGAGCTCAACCAGTCGCTGGAGAAGGCCAACCGGCTGGTCGACTACTTCGAGCTGGCCGAGCTGATGTGCCTGGACGCGCTGCACCGGGCCGAGTCCTGCGGCGGCCACTTCCGCACCGAGAGCCAGACCCCGGAGGGCGAGGCCGCCCGGCGGGACGAGGACTTCTCCTACGCCGCCGCCTGGGAGTTCACCGGCACCGGCCGGGCGCCCGTCCTGCACCGGGAGCACCTCGACTTCGAGTACGTCCACCCCACCCAGCGGAGCTACGCGTGAACCTCACCCTTCGGATCTGGCGCCAGGCGGGCCCCGACACGCCCGGCTCGATGACCACCTACCAGGTCGGCGGGATCAGCCCCGACATGTCCTTCCTGGAGATGCTGGACACCCTCAACGAGGAGCTGATCCTGCGCGGCGACGCGCCCGTCGCCTTCGACCACGACTGCCGCGAGGGGATCTGCGGCGCCTGCGGCATGGTGATCAACGGCCGGGCGCACGGCCCCGAGCGCACCACCACCTGTCAGTTGCACATGCGGCACTTCGAGGACGGCGACACCATCGACGTCGAACCGTGGCGGGCGGCGGCGTTCCCGGTGGTCAAGGACCTGGTGGTGGACCGGTCGGCCTTCGACCGGATCATCGGCGCCGGCGGGTACATCACCGCCCCGACCGGCAGCGCGCCCGACGCCCACGCCACGCCCGTCCCCAAGGAGGCCGCCGACACCGCGTTCGAGCACGCCGAGTGCATCGGCTGCGGGGCGTGCGTGGCGGCCTGCCCGAACGGTTCGGCGATGCTGTTCACCTCCGCCAAGGTGGTCCACCTGAACGTGCTGCCGCAGGGCGCGCCCGAACGCGCGTCCCGGGTGCGGAACATGGTGGAGGCGATGGACGCCGAGGGGTTCGGCGGCTGCACCAACACCGGCGAGTGCGCGACGGCCTGCCCCAAGGGCATCCCGCTGCCGAGCATCGCCGCCATGAACCGTGAGTTCCTGCGCGGTTCGCTGCGCGGGGGCCGCTGACCCCGGGGCGGTCCGCGAGGACGGCCCCCGTCGAGCCGGAGCGGGGCGCGCGTGGTGCTCGTGCGCGCCCCGCTTCTTCGACTGTTCGTCAGGATCGGTGCTGGCCCCTCGGATTTCGCGCTACGGTGGTCCCCGCGCCGAGGAGGAACGCATATGCCCGAGGTTCAGTCCTGCTCCGGGTGCGGTGGGTCCGGGGGGACCCAGAAGACCGAAGCCACGGTCGAACTGGACGAGGAAGGGAGCATGGTGCCGAAGATCCACACCTTTTGGTCGCCATGCGGTCGGTGCCACGGATCCGGGACGGTGATCGTCGGATGAGACTGGTCTTCGAATGCGTCGAATGCGGCAGCCACTACCTGCCGCCGGAAGCGATGGTGTACCCCGACGGGCCGGCCTCGCCGGTCTGGTGCACTCCCTGCCAGACCGCGAAGCGGGCGGCCGGGGTCCGGGAGGACCCGCTGCTGGCCCGGGTCGCCCTGGCGACGGCCCGCGCGGCCCGGGCGCTGGCGGCCGGGGCCGAGGGGCCGCCGACCGGGCGGGGGGACGTACGGCCGTCGCGCCCGCCGCTGTCGCGACGGGCGCGCTCGGGCCCGGGCGGTGTGCGGGGCAAGCTCGCGTAACCGGGTTCGAGATCCCCGGCCGACAGCCGGGGATCTCGAACCCGGGGCTCGGCTCCGGGTCTCGGCTCCGGGTCTCAGCTCCGGACGACGACCATCTGGGCACCGCCGTCGGGCATCCCCGCGATGGACACCTTCCGCCCGCCGAAGCCGGTGTTCCACCACCCCTGCCAAGTACCGGCCGAGTAGCGCGCGTTGTGGTAGACCTGACCGTCGTTGCCCACCGCGAGCATCTGCGCGTCACCGTTGGACATCCCGGTGATCGCGAGGCTCCCGGCCTGGAAGCCCGCCGCGCCGCCGTAGCCGGCCACGGCGTTCCAACCCTGCCAACTGCCCGACGCGAAGCGCGCGTTGTGGTAGATCTTGCCGTCCGCACCGGTCGCCATCACCTGGGTGTCACCGTTCGGCATGCCGGCGAAGGCGATGTCCTTGGCCTGGAAGGTGTCGGCGCCGAAGCCCGCCACCGCGTTCCAGCCCTGCCAGGTGCCGTTCACCGCGCGGGTGGTGTGGTAGACGTTGCCGTCGTAGCCGATGATCAGCACCTGGAGGCTGCCGTCCGGCAGGCCGGCCGCCGCGATCCGGTCGGCGCCCCAGTCGCCGATCGGCACCCAGCCCTGCCAACTGCCCGAGACGAAGCGGGCGTTGTGGTAGATCTTGCCGTCCGCGCCGATCGCCGTCACCTGGGTGTCGCCGTTCGGCATGCCCGCGATCGCCTCGGCCCTGGCGGCGAAGCGCGGCGCTCCGCCGTACCCGCCCAGGGGCGCCCAGCCCGACCAGGAACCGTTCGCGTAGCGGGCGGTGTGGTAGAGGTTGCCGTCGGTCCCGGTGGCCAGGGTCTGCGTCGACCCGTCCGGGGTGGCCGCTATCGCCTCCTGCGAGCCGTTGAAGAACGGAGCGGTGCCGACCCCCTTGAGCGGCTGGAAGGACGTCCAGTTCCCGTCCACCAGACGGGTCGCGTGGAAGAGGTCCCCGGGCGAGCTCACCGGCACGGACGGCGCGGGGTAGGGGTCGGCGTGGTCGGTACCCAGACCGCCGTTGCACTTGGCCGCCCACGCCCCGGTGCCCTGGCCGGCCAGGATCCGCTCGGCCGTCAGGATCTGCTGCTGCTTGGTGGCCTGGTGCGGGAGCGCCGCATACTGCGTCCCGCCGAACGCCTCCCAGGTGCTCCTGGTGATCTGCAGGCCGCCGTAGTACGGCCATCCGGCGCGGTAGTAGCTCCAGTCGCCGCTGCTCTCGCACTGTGCCACCCGGTCCCAGGTGGCCACCGAGGCGGCGTGGGCGGAACCGGCCGCGACGGCCGGCAGGCCCAGGGCCGCGAGGGCGGTGAAGGTGAGGGAGGCGGCGAGGGAACGGCGGGTCGAGCGGGACATCGGAACCTCTTCCAGGACGGCGGGGCGGCTACCGGACCGGGGCCGGAGCAAGGAGCCTGAGCAGGGGCCGGCGGCGGGGGCCGGACCGGGGACGGGCTGAGCGGGGCGGGCGGAGCGGGCCGGCCCACCGCGCGGGGACCGCGGGTGGGCCGGCCGGGAGGGCTCGCGCCGTCGATCAGTTGTAGGTGCCGCCGATCGAGACGTCCCAGTGGTTGCCGACCACGCCGCTGAGCTGGATCGGCGCGGCCGGGTCCCAGCTGCCGGAGCCGTCGCGGATGGTGTGCATGATCCGGTCGTCGTTGGTGATGAAGACGACCTGGAGCTCACCGTCGACGTTCGCGGCGCTGACCCGGTTCGCCGTGAAGGAGCCGATCACCGGGGCGAGCTGGTTGAAGGGCTGCCAGGTGCCGTTGGCGTAGCGGGCACCGTGGTACTGCTCACCGCTCGTCGTCACCACGACGATCTGCGCGTCACCACCGGTGCCGGCGATCGCGACGTCCTGGGCGGCGCCGACGTTGCCGGCGGCGTCGTACGCGCTGGCCCAGGGCTGCCAGCTGCCGGAGACGGCGCGGATGGTGTGCTGGACGACGCCGCCCGCCACCGTGACGACCTGGAGCTGGCCGTTGACGCTGGCGGCCGCGGCGCTGGTCACGGTGCCCGAGGCCGGGGTGATGTCGCCGAAATGCAGCCAGGTGCCGTTGGCGAGCCGGGCGGTGTGGAAGAGCCGGCCGTTGGCGACCGCGACGACGTGCAGGTCACCGCCGATGGAGACCGCCGAGAGCTTGGTCACGCTGCCCAGCTGGTTGGTCTGCGGGCCGATGTCGGCGAAGCCGTCCCACGAACCGGTGTTGTGACGGATGGTGTGGTAGATGCTGCCGTTGCCGCCGACCGCGAGGACGTGGGTGTCGCCGTTGATGCCGGCGTCGGCGATGGCCTGGACACCGCCGATGTTCCCGGCCGCGGCCTCGACGTTGCCGAAGCCGGTCCACGAACCCTGGCTGTTGCGGGTCGAGTGGAAGACGTCACCGCCGCCGTTCACGATCACCTGGGCGCCCCAGCCCACCGGAGCCGGCTTGGGCGGCAGCGGGGTGCTGTCCACGGTCTTGTCGTAACGGTAGGGCAGGAAACCGTTGTTGACGAGGTAGCTGCGCGAGTAGGTGGTCCTGCGGGCGGTCAGACCGGACCGCGGCTCCTCCATGATGTTCGCGGTGGTGTGGCTGCCGTCGGTCCAGCCCACGAACAGCACCACGTGGGTGGTGATGTTGTCGATCATGTCGCCCGGCTGCAGGTCGTCCAGGCTGTTGAGCCGGGTCGACACGTCGTCGAGGGTGGAGGTCACCCGGCTGGAGTTGAGGTGCCAGGCCATCGAGACGAAGCCCGAGCAGTCCTGCCGGTAGGAACCGTTGCTGTCGGAGTGCCACAGGCTCTGGCTGTACGGCACCGCCTGGTCGACCCAGTTCTGGGCCCGGGCGATGATCTCGGAGCGGGTGATCGGGCCGTTGACCGCGGAGGTTCCGACCGCCTGGGCCGGTGCGGTCAGCGAGACCGTGGAGAGGGCGGCACCGAGAACGAGGGCACCGGTCAGGGCGATGTTGGCGAGCTTGGAGCGGGTCACGGACATGGTGAAGGATCTCCAGAGAGGTAATGGTGGGTCGGCGGCCGCCCGCGGCTGGCGGGTTCAGGGGCTCGTCGACGAAGAAGGAGGACGCGGCGGCACGGTGCTCGGACCGGCGTACTGCTCTCCGGGAGCAGTCGGCGCGCCTGGCGCTCCGGCACGGAGGCGCCGGGAGAAGTGCTGTGTCGGACCGCCTCACGGGACCGGTGGGACGGCTGCCCTGCAGGAACAGCCGGCCGGGCCCGGATCGGACGGCGGCGGGGTGGAGCGGGCGTCAGCTCCGGACGGTGCCGATACCGGGTGCGGCGGGTACGGCGGGTGCGGCGACCGCGGTGGCCTCGGTGACGACGGTGCGGAGCATGAGGGTGCCCTCTCCTGGTTCGGCCGGTTCGGCCGGTTCGGCCGGTTCGGCTGGTTCGACGTCGTGGCGATCAACCGGTGGACGCACCCCGCGGTGGTGTTTCTCCCGGTGCCGCTCCGGGCTGTTCCCCTGGCGGCGATCACTACTCTCGTCGCTGGCCGACCCGGGTGGAAGGGCTCCTGGCCTGCCGGAACCGTCCTTGGACCGTTCCGGTCACCGGCCTCTCCGGAACACCTCGGCCGCCACCGGCCCGGGTGTCACGGGTACGCGCGCGGGGCGTCGGCGGAACGGCGCCGAGCGGGCCCCGCCGCCGGTCAGAACAGCGGTTCCTGTCAGAACAGCGGTTCCTGGGTGTCCGGAGCCTCCGGTCGGACCCTGGGGACCAGCGACAGCCCGGACGCCGGGCGGCCGGGTGCCGGGGTGAGCGTCCAGCCGGTCAGCAGCCGGGTGTCCAGGAGCAACGGCGGCTCGCCGTCCGGCCGGTCGAGCAGCAGGTGCCGGCCGATCGGCGCCCGCAGCCGCCCGGCCACCACCGCGCCGTGCGCCAGGCCCTCGACCGCGTGGTAGGCGTCGGGGGCGCCGCCGGTCAGGCCGAAGACCGCGACGTGGTCGACCACCGGGTGCCCGGGCAGCAGCTCCACGTCGTGGCCGTGCAGCAGCTCGTGCGCGCGGGCGCGGGCGTCGGTCAGCACGGCGCGGCGGTGGTCGGTGTCACCGTGCTCCCACCAGTGCTCCACCTTGGCCCGGGCCTTGAACCGTTCCCGGGCCAACCCGGAGGATGAGAGCGTGAGTTCGGCCCGCCGGACGGCGGGCAGTCCGCCCCGGGCGGCGAACGTCCAGGCCAGCGCGCCCTGTTCGAGCAGCCGACTGGTGCCGCGCTGCTCGGCGGTCAGGCCGACCTTCAGCAGCCCCTCGCCGAACCAGGCCAGGTACAGCCGGTAGGTGCGGCCGTCGTCGAGGATCCGGTCGCGGGCCAGCGCCAGGCCCCGGTCCACGCTCTGGCAGGGCGCGCACTGCACCGAGGCGCCGTCGGGGGCGATCCCGGCCCGGTGCGGGCACGGGGTGCGCTCGTCCCGGCCGGCCAGCAGCGCCCCGATGCAGCGGCGCGGCCCGCCCAGCGACCAGCCCACCTCGGTGCCCGGCACTACCTCGCGCTCGTGCGTCCGGCGGCCGTGGACGGCGCTCAGCAACGCCCGGCCGTCCCGCCACGCCAGTCCGGTGGAAACCCACCCGTCCGCCCCGCTCACCCGCACCTCGCCCGCGCCGTCCGAACCGCCGAGGGTACCCGGTGGCGCCGACAGCGGCCGCCGGCGGCCGGCTCCGCCGGTGCGACCGCGACCGCGCTCGCGCTCGCGCCGACCCGCGCCCCTGCGGCCCGGTAGCGTCGCCGCATGATCACCACCGACACCGACAGCGCGACCGGCGCCACCCCGCCCGGGCCCGTGACCCCGGACGACCTGGCCGCCGTCCTGCGGCTCGCCACCGACACCCTGCGCGCCGCCCCCGCCGACGCCGACTGGTCCCGGCCGGCCGGCGGTGTCGACTGGGACTGCTGGAGCACCGTCGAACACCTCGCGGACGACCTGCTCGCGTACGCGGCCCAGCTCGGCCCGGAGGAGCCGCCGCGCGACCGCTACGTGCCGTTCGTCACCCGGCGCCCCTTCCCCGGCGGGCCGAACAACTTCGTCCTCGCCGAACGGGCGGGCGGACCGGCGGCGCTCGTGGAGGTGCTGGAGGCCGGCGGCGGGCTGATGGTCTCGATCGCCCGGACCAGGGGGCCCGGGGTCCGCGCCTTCCACCCCTGGGGACTGGCCGACCCGGCCGGGTTCGTCGCGATGAGCCTGGTGGAGACCCTGGTCCACCTGCACGACGTGGCCGAGGGACTGGGGCTGCCGTGGGAGCCGCCGGCCGGGGTCTGCGCCCGCACCCTGGCCCGGCTGTTCCCGGACGTCCGGCCCGATGCCGCCGGCCCGTGGCCGACCCTGCTGTGGGCGACCGGCCGCGCCGACCTCCCCGGCCGCCCGCGCCGCACCGGGTGGCGCTGGCACGCGGATGTCCCGACCGCCCCCGGCGCAGCCTGACGCCCGCTCACCGCCGGGCGACGCCGCAGGTCGCGGGCCCTTTGCGCGCTCCCCCGGCGCACGTTCTATTGTGGCGGGCGCGGGCGGTGGCGCGGCCGGGAGGCCGGTGCCGGGCCGGAGCGGCATGGAGCGAAGGGGTGGACGTGGCGGGGCGGCGGAACAACGGGGTGCTGACGGTCTGGGCGGAGGCGCAGCGGCAGGAGCAGCGCCGGGAGGAGGCGCGCTGGCGTGCCCAGGCCGCCGAGCAGCGCCGGTGGGAGCGTGAGCAGCGCGAGGCGCAGAAGGCGGCGGCCCGTACCGAGCGGGAGGCGCAGCGGGAGTACCAGCAGTCCCGGGAGGCCGAGGCCGCCCGGCGGACGGCCGAACTCGACGGCCGGGTGGAGGAGTTGCGGGGTCTGCTGGCGGCCGGTCTGGCCCGTCCGGCGTTCCGGGCGCAGAGCCTGCTGGCACCGCGCCCGGTGCCGCCGTTCGATCCCGGACGGCTGGGCGAGCCGGTGCCGATGCCGGACCAGGCGCGCTACCAGGTGCCGCCGCCGGACCGGGCGCAGGCCCGCAATCCGGGGGTGCGGCAGCAGTACGAGCAGTACGTGGCGCAGGCGCGGGCCCGGTTCGAGCAGGACTGGTACGCGGCGCAGGCGGCCGAGGCGGAGCGGCAGCGGCGGCTGGGCGAGTACCACGGGCAGTACCTGGAGTGGGTGGCCCGGTGCCGCCGGGAGGACGAGGAGCGCGCCGCCCGGACCGAGGAGTCGCTGAGCCGGCTGCGGTCCGGGGAGGCGGAGGCGGTGCAGGAGTACTTCTCGGCCGTGCTGTACGCCTCGGCAGGCTGGCCGGAGGGCTTCCCGCACCGGCTGGTGGCGGCCTGGGAGGCGAGCAGCCGCCAGCTGGTGGTGAACTGGGAGCTGCCGGGCGCGGACGTGGTCCCGGCGACCGGCCGGGTGCGGTACGTGAAGACGGACGACCGGGAGGCCGAGGTGGCCCGTCCGGCCACCGAGCGCAAGGCGCTGTACCGGGAGGTGCTGGCGCAGAGCGCGCTGCGGGTGGTGACCGAGCTGTACCGGGCGGACGGGGACGGGCTGCTGGCCTCGGTGGTGCTGAACGGCTTCGTGCGCGGCATCGACCCGGCGACCGGCCGGGAGGCGGAGCGCTTCCTGACCACGGTGACGGTCGACCGGGGCGAGTTCGCCGGTCTGGCGCTGGACCGGGTGGCGGCGGTGGAGTGCTTCCAGGGGCTGGGCGGGGTGCTGTCCGCGCGTCCCGAGCGGCTGGACGAGGTGCGGCCGGACCGGCTGCCGGAGACGGTCGGCGGCAGTGTGGCGGGCCAGGGCGGCGAGGACGATCCGGACCTCTTCGAGATGGACCCGATCGAGTTCGAGGAGCTGATCGCCGAGCTGTTCCGGCTGCGCGGCTTCCGGGTGATGACCACGGCCCGCAGCGGGGACGCCGGGGTGGACGTGGTCGCGGAGGACCTCGATCCGGTGACCGGCGGGCGGATCGTCATCCAGGCGAAGCGCTACCGTTCGACGGTCTCGCCGACGGCGGTGCGCGACCTGGACTCGACGGTCCGCCACCACGGTGCGATCAAGGGGATCCTGGTGACCACGGCCGGGTTCGGGCCGGGTTCGTACGACTACATCCGCAACAAGCCGCTGACCCTGGTGAGCGGTCCCGAGCTGGTGGAGCTGCTGGCCGAGCAGGGTCTGCGCGGCCGCCTGGGCGGGCGGTCCGACGGCGGGAACGGAGGCCGGTCCGGCTCCGGCCGGAGCGCGAACGGCGACGCGAACGGCGACGCGAACGGGTCGACGGCCGACGCGGGGGCGCCGGGCACGGTGACCACGGTGGCCCTGTCCTGGAGCAGCCGCACGGCCGGCGGGGACCCGGTCGAGCTGGACGTCTCGGCGTTCCTGTGCGCGGGCGGCCGGGTGCTGGACGACGAGCACTTCGTGTTCTTCAACAACCCGCAGGACCCGGACGGTGCCGTCCGGCTGCACCCCACCCGCTCGGTGCCGGGCGAGCCGGTGCGCCGGGCCGAACTCACCCTGGACACCGCGCGGCTGGCCCCGGCGGTGGACGAGGTGGTGGTGGCGGTGTCGACCGAGGAGGAGGAGTCGCCGGCGCTGCCGCTGGGCTATGTGCACGGTCTGACGCTGACGGCCGCGTTCGGTCCGGACGCGGACGGCCCGGCGAACTGGGCGGCGGCGACCGGCGGGGTGCCGGAGAGCGCGATGGCCGTCGGATCCTTCCAACGCCGCGGCGGCGCCTGGCGGTTCGAGCCGGCCGGAACCCCGGTGCCGGGAGGGCTGGCCGGTCTCGCGGTGCGCTGGGGCGTGGCGGTCGAGTAGCCGGGCCGGGCCGGGACTGCGACCGGCAGAGGAGTCCCCGTCATACCCGAGGAGGAGAGGAGCCCCCGTCGGACCGCCGGGTCGGCGGGGGCGGTCCGTACCCGGGAGCGACCTTCCGGGTACGGGCCGATTGCGAGAATGGACAGGAAGACGATCATCCGATTTCTGCTTCCGCTGTTCCCTCGCACGCCCTCAGGAGACCCCTCGTGACGATGTCCGCAACCGCCGTCCGCACCGGCCGGGCGGCCGCCCGCGCCACTGGCCTGAACAAGGTCTACGGGGAGGGCGAGACCCGCGTCGTCGCCCTCGACAACGTCAGCGTCACCTTCCCCCAGGGCGAGTTCACCGCGATCATGGGCCCCTCCGGCTCCGGCAAGTCCACCCTCATGCACTGCATGGCCGGCCTCGACACCGTCACCTCCGGCTCCTCCACCATCGGCGACACCGAACTCGTCGGCCTCAAGGACAAGCAGCTCACCCAGCTGCGCCGCGACCACATCGGCTTCGTCTTCCAGGCGTTCAACCTCCTCCCCACCCTCACCGCCCTGGAGAACATCACCCTCCCCATGGACATCGCCGGCCGCAAGGCCGACAAGCAGTGGCTCGACGCCGTGGTCGAGACCGTCGGACTCTCCGGCCGGCTCTCCCACCGCCCCAGCCAGCTCTCCGGTGGCCAGCAGCAGCGCGTCGCCTGCGCCCGCGCCCTCGCCGGCAAGCCCGACATCGTCTTCGCCGACGAACCCACCGGCAACCTCGACTCCCGCTCCGGCGCCGAGATCCTCTCCTTCCTGCGCAACTCCGTGCGCGAACTCGGCCAGACCGTCGTCATGGTCACCCACGACCCCGTCGCCGCCGCCTACGCCGACCGCGTCGTCTTCCTCGCCGACGGCCGCATCGTCGACGAACTCGCCCACCCCACCGCCGACACCGTCCTGGACCGCATGCGCCGCTTCGACGCCAAGGGCCGCACCAGCTGACCCGGCGCACCAGCCGACCGCGCGCCCCGATCCCGAACCGGCCGACCCCCGACCTCCAGGACTGACACCACCCCATGTACCGCACCGCACTGCGCAATGTGCTGGCCCACAAGGCCCGACTGCTGATGACGACGCTCGCCGTCCTCCTCGGCACCGCCTTCGTGGCCGGCACCCTCGTGTTCACCGACACCCTGGCCGCAGCTTGGCGCTCCCAGAGCGCCAAGAGCTACACCGACATCGCCGTCACCGTCAGTGACAACGGCGCCGTCGGCAAGGGGTACGACCACGGCGGCAAGCACTCCGAGGGCCCCTCCCTGACCGAGGACACCCGCAAGGCGATCGCCGCGCTGCCCGGCGCCGCCGAGGCGCGCGGCGTGGTCAGCGGCTTCGCCGGCATCGCCGACCACAAGGGCGCGCTGATCGGCGACGGCTTCTCCACCACCGGCACCAACTACGTCCCCGGCGCCGACGGCAACGACCCGCGCTACCCGCTGGTCGACGGCCGGGGCCCGCGCGCCACCGGTGAGATCGCGCTGGACGCCAAGACCGCCCAGAAGGGCGGCTTCAAGGTCGGCGACACCGTCCGCGTCGCCGTCAACGGCCCGGTCATGGAGCTCAAGCTCACCGGCACCCTGAACACCAACGACCCGCGGATCCGCGCCGGCGGCTCGCTCGCCGCCTTCGACACCGCGACCGCCCAGCAGCTCTACCTCTCCCCCGGCCAGTACTCCGAGATCGACGTCAGGGGCAAGCCCGGCGCCGAGGACACCGCGCTGCTCGCGGCGGTGAAGCAGGCCGCCCCGGCGTCCGACAGCATCGAGGCCCGCACCGGCCGCGACCTCGCCGCCGAGCAGGACCGGATGATCGACGACGCCACCAAGGGCCTGTCCACGATCCTGCTGGTCTTCGCCGGGATCTCCCTCTTCGTCGGCATCTTCATCATCGCCAACACCTTCACCATGCTGATCGCCCAGCGCACCAGGGAGCTGGCGCTGCTGCGCGCCGTCGGCGCCAGCCGCAAGCAGGTCACCCTCTCCGTCCTGGCCGAGGCCCTGCTGGTCGGCCTGGGCGCCTCGGTCGGCGGCCTGGTCGCCGGCATCGGCATCGCCTCCGGGCTGCAGGCCCTGCTCAACGGCCCGTGGGACGCGAATCTGCCGGACGGCCCGCTGGTGATCGCCCCCGGCACCGTGATCGGCTCGCTCGCCGTCGGCACCGTGGTGACCGTACTGGCCGCCCTGCTGCCCTCGCTGCGCGCCGCCCGGATCGCCCCGGTCGCCGCGATGAGCAGCGGCGACCAGCCCGCCACCCAGAAGTCGCTGCTGGTGCGCAACATCATCGGTCTGCTGTTCGCCGCCGTCGGCGCGGCCGGACTGGTCGCCGGCGCGGCCGCCAAGTCGGTCAACCTGGTGGGCCTCGCCTCCGCCGCGCTGATGATCGGCGTCTTCGTGCTCACCCCGCTGCTCTCCCGCCCGGTGATCGCGCTGTTCGCCCCGCTGCTGCGCAGGATGTTCGGCACGCCCGGCAAGCTGGCCCGCGAGAACGCCGTGCGCAACCCGCGCCGGACCGCCGCCACCGCCTCCGCGCTCACCATCGGCGTCACCCTGATCACCACCCTGACCGTGGTCGGTGCCTCGGTGAACAAGGCGTCCGACGACGCCTTCGCGGCCGACCTCAAGGCCGACTACGCCGTCGCGATGTCGAACTACTCGATGCTCGCCCCCGAGGTCGCCACTCAGATCGCCAAGGCTCCCGGAGTGACCGCGGTGAGCGCGGAGCGCGACCTGCCGGTGGAGACCGGTGCCGACGGCGAGACGTCGTGGCTGACCTCGGTGAACGCCGCGGCCTACGACCGGCTGGTGGAGCTCAAGGTCACCGCCGGCTCGGCCGACGCGCTGAAGCAGGGCAAGCTGATCGCCACCACCGGTTACGCCGAGCGCAACCACCTGGAGCTCGGCTCCACGATGGAGGTGACCTACCCCGACGGCGCCCGCGGCAGCCTGACCGTCGGCGCCCTGGTCGAGGGCACCAGCGGGGTCGCCGGGCTGATCGCCCCGGAGCACGTGGTCGGCGCGCACGCCGCCCCCGGCTCCGGCCTGCAGAAGGTGCTGGTCAAGGGCGCCGACGGCGCCACCCCCGCGCTCAAGCAGGCGCTGCGCGACGCCAGCGGCGGCAACCCGCTGATCACCGTCAAGGGCGAGAAGGACATCAAGGCGGAGAACAGCCGGAACGTCACCGCCGTGCTGAACGTCATGTACGGGCTGCTCGGCATGTCCGTGATCGTGGCGGTCCTCGGTGTGGTCAACACCATGGCGATGTCGGTGTTCGAGCGCCGCCGGGAGATCGGCATGCTGCGGGCGATCGGCCTGGACCGGCGGGGCATCGGCCGGATGGTGCGGCTGGAGTCGCTGATGATCGCGCTGTTCGGCGGTGTGGTCGGCGTGCTGCTCGGCATCGTGACCGCCTGGGCCGCCGTCCGGACGATCTCGGGCGCGCTCAAGAGCATCACCCTGGTGGTGCCGCCGGTGCAGATCGGGCTCTTCCTGGTCGCCGCCGCGGTGATCGGCCTGCTGGCCGCCGTCTGGCCGGCCCGCCGGGCGGCCCGGACGGACATCCTGGGCGCGATCAAGAGCGAGTAGCCACCACCCCTGGAACGACGACGCCCGCCGGGACTCCTCCCGGCGGGCGTCGCGCTGTCTGCGGCCGTCGGGAGCTTTGGGGCGCCCGGGGCAAACGTTTCCTCAGCAGCCGTTGAGGATCGACGAGAGGGCGCTCTTCTCCGCGCTGTCGACGGAGAGGCCGTAGTAGTACTTCACCTGCACCCAGGCGCGGGCGTAGGTGCAGCGGTAGGAGGTCTGCGGCAGCCAGTGGGCCGGGTCCTGGTCGCCCTTGGAGCGGTTGGAGCTCGCGGAGACGGCGATCAGCTGCGGGCGGACCAGGTCGTTGGCGAGCGCCTGGCGCTGGGCGGTGGTCCAGGCCCAGGCGCCCGAGCGCCACGCCTCGGCCAGCGGCACCAGGTGGTCGATGTCGAAGCTCGACGCGCTGGTGGTGGTGGCGTTGTCGTAGGCCGAGACCCAGTTGCCACTGACGGAGGCGCAGGCCGAGTCGGTGACGACGTTGCTGCCGTCGCGCTTGAGGACCGTCTCCCGGGTGTTGCAGGTGCCGGAGATGGTGATCCAGTGCGGGAAGAGCGCGCGGTCGTAGGTGGAGTCGTGGGACTCCGCGGCCACCGTGATCGCGGCGAGGTAGCCGCGGGCGGTGGCGGCCGAGACCGGGGTCGGCAGGGCGGCCTGGGCGGTGCCCGCGCCGGTCAGCAGGGCGGTGAGGGCGAGCAGCAGGGCGCCGAAGGCGGCAGCCAGGACGCGGCGGGGCACGCGTATCGCGGACATGACAGGGAACTCCTGGGTCGGGAAGGGCAGCGGAAGGCCCCCGGGCGGGGAACCGGCCCGGGCTGCCGACCAGCATGTCGCCCCAGGGGTTTACGCGGGTAGATCCGAGAGGTGAATTTTTTGACCGGATGTCAGGTACACAAACCGTCAGAACACCACCGAACCTTTCCCGTCGGGCCCGGGGAACGCGGACGCCCCGGCCGGGGGTTCCGGTCGGGGCGTTGCGTGGTGGTGCGGGTGCGCCGGGTGGCGCGGGCCGGTGGTGTCGGGTGGTGGTGTCAGGCGGTGGGGCGGGCCTCGGTGTCGCCGGTGCCGCTGGTGGTGCCGGTGGTGGTGGTGGTGCCGGTGGTGGTGGTGCCGGGGGTGGTGGGTTTGGCGGGGCCGCCGAGGAGGCCGAAGAAGTGGGCGAGGGTGGGTGCGAGGTAGGCGAGCCAGACCACGAGCTGCAGGACGGTGGGGTCGGGCTGGAAGTTGAACACGCCCTTGAGGAGGGTGCCGTACCAGCTGTCCTTGGGGACGGTGGTGGAGATGTCGAAGGCGAGGCTGTGCAGGCCGGGGAGCCAGCCTGCTTCCTGGAGGTCGTGGACGCCGTAGGCGAGGACGCCGGCGGCGACGACGACGAGCATGGCGCCGGTCCAGGTGAAGAACTTGGCGAGGTTGATCCTCAGGGCGCCGCGGTAGAAGAGCCAGCCGAGGACGACGGCGGTGAGCAGGCCGAGGGCGGCGCCGATGATCGGGTTGTAGCCGTCCTGGGTGGCCTGGACGGCGGTCCAGATGAACAGGGCGGTTTCCAGGCCCTCGCGGCCGACGGCGAGGAAGGCGGTGGCGACCAGGGCGCCGGTGCCCATGGCGAGGGCGGCGTCGAGCCTGCCCTGGAGTTCGCTCTTCAGGTGGCGCGCGGTGCGGCGCATCCAGAAGACCATCCAGGTGACCAGGCCGACGGAGACGACCGACAGGGAGCCGCCGAGGGCCTCCTGGGCCTCGAAGGACAGCTGGGAGGAGCCGAACTGGAGGACCGCGCCGAAGGCCATCGACAGCACGACGGCCGCGCCGACGCCGGTCCACACCGGCGGGAGCTTCTCCCGGCGGCCGGTCTTGACCAGATAGGCGATGAGGATGCAGACGACCAGGCTGGCTTCGAGTCCTTCGCGCAGGCCGATCAGATAGTTGGCGAACACGCCGGCTCCCTGGGGGTGAGGAGGTGGTACGGGTGGAACGGGCGGGAGGTCAGCCGAACAGGGCCTGGCCCCACCACTCGCCGGGCTTGCGGACGCCCGCGGGGCAGGCGAAGTGGGCCGAACCGACGTGCTGGATGTACTCGTTCAGCGCGTCGGAGGCCGCGAGCCGCTGCTGGAGCGGGACGAACGCCTTCCGGGTGTCGCGCTGGTAGGCCAGGAAGAACAGGCCCGCGTCCAGCCGGCCGAGGCCGTCGGTGCCGTCGGTGAAGGAGAAGCCGCGGCGCAGGATCATCAGGCCGTCGTTGGACTCCGGGTGGGCCAGCCGGACATGGGCGTCGGCGGGCATCGCCTTGAGGTCCGGGGCGTCGTGCTCCTTGGTCCTCCCGTACGCGGCGCCCTCGCCCTTGGTGCGGCCGAAGACGTCCTCCTGCTCCTTGAGCGAGGTGCGGTCCCAGGTCTCGATGTGCATCCGGATCCGGCGGGCCACCAGGTAGGAGCCACCGGTCATCCAGTCCGGGCCCTCCCCGGGGGCGGCCCAGACGTGCTCGGCGAGCTTCGCCGTGTCGGAACCGGCGATGTTGTGGGTGCCGTCCTTGAACCCCATCATGTTGCGCGGGGTCTGCGCGTCCGGGGTGGTGGAGGAGGTCTTGCCGAAACCCAGCTGCGACCAGCGGATGTTGACGGTGCCCATGCCGATCCGGGCCAGGTTGCGGATCGCGTGCACCGCCACCTGCGGGTCGTCGGCGCACGCCTGGACGCACAGGTCGCCGCCGCTGCGCTGCGGGTCGAGGTTGTCGCCCTTGAACTTCGGCAGGTCGATCAGGGCCTCGGGCCGCCGGGCCTTGAGGCCGAAGCGGTCCATGCCGTCCTTCTCGAACAGGCTCGGGCCGAAGCCGATGGTGAGGGTCAGCCGGGAGGCCGGCAGGCCCAGGGCCTCGCCGGTGTCGTCCGGCGGCGCCTCCGGCAGACCGCTGGCGGCGCCGCTGCCGACCTCGCGGCCGCCGGTCATCGCGGCGGCGGCCTTGGTCCACTCCTTCAGCATCCGGACCAGCGAGTCACGGGTGGCGGTCGCCGAGACGTCGAACGCGGCGAAGTGCAGCCGGTCCTGCACCGGGGTGGCGATGCCCGACTGGTGGTCGCCGAAGAACGGGATGTCCGCGGTGGCGGCGGGCGCGGCCGGGGTGTCGTCGTCGTCCTGGCGGGTCGCGGCGGCGACCGAGCCGACACCGGCGGCACCCAGTGCGACCCCGGCACCGGCCCAGCCGATGACGGCACGGCGGCTGACCGGGGCGCGGCCGGCCGCGGGGGCGCTGTCGGAAGCGGCGGCCGGCGTCGCGTTCTGCTGCTGGTTCTCGGCGTCCATGGGCGGGTGGACCCTTCTCTGTGCTGAACTCACGGATGCCGTGGCGGCCGCAGGGGCCGCCACGGCGGAGTACCGGGTGCGGTGCGCGGTGCGGGACCCGGTGCGCGCGCCGCGGACGGCCGCGCGCACCGGTCCGCGGCGGTTACTTGACGACCACGGCGGCGGCGAGCTTGGAGAGGGGTTCGCCGAGGGAGTTGACGGCGTCGGAGAAGGTCTTGCGCTCGGGGTCGGTGAC